>NZ_JAAVGY010000044.1 GCF_014799995.1 Helicobacter sp.
AGAATTAGGATTCCGCTAGAGTGATAGCATATATTGAGCAATTGCAAGATTCTATTGCTTCCTTGCAATCCACATTGCTAGCAATAGAATCTTAAAAAAAATTGATGAGATTCTAAATTCAAGCAAACCTAGTCTTTCTCATCTTCCTCAATAATGCCTAAATACCGCGCAGCAAAGCCTAGAGTCATACCCTGTACCAAAACAGACACAAGCACCATAAAGAATACGACATTAAAAATTAGTTGTGATTGTTCTAACTCATAGACGAAAGGATAAGTCGCAAGGATAATTGGCACTGCCCCACGCAAGCCAACCCACGAGATAAACGCCTTTTCTTTCCTATTGTACCGACTCTTTGCCAAAGAAACAAAAACACTAATAGGACGCGCAACAAACATTAGGATAAAGACCAAAACTAAAGCAGGCAACGCAATCTCCGGAAGCTGTGAGGGGAATACGAGCAACCCAAGAACCAAAAACACGAGGATTTGCATCATCCAAGCAATCGCATCGTGAAAAGCAATAATGTGCGATTTGTAAGGAAAGGCGAATTTGTTTGTCAAAATCCCAGCAATATAAATACTCAAATAGCCATTGCCCTTTAACATCATTGAGAGCCCAAAAATCACAAAAAGCCACGCTACGCTAATGAGAGGATAAAGACCGGGTTGAGAAATATTGAGTTTTTCGCAGATTTTTGGGAAAGTGTAGCCACAAAGCAATCCCACTGCACCCCCAATAGCAAATTGCGCGACAAATTGCACAATCCATTCTATTGCGGAAGTTGCATTGGTCATTACAATAAGTTGCAAAATCGTAATGGTTAGAAAAATCGCCATTGGGTCATTACTTCCAGATTCTAACTCCAAAAGTGGTTTAATGTTATGCTTTAAGTTGATTTTGTGTGAGCGAAAAATCATAAACACTGCAGCCGCGTCCGTAGAAGACACAATAGAGCCAAGCAATAAAGCCTCCAAAACAGAAACGCCCCACATTATATAAATAAAACAAGCCAAAATAATAGCCGTAATCAAAACGCCCAATGTCGCCAATATCACACCGCTAACGACTACGGGCTTAATTTGTCCCCAATGCGTATCTAGCCCCCCACTATAAAGAATAAAGATTAACGAGACAGAACCCACCGCTTGCGCAAGAAGTGTATTATCAAATTTAATCCCAACAATCCCCTCACTTCCTAAGAGCATTCCCAAAATCAAGAATACAAGCAATAGAGGAAAACCGACTCTTTCTGAAATCTTACTCGCATAGACGCTAATAAACAAAATAATCCCGATTGCGATAATATATAAATGCAAATTATTAATAATTTCTGACAATTTTTCCCCTTTTATTTAAATTTTCACCCGCGATTGCAAAGCGCGAATGATAGAAAGCTGATCTACATTCTCTAAACTCACTCCTGTGGGAACACCTTGCGCAATTTTAGTAAATTGTAATCCCAAATGCTCTAATTTGTCCTCCAAATACAGCATTACGCTTTCATTGCCTAAAGTCGGACTAAAGGCAAAAATAACCTCCCGAATCTGATGCTTTTGTATGATTTGTTCTAAGTGTTTTAAGTCTAGTCTCTCAAGACTTCCAATCACAAAATACTTGCCAAGAAACTCTCCGCTCTCTTCTAGCAAAAAAATCTCTCTTGGATTCGCAACGACACATAATTCGCCATTGTTGCGTGCTCTATCGCTACAAATTGCGCAAATCGTATCATTAGAGATTCCGCCGCATTCCTCACAAACGCGTAATTGCTGCGCACAGCATTCAATGTTATGCGCAAGGCTAAGTGCGCTAAATTTATCCTCAAATGCCAAGAAATATGCCAAACGCATAGCAGATTTTCTGCCAATGCTTGGGAGTTTTTCTAAAGATTCTACAAGTTTTGCAAAATTTTCAGGATACGATTTCATTTCTTACCATTATGATTAAAATTTAATTATTATAACTAAGTTTAAATTAAGGAATAATAAATTCCCACTTTTTAAGCTATTTTTCCTCTTCCTCACCTATCCCCATTTCTTTAGATTCTTGAATCGCTTCTAATGCCAAATTTGCAAGCATTGTTGCTATCTCACGATTACCATTGACTACCTCAAGCCCGATTCCTTTTAAATCTGCCTCTATTGCCTCCTCGTCTGTTTGGGCAATGATTTTGATATGATGAGAAATGTCCATAATATGACGACACGCCTTTTCAATTGCCAGAGGCGATTCTACGCACAAGATGACGACTTTAGACTTTTCAACTTCAATCTCCCTAAAAATCATTTTGTCTGTGATATTGCCATAGACGATATTGCAACCCTTTTTAATCCCCTCTTCCACGCGTTCATAATTAGAATCCACGACAAGCGTGGTAACATCGCAGCCGCTAAAAAACTCTAGCACCTTTTTGCCCAAAACCCCATACCCACAAATCACCACTTCGCTATGCTGCTCGGCTTGTGATTTCTGACCAATTCCTGCTTTACTGCCGATTTTTGCAACCTTTAGCGGAATCCTAAAGATTTTTAAAGCAAACTTCACGCACACATCTAACCTATCCAAAATAAAAGGAGTGGCAATCATAGAAAAAATAACCATTAAAGTAAGGAATTGATAAATCTCTTCTGGAGTGATAGAAGCCGTGAATTGGCTTCCAAAAATCCAATTTAAAATCCCTCCATCTAATTGGAGATTCAGGATTTTATGCTGACTTGCAAGTAAAAAAATCGCAAAAGAAAATTCCCCGATTTGCGAGAGAGAAAGCGCGATACGCATTGCCACTTTCGCCCCTCTAAAAAAGCTCAAAAACGCAAACACGATAAGGGTTTTTATGAGCAACATTAAAGCGACAAGGATTAAAATAATGAGAAAATACTTAGCCAAAAATATCACATTGACTTGCATACCAATGGTGATAAAAAACACTCCTAAAAGCAAATCACGAAAATAAACCAACACGCTTGCCACTTGGTGTTTAAAGGGAGAATTTGAAACAATCATTCCCGCCAAAAATGCCCCAAGTGAGAGGGAGAAACCGAAGTATTTGCTAAGATAAGCCGAGCCTAATACAATCAAAAGCACCGCGCCCACGAAAATTTCATCTGTTTTCATCTTGACACTAGAGCGCAAGACGATACGTGCCAAAAATCTCCCCGGCAAGATTAACAACAAAAGCACAATAACAGCTGAAACTCCTGTGCTAAGCAGCATTTCTCCCATACTCAAATCTTGATTGCTCAAGAGCTTAATCATCAGCAGAATCGGAATCACTGCAATATCTTGAAAAACCAAAATACCGACAGAAGCCGTCCCATAAGGCGTTCTCGTTTGATTCGCTTCATTAAGACTTTTTAAGACAATAGCAGTAGAAGATAAGCTCACTGCACTTGCAAGAATGATAGAAGTATCTAGGTTGAATCCTAGCAAATAATGGCAAATTACAAAAAAGGCGGCAATGGAGATTCCAATTTGCAATCCGCCAAAGAGCAAGACTTCCTGCTTCATTTGTGTGATTTTTTTGAAACTAAAGTCAAGCCCAATCATAAACATTAAAAACACGATTCCAAGTTCTGCGGCTTCGTTTACATCCACAGAATCCTGCACATGAAACCCAAAAATATAAGTCGTCAGCGTCCCTGTAACAATATATCCAATAATCGCTGGAATCTTAAGCTTATTTAAAACAATCCCAGAGACTACCGCCATAGCCAAAACATAGATGATTATCAATAGCTTATCCACTTGACACCTCTAGCATTAAAATTTTGAAATTATATATAAAATTTATAATTTTTTTAAATTCAATATTAAACTTTTATAATTTTCTTTTATAGAATCCTAATTTGAAGAGGCAAGATTCTAAAGTGAGATTCCGCCCTTGCGTCATTGCGTATTCTACTTTGTCATTGCGAGAATGCGTAGCATTCGTGGCAATCTAAATCCAAGCATACTTAGGATTCTACTATTTCGTCATTGCGAGCATTTTGCAAAAATGCGTGGCAATCTATAATGTAGAATTAGCCTTAACGATTTCATTACAAAATTTACTTTTTGCTATATTATAGATTGCTTCGCATCTCGCAATGACGAGGTGGGGAATCCCAACGACAAGATTAGAGAATCGCAATAATAAAGGTAGAATTGCGGGTATGCTTCATTATAGACACCCTTAAAATTTCACCTTTAAAAATTCTTGATACAAAGTCTCTAGCTTTTTGCGGGATTCTATATATTCTATATTCTTGGGGGCGACAGATTCTAATAACTCCAAACGTTTTTGTAAATAATTAAAGAGTTGGTATTGAATATCTGGAATCTTGTTTAAGTCATCACTCATACCCTTGATGATATTTTTGGCAGGGATTCCAACTGCTGTGGAATTAGGCGGCACAGGACGAATCACGACAGAGTTTGCTCCAATCTTGGAATGCGCCCCGATGATAATATTTCCTAGCACTTTAGCCCCCGCGCCGATGATGACATAATCCTCAATTGTGGGGTGTCTTTTGGTGCGCTCTAAACTCACTCCGCCCAAACTCACCCCTTGATAAATCGTCACTTCATTGCCCACTTCCGCCGTTTCCCCAATCACTACCCCGTGTCCGTGGTCAATAAAAACACGATGCCCGATTTTGCACGCGGGGTGAATATCTACATTCGTAAGCCACTGCGTAATTCCCATAAGGATTCTAGCTAATGCCCTAAAGCCTTTGTTATGAAGTCTATGTGCGATTCTATAATGCACTAAGGCAATCAATCCGGGATAGTTGAAAAACAATTCAATCTTAGAATTAATCGCTGGGTCTTTTTCTAAAATTACCGCAAAATCCTCTTTGATAGTGCCAAAAAGTGTTGTGGCATAATTCAAGATTTCTCTCCTTCGCTTTTAAACACCGTCCTTAGATAACCATTTTCGCTAAGCATCACATAAAGTTGCCCCAAGACTTCTTTCTTGGTATCCTCTGAAATCTCCTTGCTATCCTCTAAACGTTGTTTCAAACAACGTTCAATCTCTTTGGTATCATAATCCAAATCCTCTAGCACATCTAAAATCGTTTGCGATTCTAGCAAATTTTCAATGCGATACCCGCCCTCCTCTTCATCAAACACGACACTAAATTCTGTCGGGTGCGTGAAAAGATTATGCTGCATTCCAAGCACTTCTTGGTATGCACCAACCAAAAAGAATCCCAAAAAGTATTCCTCTTCCTTGACATCAATATCGTGTAAAAACAAAGGAGCGTTTTTATCAAATGCTACCTCTCCATCGCTATCACAAGTAATATCCCAAAGGCTAGCCGAACGCGTGGGGCGGCGATTTAATCTATCTAGCGGAATCACAGGGAATTTCTGCGCCAATCCCCAATAATCCGGCAAACTTTGAAAAAAGCTACAATTCAACAAATAACGTTCTTGCACTTGTTCTTGAATCCGAATAATATCGCTATGGTTTTTATGCTTTAGAATCTTGATGACTTTTTTAATAATCAAATGCACAAGCACTTCTGTGTTACTGCGGTCTTGCAAGTCAATATAACCCAAATCAAAGAGTGTCAGCAAAGATTCCATATGCTCTAAGCTATCGTGCAGATATTCTATCGCATAACGTTCGTTAATGGTGTTATACAAATCCAAGAGCTCCTCCACCAAAGGAGGATTTTTGTCTTTTAAGTGCAAAGCCTTTTCATCATATTCTTGAGAGAATAACTCCAATACAGGAGCAATCAGCACCGCGTGGCTTGCAGAGACATAGCGTCCGGATTCTATAAAAATATTTGGTTCTGGCTCTTTTTTGTTTTTCGCAATTTCCTTGAGGGTAAAAACCACATCTCCGCTAAATTCCGCAAGCGTATAATTACGATTCTGTTGGTGCTCGTGTTGTGCGTATTCTACGGCTAATCCGCCGCCAATATTGACATTATTTAGCTTTTTTGCCCCCATTTTGCGAAGCTCTGCATAAATATTCCCCGCTTCCCTCAAGGCTTTTTTGAGTGGAGAAATATCACTAATCTGACTACCAATATGAAAATGAATCATCGTAAATTGGTTTAGCAAGTCGTTTTTGCGCAATAACGAAATGGCTTCTACAAGCTCGCTTGCGGTCAAGCCAAATTTGGAGTTAATCCCTCCACTCTTCGCCCAAATCCCAATGCCTGTGCTATGCAATCGGATTCTAAGCCCGATTTTAGGATAAGGCTTCCCAAAAGTTTTGGTAACCTCAATGATTGTTTCAAGCTCGTTTAAACCCTCAATCGTCAAGGTAATGTCGTGTCCCATTTTCGCCGCAATAAACCCAAGCGAAATCATTTCCTTGTCTTTGAAGCCATTGACCGTGATAGGCGCATTCTCGTTGGTATAAGCCATTGCGATAATCAATTCTGATTTGCTCCCTGCTTCTAATCCATAGCAACGTTGGGTTGTATTTTCCATTAGGGGCAATACAAAGTTTGGATAATGATTGACTTTGATTGGAAAAACCGCCTTGAACTTGCCCTTATAATGATATTCTTTAATAGAGCTTTCAAAGTTTGTGAAAATCTTTTCTACTTGCTTTTTCATCAAGTGAGGAAACCGCACCAAAAGCGGACCACGATAGCCCTCTTCACGCACTTGTTTGACAATATTAATCAATGCGGGCTTGCTTTTGTAATTGACCTTTACCTGTCCATCTTCAATGATAAAATCATCTTTTCCCCAATATTCAATCCCATAATCTACCATTTACCACCCTTATATTGCATTTCAATTGATTTCAAAATACTTATGCTTTGATGTCTAATAAAGTTTGCAGCATAGAATCTGCGGTTTGAATCGTCTGCACATTGGCACTCACGCCATTTTGTGCCGTCATTTGCCCAATCATATTTTGCGCTAAATCCACATTAGAGCCCTCTAAACCTCCTTGTACAACGCTAGCCCTAGCCGCGTTTTGCGCATTAGTTTCTACTCCACTTTGCCCAAGATTCAAAGCATTAAAACCGCCATAGATTCCACTATTTTGACTGATTGCATTCATTCTTTGTCCCTTAAGATTAAGATTCCAAAACTATAACTAAAAAATCTAAAATTTATTTTTAAAATGAAAATTTTATAAAAAATTTGGAATCGTTAAGGAGTTATCCTTGCAAGCAAGTTTTTAAACTTTAGTTTGTCATTGCGAGGCTTCGTAAGAAGTCGTAACAATCTGTAATTTAAATACAGGAACTCTTACAATGGAATCTTTAAAGTTAAAGGCGAGATTTTGGATTATAGATTGCTGCGTCGTTACACTCCTCGCAATGACTGAAATAGTTATATCGTCATTGCGAAATTCCGCAAGGAATCGTGGCACTAAATAAAGAATCTCGCTTTTGTGGATTTTATGTTTGCAAGATTATGGATTGCTTCGGCTAAAACCTCACAAGGACGCAGTGAAAAATGTCATTGCGAGAAAACCTTTAGGCTTTCGTGGCAATCTACGATTCAGCATAAATGAAATACACAACTTGTGTCATTGCGAGAAAATTTAAAAAATTTTCGTGGCAATCTATAATATTGCACGCATTGCGTATTCCACTGCGTCATTGCAAGATTCTATGCAATAGAATCGTGGCAATCTATCCTCTTGCATACTTGAGGTTCGTGGCGATGACGCGAGCCATACGCGATAAAGAATCCTCTTTTGTAAGATTACATTAAGCTTTTTTAGGGTAAAAGCCAAAAGTTATTTTGCTAGATTTCAAGCAAAATTTGAATAAAAACTAAAAAATATAATTCAAGGAGCAATATGGAATCCAAAAGAGTTTATTTAGATAATAACGCTACCACGATGTTAGACCCACAAGCCAAAGAGTTAATGGATACTTATTTTTGTCAAAAATATGGCAATCCAAATTCTTTACATCATTTCGGAACAGAAACGCATACCGCAATTCGTGAGGCTTTTAATCATCTCTATGAGGGAATAAATGCACACGATGAAGACGATATTATCCTCACTTCTTGTGCAACAGAGAGCAATAATTGGGTATTAAAAGGAGTGTATTTTGACATTTTGCGCCAAGGCGCAAAAAACCATATTATCACAACACAAGTAGAACACCCTGCAATTCGCTCTACCTGTCAATTCTTAGAAACTCTAGGCGTAGAAGTAACCTATCTCCCCATTGGAGAAAACGGCACATTAGACGCAAGTGCGGTAGAAAACGCCATCACAGATAAAACCGCTTTGGTTAGCATTATGTGGGCAAACAACGAAACAGGGATTATTTTCCCCATTGAAGAAATTGGCGCAATTTGCAAAAAGAAAGGTGTGCTTTTCCACACTGACGCAGTGCAAGCAATCGGAAAGATTCCCGTAGATGTGCAAAAGGCACAAGTAGATTTCTTGAGTTTCAGCGGGCATAAATTCCACGCACCTAAAGGAATCGGTGGGCTTTACATTCGCAAAGGCGTCAAACTCACTCCCTTATTCCACGGAGGAGAGCATATGGGCGGCAGACGCAGCGGAACACTCAATGTGCCTTACATTGTAGCTCTAGGTGAAGCAATGCGACAAGCAAATTTATATTTGGACTTTGAACGCAATAATGTGCGTCATTTGCGTGATAGACTAGAAGACGCATTACTAGAGATTCCAGATGTTTTTGTCGTGGGCAATCGTGCCTTGCGTGTGCCCAATACGATTTTGGTAAGCATTCGTGGTGTAGAAGGGGAAGCAATGTTGTGGGATTTAAACAAATATGGCATTGCCTGCTCCACAGGAAGTGCGTGTGCGAGTGAAGACTTAGAAGCAAATCCTGTAATGAGTGCCATTGGAGCAGACAAGGAATTAGCACATACCGCAATTAGAATTTCGCTTAGTCGCTTTACAACGAGTGAAGAAATTGACTATGCGATAGAGATTTTCAAAAAATCCATTGAGCGTTTGCGCTCTATTTCAAGCAGTTATTAATAAATTAGCAAATTAAAGGAATCAAATGGCAAAAAATGAATTATTAGGCGGCGCATTATGGGACGCATATAGTAAAAAAGTCAGCGAGAGAATGGACAATCCAACCCATTTAGGCGTGATTACACAAGAGGAAGCGGATAAAAGAGGCTTAAAGCTCGTTGTCGCAGATTATGGCGCGGAGGCTTGTGGCGATGCAGTCCGACTTTATTGGCTCGTAGATGAGAACGATACGATTGTAGATGCAAAATTTAAAAGCTTTGGTTGCGGAACGGCGATTGCAAGTAGTGATATGATGGTGGAGCTTTGCCTTGGCAAAAAAGTGCAAGAAGCAGTAAAAATTACAAATATTGATGTAGAAAAAGCCTTGCGCGATGACCCAGAAACTCCAGCAGTACCGGGGCAAAAAATGCACTGCTCCGTTATGGCGTATGATGTGATTAAAAAAGCCGCAGCGCAATATTTAGGCAAGAAACCAGAAGACTTTGAAGATGAGATTATCGTCTGTGAATGCGCACGTGTAAGCTTAGGCACGCTCAAAGAAGTCATCAGAATCAATAATCTCAAAACGATTGAAGAAATCACCGAATACACAAAAGCAGGTGCGTTTTGTAAAAGCTGTATCCGACCCGGAGGACACGAAGAGAGAGAGCATTATTTGGTAGATATTTTGCGTGAAGTACGTGCAGAAATGGAAGAAAACGAATTAAAAAACAAAGCGGATTTAAGCTCCAAAGGCGATTTGGCTTTCACAAATATGACCATTGTGCAAAAAACTAAAGCTATTGAGGCTGTTATTGATGAGAAAATTCGTCCAATGCTAATGATGGACGGCGGCAATATGGAAATCATTGACTTAAAAAACTCAAGTGAGGGCTATACTGATGTGTATATTAGATACTTGGGTGCTTGTAGCGGGTGTGCAAGTGGTGCGAGTGGCACACTTTTCGCCATTGAATCTGTCTTGCAGGAAAATTTAGATTCTAGCATTCGTGTCTTTCCTGTATAAGATTTTGTGATAGAATATCTTAAGAAAAAAAAGGGGGGAGTTTCAGAGAGGTAAAAAACTAAAAAACCTCTCTTAAGATACTTGCGGCACTTAAACGATTTGAGGGCTCTGCTGTGTTCCCACCCTGAAGCATTACTCAAATAGCTCATCGCACAAGTCTCAAGAAAGGCAATCGGAATTATATCTAGTTTTTGCCAAAATTCAACTTAAAACTTTGCTTTTAAGGGATTTTATCAAAAATTAGGAGCAAGAGAGGAATCCACTTTTGCGAGATTGTGGATTGCTACGCCGATAGTTTTGTGATTCCATTGTTTTATTTTCTAAATCCAAGATTATGGATTGCTTCGGCTAAAACCTCACAAGGACGCAGTGAAAAATGTCATTGCGAGAAAATTTGAAAAATTTTCGTGGCAATCTATAATATTGCACGCATTGCGTATTCCACTGCGTCATTGCGAGATTCTATGCAATAGAATCGTGGCAATCTATAATCTTAAACCTTAGAAAAATAAAATAATGGAAAATCTTTAGAATTTTAAAAATACGAAAGGCGAGATTTAAGATTATGGATTGCTTCGGGCTTTGCCCTCGCAATGACGCGGTGGTTAGCTTATCGTCAATGCGAAGCCCTTTAGGGCTGTGGCAATCTA
>NZ_JAAVGY010000045.1 GCF_014799995.1 Helicobacter sp.
TAAATCTATTTTTGGAAATTTGAAGTATAATAACGCAGGGTGTTTGCCACAGGTTCACACCCTGCGGCAAAATCTATGCCCCAATAAAGGAGCTAAGATGGAACTGCTAAGATTCATCTTGTGCGCAATTATACTGCTTTGTATAATTGTTGTCAAGGCTTATTGATTTAGCCTAACCCTGCTTTTGCAGGGTTCAAGATGAATTAACCTGTGGATTCTACTATTTCGTCATTGCGAAACTTCGTAAGAAGTCGTGGCAATCCATAATCTTAAATCTCTATAATAATTTCACAACCTCGTACTTATAAGGACAAAATACAAGAGCAAAAAGAGTAAATTTGCCACATTCCTAAAGTGAATTTCTCAATTAATTTTTATTTTGTAGTGCTTTTTAAGGCAAAAAAGGATAAATTTCGCTTAACTTTAAATCTCAAAATAAAGGAAGGTAATGGAAAGAGAACAAACTCTACTACAACAGGCTCAAGATAGGCTTGCAAATATCGCTAAAATTCCGAGCCTCAAAAAGGGGAATAGCATCAAAAAAATGCTAAAAGAAAAAGGAATCTCAAGAAGAGACTTTATGAAATGGGCGGGAGCAATGACAGCAATGTTATCCTTGCCTGCGAGTTTCACGCCATTGACCGCAAAAGCGGCAGAGATTGCAGACCGCTTACCTGTGATTTGGTTGCATATGGCAGAATGCACAGGTTGTAGTGAAAGCTTGCTTAGGAGCGATGGACCGGGCATTGCGAGTTTGATTTTTGATTATATCTCTTTAGAATACCACGAAACCATTATGGCTGCGGCGGGCTATCAAGCAGAAGAAAACTTAGAATCTGCGATAGAACGTTACAAGGGACGTTATGTCTTAATGGTAGAGGGAGGCATACCTACCGCATTAGAGGGACAATATCTCACGATTGGAGCATTTGGGAAAACAGGATTAGAAAGTGCGAAAGAAGCAAGCGCAAATGCTGAGGCAATCTTTGCGATTGGTTCTTGCTCAAGCTTTGGCGGAATCCAAGCTGCTAATCCAAACCCAACAGCTGCAAAACCACTTAGCGCAATCACCAATAAACCCGTGATTAATGTGCCCGGCTGTCCTCCAAGCGAAAAAAATATCGTAGGAAATGTAATCCACTTCTTGCTTTTTGGCACTTTACCACAATTAGACGCATTCAATCGTCCAAAATGGGCTTATGGCTTGAGAATCCACGATTTGTGCGAGAGACGCGGGCATTTTGACGCAGGCGAATTTGTGCAAAGATTCGGCGATGAGGGAGCGAAAAATGGCTATTGCCTTTATAAAGTCGGCTGTAAAGGACCTTATACCTTTAACAACTGCTCCAAACTTCGCTTCAACTCTCATATTAGCTGGCCTATCCAAGCAGGACACGGCTGTATCGGTTGTAGTGAGCCAAACTTCTGGGACATAATGGGACCTTTTGAAGAACCGCTTGCAAGCAAGCTTTACAATGCACCGCTCTTTAGTGGAGCAGACCGCACCGCAGATAATATCGGAATCACCTTACTTGGTGCAGCGGCAATCGGTATGGCGGCACACGCAATATTAAGCAATTTCAAAAAAGACTGAGCATAAGGAGAATTTATGACAAAAAGAATTATTGTAGATCCTATTACAAGGATTGAGGGGCATTTAAGGATTGAAGTCATCGTAGATGAAAACAATGTCATTACCGATGCTTATTCTAGCTCTACTTTATGGCGTGGTTTGGAAGTGATTGTCAAAAATCGCGACCCTAGAGATGTAGGCTTTATGGTTCAAAGAATCTGTGGGGTTTGCACATTTTCTCATTACAAAGCAGGCATTACTGCGGTAGAAAACGCACTAGGGATTCAGATTCCATTCAATGCACAAATGGTGCGAAGCTTGATGAATGTTTCACTTGTAATGCACGACCATTTAGTGCATTTCTATCACTTGCACGGGCTAGATTGGTGCGACATTACAGAAGCACTCAAAGCAGACCCTAAAAAGGCTTCCGAACTTGCGTTTAAGTATTCTAAAAATCCGATTGCAACAGGTGCAGACGAACTAGCCGCTGTGCAAGAAAAAGTCAAAGCCTTTGCAAGTGCGAAACAAGGTTTAGGACCTTTTGCAAATGCTTATTGGGGACACAAAACCTACAAATTCTCACCAGAGCAAAACCTCATCGTGCTTTCTCACTATCTCAAAGCCCTTGAAGTGCAAAGAGTCGCGGCGCAAATGATGGCGATTTTTGGCGCAAAACAACCCCACCCACAAAGCTTAACCGTAGGGGGTGTAACTTGTGTTGCGGATATTTTAGACCCAAGCAGGCTGGGCGATTGGCTCACAAAATATAAAGAAGTGGGCGATTTCATCAATCGTGCTTATTATGCTGATGTTGTAATGGCGGCTGAAATGTTCAAAAACGAACCAAGCGTGCTTAAAGGTTGTGGCGTGCGCAACTTCATCTCTTATGCTGAAATTCCTGTCAATCACAATGAAACGCTTTATAGTAGCGGTGTCGTGCGAGGCGGAGACATTTCTAAACTCTTAGAAGTCAATGAGGACTTAATCACCGAAGAAGCAACACACTCTTGGTATCAAAACGACAAAGCCTTACACCCTTATGATGGAGAAACCACACCGAATTACACAGGCTTCACAGATGCGGAAACTATCGGACCTGATGGCAACCCAATCAAAACAAAAGCAATTAATATGAGCGGAAAATACAGCTGGATTAAATCCCCTCGCTATAATGGTGAGCCAATGGAAGTGGGACCACTTGCAGCGATAGTGGTAGGCTTGGCTGCAAAAAATCCTCGCATTACCAAAATTGCAACACAATTCTTAGAAGATACAGGATTGCCTCTTGAAGCACTCTTTAGCACATTAGGTAGAACCGCTGCGCGTTTATTAGAGTGCAAACTCTCTACCGATTATGGCATTGAGGCATTTAATTCTTTGGTAGAGAATCTCAAAACAGGAGACCAAACCACTTGCGCACCTTATAAAATTGATAACAAAAAAGAATACAAAGGACGTTATATCGGCAATGTGCCACGCGGTATGCTAAGCCATTGGGTAAGAATCAAAGACGGCGTGGTTTCTAACTATCAAGCCGTTGTGCCAAGCACTTGGAATGCAGGACCAAAAGACGCCAAAAACCAAATGGGACCTTACGAGGCTTCACTTGTCGGAATCAAAGTGCAAGACATTACTAAACCTTTAGAAATTGTGCGCACGATTCATTCATTTGACCCTTGTATCGCTTGTGCCGTGCATTTAATGGACACAAAAGGGAACGAAATTAGCCAATATAGACTTGACCCTATTGCTATGAATTGTAAAATTTAAGGAGAAAATATGGAAACAAAATACAAAGCTGTGCTTGAGTTTTCTAAACTCACACGGATTTTCCATTGGATTAGAGCCTTGGCAATCTTTGGGCTTATCGCAACAGGATTCTATCTTGCTTATCCCTTTTTAGCCCCCAATAATTTCACGGGTGAGCCCACAGGATTCCTCTATGCTTTAATGCGTAGTTGGCATTTGATTCTCGGGTTTTTATTGATTGCGGTAACGATTTTTCGCCTCTATTTGCTTTTAACGCGAGAATGTGCATTTGAACGTCGCTCAATCTTGGATTTTTTCAATCCTTTTGTGTGGTTTGGCGTCCTAAAAAGCTACCTACTTTTTGGCGGACACCCTCATTTAAAAGGTGCTTATAATCCCCTACAACTTGCGACTTATTTAGGAGTCTTTTTCCTTATTATTGCCATTTCTTTAAGTGGGCTTGTCTTATATGCACACGTTTATCACGAGGGATTAGGTGGATTGATTGCCCCCTTAATGAAACCCCTAGAAGTGCTTTGCGGTGGAATCGCAAATGTGCGCTTGATTCACCATATTTTGACTTGGGCATTCATTATCTTTATCCCAATCCATATTTATATGGCGAGTTGGAATAGTGCGAAATTCCCAGGTGCTGGCGTGGATACAATCTTTAGCGGCGTAAAATTTGAAAAAGACGAACACGCATAATTCCTCTAGCGATTCCTTGTGAATCGCTTCTCTTGCATAAAACAAATGAAAATCTTAGTTTTGGGCATTGGCAATATTCTCTTTGGGGACGAGGGTATCGGCGTGCATTTATCCAATTTATTAAAACTCAATTATACTTTCAATGGGGAACATAGCGTAGAAATTGTAGATGGCGGGACAATGGCGCAGCATTTGATTCCGCTCATTACACAATATGATTCCGTGCTAATCATAGATTCTATTGACGCCAAAGACGCTAAAATAGGTGATGTTTATTTCTTTGATTTTTGTGCGATTCCTAATCAAATCACTTGGGCTGGAAGTGCGCACGAAGTAGAAATGCTGCAAACTTTGCGAATGATTGAAATGCTAGGAGACTTGCCTCCAACCAAAATTCTAGGCATTAAACCCTTTATCATTGGTGAAAATCCAACCTTTGAGCTCACGAACGAAGTCAAAGAAGGCGCAAAGTTAATGGAATCCCAAGCAATCACCTATCTAAAATCACTTGGCGTTCAAGTCTCTAAAACTTCGCATCAGGACTTACAAGAAATCGCCCGCTTCTCATACAAAGGATATTAAATGACTCCTCAAACAACAAAGTCGGAATCCCAACTGATTGTTGCTTTTGTTTTCCAACAAATCGCTAAACTTTATATGCCACAAAACATTCAAATTTTCTTGCTCAAAGCCCTATATTTCGCGCTCAAAAAAGCAAATCTACAAGGGCAGTTTATGCAAAATTCTCAAGATTCCTTTAGACTAGAGGTGCAAGGAGAGCAGCAAGAAATTTTGGACTTTAGCGATTCTTTACAAAACTACATTCCGCTTTCTCTGCAATGGGCGTTTAAGGAATTAGTAGTTTTAGAATCCTTTAGCCAAAACAATCTTATCCATTTAAATCATCTCTCTTCAACCAATTTCCTCACGCCTTTAGAATTGCAACAACTTTGCACGAAAGAATCTTCAGATTTTTGTAATTTATGGGGCAAATTTATAGATTTTGAACCAACGAAAATGACGCTTTTAAACAAGGGGCAGAAAAGTGAGATTCAAAATGCACAAGATTTAATAGAATCTCTACAAACCATTGCCACCTATTTAAAACAAAAAGAACGAGTATTCGTCAAAACAATTTTTGGCAAGAGAGAATTAGCACTTTTAGACGAAAAGAATCCGCCAAAGCAAGAGGAAATTGCTGATGATTTCTGCTTTATGCCCAATTCTTTAGAAAATGTTAAATTGCTTTTCAGAGTAGAAAATGAGGAATTACAAGCCCTTGCAACGCTAGAAAAACCCATTTTAAAACTTGCTCCCAAAAGCATTTTTAGCAACTTTTTCCCAAGCCCGTTTGTAAAAGTCATTTTGCCTTTCGAGCCTTATTTGGTTCTTTTAGGAAAATTTTTAGAACCTTATGCGGGCTTGTATTTGTTGCCATTAAACCAAAAAAGAGAGAATGGAATCTGTGAATTTGTCCCTCAAGATTCCAAGCCACTTACCCTAAGTGTCGCTCAAAACTTCATTGTTTTGCCTCATCGTTTCGAGACTTATCAACCCAATTCCTTAACCCACAACTTCAAACAAACAATCCTTAACGAATCGTTAGAGCGCGTAAATATGCTCTATATCGGGCGACACCAAACGCTTTTTTGGGTTTATTTCAATCAGAGTTTCAAAGAAACACTTGAATTTACCTTTGAAAGCAATCTAGGGGCAATACTTGAAACCCTCAAAACCCTAAACCACACGACACAAAATTTACTAAAAAACTTTTCCTCTCATCATTACCACTTAATGCAGACTTTGGAATCCTTGCCCAAAGACTCCGTTCTTTCGCATAATTTATTGGATTTAGTCGGAATGTGTGGTGCTTTATTGGGTTTAGGCAATGCTAGTAATCTCAAGGCTTGCGCTTCTGCTGTAATAGAATGTGCTTGGAAATTTTTAGGCAAAAAAGGTCCGCGTATAGACTTTAGATTAGAACGCAATCCAGAAGGTAAAATCGCACTTGATACTTTGCAAACCTTGCGCTCTGTGATGAGCTTTAAGCTAGCTGATGTAGAACATGAATTGCTTTGTTATGGAATCTTGGATTCCTTAGCGGAGTTTTTTGCTAATTTCAGTCGCGATATGGAGGAAAACTACCAAACAAAAGGAATCATCATCTGTGGTGAATTATTCCTCAACACACAATTTTTAAATCAATTTGTGCATTATCTACCCAAAACCTCCGAAATCTATCCTTGCGAGACAATGGAGTTTGAATGACTTTTTTTCTAAGACTTTATCTCTTTTAAAAATAAAGAAAAGATAAAATCTTGTTTTGCAATGCAAGCCATTAGAATTGCATTATTTAAACAATACGCTTCCTAATCGCACACAATTACTCCCACACGCAATAGCCAATTCAAAGTCATCACTCATTCCCATACTTAGCATTGTCGCCCCTTGAGTTTGTAACTTTTCAAAAATCTTATATGTTGTCTCAAAGCTTTTCTTAATCACCGCATTTTCATTTGTATGTGCTCCAATACTCATTAATCCACAAAGCTGGAGGTTGGGACAAGATTCTTGAATCCTAAGATACATTTCTTGCGCGACTTCTGGCATAAAACCGCTTTTGCTCTCCTCTTTGGCACTATTAACTTGTAGCAAAGTGCGCAAAGTCTTATTTTCTCGTTGCAAACGCATTTGTAATTGCTCTGCTAATTCCAAAGAATGTAGGCTTTGAAACATAAAAGGATTCAAGTTTAAAAGCGCATTGATTTTATTGCTCTGCAAAGAACCAATGAAATGCCACTCTAGCGGGAGAGATTCCAACGATTGCGATTTTGTTTTCAAGTCTTGCACTTTGTTTTCTCCAAAGGCACGTTGCCCACACGCATAAAGTGTGGCGATTTCTTCTTGCGTGGAGTATTTGCTCACCGCCACTAAGCGAACGATTCTATGTCTATCTACTGCGATTCTTGCTTTTTCTATTCTCTCTATTGTTTGGATTAAATTTTGATTGAGTTTCTCTCGCATTCTTTTCCTTTAAAAAGGCATTGTGCCATTGATAATACGCAATATATCATTATACAACCCAAGTCCCATAAGCCCCAATAGTGCAATCCACCCCGCCACACTCAAACGATAAAAGGTATTTTGTGTTGGGATTCTTTTGGTTAGCATTTCATAAAGCGTAAAAAGAATATGCCCTCCGTCTAAAGCAGGAATCGGGAGCAAATTCAAGATTCCAAGATTCACCGAAATCAATGCAGTAAAGGCAAAAAGCGTGATGATTCCAAGTTCGCTTGCTTTCTTTGTAATGCTCACAATAGAAACCACACCCCCCACCTCGCTAAGTGGCACAACACCGGAAAAAATCTTTTCAATACTTTGCAAAATCAACTTGCTAGATTCCAAAGTCTGATGCAAAGCATAGGGAAAAGAATCTAGCAATGAATAGGAGATAATACGCATCTCGCCACTAGAAATAATCCCAATCAAAGGGCGTGAAATGCTTTCACCAAAAATATTTTTGGATTCTCCCATTTTGGGTGTTAATGTTGTTTGATACTCTTTAGAATCGCGTAAAAAGACAATTTCTAATGTCCCCTTAGATTTTGCTATTTTCTGGCTTAAGGCTTCCCAAGTTTGGATTCTTTGCCCATTAATCTCAAGAATCTCATCTCCACTGCGCAATCCCGCAATCTCTGCTGGCATATTGGCTTCTACCTTGCCCACCACAGGAGCTAGCTCATTTTTACCCATTAATCCAATCGCAACGAAAAGCAAAAAGGCGAGTAGCAAATTAAAAAACGAACCTGCCGCTAAAATAATGAGTCGTTTATAGGCTTGGATTCCATACAGACTATCACTTGTCCTATCTCGCAAAGAGGGGTCAAAGTCATTCTGTCCTTTGAGTTGGACAAATCCGCCCAAAGGAATCGGACGCAAGGAATACTCTGTTTCTCCAATTTGTTTTTTTAAGATTCTTGTTTTACCAAAGCCAATGCTAAAGGCTTCCACACGCACACCAAAAAACTTTGCTGCCAAAAAATGCCCCAATTCGTGAAAAAACACCAAAAAAGAAAGCACTAAGATTGAGCCAATCATTCCCATTTAACGAGCCTTTGCATACATTCTAACATAATCATAACCAGAATAAAGCGTGAGTGCCACCGCGAGCCATAAAGTCGCATTCCCAAAAGAATAATCCATTAGCAAAAACGCAATAGCGGTAATTTGCAAGCCTGTTTTGTATTTACCAAGATTGGACGCTGCAACCTTGATTCCTTTGCTTGCGGCAACCACACGCAACCCTGTAATAAAAAACTCACGTCCAAGAATCAAAAACACTGCCCATACTTCTGCCCGATTCCACACCAAAAGCCCAATTAATGCCGCTAACATTAAAAGCTTATCTGCCAATGGGTCAAAAATCTCTCCAAAAACACTCGTTACATTAAATGTGCGTGCGATAAAACCATCAAAAAAATCTGTAATGCTTGCGACACAAAAAATCAAACACGCAAAATAATTAATCCAACTTGGGTGAATCGGGGGAGGCAATATCCACTGACCATACAAAATTAATGCAAGCAAAAGAAATGCAAGTACGATACGGAAAATTGTTAAACAATTAGGTAAGGATTCTAATTTCATACTTTTAAGCTTACTTAAAGCTTGTCCCTCCATCAACGACAATGGTCTGCCCTGTTAGCCAACTACTTGCGGTTTCATCGCATAAAAATAAACAAGCCCCTGCAATATCCTCTGGCCCTCCCATACGACTAAGCGGACTTTGTTCTACAACCTTTGCTTTAATCTCGGCAAAATCCGGAAATGCCCTAAGCGCGTCGGTTTCAATTGGACCACCACTCACAGCATTGACGCGAATATTATATTCTCCTAGCTCCATTGCGGCGTATTTTACCATTGTTTCTACCGCATTTTTAGAGTTGCCGTGTCCCGCATAATTTGGCATATATACGAGATTCCCTGTGGAGCTTAGTGAGAGGATACTCCCTCCACCCACCTTTTGCATTCTTTTGGCTGCTTCTTGTGCTCCCACGACAAAGGCAAGCACTGTGGCGGTATAGATATTATTCAATCCTTTGGGCTTCAATCGCATAAAAGGCGCAAACCCCCCTACGACACTTTTGCCATAAATAATTGCATTGCTCACAAAAAAATCTACACGCGCAAAATCCTCATCAATCTTGGCAAACAAATCTTTGTAAGTTTCAGGCTCTAAAACATCAAGAGGATAAGCTTTTGCTCGGATAGAAAATTGGGATTCCACTTCTGCGATGATTTTTTTCGCTTCTTCTTCGTTTTTGTTATAAGTAAATGCAATATTGACACCATTTTGCGCAAAACGATAGAGGATTGCCTTACCAATTCCACGCGTTGCACCACTAATAACTAAAGTTTTGCCTTTAAAATTTTCTTTCATTTTACTACCTCATATTGATTTAAAATTTTTTCAAGATATTCCATATTTTGCGGACTTGGAGCGACTAATGGCAAACGATATTCTAAGGTTTTCAAAAGCCCGCTTAAATACATTGCTGCCTTAATTGGAATTGGATTGCTTTCTATAAATAATGCTTTATTGATTGCATAAAGCTCATTATTAAGCTCTCTTGCGCGGTCATAATTATGTGATTTTAACAAAACATGCGTTAATTCGGAAATCTTATCTGGCAAGAGATTAGAAGTAACAGAAATCACTCCTACACCGCCACAGCTTAGAATCGGATAGTTAATCGCATCTTCTCCACTTGCAATACTCAAGTCTTTGGCATTCATATTCAAATCAATGACTTTTTCAATACTTCCACTTGCTTCTTTGACACCATAAATATTTGGAATCTCGTTAAAAAGTCTTAAAATTGTTTTGGTTTCAAGATTGACTCCTGTGCGTCCGGGTACATTATAGAGCATTAGAGGAATGCTCACAGCACTTGCAACTTCTTTATAATGCAAAAACAAGCCCTCTTGAGTCGGCTTATTGTAATAAGGTGTAACGCATAAAATAGCGTCTGCTCCGCAACTCTGGGCGAATTTTGCAAGTTCAATGGCTTCTTGTGTGGAGTTGCTCCCCGCCCCTGCTAGCACCTTGACATTGCTTCCCTCTTTTTGACTTGCCTTGCAAACACTCACGGCAACTTCTATGCACTCTTTGTGTTCTTTGTGGCTAAGTGTCGCACTCTCTCCTGTCGTGCCAACGGGCACAATGGCATCTATGCCATATTTGATTTGTCTTTTAATTAAAGACTCATAACTTTCCAAATCCAACGCACCCTTTTTAAAGGGAGTTATCAATGCGGTCATTGCGCCTTTGACTTGATTTTCTACTTGCATTGTTTTCCTTACTTTGTCAGAGTTAAAATCGTTGCATTGGAGCGGACAAAATATTTTTGCGCCACTGCAACAATATCTTCTAGGTTTAGGTTATCAAAATCTTGTTCAAAATGCAATAATGATTCCAAATCATCACGCACAAGATAGCTTCCAAACAGATTTGCTACTCCGCTGCTAGATTCTAACTCGTACAAAAAATTTGCGCGTAAATTGGTTTTTGCTTTTTTGAGCTCTGCAATCTTTAACTTGCCTTGTTTGATTTTTTCAATTTCTAGCAAGATTGCTTTTTCTAACTTTCCTAAACTCACACCAACATTTGCCAATCCCATAAAAATAAATAGCCCATCGTCTGTTAAATCCATATTGTAAGCATAAATTTCTGTCGCAAGCCGTTTTTTATCCACAATCTCACTTGTTAAGGGACTGCTTCTACCGCCACCTAAGATTTCACTTAATGCACTAAGGGCAATTTGGTCTTTATGGTTAAAGGGAGGGATTCTAAAGGCAAGCGTCAAAATTTCAACTTCGCTTGGTTTATGCACACTCACCCTGCGCTCACCCTCTTGCTTGGGCTCTTTGGTATGGATTTTAGAGGGAATCTCACCTTTGTTTTTAATCTTTTCAAAATGCTTTTTTACTTCTTTTAACGCTTCTTTCTCGTCTATATCGCCCGCAATCACAATCACAGCATTTTGTGGCTGATAATAAAGACGATGAAAAGCGCGAATGTCCTCAATACTCCAATTTCTAATATCGTCCATAAAGCCAATGGGTGTCCAATGATAGGAATGATAAATAAAGGCGGTATTAAAAAGCCTAAAATATAAATAACCCATTGGATTATTATCGGTTCGCCATAATCTCTCCTCTGCTACGACATTACGTTCTGGCTGAAACTCCTCGTCTTTTAAACTCAAATTCTGCATCAATTCACTAAACAATTCCAAAGACTTGCTAAGATTCTGTGCGCTAGACTTAATATAATAATGTGTATAATCAAAACTCGTTGCAGCGTTGGTAGAACCACCAAAACTCTTGACGATTTGGTCAAACTCCCCTGCTTTTAAATTTTTGGTGGATTTGAAATTCAAATGCTCTAGCATATGTGCGATTCCGCTTTTGCCCATTACTTCATTACGACTACCGACTTTATAAAATATATCTGTTGTGATGACATCACTTTGATTTTTGAGTGGGATAATCACAACCTCCAAACCATTCTTGAGTTTTGTTTGATAATGTTTTGGAAGCACAGATTGTGTAGGGCTATTCCCTGCCATTAAAACTCCTAATAAAAATAAATTAACACAAATAATCTTTAGAGCAATATGTATTAATTTCATAAATCTACGCCTATTGCTTCACCTATATGATTAAATCCATCACGTTCTAAATAGTTTTTTAACTCTAAGTTGATTTTTCTTACTAAGCTTGGTCCTTCAAAAATCAATGCGCTAAAGACTTGCACAAGGTTTGCTCCCAAGCGAATCCTTGCATAAGCCTCTTGTGCATCTGCGATTCCACCGACACTAATTAATGTAGTCTTTTGATTTTTGCCTTTTAGCATCAAAGCAATTTGCTTCAGCATTTCACGACTTTTTGGGGCTAACACTTTTCCGCTGATTCCCCCTTTGTCTTGAGGTTGCGCCACAAGACTATAATCCAAAGTGGTATTGGTAGCAATGATACCCTTTGCTCCACTACTGATTGCGGCTTCAATCAAACCTAATGCAGAATCTATTTCTAAATCTGGAGCAATTTTCAAATAAATTGGCTTGGGATAAACCTCACAAATCTTGCCCAAAAGCTCTTGAATGAAATCATTATTTTGTAATTCGCGCAAATTTGGGGTATTGGGAGACGAAAGATTTACGCTCAAATAATCACTTGTTTGTGTGAAATTCTGTGCTAAAGTCAAATAATCTTTCAGTGCCTCTTCTTGAGGTGTGGCTTTATTTTTGCCAATATTAACTCCTAATGGAATCGCAAAGGGAGAAAGGGACTTCAATCTTGCATTGACTACATTCATGCCTTCATTATTGAATCCCATCGCATTTTGGATAGATTCCTCTTGAATATGCCGCCAAAGGCGTGGTTTGTCATTGCCACTTTGGGCAAGAGGCGTTACTGCCCCCAACTCTAAATGTGAAAATCCAAACGCACAAAGAGATTCTATCATTGTGGCATTTTTATCAAAGCCTGCCGCCAATCCAACAGGATTATAAAATCGCATTCCATCAATCTCTTGGTTCAAAATAGAATCATTGATACAATGTCTGTAAGACAATAAAGGTAACAAAGTTGGAATCTTTGGGGCAATTTTGCCTAAAGTTTCTATCATTGTATGGGCAGTTTCTGGATTAGTTTTAAAAAGAAAAGGACGTAGAGTCTGATAGCCTAGCATTTCCACCTCATTTAAAAAATTCTAAAATTATAACATTTTTTGATAAAGTTTAAAAACTTTTCTTTAATCCCTTACATATCTTCTTCTTTTAGCATAGCACGAGATTCTTCACGCACGCGGTCCATACCGATATAAAATTCTTTCATCATAGATAAAAAGAGATATTTTCCTTTTTGTGTTGGATAATACGCATTGCCTTGCTTGAAAATATTACCACTTAGACGCAAAAAGGCGATTTCCTTAAATAAATCTTTTTCTAAGTCCGCTCCATAAAGGGTTTGGAATCGCTCTATACTTGCCTTACCACCAAAAAGCTCCACCATTAAACGATATTGCAACTGCGCCTTTTTGGAATATTTACGCTCTCTTGCTACGCCCATTTGTCCATTTTGGATTCTTTGCGCATAAGTCTTGAGTGAAAAAGTATTAATATATAATGTGCCATTTAAAAAACTAAAAGAACCCGAACCAATACCGACATACTCTGCATTATCCACGACATATTCATCAAAGATTTCACTTCCTTTGTGTGAAAATGCCCAACTAGATAGGGGGATAAAGCCTGAAGCAAGCGTATTGAGAATCTGCGCATAAAGTCGCGCCTCATTTCGCAAATCCACTTCCCCAATGGAACGTTTAAGAGCACTTTTAACAGAGGGTGAGGACATCAAGGGATAAGTTGTGAGCTGATTTGGTTTTAGGGTTTGAACAATCTCCAAATCCCTTGCAAGCATTTCTTGTGTTTGATTAGGAAAATTAAAGATTAAATCTATATTTAAAATAGGCAAGATTCCTATTGCCTGCTTTAGTTTCTGACTTATTTCCTCTCCACTACCAAACTTCTCATAGCGTCCAATCTTGCGCAAAATCCCATCATCAAAGCTCTGCACGCCAACAGAAAGCCTATCTATCCTACCTTTAAATTTCTCTAAAGTCTCTCTTTGCAAATGATTAGGGTCAGATTCGCAAGAAACTTCTTGAATATGAAAAAGCGATTTGGCTAAATCAAGCGTCTCGCATAATTCATCGGGCAAAATAGAAGTGGTCCCTCCTCCAACATAAATTGCGCTAAAATCATATCCCAAATCTTTTACCATTTGCATTTCTTTGCGTAGATTCGCAAAATAAGCATGTGCCTTTTCCTCTTGAAACAAGAAACGATTGAAAGAACAATAAGTGCAGAGTGTGGCACAAAAGGGTATATGAATATAAAGTAGATAATTTTTGTTTTTTTGCGGATTGGGTGTAGGAAGCTGGTTAAGCTCACTTTTTTGCAAACACAAATAATGCTTCGTAGCGTAACGCATTACATTATTCACAAGTTTAGTTGAAAAATTTTGTTGTATCATCAAGAATCTATGCTCTATCAATTTAAAATTTTAAAATAAAATCGGCGATTATAAAAAATGTTTTGTAAATAAGAGATAAATTTAAGATTTTTAAGAAATGAAGTCAGTTAAAGCACAAAAGTGCTCTAACCTTATGCCATAACGTCTAATTTATTTGCACTTGGCTGTGGAGCTTGTGTAGATTCTACTGGGGCTTGAGTTTGCAAATTTGCTTGTGTGTTTTGCATTCCATTGATGAGAGAACCCATTAAAGCTTCCTCACTTTGTATTGCCTTTTTTAAAACATTCAAATTACCACTTGCTACCACAGAACCGCTATCAATTCCTGAAATCATAACAGACTCCTTTCTGTTTATTTGTCATTCTTGCATAAAAGAATCACAAATTATATATCGGCAATTTTTACGATTTTATAAAGAATAAAAACTTTATTTTATTTTTGTTTCGTTTTTATAAATTTAATTTTGCTAAAATTGCGTCATAAATATTTATATTTCTCCAAAAAAGGCAAATCCAATGAAAAAAGTTTTAAAGATTTTTGGAATCTTAATCGTCTTGCTTTTACTTCTTGTGGGTGGTGTTTTAGCTTGGCTCTTTTCAAGCAGTGGAAACGAATTTTTGAAAAACAAAATCACACAAATTGCAAACGAACAGGCTCCTATTGGCTTAGAATTTACGCATTTTAAACTAGGATTCAATAAATACGCTTTCAGTCTAACGGACAAACAAAAATCTCAAATTGCGCTAAGCGGGGATTATTCGCTTTTTACCCTCAATACCAATGCGCAAATCCACGCAGTCATCAAAGACTTAAAACCTTATGAACCACTCATTGGCATTAAACTCAATGGTGGAATCAGTCTGAATGGAGATGTAATCAAAAAGGGCGGAGACATAGATGTAAAAGCCGACATCACTGCATTTAATAGTCTTATTAACGCGGATATAACGCTAAAAGATTATAACCCAAGAAGATTATTTATCACGAGCAAGAATGGTATCAATGTGGAATCTTTGCTTGCCTTTTTAAATCAGCCCAAATACGCAAGTGGCAAAGTCTTACTTGATGCAGATTTGGACATTTCCAACCTAAGTGCGCCAACTGGAGGATTCCAAATCGCTTCCAATGCACTCTCGCCAAATACCTCACTCCTCAATAAAACCTATGGAATCATCTTACCCAATGAGCCTATTAAGCTTGCGATTAATGGTAAGGCACAGAAAGATTCTATCATCACAACTCTACTTGCTTCCTCTAGCTATCTTAATCTTGATTCTAACAATCTGCGCATAAGCTTGAGTGATTATGCAACCAATGGTGATATTCAAATAAAACTTGATAAAATTGGCATTGGCGGAATCACGCTCCAATCTCCTATGCTTGCAAAGATTAATCTAAAATCAAGCAAAATCACTAACCAAGAGGCAACGCTTGCTTTAAGTCTCCTTACAAATCCTATCTTAGCGCACACAAGCCTGCCAAACTACACGCCAAAAGATTTAACAATCAGTGCGCAAGACTTAAGCTTGCAAGAAATCTTAAATCTTGTTGCACAATATACTAATACCGCCCCCTATAATGCAAGCGGTGTGGTTAATCTCAATGCCAAAGTAGATAAAATTGATTTGAATAATCTAAATTATAATTTAACTGCAAAACTAAGCAGCACGATTGCAAGTTTAGAATATCAAGGCATACAGCTTGCAAACAATAATACTTTCAATGCGGAAGTCAGCGGGGATTCCAAAAAGCTCAAAGTGCGCACACAAGGCGATATGTTTGACGCTAAGCTATTTGCCGATATTGCCTTGCATAACTACGCACTAGATAATGTAGAATTAGATATTAATAGCTTAAATCTGCAAAAACTCGCCAAATTATTTAACTACAATATAGAAGGGCAACTCAATGCAAAAGCAAATCTCAAAAACTTTAAAGATTCTAACTTTGATGGAGACTTTGAGATTAATTCCAAGCAAATCACCCTTGCCAAAGCCACACTTAACGCATTAAGCGGAATGAACTTCAAACAAGATATTTCCTTGGCACTTAGCGGAAATGGAAACCTTAAAAATGGAAATGGAAGTGCGCAAATTAAAGCCAATGGAAAGGATTTGAATCTTGAAATCAGTAATGCAAAAATCAACCTACCCAATAATGCTTATAGCGCAGACTTTGATTTAAACACACCAGAAATTGCAAATATCAATCCACTAGAAATGACACTCAAAGGTGCGCTTTCCCTCAAGGGAAGTGCGGCACTTAAAAATGAGATTCCGAGTTTTAGCTTGCAAAACAGAGACTTCGGTGCTTTAGACATTCAACTTGCAAATGAAAAACTCACCCTCAATGGCACAAATTTAGATATGAAGAAAATAGCTCATTTCACAAATAATGAGAAGTTCATCAAAGGAGGAATCCTCAACGCAAATGCAAATTTAACAATTAAAGGAAGTGATTCTGCAACGATTTTGAAAAATCTCAATGGAATTGCGGAGCTCAATGGCAAAAATTTAGAAATTTATAGTATAGATATTGACGCTCTTGCGAGCAACTTTGAAAATGCTAGCAATGTTAGTTTGCTAGATATTGGTGCATTCGTGCTTGCAGGTCCTCTAGGTCTTGCAGCAACAAAAGGTACAGATGTCGGTATGTTAGGGTTTAGCGCAGTAAAAAGCTCTCAAAGTATCGTCAAGGAATTAGAGGCAAAATTTAATCTCAATAATGGAATCGCAACAGCGCAAGATGTGGCTTTTACCACAGGGAAAACTAGATTGGCTGCGATTGGGGCTATCAATCTCAATAACAACGCCTTTCAAAACTTTACCATTGGCTTATTAGACGATAAAGATTGTGCAAAATATTCTCAAAAAATCAAAGGCACACTAGATAAGCCTAAAATTGAAATCACACAAACCACCATTGAAACAGCTGTGAATCTCGCCACTTCAATTTTAGGAAAAATTAAAAAGGGAGCACAGAATGTCGCCAAACCCGTAATCGGAGAAACAGGCAAATGCGAACCCTTTTATCGTGGAAGTGTTAAACACCCACAATAATGAAAAATTCTGCACTCTATCGTTTCATTCTAACTCAACCCCAGAGTGCAGAAACTAAACTATTCCTACTCGGAATCGCATTGCTCGTCCTTTATGTAATTGCCGTTTTGATTTGCCTATTACTCCAAAACGGCATAGGGGAAGATCTCCTAAGTATTAGTTTAAGCTCGCTAATTTTTGGGCGAGCTGCTGGAATCTCTTTGTCTCTAGCATTAGGATTTAATACTTTTTGGGCTACAATTTTAAATATTTATATTGAAAATGCGATGGTGATAATTCTTTATCCGCTTTTTGTATGGAGCATTCAAGGAATGAGCACTTTTAAAAGGGCAGAAAAAGTCTTTAGCTCTATCTATGAAATGGCACAAAAATACGAAAAATCACTGAAACATTATGGAATCATTGGGTTATTTGTCTTTGTATGGTTGCCTTTTTGGATGACGGGACCCATTGTAGGCGCAGCAATTGGATATTTTATGCGCTTAAATGTTTGGCTTAATCTCTTGGTGGTTTTAAGCGGGACAAATCTTGCGATTCTTTGCTGGGCGTATTTGCTTGAATGTTTGGATTCTGAACTCAAATATTTTGGACAAAACACAATGTGGGTTTTGCTTGGCATATTCATTAGCCTCGCAATCTTTGGCTCATTATTTGCAAAATTTAAGCAAAAAGGAAAAAAATGAAATTAATTTCTTGGAATGTCAATGGCTTACGCGCTTGTATAAATAAGGGTTTTATGGATTTTTTTCATCACATTAATGCCGATATATTTTGTATTCAAGAATCCAAAATGCAGCAAGAACAAGCTGATTTTACCTTTTCAAACTACCAAGAATATTGGAATAGCGCAGAGAAAAAGGGTTATTCTGGCGTTGTGATTCTAAGCAAAGCTAAACCCCTTAGCATTCAATATGATATGGGGATTTCTCACCACGACAAAGAGGGGAGAATCATTACTGCACAATACAATGATTTTTATCTCGTCAATGTTTATACACCAAATTCCAAGCGAGAATTAGAGAGGCTAGATTACCGAATGCAATGGGAAGATGATTTCTTGAAATTCTTAAAAAACCTAGAAAAAAACAAACCCGTGATTGTCTGCGGAGATTTAAATGTCGCACACCAAGAAATAGACTTAAAGAATCCTAAAAGCAATCGCAGAAATGCGGGATTTACTGATGAGGAAAGAGGGAAAATGACTGCTTTGCTTAATGCAGGATTTACTGATACTTTTCGTTATTTTTATCCCACTTTAGAGGGGGCATATAGTTGGTGGAGCTATATGGGAAAGGCACGAGCCAATAACACGGGGTGGCGGATTGATTACTTTTTATGTTCCAAAGCACTAGATTCCAAACTCATTGACGCAAAAATTTATCCTGAAATTCTAGGAAGCGACCATTGTCCTGTGGGGTTAGAAATTGAAGCACATTGACATAGACAATCAAAGCAATTTTACACCGACAAAGACACTTTTAGCACTTTTGGATTCTATCTTGCAAACCCTCTTGCAAGACTTGAATTTACCCTCAAAATCTTGTGAATTGCTTTTCGTAGATAATGCAAAAATTGCGAGCATTAATGCGGAATTTCGCGGTGTCCGATTTCCTACTGATGTGCTCTCTTTTCCATTAGAATCAGAGTTTAGCCCAATTTTGGGCAGTATCATCATCTCGGTAGAATACGCACAAGAAGTGAGCCAGAAGCTAAAACACACCCTAGAAGAAGAGATTGCCCTACTCTTCATTCACGGAATCTTGCATTTGGTAGGCTTTGACCACGAAACAGATAATGGAGAGCAAAGAGCAAAAGAGGAAGAATTGGTCATCAAGTTTCATCTCCCCTCAAGCTTAATTGTTCGCACACAATCACAGATTTAAAGGTTTTGTATGTTAGGTAAAACACATGTTAGTTTCGGACTTGGACTTGGTGCGTGCGGAATCGCAAGCTTCAATGCACTTTCTAGCACACCCTTAAGCGGTGCGGATTTGGGAATCTTTTATGGTGCAGTTATGCTAGGTTCGCTCTTGCCCGATATTGATGAGCCCAACTCTCTACTTGGTAAAAAAACCTTAGGAATTTCTAATTTCATTAAATCCATTTGCGGACATCGCGGCTTTACGCATAGTCTTTGTTTCATTGCCTTACTTGGAATCTTGCTCTTTCTCTTAAGTCTTTTAGACGCAAAAGTTTGGAATGAGATTCCTCTTGTTGCAGATTTTACCAAAGCATTTGGTAGCACAATAGAATCGCAAAGTATAGAAGTTTTTTGTATTGGTTTATTGCTTGGCTGCGTTTTCCACCTCATCGGCGATATGATGACATTAAGTGGCGTGCCACTCCTCCTACCCTTTAATAATCGCAATTATCACATTACCCCAAGCTTTATGCGATTTAAGACAGGCGGAATCCCGGACAAACTCATTACCGCATTGAGTTTAGCGGTGTTTGGATATTTAAACTTAGAACTATTAGGCTTCAGCACGAATCTCAAAGGATATTTTCCTCTGTAAATTACCCTTGCTTTCTTATACTAATTACGCGTGCGATAAGAGAAAAAGAATCCAAAACGTGGCGCATTATAAACCCTATCATCATTCAAAGGCATCATGGCTTGAGATTCCAATGCCTCCTCATTTGACTTTCAAGCACTTTAAAAGTTTTTTGAGCTATAATTCAAGCTTTGAATTAATTTAATTTTAAGAAATTTTCGGGGACTTTTATGCTTAAAAACTCAAAATTTATTGAACCTACACGTCTTTATACGGCATTTTTTATGCTGATTGCTCTTGTTTTGGTGATTGTCTTTCATCACCCTTTCCTTTTGTGGGCGGTACTTGGCATCGCATTTATCATCGGCTTTTACGAAGCTTACAAACTCTACAATCAAGACACTCCTAACACCCTATTTTTCATCTTTGCTTTCTTGGTGTGGTGCAGTGTTTATCTTTTGGAATCTCCTTTGGGTGTTTTTATCGCATTGGTTTTCTTGGGTGCATACCAAAGCTACACCAAAAAGGGCAAAATAGAACAAATGCTTCCTTTCATCTATCCTACGATTCCATTTATCTTTTTATATTTGCTCTATTTAGACGATTCTATCAATGCGCTGATTTGGCTGATTGTCATCGTGGGGCTTACCGATAGTTTTGCGTATTTTGGAGGCAAAATGCTAGGAGGCAAACTCTTTAGCAACCCTGCTTTTTGCCCCACTTCACCCAATAAAACTAAAGAGGGGGTTTTAGTCGGTGTTGGAATCGCAACTCTAGTCGGTTCATTGGTGGGGCTTGGGGTTTGCGGATTTTTCACTTCTTTAATTCTCACATTCTTTACAAGCCTCTCAAGCGTATTTGGTGATTTATACGAAAGCTACCTTAAGCGTCAAGCAGGAGTCAAGGACAGCGGCTCTATCTTGCCCGGACACGGAGGAATCCTTGACCGCTTAGATGGTTATTTTTTCGCCGTCATTATTCTCTATGCTCTCTTGCGGATAATTAAGCAATGATTGTTCTTGGCTCTAGCGGTTCTATCGGCGTTAATACTTTAGAAATCGCCAAACGTTTTAAACTAGAAATTGAAGTGCTAGGCGTAGGAAAAAATATCACTCTTTTAAATACACAGATTTTAGAGCATCGTCCAAAGGCAGTCGTGATTGCCAATGCCCAAGATATTCCCAAAATCACACCAGAGTTTCAAGGAGAAATCTATATCGGCAAGGAGGGAATCCTCAAGGCAATCAAAGATTCTAAATCCACTTTAGTTATCAATGCTCTTACGGGCTTCTTAGGCTTAGAGCCGACACTCTATGCAATTGCTTGTGGCAAAACAATCGCATTAGCAAACAAAGAAAGTCTAGTTGCGGGGGGAAACTTGATTGATATTTCAAAGATTATTCCTATTGATAGTGAGCATTTTAGTCTAAGCTATCTCTTGGGATTCCGCAACTCCTTGCGCCCTTTTAGGAATCTCTACATTACTGCGAGCGGTGGGGCATTTCGTGAGTTGGATTTAGATGCGATTCCATTGCAAAACGCAGCCAATGCACTCAAACACCCCAATTGGCAAATGGGCAAAAAAATCACGATTGATTCTGCGACAATGGTAAATAAACTCTTTGAAATCTTGGAGGCTTATTGGCTTTTTAAAAGCAAAAACATTGACGCACTCATAGAGCGTAACTCTCACATTCACGCTCTTGTAGAATTTTGGGACGGCAGTGTCGTAGCGCATTTTGCCAACGCAAATATGCAATTACCTATTGCCTATGCAATCACTCTTGGGCTTGGATTGCCAGAATCCTTTTTGCGCCAATTTGACGCTCCAAAAGAAACTTTGCCCAATCCCATTATAGAACCTTTAAATTTTCAAGACAGAAATTACACTTTCCAAAATATTTCAACCGCTCGCTATCCACTATGGAGTTTTAAGAATGCGTTATTAGAAAACCCTAAGCTTGGCTTAGTGCTCAATGCCGCCAATGAAATAGCTGTGGAAGCATTTTTGCAAGATTCCATTCCCTTTGGCGCAATCACACAAATCGTGCAAGATTCTATGCAAACTTTTGACAAAATTACTTTTAAGAGCAAAGAAGAAATCATTGCCCTAGACCAAGAAGTGAGACTCTACGCGAAACGCAAACTCTAATTCCTATTTATTTTTTTCTCATTATTTATTGATTTACATTTTTTTGAAATAATATCAACAAAATTTTAAGGAGCAACAATGAAAGCTAAAACTTTATTTTTAAGCGCGTTACTCGCAGGCAATGTTTTCGCCTTTGAAGTCGCGGAATTACCAAATATCAAAGAAAGAGAAACCCCGGATGTTTCACAAACTAGAATCTATTCTTATTATAATGCTATCAAGGAAGCTAAGAACGCGGTAGTGAATATCTCTACACAAAAGAAGATTAAAGCACCCAATCTCCAAGCACACCCCTTATTGAATGACCCATTTTTCAAGCAATTCTTTGGAGACGCCTTTGGTGCGATGATTCCAAAAGACCGCATAGAAAGAAGTCTTGGTAGCGGGGTAATTATTTCTAATGATGGTTATATTGTAACGAATAATCACGTCATTGATGGAGCAGACAAAATCCTAGTTTCCTTGCCTGAAAGCAACAAAGAATTTGAAGCTAAAGTCATCGGCAAAGATTCCAAAAGCGATTTGGCTATTATTAAAATCAATGCCAACAATCTACCCTTTTTGAAATTCTCCTCTAGCAATGACTTGCAAGTCGGCGATGTCGTGTTTGCGATTGGTAATCCTTTTGGCGTAGGTGAAAGTGTTACACAAGGCATTATCTCTGCCCTTGATAAAAGCGGAATCGGAATCAATGATTATGAAAACTTTATCCAAACAGACGCTTCTATCAATCCGGGCAATAGCGGAGGCGCACTTGTAGATAGTCGGGGTGGATTGATTGGAATCAATACGGCGATTCTCTCTCGCACAGGTGGAAATCACGGAATCGGATTTGCGATTCCATCAGAAATGGTTAAACGCATCTCTAAAGCACTGATTGAAGATGGCGTGATTGAACGCGGATATTTGGGTGTTAGTATTCAAGATGTCAGCGGAGATTTGCAAGAAGTATATAAAAACCAAAAAGGTGCGGTAGTCATTGGGATTGAAAAAGATTCTCCTGCGGATAAAAGCGGCTTAAAAGTCTGGGATTTGATTATCAAGGTGAATAATAAAGAAATCAAAGGCGCAGCAGATTTAAAAAATATCATCGGTACTTTTAATCCAAAAGAAAAAGTAACGCTAACGATTCTTAGGGACAAAAAGGAGCAAACTCTTAGTCTATCGCTTGCGAAAACACCCAATGAAGCACAAAAAACAAGCACGAAAGAAAATAGTGGAATTGCAGGGCTTGAAATTAGCGCATTGAGTGCAGACATTAAGTCAAAATATGGAATCCCAAACAATATTCAAGGAGTATTTGTTGCGAATGTCCAAGCCAATAGCAGGGCGGAAGAATTGGGCTTCAATAGTGGAGATATTATTATCCAAATTGAAAGCTTTATGATTAGCGACATTAAGAGTTTCCAAGACGCAATGAATCGCTACAAAGGACAAACTAAACGTATGCTCATTAATCGCAGCGGGAGAATCTTTAGCATCGTAGCAAAATAATAGAATCTCTAGTATGAGATTTTCAATTAACAAATTTTAATCATCTTATCTCCTCCTAACTTTTCACGATACAATTTCTTTCTTTTTGGGATTCCAAGACGGAATCCCTTTAATTCTTAGTAAAATTATTTAGAAAATCTTAGTAATTTATCATTATGAAACTTGACAATATAAGACTAAAGTTATATAATTTTGAGAAATTTAATCCAAACTCACAAGGAGTCTTTTATGAATATTTTAGAAAAATTAACCAATACCCTACAAGAAACTTTAGAGCAAGGGGCTTCTCTGGCTCTACACAATAAAAATCAAGAAATTGAACCTATCCATCTTTTTTGGGCAATGCTCACAAACACAAATTCTTTGCTTAATCAAGCTCTTAATCGTTTAAATTGCGACAAAACTGCGGTTGAACTTGAAGCAAAAAGCCTTGCGGGCAATTTGCCAAAAAGCAGCCAAGTAGCAAAAGAGAGTCTAAAAATCTCACGCAATCTTAGCGATATTCTAAATCTCGCAGATGGCTTAGCAACTAGTAATGGAGATTCTTATATCGCATTAGACACTTTTATTTTGGCTTCTTTGCAAAAGGATTCCATTAAACAGCTCTTTAGCAAATATTTAGATATAAACGAACTCAAAAAAACTTTTGAAACAATGCGTGCGGGGGCTAAAATTGATTCGCAAAGCGGAGACGAAAACTTAGAGAGCTTAGAAAAATTTGGTATTGATTTGACCAAAAAAGCCTTAGAGGGCAAGCTAGACCCTGTGATTGGCAGAGATGAGGAAATTACACATATGATGCAAATCCTCATTCGCAAAACCAAAAACAATCCGATTCTACTAGGAGAGCCGGGCGTGGGTAAAACAGCAGTAGTAGAGGGACTTGCACAAAGAATCGTCAAAAAAGAAGTGCCGACTTCCTTGCAAAACAAACGCGTCATTGCTTTAGATATGAGTGCTTTAATTGCAGGTGCAAAATATCGCGGGGAGTTTGAGGATAGGCTGAAAAAAGTCATAGATGAAGTCAAAAAAAGTGGTAATGTGATTCTATTCATTGATGAAATCCATACGATTGTAGGAGCGGGCGCAAGTGAGGGCAGTATGGACGCGGCTAATATCCTGAAACCCGCACTTGCAAGAGGAGAATTACACACAATTGGCGCAACCACTCTTAAGGAATATCGTAAATACTTTGAAAAAGACGCTGCCTTACAACGTAGATTCCAACCCGTAACCCTCAATGAACCCAATGTCAATGAGGCTTTACAGATCTTACGCGGAATCAAAGAACGATTGGAGGCACACCATAATGTTACAATCACTGATGGCGCGCTTGTCGCAGCTGCAAAACTCTCAAACCGCTACATTACGGATAGATTCTTACCCGATAAGGCGATTGACTTGATTGATGAAGCAGCCGCAGAACTCAAAATGCAAATTGAATCTGAACCAAGTGAGCTAGCAAAAGTCAAACGCGAAATAGAATCACTGCAAGTGGAAAAAGAAGCTCTTTTAATGGAAAAAAGCGACAAAAATAATATGCGTATTGAAGAAATCAAAAAAGAAATTGAGAACAAAAATGAAAAGAAAAAGGGCTTAGAAGCGCAATTTGAAAGTGAAAAACAAGTCTTTAATGATATTGCAAACATTAAAATCAAAATTGATTCTCTAAGGACAGAAAGCTCCCTTGCCAAACGCAATAGCGATTTTAACAAAGCCGCTGAAATTGACTATGGAAAGATTCCAGAATTAGAAAAAGAATTAGAATCGCAAAACGAAAAATGGAGAAAAATGCAAGAGGCAGGCACTCTGCTCAAAAACGCCGTTCTGCCAGAATCTATTGCCGCAGTGATTAGCCGATGGACACAGATTCCAATCAAAAAAATGCTTCAAGATGAAAAAGACAAGATTCTAGGCATTGAAGAGGAATTAAAAAAAGATGTCATAGGGCAGGATAAGGCACTGCACGCGATTGCAAGGGCAATCAAACGCAATAAGGCGGGCTTGAGTGAGTTTAATCGCCCGATTGGAAGCTTTTTGTTTCTAGGACCCACAGGAGTGGGCAAGACAGAATCCGCTAAGACACTCGCAAGATTCTTGTTTGATAGCGAAAAGAATCTCATACGCATTGATATGAGCGAGTATATGGAAAAACACGCAGCAAGTCGCCTTGTGGGCGCACCTCCGGGATATGTAGGCTATGAAGAGGGAGGACAACTCACGGAGGCAGTGCGCCGCAAACCTTATAGTGTCGTGCTCTTTGATGAAATAGAAAAGGCTCACCCCGATGTTTTTAATATGCTTTTGCAAGTCCTTGATGACGGACGCTTGACCGATAACAAAGGAGTTACGATTGATTTTAGAAATACGATTATTATTTTAACAAGTAATATCGCAAGCAGCGCAATTATGGAGTTAAAAGAGGAAGAGAGCCGCGAAAACGCAGTTAAGGACGCGTTAAAAAACTATTTCAAACCAGAATTTTTAAATCGCTTAGACGATATTGTCATCTTTAATCCGCTTGGATTAGAGCAAATCACACATATTGTGGATATTTTGTTTAAGGCGATAGAGAGAAAAGTGCAGGAGCGAGAGATTCGCATTACACTTGAGCCAAGCGCAAAAGAATTGATTGCCAAGATAGGCTTTGACCCAACTTATGGAGCAAGACCTCTTAAACGCGCACTTTATGAGGAAATAGAAGACCGCTTGGCAGATTTGATTTTGGAGGGTAAAATCAAAGAGGGAAATCAAGTGATTTTTTATGCACAAAATGATTCTATCCAAACACGCATAGAATAATTAATGATTCCACTCCACTGATTTTAAAAATTGGGGTGGAATCTTGGTTATTTTCATTTTATTTTTAATATTTTTTAGCTACCATAGTAACTTGATTTATCTTTCTTAAGTCGGAGTATAGCGCAGCCTGGCTAGCGCACACCCTTGGGGTGGGTGAGGTCGTGGGTTCAAATCCCGCTACTCCGACCATTCTTATATTTATTTTTCATTCTCTTTTATCTTATCCAAATTCTTGCATTCCTATGAGATTCTACAATTGTGCACAAAAAATCCGTATCCTAGCGTCTTTCTATCCCTCTATCATTGCGAGATTCTATGCAATAGAATCGCAACAATCTATAATCTTGCAGGTTTTTAATTTCACAACTTCAGTCGTTGCGAGAATGCGTGGCATTCGTGGCAATCCATAATTCTGCTGGATATTCTGCTGTCATTGCTAAGCCTTTATAAAAGGCTGTGGCAATCTATAATTACACCTTAAGATTCCATCCAAATTACGCAAAATTACAAATTACTTCATTCTTATGAGAGCACAGGTGCAATAAAATGAACAAATGCGAGACTCTTTGCAATAATAATGTAACTGCCGATATATTTAAAGTGATTGGAAATGTAAAAGTTGATTTAAGTGGCGGACAGAGAGAGATTCGAACTCTCGGTAATCTTGCGACTACGCATCCTTAGCAGGGATGTGGTTTCAGCCAACTCACCCATCTGTCCTTAGTTAAAAAGAGGTATAATTATATCTTTTTTAAGTAAAACAAAACTTAAATTAAGCTTTCTGTTGCACCTAGATTCGGCGTTACCTCAACTTAACTTAGGCAATTCCGCTATTTTGCAAAGCCTCCGCTTGAAAATACGCCACAATCGGGTCAATCACCATATCCAAATTACCGCTTAGCATAATCTCTTCTAAGCTATACAATGTCAAACCTACACGATGGTCTGTCAAACGATTCTGTGGATAATTGTAAGTCCTGATACGCTCACTTCTATCGCCACTCCCTACTTGAGATTTTCTCTCTTGGGCATTTTGTTCCATTTGTGCTTCTAATTCTGCTTCATAGATTCTAGCTTTTAAAATCTTTAATGCCTTGTCTTTGTTTTTGTGTTGAGATTTCTCATCTTGCATAGATACGCTAATGCCTGTGGGAAGATGTGTAATCCTCACTGCAGAATCCGTAGTATTGACACATTGTCCTCCGTGCCCACCAGCACGAAAGACTTCAATCTTTAAATCATTGGGATTAATCGTAACTTCTACATCATCAACTTCGGGCATAATTGCGACCGTTATGGCGGAAGTATGAATGCGTCCTTGCGATTCCGTCTCTGGCACGCGTTGCACACGGTGTGTGCCCCCCTCATATTTGAGTCTAGAATATGCCCCTTTGCCTTTAATGAGCGCAATCACTTCCTTATATCCGCCGACATTGTTTTCACTAGAGCTAATGATTTCTACTTTCCACGATTTTAACTCCGCATAACGCACATAGGTGCGAAACAAATCGCCTACAAAAATTCCCGCCTCATCTCCTCCTGTTCCCGCACGCAATTCCAAATAAATATTCTTATCATCATTGGGGTCTTTGGGAAGTAAGAGAATCTTAATCTCTGATTCTAAAATTTCATTGCGCAATTCCGCTTCTTTGATTTCTTCTTTTGCTAATTCCCCTAAATCCTTATCGTCCAACAAAGATTTATTGTCCTCAATAGTCTGGAGATTCTTTAGATATTCGCGTGATTTTTGCACGAGTTCTTCTAAATCACTTTGTTCTTTGCTAAGTTCTGTAATGCGTTTAATATCTTTTAGAATCTCTGGTTGGACAAGCAATTTGCTAATTTCATCATAATGATTAATAAAAGGCTGGAGTTTAGAAGCTAACATTTAAGAAACTTGAAACTAGAATAAAAATCAACTGACTTCTAAAGTAGGCTTTAGCAAGAATCGCAAACGCAAATTTAAGCGTTTGCTAAAACAAGTTTTTTGACTGAAGCATTCAGGCGACTAACTTTTCTCGCTGCGGTATTTTTTGTCAAAATTCCTTTACTGACATAGCTATGGAAATTTTGATTAATTTGCTTAAAGATTTCTTGAGCTTTGCTAATATCTTTTGCCGCAACTGCTTCACTTAGGGCTCTCGTCATATTTTTGATTCTTGTTTTATAATAACGATTGCGTTCTGTGCGCACTTTTGTCTGACGAATACGTTTTTGTGCAGATTTGTGATTTGCCATAGTAAGTGTTAATCCTTTTATAAAATTTTTAAGCTATAATTTTATCTAATTTTTTATTAAAAGCAAATAAAAGGTATTTTGATGAAACTTTTTGGGACTGATGGCGTAAGAGGCGAGGCTGGAGTGAAACTTGACGCATTTTGCGCATTAAAGCTTGGAATCGCGGCGGGAATTTATTACCGCGAACATTCTAAAACAAATAGAATCTTAGTAGGCAAAGATACGAGGCGCAGTGGATATATGCTTGAAAATGCTCTTGTAAGTGGGCTTACAGCTGTTGGGTATGAGGTGATACAAATCGGTCCAATGCCAACCCCTGCGATTGCTTACCTCACAGAAGATATGCGCTGCGATGGCGGAATTATGGTTAGTGCAAGCCATAACCCTTTTATGGATAATGGCATTAAATTTTTTGGACGCAGTGGATACAAACTTGACGAAAAAGACGAAGAAAGAATTGAAGCCATTTACAACGATTCACACCAACTTGAAAATGCACAAAAACGTGGAAAAGAAGTCGGCTCTAGCAAGCGAATTGACGATGTCGTGGGACGCTATATTGTGCATATTAAAAATTCCTTTCCCAAAGACTTATCTTTACACGGAATCCGCGTTGTGTTAGATTGTGCCAATGGCGCAGCCTACAAAGTCGCACCAACGATTTTTAGCGAGCTTGGCGCAGAAGTCTTTGTCATTAATGATGAGCCCAATGGTTTCAATATCAATGAAAATTGTGGTGCGACACAACCTCTTATGCTCCAAGAAGAAGTGCGCAAAGTGCGTGCAGATATTGGGTTTGCCCTAGATGGGGATGCCGATAGGCTTGTCGTAGTAGATGAGAAGGGGGAGGTTGTGCATGGCGACAAACTCATCGGGACTTTGGCACTTGCCGCCAAAGAAAACAAAACACTCAAAAACAACACTGCTGTCGCAACAATTATGAGTAATTATGCCTTAGAAGAGTTCTTAAAGGAGCATAAAATCGGGCTAATACGTTCTAATGTGGGAGATAAATATGTCCTAGAATCTATGCTCGCACAAGATTTAAACTTCGGCGGAGAGCAAAGCGGACACATTATCTTTAGCGATTTCGCAAAAACAGGCGATGGCTTAGTCAGTGCCTTGCAAACAATTGCTTACATTTTAAAATCCAAAAAACCTGCGTCTAAAGCCCTAGATTGCTTCAAACTCTATCCACAAATTCTAAAAAACTTAAATGTAGATTCTAAGCCTGCATTAGAATCCTTAGAGGATTATAATACTTTACTAAAAACCATAGAATCCTACAATATTAGACATTTAATCCGATATAGTGGCACAGAAAACAAACTACGGATTCTACTAGAGGGTAAAGAGATTAAAAAATTAGAAAAAATGATGCAAGAGTGCGAAGCATATTTCAAGGGTAAAATTTGTTAGCTAATCGCAAAGAATGGCTTAATTTCGCACTAGCAATGCTTGCTATCTTTGCATTAGACCAAGCTATCAAATGGAGCTTTATTTTGCAAGGCTATCAAGCGGGTGATACAATTTACTACACCGATTTTATTTCGCTTCTTTTAGTCTATAACAAAGGTGTGGCATTTTCTATGTTTGCATTCTTGGGAGATTGGCTGAAATTCTTGCAAATTCTACTTTTAGGGGGAATCTTGGTTTATTTATGGAAACATCAAGAACTTATCCAATCCCATTCTCTCGCACTTGGAATCATCTTTGGAGCAGGATTCTCTAATGTTCTAGACCGCTTCATTCATAGTGGGGTGGTAGATTATATTTTTTGGCATTATAAATTTGAGTTTGCCATTTTTAATTTCGCAGATGTAATGATTGATTTAGGGATTCTTTTGATTCTTTATCAAACTTTTTTAAGAAAAGATAAAAGTGTGTCGTGATAGAATCGCATTTCTATTCAATATTTGGTCGCGTAGCTCAGTTGGTAGAGCACTACCTTGACATGGTAGTGGTCGCTGGTTCAAGTCCAGTCGTGGCCACCATTAAAATTACTCCAAATCCTCTTAACGATTAAACAAAATCCCAATGCCAAAACGATTAATAGAATTGTTATAATCCCGCAGACTCTCCCCGTATCCATTAAAAAATTGCAAATATAGATAGAGATTCTTATAAATCGGATAGGAATAATCTAACAAAATCGCACCTTTATTTTCTTGTCGCAAATTATTGCGCAAAGTTGCGCTAAAGAGATGTTTATCCCATAAATATGCAAAGGATAATTCACCATATCCTAGATATTTCGTGATGTCTGGATTATCATCTTTTTCTGCATTTTCTGGGATTCTATACCAAGTCTTTAAAGCCATAATAAAATTTTCATAACTATAAATTCCTTCGGCAAAAAGTCTATCCCAACTGCGTGAGTTCGCCAAATCCCCTCCGTTACTCTGATGTAAATAGCCAAAATTGATATGGTCAAAAAACCATTGGTTATCTTTTGGAAAATAACTCAAATACAGGCTCGGCTCATAATTGCTTTCACGAAAAGGTCGCGAATCATAATTATCATAAAGCTGCCAAAAACTCTGCTGCGTATAAGCAAAATACAAATCCAAATCCCGCATAAACAAATCTTCTAATAACATTTTTTTGATGCTGATTTGAAATTTTGTCTCCACTTGTTTGCGTTGATTTGGTTCTTTAGCACTGCTCACATTCGCAGGAATAATATAATTAAACTTATAAGGTTCAAAGCCCAATAATTCCCCCATAAATTTATTGCGTTCAAATCGCCCTTCATAGAGTGTTTTTTTATCAGAAAAAATCGTTTGTGTATCCTTTAAATCCATATCGGAATCTTGACTTAGAGATTCTCGCTTTAAAGAAGAGATAAGCTGACTTTGGTAGATTTCATCTGATGAGTTCGCTTGCACATCAGCGGATTCTTCCTCTTGTGGCATTATGAAAGTAACATAAATTTTTTTATCTTTTGGAATCTTTAATGTCAGCTGATTCGTTTCTATTGGATTAACTTCTATTACTTCTAGTGTCTGCATCTTTTCGTCTAAAATCAGCACCTTAAGATTTTCACCCCCTTTAAACTCCAAAGAATCTAATGGATTGTTTTTAGAGTTATTTCCCCATAGATTAGACATTAATACGAGCATAAAAATAGTGATTTGCAGAATCTTATTTACAACCATACCGCACCAAAAATTGAAAAATTTATGTTATTTGATAATTTGTAACCACTTATAACAAATTTTATTTTTTTTGTCAATTTATGCTTAATTCAAGCAAACTTCTTTTACAATTAGCACTATATTTACTTAAGTATTTTGGCGATTTTATTTTTAAAGAAAAAGGATTCGTTTAGAGAATGACACACGTTGTAGAAGCATTATTTTTGCGGGAATTAAAAACACGTTTTGGCAAAAATAAACGATTGGGATATTTTTGGGTCATTGGAGAGCCGATGACACATATCATCTTTTTTCTTATTATTTTTGTAATGATTCGTGCAAGATCTATCCCACAAGTTCCCGTAGAAATGTTTTTGATTACAGGCTTTGTGCCATTCTTTATGTTTAGAAATATTGTTACACAAATTATGGCTGGAGTGCAAGCCAATCGTGCCTTAATTGCTTACAAACCTGTCAAGCCTATCCACATTTTTATTGCGCGCGCACTGCTTGAAATCTGCATTTATTTTACAATTTTCATTCTTTTTATCATTGGGTTTGGCTGGATTTTGGATTTACCAATTCTACCAATAAACTTTTTAGAAGTTTTCATTGCGTTTCTTGGTTTAGCTTCTTTAGGGTTTGCATTAGGTGTCTGCCTAGCTTTTTTAGATACAGAAGTAGAATACGCAAAAATCTTTATTAATTATGGAATCAATATTTTATACTTTGGCTCTGCGGTTTTATACCCGCTTTGGATTCTGCCTAACCGCATTGTAGAGATTCTAATCTACAATCCTGTTTTACAATTTTTGGAAATGTTAAGGAGTAATTATTTTTCTGGTTATCCTTTAACGCAAGGGATTGGCTTTCTCTACCCTTTTGCTTTTACAATTATTCTGCTCTTTATTGGACTTTGGTATTATTATTTTCGTTATAAATATTTAGGACAAATCAAATGATAAAACTTGACCATATCACCAAGTCTTATCCGCTCAACAAAGGCAGACATTATGTATTTAAAGATTTTACCTTTGAATTTCCTGATGATTGCAGCGTTGGGCTTATGGGGCGCAATGGAGCGGGTAAATCTACCCTAATGCGAATCTTGGGTGGAATGGATATGCCCGATAAAGGCAAAGTCATCACGGATAAAAAAATCTCATTCCCTATCGGGCTTGGCTCTTTCTTTCAAGGGACACTTAGTGCGAAAGATAATATCAAATTTCTTGCACGCGTTTATGGTTATAAAGGAGATGCTTTAAAGGAGAAAATTGCTTTTGTGGAGGAATTTGCTGAAATTGGTAAATTTTTTGATGAACCAAGCGGTATTTTGTCATCAGGAATGCGCTCACGCGTCTTATTTGGAATGAGTATGGCGTTTGACTTTGATTATTATTTGATTGATGAGGCAGGAGCAGTAGGAGATCCTGCTTTCAAAAAGAAAAGTGAAAAATTATATCAAGAAAAGCTAAGCACTTCCAAAGTAATTTTAGTCTCTCATAGTGTTTCAGAAATCAAAAAATGGTGTCATAAAATCATTCATCTTCAAGACGGCATGGTAAAAGTTTATGATGATGTTGATGAAGGCATCAAGGCATATCAAGGGAAATAAATATGGCTTCCTTAAAATCTCTTATGCGACGACCTAGCTTACAGAAAGCTTCTCCATTCTTTAAAAGCTTCAAAGTTGTTTATTTGCTGATGCTTTTTGTAATTTGCTATTACTTAGTGATTGCAGTAGATCGCTATGTCAGCTCTATTACTTTAAGTGTCCGCTCTATCAACAATGATATTACACCTATCAGCGGATTAGCCTCCTTGGTGGGAGTAAATTCCGGAGCGAGGGAAGATGTGCTGTTTTTAAAACAATACATCCACTCACTTGATATGCTCAATATCCTTGATAAAGAAATCCAACTTAGAACACTTTATGAATCCCAAAAAAAAGACCCATTTTTTATATTGCCTAGCAACGCAAGTCAGGAGGATTTCTTAAGATTTTATCAAAATAGAGTGAAAATCACGCTTGATGATGCTTCAGGTTTATTACAAGTTGATGTGGAGGGATTCTCTCCACAAGATGCACAGACGATTGCGCAAGCCATCTTAAAGGAATCGGAACGTTTTGTTAATGAGATTTCGCATAGTGCGGCGAGAGAACAAATGATATTTGCCGAACAAGAACTTCTCAAAGCAAAAACGCGTTTGCAAACTGCCAAGAATGAACTTTTAGCTTTCCAAAATCGTTATGGCGTTTTTGACCCACTAAAACAAGCCGAAGCTAAAGCCAACCTAACCACAGGAATTGAAAGCAAAATTGCCGAAAAAGAAACACAATTAACAACTATGCGAACCTATCTTAACGAAAATGCACCACAAATTGTGATGTTAAAATCCGAAGTCAATGCCTTAAAACAACAATTAGCCAAAGAAACTTCCAAAATCGTTGCCTCTAGCAACTCCAAACAACTCAATGATTTGGCAGCAAAATTTCAAGATTTGACGATTGAGGCGCAATTCGCTCAAGATACATATACTGTGGCACTCACTTCTATTGAAACAACAAGAATAGAATCTAGTCGCAAAATCAAACAACTCGTGGTGATTCAAAATGCAAATGAACCACAATCACCAGAGTATCCCAAAAAACTATATAATATTATTACTATTTTTGTGATTCTGTCTATGGTTTATGGTATCATCAAACTCATCGTAATGATTATAGAGGAGCATAAATACTAATGAAAAAATCTATTCGAACACTATTCATTTGTCTTTTTTTCACATATTTTGCAGAGGCGGTTGATGTTTCATCTATTTCAACCAATATCCAAATACCAGATCAAACACAAGAAACTTCGCAAGAAGCAAACACGAATCAGATGATGCAAACTCAAACCCAGCAAGCCGATATGACTACAAATACGCAGAATCCTACGTTGCCTCAACTCCCTTTAGTTTTTGGTGCGCATTTGTTTAATGGCAACTTCACGCAAGCCTCTCAATCACTCTATAATCCAGACTATAAAATTGCAGTGGGTGATAAAATCAATTTCAGAATGTGGGGAGCAGTAGAATTTCAACAAGAGCTTATGGTAGATTCACAAGGCAATGTATTTGTACCAAGTGTGGGCGCAGTCAATCTATTGGGCGTCAAAAATGGGGATTTAGTCAAGGTTTTAAAATCAAGTGTTGCTAAAATTTACAAACAAAATGTTTTTGTCTATGCAGATATGAATGTCTATCAAAATGTTTCAGTTTTTGTTACCGGAAATGTCAATCGCCCCGGACTCTATCAGGGGTTAAGCTCGGATTCTGTTGTGCAATACTTGGATAAAGCCGGTGGCATTAACTTAGAATACGGAAGTTTTAGAGATATTGAAATCTTGCGTAACAATAAAATCGTATTAAATGTTGATTTATACGACTTTCTCCTTAATGGCAAAATGCAATTATTCCCCTTTCGAACAGGTGATGTTATTTTGGTCAAAAATGTTGAAAGCTATGCCTTTGCAGAGGGTGATGTGCAAAAACCCTTTAGATTTGAGCTCAAAGATAGCATTAAAACACTGCAAGATTTAGCAATGACAGCAGGAGCAAAACCAATTGTAACCAATGCAGTTGTGCGTTCTTATTTGCCCAACCATACGATAGATATAGCCTCTTATAGCAAAAAGGACTTCCAATCTGTGCTCTTAAGAGTGGGTGATGAAGTGGAATTTCGTCCAGATTATAATGCAGACAATATTCATATTACCATAGAGGGAGAACATAGTGGTTTGCACTCTATGGTTGTCAAAAAGGGAACGAGTTTGGCTGAAGTCGTCTTAAAACTTAAACCCAACGCTCAATCCAATATAGACGCAATCCAACTCTACCGCATAAGTGTCGCACAAGCACAAAAGAAACTCATAGAAGCACAACTCAAAGAACTTGAAACGCTTGCCCTCACTTCTTCTTCAGTTACCGCTCAAGAAGCAAATATGCGTGCAAGCCACTCTAAAATGGTGTTAGAATTTATTGAACGCGCGAAAAATGTCCAACCAAAAGGTCAGGTTGTCTTGGAAAACAAACAAGCCTTTACAAGAACGATTCTTGAAGAGGGTGATATTATCAATATACCTGCGCAAACAAATCTTGTATTGGTGCAAGGGGAAGTAGCAGTGCCCGGAGCTTTCACCTATGAGCCAAAGAAAAGCTTGCAAGACTACATTAAGTTAGCGGGAGATTTCACGGAGCGCGCAAACAAAAAGAGGATTCTAGTCATACGTGCTAATGGCAAAGCCGAACGTTATAGTAGATATTCTGGTGCGACAATGCAGCCGGGAGATTCTGTGCTTGTATTACCAGAGATAGAAACAGGACGTGGATTGCAAGTTACAAGTATCTTGACACAAATCTTGTATCAAGTTGCCATTGCTACGAAAGTCATCTTAGACCTTTAAAAAACGCAAAAGTGGAATCCTAAATGCGGCTAGAAGAAGCTATTTCACACTTTAAAGATTCTAATATTCTACTTTTGCAAGGACCTGTGGGACCATTTTTTTATCATTTAGCGCAAAAACTTAAAAAGAATAATAATCAAATCTTTAAACTCAATTTCAATGGAGGAGATTTGCTCTTTTTTCCTTTGGGCGCACAAAGTTATTGCGGAGACCTAAAAGGCTTCAAAGAGTTTATCAAGCAATTCTATCTTGCAAATAATATCCAAAAAGCCTTGATGTTTAACGATTGTCGCCCCTTGCATAAAATTGCGATTGAGGTTGCCAAAACTCTTAAAATTCCTTGCTTTATTTTTGAGGAGGGTTATATTCGTCCAAATTTTATTACTTTGGAAGTTGAAGGTGTCAATGCCAATTCTACACTTCCCAAAGACCCAAGAGTCTTTCTTAACTACCGACCCAAACAAGAAGATACAAATTATAAAGAATACAATGTAATCCATTCCTTTGGTAATATGGCTTGGTTTTCTTTTCTTTATTGGTTTGCAGCCTTTTGGTGTGGATTCTATTTCAACAATAAGCTACACCATCGTAGCTTAAGTGGTTTAGAAATGTTTCCTTGGTTTCTTTCGCTTTTTAGAAAACAACTCTACAAATTGAGCGAAAAAGAAGATATTGAATTTGTTTTAGAATCTAAAAAGCAATACTTCGCTTTGATTCTACAAGTGCATAATGACACACAAATTAAAAACCACTTTAAACCTAAAAGAATTGAAAATTTCATAAAAAATTCCATTCGTTCATTCGCGCAGCATTCAAAACCCCAACATTTCCTAGTCATCAAACACCATCCAATGGATAGAGGATATAAAAACTACAAAATTTTTATCAAGCGATGTGCAAGAAAGTTCAATGTCAGTCAAAGAGTGATTTATCTACACGATATTCACTTACCAAGCCTCCTGCACAATGCACTAGGTTGTATTGTAATCAATAGCACCACCGGACTTTCAAGCATTTTACACAAATGTCCAACAAAGGTATGCGGTAGTGCATTTTATAATCTTGAGGGGCTAACTTTTCAAGAGCCTTTAAATAAATTTTGGAGAGGTGCAAAGAAGTTTAAAATCAACCAACAACTTTTCGCAAATTTTAGAAAATATCTTATAGACCACAACCAAATCAATGGTAGTTTTTATGGAGTATTATCTAAAATCCCCCCCCCCCACAACCATAAAACTAAATCACCGCCAAGTTAAATAAGCTTTACTCGTTGCACCTCTATATGCACAAAGTGATTGTAAATTTTTATAATTGTTTGCCAATCGTTTGTTCGTTCAAACGCTTTTTCAATACCAAATCAATGATGGCTTGTTCCCTTGCGTTCGCACGTTTGCAATGGTCTTTTTGAAAACAATCTGTAATTCTTATCACAATTTTTGCCCATTTCTTTTCACGTTCGCGCCACGCATGCGAAGAAACAGATTCCCACGCATAACCATTAAATAAAGTTGCATTGACAAAGTGGTCTAAAGCCCTCACTCCCTGCCGCACACGCGAAACCTTACCAAAAGTCCCTACAATCACAATAAGCAAATAGCCAATAATCATCAAAGGAACGAGTGCGCATAGCAATAAAGTGCCTGCTAACTTTTCTTTCATTAAATTTTTCTCTTGGTAAAATAAATCTGCATTCCATTTGCCGAACGAATCGTCAAACGTCCTACGACATCAGGGACAAAATCCTCTCGCAATTTCAGCTGATAAGCTCTTAAAATATTGGCTAAAATCAAAATTGCCTCTTGTATAGCAAATCCTTGTCCAATACAAATGCGCTCACCCATTCCAAAGGGCAAATAAGTATCCTTTTGAATCGCGCTTTTGTCTTCAAAACGACTAGGATTAAACTCGTGTGGATTTTTCCAATAACTCTCGTGTCTTTGAATGAGCCAAGGAGCAACTACCACGCCATCTCCTGCTTGAATAAGCTTGTTTTGAATCTTGACTTCCTCTTTTGCTGTCCTTGCAAAAAAACCAACAGGAGGATAAAGACGCAAAGATTCTTTAAAAATATTAGAGACATATTTTAATTTGCGCAAATGCTGCAAAGTTAGAATCTCCTCACCTGCGACTTCACAAATTTCTTGATAGGCTTTTTCCTGTTCCTTTGGAGAAATACTCAAAATATACAGAGTCCAAGTCAAAGCACTCGCAGAAGTCTCGTGTCCTGCCAAAAACAACATTGCAACTTGGTCTAAAATTTCCTCAAAGCTAAATCGTTTGCCACTTTCTGGTTCTACTACTTCTAACAATGAGGCTAAAATATCCTCGTATTCGCTCTTATTCCCTGCACTCACCGCATCATAACGCGGTTTGATGATTTCTGCCAAAACTCTACGAATCGTCTCCCCCGCCCTCTTGCGTTTGTTCTCTCCTAGCAAATAAGAAATCCACTCTGGAATACAAAACATTTTACGAATTGCTGTATGCACGGTCTGTTCTTGAAACACTACAAAAGCGTCTAACACTCCTTTTCCGCGCACCTCATCTAATTTTTGCGATAGAATCGTGCGAAAAATCACATCAGCGGTTACAAAAGTCATCACTTCATCTACCTCTACGATTCCACCATTAGGATAAAGTGCGAGCTTTTTCATCATATCCTCTACGGCTTCACTCATCAAGCCAAAGACTTTTGTAATGCGTGCCTGCTCAAAACTCGGACGCAGAAGTTCTCTTTGCTTCTGCCACACTGCGCCATTCGTTGTAAAGATACTTTCCCCAAGCAAGGGCTTTAAAAGCTGGTGCAACCAATTACTTTTGGGAAATTTTCGCACTTCCTCCACCATTATACGATGCACATCTTTAGGGTGATTGGCAATATAAAGATTGAATCCTGGCATTTGGACTTGTCCTGATTTCATCTTATAACTTTTTTCATACAATCCATCAAGCCAAGAGCGACGTTTGAGAAAAAATGTTGTAAGCAAGCTTGCTTTATTTTTATGTGGTTTAGGAAAAAACGGACATTGCCCCATTAAACACCCCTTATCTTGGATTCTAAAGTATTTTTACCACCAACAAAATTAAAAAAATCGTATGCGCCCAAAATCTCATTAGAATATAAATATAAAAAGTGTGCTAAATACCAATTATAACGTATTTTTTTGTAAGTTTTAGGAGTAAAAAGCTGATGAAATCTAGGGGATAAAAACTGCGGCTTGAATCTCGTAGAAATTCCAGAGGCGCAAAAAAAATCAAGCAGAGGGAAGCAAGCCCCATCAATCTTAGCAGTAAAGTCAAACCACACAAGAGGTGTATCGCCAAGAGTTTTTAAGTCAGCTTTAAACTCTTGGTTATCTCTTTGAAAACTCGCAAGAGGGATACATTGCCCAAGTGTCAGAATCTTAAAGGTGCGCAAATCAAGCTTTTGTTCTTGTGCGATTCTAACGACTTTTGCTGCAATACTAATTAATAGAATCGTTCCTACGCTATGCGCACAGAAAATCAATTCATAGTTTTTGGTCTCTTGATTTTTTTGCAATGTTTTAACAATCACATCACTAAATTCATCTATCAGAAGTTGCGCCTCCGCAATCTCGCCTGTCGCATACTTGGCACAAAAAACATAAATATTTGACAACCAAAAAACTGCAAGCTTCTGTCCTAGATACAAAATTATCTTTGTTGCAATCCATACACAAAGAAGCGCACAGGCAATTGCAACAAAAAGATTCCACGATTGAATGGCTTCAAACAAATAAAAGATTCCGACAAAACTAAGTGCGTAACTCAAACAGAAATATAAAATCGGATACAATCCCGCAATTAATTGTGTCCTAGATTGTTTGGCAACATCTCTGATAACACCAGAGAGGACATAACATCTAAAAGAATAGATAAAATCCAACACAAAGTCAAATAAGTTTTTTGCCCAATATTTCTTAACAACCTCGTCCCATTGCAAAAAATGATAATTCACTTGAGATTGTTCGCCAAAAATCACGCAATAAGGAATCTTATTCTCCTGATTACAAGGGGAAAGATTTAAATTTAATCCATTGAGATGGTTTTGCTTATAGAGATTCCGCTTCAAAAGCATATAATAGTAGCGATAACTACGTGGATCATAACCTGCGAGATAAAATACATCTTTTCTATTTTCCATTCTGCTTTCTTAAACTAATCTTAACTTATTGATACTTTTTGCCTGAATTATAATCTTTAATGAATCAAGAACACCTAAAATAATCCAACTTCTCACCTTTTTTAAGATTCCTCTTTGTATTGTGAAATATCGGGCTGAAATTTGTAAATCTTGTTTTTCAAACGCACAAGCAAACCTGTATCAATCAGTTGGTGAAATGTTTTGACTACTGTGGGCTTGCTCACACCTACTTCCTGCACAATATCCTCATAAGAACCATAAAAAATATTTTCGCTATCGCTATGCTCAATGAGATACTTGATAATCTCAATTTTCTTACCACCAACAAACACAGAAATCGCATTCAAAAGAGCATTTTTAGCACGCAACTCACTCGCTTGATATTTGGGCAAAGTTGCACGAAAAATTGTTTTTAATAATTCCTCTACATCAATTGGTTTTAAAATATATCCCTCTACTCTTAGCTCAATGCAATCTAGCAAATAACGCGTTTCTGTATGTGCGGTTACCACGATGACAGATAAATCCCAAAGCGGATTCTTACGAATCTCTCGGATTAGCTCTATACCATTAAGCTTGGGCATTAAAATATCTGTAATAATCAAATCAACATTTTCATTTTTTAGAATCTCTAAAGCCTCTTTCCCATTACGCGCAATGAGAAGCTTATCTACATAATCCTCAAGCACCATAGAAGCAAATTTCAATATATCTTCTTCGTCTTCAACATAGAGAACTTTTAAATTTTTTAAAATCTTCTCATCATTTTTTGACAGCATACTCTCTCCTTACTCTTCACTTCTAAGTGGAATCGTGATGATAAATTGTGCCCCACAAGTGCCGTCTTTGACGGGACAATCTAGCATACATACTTCTTCTTTGCATAAATTCAATTTATCATTATAGCGCACATTCCGCACTTCAATGCTACCTTGCATTTGTTTTTCTATAATTTGTTTGGACATATATAGCCCGATTCCTGTGCCGACTGATTTATGCTTGGTTGTGAAATAGGGTTCAAAAATCTTCTGAATATCCTCTAGTTTCACACCTCCCCCATTATCTGTAAAGAGAATCTTAACACAACCTTTAGATGAAAATTCTTTCATTGCTCCATCATTTTCCATACTGACGACAATATAAATCCTAGCAGGAGAAATCAAGCGGTCTTTTAAGACATCTTCAGAGTTTTTGATAAGATTCAAAATCACTTGTGAAAAGGCATTTTTATAGCCATAAAGCTCAATATGCTCTGGACAATCCACCGTAACGCTAATTTCATTTTGTTTCAAAAACGCATTGACGAGCGAAAGAGAATCTTGGATATTTTCCTTTAGGTTAAAGACTTCTTTGTCGCTAGAGGAATGGAAGAAGTTACGAAAATCCTCAATTGTTTGGGACATTGCCTTAGCAATTTTCAAGCCATCATTGACTTGCAAATCAATAAATTCTTGTGTTAGTTTTCCATTTTGGGACTTCACCTTAAATGTCTGAATCAACAACATCAGCGCATTTAAAGGCTGCCGCCACTGATGCGCAATATTGCCAATCATCTCTCCCATACTCGCAAGCCGTGCTTGCTGATACATAATTTGGTCTTTTTTACGGCTCTCAAGCACTTCTTGTTCTATTTTTTCTTGTAGAGAATTATTGAGATTCTGTAATTCCTTAGTCTTTTCTTGCACTCTTTTCTCCGACATTGCATACAGACTTTTGATATTGCGCAAAATCAAAAAACTAAGCAAAATTGTCGTGAGCATAATCAAGCACATCATCACCAAAACGACTTTATGCACAACACTAAAGAGTGTATTATTGCGCTCTTTTTTAATCTCTATGAAACGCGAGCTTGCATCAATCATTCGTGAAATTTCTTGATTAAGATTCTCTGCACTCTGCTTGGAAATCTCCTCTTGATTGGGAATTTCTTGTATAACATTTTGTAACAAAACAAGATATTCATTAATCACGCTATTGAGATGATTAAGATTCTCTTTAAAATTAGATTTTTCGTACAAGTTTAGGTTTTCTTTGCCAAAAAGATAATAGATTTTTAACAAAAAATGCGTGAAATAACTTTCGCTTAAAAGATTGCTCTGTAAGTTTTGATAATTCGTCCATTGCGTGATAATGGCTTCTTGAGTCTTTACAATCTCTCTTTCCTTACCCCTTATTAATAATTCTTGGGCGTCATTGACACTTTTACGCAATCCCTCCAAGCTAATGAGGGATTGGCTATATTCAGCAAAAAGGACATCATAATCGTATTTTAAACTAAAATAATAGACATAGGAAACAACCGCCAAAGAAAGCAACCCTGAAGCAATATTAAACACCAATACGCGCGCTTTTGCCTCTAGTGTCGTCCCAAAAATCTTAAATATTTTCAAATATCTAATCCTAAAAAAACTTAAAGAATAATTTGTGCGACATTGTAACACTAATTTTTAGGATTCCATATAAAACGCCAAGCAAAAATCATTAAAACTCACAATTTGCAAAAAATTTCAACAAATCTTGCAAAATTTTTAGAATGGTTTTATATTAAAAAGATATGATTACAAATATCTTAATCATAAAGGAGTTTAACTATGAAAAAGATTTTACTAGGAATTGTATTAGCAGCTGGCTGTTTAATGGCAAGTGATGGTGCGGCAATTTATAAAAAATGTGTCGCGTGTCACGGAGCAAATGCTGAAAAAGTAGCTCCCGGAAGTAAAGGTGGTGTAACCATCGCTGGAATGCCAAAAGAAAGATTGGTAGAGCAACTCAACGGCTATGCAGCAGGAACTGCGGATAATGGTGGTGCGAAAGCAATTATGTATGCAAACATGAAAAACTTTAAACTCACTGACGCAGATATTGATGCAGTAGCAGATTACATTTCTAAGCTTCCTGAAGCTAGCAAATAACCCTTTCCCTCTTGGAGAGGGGGTTTTCTTAGATGCCTTATCTACAAATAGATTCTAAAAAGTTTCTACATAATTATCAAGTTATTTTAAATACTATCACCCCGAAAAACCCCGAAAAAATCGCTATTGTCCTAAAAGACAATGCCTATGGACATGGAATCAAAGAAATTGCTGAACTCTCTAAACGCGTCAATATCACAAGTGCCTTTGTTAAAAATGCCCACGAAGCCTTATATGTCGCGCCCTTTTTTCATCACATTACGATTCTATATCCCTATTCATTGCCTTACGATTCCTCTTTCAAAGAAGCACTGCAATCCCCCAAGATTTATTTCTCCGCATCAAGCGTAGAATCCCTACAAAACTATCCAAAAAATACCAATATTGAACTCAAAGTCAATAGCGGAATGCACCGCAACGGAATCACAAAGGAAGAGCTTAACCAAGCGTTTCAAATCATTAGCAAAAATCATTTGAATCTCAAGGGGATTTTCACGCATAATGGATTCGGTGATGATTTAGGTAGCGAATTTTACACACAAAATATGGAATTTTTGGCAATCAAGCAAGAATCTTTGCGGCTTTGTGCGCATTATAAAATCCCCAAGCCACGATTCCACTCTTTAAATTCCTCTGGTGCTTTTCGCACTCAAGAAACACAAAAACATTTACCACAAGAATTACAAGATGACCTCTTTCGCATTGGAATCGCATTCTATGGCTACTTATGCCAAGATTCTGCTTTTTTTACTCCAAACCTCCAACCCATTGCTGCACTTTTTGCGCAAAGAATCTCTACTTTGAATCTTAAAGCAGGCGCAAGAATTGGTTATAGCGGCACAAGTACTTTAAAAGACGATAAGATAATCTCCACTTATGATATTGGCTATGGTGATGGATTGTTCCGAATCCACGAAGATATGGAGATTTTCAGCGCGGAAGGGTTTAAAATTCTGCCTCGTTCCTCTATGGATTGTATCAGCATAGAATCAGCACAAGAAGAAGTCTGTATTTTTAATGATGTGCGCCCATTAGCCCAAGCATTTCGGACGATTCCCTATGAGATTCTCGTGCATTTGCACGCTTATATTCCTAAAGTCGTCATCTAACAAACTGGTATAAAAATAAAAAGATTATTTGAAAATTTCTAAAAGCACTTGCTTCTCTAAATCATAAAGCCTATAACGAATCCCCTTAAATTTCTCACTCTCTTGAATGGAATCTAGCTTCAAAATCTCTTCAAGCACGCGGGCAGATTCTTGTGCGCGTTTAAAATTCGCAATAAAAACACTTTGGAGATTTTCACGATTTTGTTCCTCTTTGGTAGAGGGCTTTAAAACATCATTTTCGGAATCACGCGTATTGAGCAACTCCAAATAACATTCTAAAGAACATTGATGACGAAGTGTCTTGAGATCAAGCGCAAAGGATTGATGCTGGAATCCATAACGCAAAATATCCTCAACCACGCGAATCCCTTCGCGCAAGCGATTGAGGTTGGCATCTATAATGCGCAAACTGCGCAAAGGATAGCCTAGATTAGTCTCTGGAACTAAAGATTCCAAGGAGTTGAAGCAAAGAAATGAATAAATTTAGAAAATCTAAATAGAGGCTAACAGCCGCCATTACAGGGCTATCATACAAACCGCGCACGATATTTTGTGTATCATAAGCGATAAAGATACTAAACAAAATTGCCCCCACTCCTGCTAAAGCGACTTGTAGAATCGGACTCCCCAAGAATAGATTAATCAAAGAGCCCACAACAACTATGATAAGTGCAATAAATAGCATTTTGCCCATACTTGCCAAATCTTTTTTTGTGCGCAAGGCAAAAATACTCATCACTCCAAAAATTGCGGTCGTAAGCAAAAATGCCTGCGCTACAATTGCTGCTCCACCTGGCAAGCCTAAGATTCTACTAAGAATCGGGGTTAAGGTTAAACCTGTTGTGAAAGTAAAAGCAAAAAGCAAGACTAAATTAATCCCTTCTTTTGCCCTAGCAAACATTAAGCCAAATAATAAAGCAAATTCTAAAATCACAAAACCGATGTAGTATTGTGAAACCAAATCTCCAAATGTAGAGATTCCGACATACGCTCCAACCGTTGCCGCAAGTAAAGAACCTGCAAAAAGCTGGTAAGTTTGCTTTACAAAACTAACAAGCGCAATATCACTTTGCTCAAAAGCTTGATTATTTGTATCCACTTGATAACCATCATAATTATTTAGGGGTTTTCTATCATATAATGACATTGTGTAATCCTTGTATTTTAAATTAAACGCGGAATTGTATCCAAAATTTATTGAGAATTGCATTAAATATGCTACAATTTTGCCTTTATTAAATAATTATGGAAACAAAATGAAAAAAATTAAAATCTTCATTAATGGATTTGGCAGAATCGGACGTTGCATTGCGCGCGTTGCACTCTGTGAAATGCAAGATAAGATTGAAATTGTCGGCATTAATGATATTGCAAATCCAGAAATTCTAAGCTATCTCTTAACACACGATTCTGTTCATCACAATACACAAATCCAGTGCGAAGAAAGAAATCATTTGATTTTTAATGGCACAAAGATTCCTTTTTCACAGAGCAAAACACCACAAGAAATTGATATTTTAGGTGCAGAAGTTGTTATTGAAGCAAGTGGCTTATTTTTAACACAAAAAGAAGTAGAATCGCATTTGCAAAAGGGAGCTAAACGCGTGATTTTTTCTGCTCCTGCCAAAGATGACACCAAGACTTTTGTGCTAGGTGTAAATCACAAAGACTATCAAGGCGAGCAGATTATCTCTAATGCAAGCTGCACCACCAATGCGCTTGCTCCCGTTATAATGTTGCTTGATGAAGCTTTCGGCGTAGAAAAAGGAATCTTAACCACCATTCATAGTTATACCAACGACCAAAATCTTATTGATGCAGCACATCGTAAAAATGATTTTCGCCGCTCCCGCGCAGCCGCAGTCAATATCATTCCAACCACAACCGGAGCAGCCAAAGCATTGCATTTAGTCTTGCCCCAAATGAAGGACAAATTACACGGACATAGCGTGCGTGTGCCTGTACCCAATGTTTCTATGGTGGATTTAAATATTAACCTACTCAAAAACACCACCAAAGAAGAAATCAATGCAATTTTCAAAGAAGCAGCCACTAATAAACTGCAAGGAATTTTGGGAATAGATACGCATTTCGGCGTTTCGCAAGACTTTATTGGTTGCCCTTTGAGTGGCATTGTAGCACTTGATTTAACCTTTGTAGTTGGGGGAAATATGGCAAAAATTATGACTTGGTATGATAATGAATGGGGCTATTCGCACAGAATCTTGGAAATGGCGCACTACATTCTCAAGGATAGAATTTGAAAAGCATAAAAACTTTAATTTGTCTTTTGCTTGGCGTATGCTTATTAAATGGAATCGCAATGGCAAAAAAACAAAAAGCCAACATAACAATAAAGGAAACTACTCCTAAAAAAAATACCCCCTTTGATATTTACGAATTAAAAGGCAAACAAGATGGAATCACATTATTAGTCATTGGAGGAATCCACGGAGATGAGCCGGGTGGATTCTTTGCCCCTGCGCTATTAATGGACTTTTATCAAATCACGAAAGGCAAAGTGATTGTCGTGCCAAATTTGAATCCAGATAGTATTTTAGCCTTTAGACGCGGGGTTTATAAAGATATGAATCGCAAGTTCGCAGTTATTAAACGCAATGACCCAGACTTCGACAATGTCCAAACTATCAAAGAGCTTATCACGAATAAAGAAGTAGATTTTATCATTAATCTACACGATGGGCACGGGTTCTATCGGGAAAAATGGGAAAATTCTATTTTCAACCCTAAAGCTTGGGGGCAAACTTATGTGATTGACCAAAAGACTTTAGACAATGTGCCTTTTGGGGATTTAGATTCCATTGCCAAGCAAATAGAATCCAAGCTAAACCAACGTTTGCACTATGATTTTCACACCTTTGGTGTGCGCAACACAGAAACAAGAATCAAAGACGAAGAGCAGCAAAACTCCCTTACATTTTTTGCTATCACGCATTTAAAACCCGCTCTAGCAATCGAAACGAGTAAAAATATCACGGAATTACCCCTTAAAACACTCTATCAACTAAGCTCCATTGAAGCATTAATGGAAATTTTGGGCATTAAGTTTGAAAAAAAGATTGAATTAAACTTGGAAAATGTCACACAAAAGGTTAATGACTTTGGCAGCTTAAAAATCAATCATAATGTTACATTAGATTTAAGCGGAATCCGAAGCATTATCAATTTCGCACCACTTTTATCACAGAATAATGTCTTTGACTTCACCCACCCATTAGGACGCGTCAAAAAAGTCAAGGAGGGATATGAAGTTTATATCGGGCACAAACGAATCAGCCTTTTAAAACCTGATGTTTTCCCTATGCAATGCAGTTTGCAAACCACAGGAATAGAGCTAGATGGCAAAAAGGTAGAAGCAAACTTCGGCGAGACTTTGGATTTCCAACAAGATTTCTTGGTGCGCAAGCAAGAGGGAGTGCGCATTAATGTCATCGGCTACTCCAAAAAGGGCGTCATTAGTGAGCACGATATTTTAATCAATAAAACGAACATTGACAAAAGATATTCCCTAGACAAAGCACATAGCATCTTCCGTGTAGAAGTCTATCAGGGCAAAAATTTCTGCGGTATGATTAACTTACGCACCAAAGAATAAATCTGCATTGGAGAATCACAAATGCTAGAATCCAATACAATACAAGATTCACAATCTAACAATACCTCATTAGAATCTCATTATAAAACCGCTATCGTCCTTCTAAATATGGGAGGACCTAATTCACTTTTTGAAGTCAAAACATTTTTGCAAAATATGTTTGCTGACCCCTATATTTTGCCTATTAAAAGTGATTTTTTGCGCAAAATCATTGGGAGTTTTATCGTCAATAAACGTTTAGAGGAATCCCAAAGCAACTATCAAAAAATTGGTGGAAAATCTCCTCTTGTCGCACATACCTTTGCACTTTGTGAGAGACTAAAACAACTCAATCCTCAATATTATTATACTTATGCGATGCGCTATACTCCGCCTTTTGCCACTACAATCGTGCAAGAACTTAAACGAAAAAATATTAATGAAATCGTGCTTTTTAGTATGTATCCGCATTTTAGCCATACGACAACAACTTCTTCAATGCAAGATTTTTTTCGCGCTTTAAAGGAAAATCATTTTGAGCCAAAGATTAAAATTGTCAATCGTTATTATCAACAAGAATCCTATAATTATATGATTATAAAACGAATCCTAGAGGCACTCAATAACAAGGATTCTAAGGAATTTCATCTTATTTTTTCCGCACATTCCTTACCGCAAAGAAATATTACCAAAGGCGACCCTTATCAAAAGGAAATTTTAGAAAATATTGAAATTCTAAAGTCAATGCTAACAAAAAACAAAATAGAATTTGCAAGCATTAGAATCGCTTACCAATCTAAAATTGGTCCTATCAAATGGCTAGAACCAAATTTACAGGAGATTCTGCCATATTATCAAAACAAAAAACTACTGATTTATCCTATTGCCTTTACGATGGATAATTCTGAAACAGATTTTGAGCTTTCTTATCAATATAAGCTTGAAGCACAAAAACACAATATCCAAGACTATCGTGTCGCAAAATGTCCTAATGATTCCAAAGATTTTGCAGCTTGCATTTTAGAATTAATCCAAAATGCAGAATCTTTCAAGCAATAAATTAACATTGATTAAGAATTAAGTTTATGAGGATTTACGAATCTGCAAAATATTGCTGCTACATCCAATCTAATAAAATATTTTCTATTTTGTTTTCCTTTATTTTATCGTTAAGATTTTGCATTTTCTCCACACCATCAATAAAAAATCTCTCGTGAGCTTCGCACACAATATAATCTATCCTTTTCCAAAGCCCCTGCTCAATGATTTTATCCAAAATCTCAAACTCCGCACCCTCCACATCAAGTTTGACTAGATAAATGCGTTGGTTGCTCTTCAAAATCTCCCAAAGAATCTCTGTTAAGTCCAACACCTCCACTGCATAGCCTCTCTTACCGTCACCGCAATGCTCAAGACGATTCCCATTACTTAATAGCCCATATTCCAAAAATTGAGCTGTGTAATTCTTATCTGAAATCGCATTGGGATATAAAACCACATTTGGATTCTTTTGATATTTCTTTTGCAAAAATGCCGCAAGATAAATATTCGGTTCAAAAGCATAAGATATCCCGCCACATTGCAAAATTATGTCTGTAATCACGCCTTTATGTGCTCCGCCATCAACGCAAATTAGGGGCATTTTAGATTCTTGTGTTTTGTGAAGTAATTGATAAAAAATAAAATAATATTTTCTTGGCACATAAGCATTTTGCAAACACAAATCCAAATATCCGATTCCATTAGAATCGCAAAGAGCAGACTTGATTAGGTTTTGAACATTCGTGATTCTTTGGATTTGATTTTGCAGATTTGTAATTACCGTTGCATTCGCCTGTTTTAGTTCCCATTTGACTCTCGCCTCTGCCTTTAGTTTTGGAATCCTAAGCACAAAGTAGAGCAAGCCTCCACACCACCAAAATTTACAAGCGTTAAGAAATTCTTCTCCCAAACGATAGCCAAGTTGATTTTGAATCTCTAGGGCTTGAGGATAATCTTTTAAAGACTTTAGAGTTGGATATTTCAAGAGGGGGGAATCTTGAATTGCTCGCTGATAAGCTTTTATTTCTTTTTTATGATTTTTAACGACTTTTAAGATTCTAAATAAAAGTCCCCCCCCCCCGCTGACTACTCTTTATCATCTCCTGTCCTAATTTGTAGGCAAGATGATTTTTTACTCTCTCTACCGCATTTTCTGGCTTCATTTTATTTCCTTTAAAAAATAACTTCAGTTAGGTTTATCTCTCAAACCCAAAATATTACAAAATCGCAAAGCTGTAAATTCAGCCTTGCCTTTATAACTCTATACTTTTGCTTCTTCGCGTCGTTGCAAATATTCCCAATATTCATTCACATTTTTTTGCCATTGCTCAATGATATGTTCATTCTCTGGCTTAAATAAATGTTTAAACCTTGCTTGAGCACCCAAATAATCACGTACAGGCACGATATTTTTAGGGCGATAGGTGATTTTCAATTCTCTTCCATTGATAATTTCAAAAAGTGGAAACACGAGTGAATCTACTGCCAAATCACTCATTTCAATGGTTTGATTGGAAGGGAATCTCCATTCTGTGGTGCAGGCACTCATTGCGTTAATAAAAGTTGGTCCCTCTGTTTCAATAGCGGTTTTGATTTTTTTGCTCATATCTTTCCACTTATTAGGAGCAACTTGCGCGACATAAGGAGCTCCGTGTGCTGCCATAATGAAAAGCAAGTCTTTTTTCTTATCTTTTTTACCATAACTCACGCGTCCCGCTGGAGTCGTTGTCGTCGAAGCACCAAAAGGAGTGGAGCTACTTCTTTGTCCTCCTGTGTTTGCATACACTTCATTATCCAAACACACATAGGTAAAATTATGCCCACGTTCAAAGCAACCACTAATAAATTGGAATCCAATATCGTAAGTAGAGCCATCTCCACCAAAAGCTACAAACTTAGGTTCTTTGTCGCTATAAAGTCTATTTTTGCGTTTCAATGCCTTATACATTGCCTCTGCGCCCGCAATTGCCGTAGAGCTATTTTCAAATCCAATATGAATCCAAGGTGTGTCCCACGAAGTATAAGGATAAACCGCTGTGCTTACCTCCAAACAACCCGTAGAAGTCGCAATCAACAAGGGGTGATTCGTAGCATTCAAAACTTCACGCACAATCATTCCATGCGCACAACCCGGACACAAAAGATGCGCACCTTCAAATCGCTCACTTGCTTTTGAATATTGTTTCAAATTTTTAATTTCACTCATTTCGCACTCCTTAATTAAATCCGAGTTTTGGACCTCTAAGTCCGATAAATTGTTGTGTTGCGTGTGTTAGCTTGCCCGCTTTTGCATCTGCTTGCAACTCTTTGAATATTTCTTGCAAGTGGCTTTGGGTTAAATCTCTTCCGCCCAATCCGTAAATATAATTACTAACAACAGGCTTATTAGAACCATGATAAAGAGAAGCAACGCCTTCATTATAAAGCATTCCCATTGCACCTGCTGGCAAACTTCTATCCAAGAATGCCACTGCTTTGACTTTACTTAAACTTTCACAAAAAGCTAAATAAGGGAATGGTCTAAGCGAACGAATGCTCACAACCCCTGCTTTAATGCCATTTTTCCTCGCTTCTTTTGCAGCAATTCTTGCAGATTCCACCGTTGTGCCAAGTGCTACAATCGCAACTTCTGCATCTTCCATATCATATTTTTCTACGATATTATACTTGCGTCCCGTTAATTTGGCAAATTCTTCAAAAGTCCTTTCAATGACTTTGGTAGAATCCATAATTGCGTGATGCAATTGTGCTTTATGCTCAAAATGCCAATCTTCTTCTGTTTGTGCGCCATAAGTCGCTGGGCGGTCAAAATCTAACATTGCATTTTTAGGTTTATAATCACCAATAAACTTATAAGCCTCTGCGTCTTTTAATGGGCGCACACTTTGTGCTGTATGAGAACAAATGAATCCGTCTTGATGCACCATCACAGGCAATCGGACATCATAATCTTCTGCGATTTTAAAAGCCATAAGGTTAAAGTCATACGCTTCTTGTGGATTATAGGTGCATAAATTTATCCATCCCGCATCACGTCCTAAATACATATCTGAATGGTCTCCATTAACATTTAATGGACTTGCAAGGGCACGATTAACAACATTTAACACAATCGGCAAACGCATACCTGAAGCTTGGTAAAGCACTTCAACCATCAAGGCAAATCCTTGAGAACTCGTTGCTGTTGCTACACGTCCGCCGGCTGCTGCTGCACCCACACAGCCACTCATTGCTGCGTGCTCGGATTCTACCATTACAAACTCGCCATCAATATAACCATTAGATAAAAAAGTTGCATAATTTTGCACAATAGGTGTAGAGGGTGTAATAGGATAAGCAGAGACAACATCAATCTGCGCTTGTCTCATTGCGTGGCTTGCCGCCATATTGCCGTCCCAAACTTCCACTTCTTGTAATTCATAAACTTCTGCCATTATTAATCCTTTTTCTTTTCTTCTTTGAGAGGCCATTTTGCAAGTGCATTTTCATTGCTCTCATAATCACTAAACATCAAAAGTGATTTTGGATTAGTTGGACACACATCTACGCACACGCCACAGCCTTTGCAATGCACATAATCTACGCCAATCATTTTTTCATCTCTAACTAAGATTGAAGAATCTGGGCAATACACCCAACAAAAATAACAATTAATACAATGTTCTACATTATGCACGGGTTTTTCTACACGCCAATGCGCCACACTTGCTATATAGGAACTATCTTGACGATATTTCCTAGAATCCGCGTGCTTCTCCACCATCTCATTTCCGCTTTTATCAAAAGGAAACAACACTGAACCTGCTTCAAATTCGTTCCAGCCTTTATAATCCATTTTTACTCCTATTTTACTTCATTGTATGCTTTTCTAATCACTTCCATATTGGCATCAATAATTTTTTGTGGAAGTTTTTTACCTAATACCTTTTTAAAAGATTCTAAGAAAAACTCTAATTCAAGCGCACCTGAAATTTTCAAAAACGCTCCAAGCATTGGTGCATTGGGAATTGATTTGCCAAAAGCTTCTAGTGAAAGCCCGATACAATCCAAAATATAAACCTCTTTACCCTTAAGCTCTGGCTTAGATTTCAAAAATTCTTCTTTACTTAAATGCGTTGTGATAATATATTTTGTAGAATCTTTTTCATTCGCACAAATGTCTGTAATATACACTAAACCCGGGTCAATGACTAAAATATAATCTGGATTCATAAATTTTTCGTGATTCAAGATTGGATTTTCATCAATTCGGTTATACGCTGTCATCGCTGCACCCCTTTTTGCTGAACCATAAAATGCAAAGGCTTGCACTTCCTTGCCCGTTCCTGCAATCACATCTGCTAAACCTTTTGCTCCGGTTACTGCGCCTTGTCCTGCACGGCTATGCCATCTAATCTCAAGCATAATGCCTCCTAAAATTTAATTTTAAAGTTACAAGTTTAATTGTAAAGAAATCGTGCTTAAAAACATTATTTTTAAAGTTGTAAAATTATAAAAAATCTTTCAATGTGTAAAAATAACCCATATATTAAAAAATAGGTAGAATCTCAAGAATAGAAGTTTTTATTGTTTTTAAATGTCTCTTTTAAAATTACGGGTGTGAAAAACTCTTATTCATGCATTTTGATACACATCAAATGGTATTTTTTCTTAAAATTCCCCAATGCTAACCCCCAACCAAGTTTTGCCACACTTTCATCGCCTAAGATAAAATTCATTTTTTCATTATGATTAATACGCAAATACAAATCAATGCAAAATTGATGATTTGTAAGAAATAATATGCTTTCTTTGAGTTCTTTATGCTTGTTTTGATTGGGTAAATATTCTATGGCTTTATAATATTCAATATCTTTGATATAAATACCTATCTTGCTCTGATATGAAAGAAATTTGTTACCCAAAATAAAATTTTTACCCAAAATGTTATTTTTAAAACCTAATTTGTTTTTTTGAAAAGGAGCAATAAGAATCTGATGCGGAAGATTCTCAATAATATACAATTTGTTGCGCAAATTGAAATTACTCTGTAACACTTTTTCTATATAGTATTTAGGGCGAGAGGAGCTTAAAAGCAGAGGCGCAAAAGGCAGATAATTTTTAGCAATTTCTTTATCATTAATGCCCAACATAGAAAATAAAATTTTTGAAATAGAATCACTGAAATCTTCTTTAAAACCTCTAGGATAATTCTTTAAACTCACACTTTCAAAGAAAAGCCAAAGTATGTAATGGTTAAAAAAATCAAAAAATAGTGTCCATCCCGAACCTCCATCTTCATTTCTTGAGAGTTTATCAAGCATATAGGAGGGAAGTTGCGATGTATTGCCTTGCAATCCCATAAAATTTACCATTATTTCAATTAAAAATTCTTCGTTTTCTTATTATGCTTTTTGCTGTTTGGAGCTTGCTCAAACACTGTAGATGTAAGAATTAGTAACATTGAAAAATCAAATCTCAATAAGAGAGCTGATGATGTGCCTCTTACTATTATCATTTACAAACTTAAAAACATTGAAAAATTCAAAGAAGCAAGTGATAAAGATTTGACTACTAGGGAAGATGGTGCTCTTCGGTAAAGACAAAATAGATTCGCTCAAACTGCAAATTGCTCCAAAGAGTGAAATTATAGCCGTAAAAGTTGAAGATGAAGAAGTGCCTTATATTGGTATTTTAGCATTATTTGCTAATGATGATACAAAAAAGTAACCAAAGTTTGGGTAAGCACAAAAGATGCAAGTGGATTCTGGAGCAACAAAACATTAAATTTTGAAATCACTCAAGAAGGAATCAAAGTAATTCAATGAACTTTAGATTAGGATAAAGGCACTATGGCAAATCAATTAAAAGTTGCTTGGTTTAATGGCTTAAATATTGATAAAATTCATTTTGAACAACAAGAAAGATATTTTCAGAGAAATATAGATGTAAAAACTATTGAAGCATCAAGCCATCTCTATGGAATTATTGATTTAAAATTTTCCAATGAAATGCTTATGCAAGGCAAGATTGCACTAGAAAAGATTTCTGGAATCGCTAAAGATGGGAGTGTTTTTAATGCCCCTGAACAAGATTTACTTCCAGAATCTTTAGAAATCAATTACGAATCGTTAGAAAATTCAGTTATAGTCTTAAAGATTCCCGTAGGCACTGCTAGTATCGCTGATGTCGCCTTACAAAACAATTTTCCTAATTCCAAATACCTCGCTTTGAGAAGCATTATTGCTTCAAGAATTTATGATGACCATAACGAGAATATTTCAAAGGAACTAGTAGATGAAAAAGATTTGCAAAATACAACCTTTACCCAAGAAAAAATTAATTTAACCGTTGCAAGCCTAAGGCTACAACTTGGAATTTTAGGCAGTGCAACTCCTGATGAGCTGGAGATTCCTATTGCCAAAATTAAAAACATAGATTCAGATAAAAAAATAGAGCTTGAAGAAAATTTTATTCCCACTTGTATTCATATCAATAAATTTTCTATTATCAAGTCTTTTTTAGAAGAAACACTATATTCTATCAAGCGACACAAAGAAATACTTGGGGAAATTTTTAAGGGTATTGACCAAACAAAAAACACTTTAGATTTTAGCACTTATTTGTCTTTAAATCTTCTTAAAAAATGGTTTTTAATTTTTTCTTACCTTATCTACAAAGATAAACTACATCCTGAATATTTATATGAAAAACTTATTGAATTTCAGGGAGAACTCGGAGCATTTGGTGTTGAAAACTCTTTTTTAGAATTTATCCCTTACCGACACGATAATTTAAATGAAACCTTCTTTCCTTTAATTAATAATATAAAGATTCTATTTGCAAAAATTACTTCTCCAAGATATTCAATGGCAAAACTTATAGACAATGGGAATGGTTTCTATGACTTGTTATTTGATAATGCTGGAATTTTAGAAGAAGCTGAACTTTTTTTAGCTATTAATGCTGATGTCAATCACGAATATTTACTAAAAAACTTCAAAACGTAAAGCAAAATTAAAAACATAGTAGCCACACAACTTAAAGGGTTAAATATTATTCAGATTCCAAATATTCCTTCAGCTATTCCTTATCTAAATGGCTATGTTTATTATAAACTAGACAAAAAAGACGAATTGTTTAAATATTTTCAAGGAGAGAGTGTCATAAGTATTTACCTCACCCATAACATTAAAAATCCTGACATAAAAATGTGGGCAGTGTTTTAAGGAAACAAAATGCAAGAACAATCCAATGCAGAAACGCAAGAACTTAGCTTGCTTCTAAGCTCCGATTTAAGTGGTCTTAAAAATAATAAAGTGGTTGATTATTGTTTAGAGATTCTTTTACTCTGTTTTAGGCTATCTAAGGTAACCTTACTTGATACAAGCACCATAGAATCTCTTAGAGAAAAAATGATTAATAATATTTTGACTTGGAGCTCCAAACTTAGTGCCTTAAAAGAATATGATGAAAAAGACATTATTAGGCTTAGATATTGCCTTTGTGTTTTTATTGATGAAATGTTAATGAAGAATGAGCTTTTTATGAATAGCTCTTGGGCGAATAATACCTTAACCGTGCGTTTATTTGATGAAACTTTAGGAGGAGATAATTTTTATGACATCACATCTTCTTGGCTTAATAATCCTGCTAAAAATAAAGATTTCTTAGAATTTGTTTATGCTTGTCTTGTGTTAGGTTATAAAGGCAAATATTCAAACAATAAAGATGTTGAGGAGAGAATTTTGCTTTTTTGCAATAATATAGCCTCTTCCCTTACTCCATTATATGATATTGATGAAGAGCTAGCCTTTACAAAAGCTTATAATGGAATCATTAAAGAGAACCCTTGGCAAAACTTTCAAAGAATGTATCTTAAAAAAATTCTGATTGCTTTACCTCTATGTATTGTTATAGGAGTTTTTATCTATGCTATATTTGACCTTGAAGTCAATAATACACGAATACAGAACAATGTAAGTGAAATTATCAATCCTTTTAATTAATACAATTTTAAATCATATTAGAATTGCAAATCTTTTTAGTTGTTAAACTTTTTAAGAGGGTTATGTGAAGAAAAATTAGTCTTACTTACAAAAGCAGCAGAATATAAATTTAATTATATCTACACACAGACGAAAAACTACAAATTTGGACAAGAGAGATACAAAACCACAGGAGCACAAAATTCCAGACAGACTTAGTTTTTTTTGAGAGGTTTTATTCGTGTTACCAGCCATTCCTGTATTTTAAATTCTATTGTAAGACTTATTCCTAATGTTTTAATAGCCTAAGTAGTTAAATAAGAGGTAAGCCCTTATAAAAGGGCTTTGGATTATTTTTTATTTTCTTTGATGTATTCCATCACCATTGCATACGCTTCATCTTTGAGCTCTAATTTTTTGCGTTTGAGTTCCGCTAGCTCCATACTCGTTGCGTGCTCTCTACCCTCTGAAATGTCTTGAATCTTTTGGTCTAAATCATTGTGCTCATCAAAAATCTTAGCAAAATGCGCATTTTCTTGCTTTAGGACACTAATCTCATCGCGGTATTCGTGTAACATAAGCTCTCCTTAAAGATAAATTATTGTCAAATTATAGACAAAATTGCCTTAATAGTTGCCACTTTTATAAAATTTTAGGCAATCTTGCTTCAATTCTTTTAGGAACGATAGTCTGCATTGATTTTAACATACTCGTGCCCCAAATCGCACCCATAGGCGACAAAAGATTCTGTGCCCTTACCAATTTCGCAAATAATTCTAAAAGAATCTTGTTTCAAGACTTCTGCAGCCCTTTTTTCATTCTCGCTATCAAAGTAAATTATACCTTGCTTATAGACACAGATTTCACCGAAATAAATCTCTAATGTCTTAGGGTCGCACTCTATTCCACTTGCTCCAATAGTAGATGCGATTCTACCCCAATTAGGATCACAACCAAATAATGCAGTTTTGACTAATAAAGATTGGCTTAGGGCTTTGGCTGCCCTCTGCGCTTCTTGGGCTGTTTTTGCACCCCTAACCTCAAAAGCAACGAGTTTAGTTGCACCCTCACCATCACGCACAATATCCGTTGCCAACTTGTGCATAAGTTTTTCTAAAACAAAACCAAATGCTTCCTTATTGTATGCCCCACTTTTGCCATTACTCAAAAGCAAAATCGTGTCATTTGTAGAAGTATCACCATCTACACTAATTGCATTAAAAGTCTTCTGCGCTGCTTGCCTTAAAAGCTCCTTCATATCAGACTTTGGAATCTGTGCATCGGTGGCAATAAAGCAAAGCATTGTCGCTAGAGAGGGATTAATCATTCCAGCCCCCTTGCACATTGCTCCAATTTTAAAACTTGTTTTGTCTTCTAATACAACTTCGAAAGCAATTGTTTTGCTAAAACGATCCGTTGTCATAATTGCCTTTGCAGCTTGCATATCCTCTTGCTTTTTTAAATCAAACTTCGCAAAAGATTCCATAATTTTTGCTTTTGGAAGTTGCACGCCAATGACTCCGGTAGAACTCATAATCGGATTTTGGGTAATAGGAAATTGGGATTGGAGATTTTGCAACACTTCCTTAACATTCGCAACCCCTTCATCGCCCGTGAGTGCATTAGCGTTTTTAGAGTTAATTAAGACGAAATTGGTTTTGAAGTTTTTATCATATTCTTGATAATGCAAAATAGGAGCGGCACAAAATTTGTTTTGAGTAAAAATCGCTTCTACTTCGCACAAGGAATCTGCATAAATAAAAGCCACATCAGGTTCTCCACTGCTTTTCAATCCCGCACAAACTCCATCACAATAAAAGCCCTTTGCAGCTGCAATTCCACCTTGTATTGGGAAAAAACTAAACATATTTTAACTCCTCTGGTTTGTCTTTTTTGGATATGAGTTGTTTGGTTAAACGCACACCATGCGAAGTGCCAATCACGAGCAATTTACATTCGCTTGTTACGAGAGTATCGCCATTAGGCATAGAAATGAATTTGCCATCTTTTTGCGTAATCCCCACAACAGAAGTTTGTGTAATCTCACGCACATGTGCTTCTTTGAGTTTCTTTAGCACAAGCCATGAATAACGTGGCACGATAATTTCCTCCAAATCTAGCGGAGTGTCTTTTTGATAAGCAAAACGTTCTAACAAATTCTCCATATCTGGACGCGTTGCCATAGCATTTACTCTTTGAGCAAATAACTTTGAAGGTGAGACAGCGCAATCTGCACCAAGCTTTTTTAGCTTTTCTTCGTCTTCATTATTGTCCGCATTACCAATAATAAAATAAGGCTTCCTCCCCAATTCGCGCTCATAAAGCCTAACAGAAGCGATTTGTGCAATATTATCTGCGATATTATTAGACAATGTAATTACGCCACGCGCACTAGATAAATGACATTTTAACATTGCGATTTCTGTATGGGGATCTTCATTGATAAAAAAGGGATAATGATATTTCTGTGCAATATCTTCCAAAGAATCATTGCGATCTACCACTACAAAAGGAATATGTGCCTCACGGAATTGTTGCGAAAGTTGTATCGCATATTCATTGTGATAGCAAATCACAAAATGATTCTTTAAGCGCGCAATTTTGTAAATCATATTACGTTCCTTAATAATTGGAATGAGTTTTCCACGACTAAGTATATCAATTACACTTACGACACAAAAACTTAAAACCAACGAGCCTGCCAACATAACAAATGCGGTATAAAATACCGACAAACCATCAAACTCATTTTCTTTTAATGCGCCAAAACCCGTTGTGGTAAAAGTGTAAGAAGCCTGAAAAAATGCGTCAATGAGACTATAATCTGTAACTACTAGATAGCCTAGTGTGCTAAGTATTAAGCCTGAAAAAATAAATAAAAAAGACGCACGAAAAGGTTTTAGTTGCTCATAGAGCAAACCAGACATATCAATATCTGGCTTTTGAGCACCCTCCCAATGGAGAAATTTTTTGAGCCTATCAAAAGCCACAGCCCAACCCTAACAAAAGGATTAAGAGTGCTTTTTCATCGTGCGCAATGTAGAAGCTGCGATTCTAACTTTCATTGTCCTGCCATCTTCTAATTTGATTCTTACAGTTCTTAGATTAGGCAAAGAACGTCTTCTCGTTTTATTGTTTGCGTGGCTTACATTGTTGCCAACCATTGGACCTTTACCTGTAAAAAAACATTTTCTTGCCATTTCTTAATCCTTAAAAATTACTCATAAATAAGCTTGAGATTCTATCCAAAACTAAATAATAGAAAGTTTAAATGCTCTCTAACTAAGCCTTTTTTTGATTTCTTGCACAATGTCAAACCCGTGATTGAGCGCAGCTGCAATAGAACCGCCATTTTTGTATAAAATATCTCCCGCGACATAAATACCTGCAACAGAGCTCTGATGGTTTGCGTCTATTCGTGGCACGCCATCAGCATCTAATTCTACACCGCATTTGCGCAAAAAATCTACCGGTGCCATTCCTCCAATCGCATAAATCACGCGTTCATACACCGCACTTGTGCCATCTGTGAAATTCACTTGAACTTTATTATCTTTTTCCTCTAAACTCTCAATATCAATGCCAAGCTTAGGCTGAATTTTCCCACTCTTGAAACACGAATCTAAATTTTCTTGATTGGCTTCGTTGATTCTTGTAAATTCCTTTCTGCGATAGTTTAAAGTTACAGGATTTGTCTCACTCAATACACACGCATATTCTACCGCAGAATTTCCTCCACCTACAACCAAAATGCTCTCACCATCTACACAACTATTTGCATTAAAATTCACACGATTCTTAATGCTATTTGGAATCGCATAACTTGGCTTATTGGGCTGTCCCATTTTTCCAATAGAGATGACAACAAACCTTGCTTTGAAGGTTGTATTTTTCGCTGTATGGATAATGAAAATATCCCCCTCTTTTTCAATGGATTCCACTTCGGTTTGGAATTGCGCTTCAAATCCATTTTCTTGAATAATCTTGTCAAACAAATCCAAAGTGCTTTCTTTTGTGCCATCACAAAAATAAATATTTCCATTCAATTCAACTTTTTGCCCCTTATAATCCTTATCCACGCGTTTCTTGTCTTTATAAAACTTGCGAATCGTTGTAGAATGCCCCTCGCCTTTTTCAAACAAAACCACATCTTTAATACCCAAAATCATTGACTCTACCGCCGATGCGATTCCGCCCGGACCCCCGCCAACAATGGCAATATCATAAATTTCTTTCATTGATTATCCTTTGCATTATTTTTTGATTTATCCCTTGCTGCAAGGCGCAAATCTTCTTCACTATCAAACAAAACTCCTTGCATCATTTTCTTTTCATCATCAAACTGCCCATTTTTCAAACCCCATAAAAATGCAACAAGACCAATTAATCCAATGACAATAGAAGTTGCAAGCATTACAGCAACCATTGTTGTATTCATACTATCTTCCTTAAAAAAGGCAAAAGAGATTCTATATTTAATCCCATTGCATTAGAGGTTGTGCCCACTTGATGCTTAATATAGCTCTGATGAAATCCCTCCACCATTACTGCACCCGCTTTGTTTGCCCACAGATTGCTTTTCAAATAAGATTCCAAATCTTGCGGAGTAAAAGGTAAAAGCTCAAAATAAGTTTGGCTTAAATCCAAATAAAAAAACTGCTCGCAATGTAAAATCGCACAGGTTAGAATCTTGAATGTTTTACCACTTTGAGATTCCAAGAACGCACGCGCTTCTGCTTCGCTCTTGGCTTTGCGTTGCAAAACTCCACCACAATCAATCACGCTATCTGTGATTAAAAGCGGCAATTCTAGTCCATATCGTTTGAATGCGCTTCTATACTTGCCAAGTGCTGCCTGATAGACAAAACTTTTAGGCTCATCTAAAGATAATTGCTCTTCATCAAACCCATTATCACATTGAATAAAAGGGATTTTATGCTCTTCTAAAATTTGCTTACGTGATTTTGAAGTAGAGCATAAACGCAACATAAAATTCCTTAAAATTTCAGGATAAACTTAAAATTATAATCTACTTAAAATTATATTTTGATAAGTTATTAATTTTTTAGGCTAACTGCTACCACTGCGATAGCAAATCCGCCATCGTGTGAAATGGAAAGACTTAGAGAATGAATCTTAAAATATACCAGCTTTTCAGTGCTCAAATGGAGGATTGGTGCGCCCTTTTTGTCTTTAGAAATCCACATATCACGGAATCGCAATTCTTTCCCAATTCCACATTTTAAAGCCTTAGCACACGCTTCCTTTGCCGCCCAAAATCCCGCAAGGCTTCGGGCATTCTTGGCAATTTTCATTTCAGAATCATTTAAAAACCTTGCGATTCCTTTGTCACCAAACCTCGCAAGCAAGGATTCCATACGCGCGACTTGGACAATATCCACACCCACTTCAAACATAACTCGTCAGTTATTGCACTACAAACTCGGTAAAAAACATATTTACGATTCTACCATCTACCAAAAATTCGTTCAAACGTTCCATAATTTCTTCTTTTAACTTTTGCTTGCCCTTAGCAGTCTGCACCTCTTCAAAAGTCTTTGAACTAAGGATTGAGATAATCACATCACGCAAAACACCTTGTTTGGTATCTAGCTCTGTTTGCATTTCTGCAATGCTAAGTTCTAATGAAATAGAAGTTTTAAGATAACGTTTGCCGCCTCCTGAAGTCATTAGATTCACGATAAATTGGTTTAAAGGATACATTGGTCCAACGCTTAAAAGATTGCTATTAGGATTCGCTGCACTTCCCTTATTCGCCGCGCTTTGTTGTTGTGGAGCAGCCGCAGGTCCCGCTTCTGCTTCATCACCCCCGCTAAAAATCAGAATCGCAACAACAATCAAAATAATCAACAGCAATGCAACCACACCAATAATGATGAAGAGCAACATTTTGTTTTGCTTCAAACCCTCAAGCTTGGATTCTTTTTTGGTTTCTTCCTCTGCCATCTCTCCTCCTTAATAAAAATTTTATTATATAAATCTTTTTTTAAATTTTCAAGTAACTACCAAGCCATTTTAGCTCATTTGGATAACGTCTTAATAGCTCACTCACATTAGCATCATCAATATGTCCATCAATATCAATAAAAAAACAATAGTCAAAATCTTTCCCTGCGTGTTTTGGGCGCGACTGGAAAAAAGTCATATTGATATTAAGCTCTTTTACATCATAAAGTAAGCGATGCACCGCTCCGGGCTTGTCATCGTTTGCCAAAATTGCAAACAAAGAAGTCTTATCCTTGCCACAAGGCTGGTTCTTGAAATTGCTAATCACAATAAAACGCGTTTTATTGTCTGGATTATTCTCAATATTTTCAAACAAAATAGGAGTATTATAAAGCTTTGCTGCAATCGGAGAGCAAATCGCCGCACATTTTGGATTTTCTTTTGCAAGTTGCACAGCGCGTGCAGTAGAATCTACCGAGATTCTTTGAATATGATCTAAGGAATGCTCGCTTAAAAAATAAGAACACTGCCCAAAGGCAATGTCTTTAGAATAAATAATTTCAATTTCTTCTAGTTTGCGCGTTTGGCTTGCGAAGCAATGATGAATCGGCATATAAATTTCTGCGACAATCTTTAATTCTGTACTTCTAAGCAAGTCTAATGTTTCACCCACTACGCCATTTTGACTATTTTCAATCGGAATCACTGCATAGCTTGCGCTCTGATTCTCTACGCTCTTGACTGCTTGCGTAATGGTATTGTGAGAAAAATACTCACACATTGCGCCAAATCTACTTTCTGCTGCTTGGTGTGTATAACTTCCAAGAGGACCAAGATATGCCACGCGTTCTGGCAATTCAAGATTACGACTCACTGCAAAAATTTCTGAATAAATCGCTTCAATTGCGGATTTGCTTAACAGCAAAGAATCTTTAGAACTCAATCTATCTATAATCTCTTTTTCTCTCTCGGGACGATAAATTGGCATATTGTTTTGCAATTTTACTTTGCCGACTTTCTTGACAATCTCCATTCGTCTTTCCAATAATCCTAAAATCTCATCATCAATGCTATCAATTTCTGCTCTAAAATTTTGTAAATTCATTTAAGATTCCTTTATAGGTAGTCTTTCTCTAATGCAATCAAATCTTCTAGGCTTTCGCGCCTGCGAATTAATCGTGCTTTTCCTTTTTCAAGTGCGACTTCCGCACAACGCAAACGCGAATTATAATTGCTAGACATACTAAAGCCATATGCTCCAGCACTAAGGACTGCCAACATATCACCCTTTTGCAAAAGTGGCAAGGAGATATTCTTGCCCAAATAATCACTACTTTCACAAATGGGACCTACTACATCTGCTACACTTATATCTTGTGATTCTACATTTAAGGGGGCAATCTGATGATAAGCACTATAAAGACTTGGACGGATTAAATCATTCATTGCCCCATCTACAATCACGAATCGCTTGTTTTGGTGGGTTTTTTGATAAAGGACTTTAGTTAAAAACACTCCACTATTTCCCACGATAAACCTGCCCGGCTCGCAAATAATGGTTAAATCCAATCCACGCAATTCCTCTAAAATTGCTTGCGCATAATCATAGGGATTAATTGCAATTTCATCGCTATAAGTAATCCCTATCCCTCCGCCAATATCAAAAAACTTAATGTCAATCTTTAACGCCAATAAACTATGTGCAAGTTGCGCAATCTTACGCGCAGATTCGGCGATAGGATTGAGTTTCGTTAATTGACTGCCGATATGAAAATGGATTCCAACAGGCTCTAAATGTTTAGAATTATGCGCATACAAATAAATACTTTTGGATTCTTCAATGCTCACGCCAAATTTATTTTCTTTTAAACCTGTGGAAATATAAGGGTGGGTTTGTGGGTCAATATCTGGATTGACACGTACAGAAATCCTAGCAGGGATTCCTAGCTCTTTCGCACAAGCCTCCACGCATAACATTTCCTCTCTGCTTTCTATATTGATAAACAAGATTCCAATCTTTAAGGATTCTTTGATTTCAAATTCTTGCTTACCCACGCCACTATAAATAATCTTGTACTTTGGAATCCCAGCCAAAATCGCACGCTCAATCTCTCCTAAGGAGACACAATCCGCCCCACTTTCTAAACTTGCAAGTTTTTGAATCACGCTTAGATTGGAATTTGCCTTTAAGGCATAACAAATCATTGCCTTTCTTCCCGCAAAGGCTAATTTAAACTGCTCATATTTTTCTGCGATTCTGTCAAAATCATAAACATACAAAGGCGTGCCAAATTGCGCCGCCACTTCTTGTAATAAATCTTTATCAAAATTGCCGCTAAGTTCAGGGATATTTTGGGACTGCGTGTTTTTCATTCTCTGCTCTTTTGTTTTGGTTAAAGCTGTAATTATATTCAAAAATGCCTTAAATCTTTAAACTAAAATTTGTTACACTTCCAAATCTCAACAAGGTTAGAAAAGAATGAAAGACAAAATTATTTTATTTGATTTAGACGGCACATTGATTGATTCCACAGAAGCTGTTTATGAGGGATTTTGTGAGGCTTTTAGGCATTTTCATCAACCCTTACCAAGTCGCCAAGCTGTTGTCTCACAGATTGGAAATACCCTAGAGGATATGTTTAGTACCTTAAATGTAAAATCTAGCGCACTATCAGACTTTATTCGCGTTTATAGAGAGCATTATGGCAAAATATGCAATGATAAAACTTATCTGCTAGAGAGTGCAAAGGAGGCGATTCTGCAAGCACAAGAATTTGCATATCTAGGTGTCGTAACAACAAAACTAAGCAAATATTCTAAGATTCTTTTAGATAATTTTGGTGTTTTAAACTATTTTCATTGCGTCATTGGGAGAGAAGATGTCAAAGAAGCGAAGCCAAGTGCAGAGCCGATTCTGCTTGCATTAGAATCTATGCCCAAAGGAATCTCAAGAAACAATATCTATATGGTGGGCGATACGCCTTTGGATATTCAAGCTGCAAATAACGCAAATATCAAGAGCATAGGTATCCTAAGTGGCTATGCGAGTTTAGAATTATTGCAACAATACACAAACCATATCGCAAAAGACGCGCTAGAGGCGGTTTTGTTCATCAAGGATTCAGAATCTCACTAAAGGAACTTTATGCAAAATATAGCTAAAAAATGGGGGGGGGGGGCAAAAGAAACTAAAGTCTTTCATTAAAGATAAAAAGATTTGGATTCTCTCTCTTTTTAAAAATGCCAAACAACACCAAAAAATAAAAGCAAGATTAGAAATTTTGGAATCTCAAAATGCAAATCTTGCAGTTTATAATGCAAGCTTGAAAAAATCTATCCAAGATTTGAAAGCGCAAAACAACCTCTTAACAAATCAAAATATCACTACTAGAAATTCTCTCTACAAGCTCACTCCACAGGCTTATTTAAAACTTGTAGAGATTCACCTTGCAGAGCACTGCAATTTAAATTGCTTTAGTTGTGCACATTTTTCACAACTCTCTCCTGCACAATTCCCATCTCTTGAACAATTTAGTAAAGATATGGAGCAATTAAATTCTCTTACAAATGGATTGATAGGCAAGTTTCATTTAATGGGTGGCGAACCCTTACTCAATCCCAGCTGCAAGGATTTCTTTGCCATTACACGCAAATACTTTCCAAATAGTGCAATTTGGCTCGTTACTAATGGAATCTTACTAAACAAACAGCCAAAGGAATTTTGGGAATCTTGCAGAGAAAACAACATAGAGATTCACCCTACTAAATATCCCATTAAGATTGATTGGGAGAGGATAGAGGCACAATGTGAGGATTA
>NZ_JAAVGY010000046.1 GCF_014799995.1 Helicobacter sp.
AAAACATTTAAAACTTTTAATTAAACATTTTAAACATTTCAATATTTTTTAAAACAATTCAGATTATAATTTCACAATCTATTAAAACAAGGATTCAGCAATGATTTATTCCATCTGTAATGAAAAGGGGGGAAGCGGCAAGACAACTTTAGCTATTAATCTTGCTACAAAATTGAATACAAAAAATAAGACCCTCCTTATTGATTTAGACCCGCAAAAAAGCATTAACGCATTTCTATCTTTCAGAGATGAGAATAAAATGCCTTTTGATTTTAAAAGCAGCAATAATGAGGAATTGCAATCTCTTATCACACAAGCATTACAAAATTATGCGAATATTGTAATAGATACAGGCGGTAGAGATTCTAAAGAAATGCGCAGCGCAATGATTTATAGTGATATTTGTATCATTCCAACAATTCCTAATGGATTAGACGCTTCTGTGTTGGATAAAATGTTAGATTATCTAAAAGAAGCTAAAAAGATTCAAAAGAAACTCAAAGGATTTGTTGTAATCACAAAGGCAAATTCTAATCCATTTTTAAAAAATAAAATTAAAGAATTTCAAGAGTTTTTAAAAAGCAAGAATACAAAAAAAGATTTTTGTCTTTTAGATTCTATTCTGTATGAGAGAGAAGCTTACAAAGAATCTATTTTGCAAGGCAAAGGTATCACAGAAAATTTAAAAAACTCCAGAAAAGCGCAAGAGGAATTTTTACAAGTATTTCAAGAGCTAGAAAGGAATATCAATGGGAACAAATAAATTTGAAGCTAAAAAGAAAAAAGTGAGTGAAAGCAAAATAGAAAATTTCATTAACAATAAAAAAGAAGTCTCTAAGGTTGGTAGAAAACCAAAAGACTTAGAGCAAAAGAAAACAAAAATGGTGAGCCTTTATTTCTCCGAAAGTGATTATCAAATCATCAAAGAAAGAGCAGACAAGAAGCGATTAAGTGTTAGTCAATATATTACTTCAAGTCTTTTTGAGTAGATTTAACACTCTGTAATGTCAAAATTTCACTTATTTTTTGGCATTACAAAATACATAACCATTTACTCTGCCTTTCTCATTTCTTTTAATCCTATCATCAAATATAATAAAAAGCAAAAGCAACCATAACAAAGAAAATAAATACACAAGAGATAATATTCTTGCTTCCTAAAAGATTCCAAAATGCTATCAATAGAATTTGGCAAACCAAAATGATAAAGCAAAATATTTCCTGCAATTCCTACAAAATGAATCCCGAAAAACACAATCCAAAATTTCCTTATTTCTTGTTTCATTTCTTACCTCCTAACAATTCAGAGAATTTCTTTTAACTCTTGTTCTAATTTGTGCCTAAGTTTTGTTTCTAAATCACAATATTTTTTATTGAAAAACTCTTCTTCTGCTACGAAGTCTTTATGTTTTTGCTTTAAGAAGTCTAACCAATCCTCATCTTTTCTTTTATAGAATAATTCCCATTCATTGTTGTGCCTTTCCATAAAATCTATTAATTCTTTGTTTTCGTGGATATTGCCGATGACTTGACAACGACCTCTACAAAAATCATCATCTATCCAATCATCGTCATTGCCCCAAGCACCAAGAAAATATCCTTTATCTTTTCTAAAATCTATAAAATCTATAAAATCCTCCAAATCATTAGGTTTAATATGCACAATATCTCCCTCATAAATTTTAGTGCCATTTTTGTCATAGAATCCAGAGAATAGTTCAATTCTTAATTCATCTTGCGGTAAGCAAGGATTATCATTTTTTGGGTTGGTGTAACCGATATACCCAAAAGCATTCATATAAAGCTCACTTCCTTTAAACTCTAAAGGCAAATATTTCCTATGATAATAGCTCCAAACTCTAAAAATTAATTTTGTTGGCATTATTTTTCTACTCCTTTATATCTAGAACAATTCTTTGTTTTTCTAGTTCCTCTTGATTGTCTGCAATAATTTCTACTTCCTCATCACTTAAGGCTAATTTTCTTTTGAATTCTTTGCATACAACCCTAAGCATTTCTGCATTAAAAACCTTAACTTCAAAATCTAGGATAAGGTTGTCAATGAGATTGTTTCTGTTGTCTTTTAATTCCCAAATGCAGCCTAGCATTTCTATTTTATTAGTTTTTTTATTTTCGCCTAGACAAGCACTTGTTTTTTCCAATGTGGCAACCAATTTATTGTTTTGATAGAATTTCATTATTTCTCCTTAATCTCTTGGAGGCTCTTTTTTGTGTGCGTTTTTCTAGCTTTTCTCTGTGTTCTCTTGCTAGTCTATTAGTATCTTTATGAAAAATTCTACGACTCACATATTCATTCGCACGATAGGCAAGTGCTTCTTTTTGTGTATCAAATTCAACTTTTTCGTAAAAATTACTGCTACCACAGCCACTTACCTCTACAATCCATTCTTTTTGATATGGAAACTCTTTGCAGCGTTCTATATAGCGCACTATGCGTTCGCGATAAGCGTCCGTGTTTCCCCATTGCTTAAAAAAGAATGGCACATCTTTAATCTTACATTTATCGTAAATAGATTCCACCCATTCAAGTTTCATAAGTCTTGCTTTGTTTGGATTATTTGGTATATTCTCTCCCCCTACGATTACCCAATCTAACATATCTAAATAAGAAGCTAAATCAATCTCACTTAGTAGAGGCTCTAAGGAAACAAAGCATTTAATTTTGTTATCTAATATTCTTTTTAATTCTAAAAGTTGCGGGATTCTCTTATCTGCACACTCTTGATTTTCAGCAGTTACACCAAACCAAATATGCTGTAAATCATCAATGATATTATTTTCATCATACGCATAGATTAAAGCTTCTTTAAAAAACTCCAACATTCTATCTGCCCTCTTAGTCAGCACTTGAAAAGTCAAATCTTTTCTTTTTACCATAGAATCAAATAGAGCTACCAAGTCTCTATCGCTTATATTTTCGTGAAAAGTATCACTCATAGAATTTACAAAGATTTTACTTCCGCTTGGATATTTCTTTTTGTCTAAAATATCATTCAAGGATTATTTATGGAATACAACTTTATCCCAACCTAAATAGTATTTTGGCAATCTTTTAAATATTGCGTTGTTCTCTCTACAAAGGCATTGATACATATTCAGATGATACTTACTATCGCACCTTTGGCTCATTTCTTGACGACAAAACTCACACAACATAGATTTATGAGCTTCTTTTTTAGCCATACCTTGCAATCTCTTAGTCATTGCTTTTGCATAACAATTATCACACGCAGGACTTATTTGTGTGCAACCTGTGATAACATTCCAAGTTTTGTTAGTCCATTGTATCTTACTCATATCTCTCCTTATAAAACACACAAAAGTGTGAGGTTTTGGAAGTCTTTTGCATAAGCAAGGGCTCTTGATTGAAGCACTTTAGAATCTCGCTTAGTGCAATTTGTGCCTCGCTCCATTTAAAAATCAAAGTGCCATTACTCTTAAGCACTCGCATACATTCACAAAATCCCTTAGCTAAATCCTCGCGATAGGATTTATCAAGCTTCCCATACTTTTGCACCATAAAGGATTTTTGGCTTCCTCTTAGAATATGCGGAGGGTCAAAAATCACTAAATAAAAACTTTCATTCTCAAAAGGTAAATCCCTAAAATCTACAATCCTATCGGGCTTAACGCTAAACTTTTCGTCTTTACCCACTTTTTTAAAGGTAGTTTCAAAGAATCTTTTGTCGCAAAACAGCACATTAGGATTCTCTTTATCCACATAAAACATTCTGCCACCGCAGCACACATCAAGGATAGGTTTCATTTATCGTCCCCTACCTAAAGATTGCTCTTTTGTGGGCTTAGGTTTTTCTAGTGTTCTGGAATCCTTTTTAGGTGATTCTTTTACTTTACTTACTTCTTTTTGTGCTTGTATTGCTTCATAATTTGGGGGTTGTTTTTGTGAGAATTCCAAAGGAATCTCACTTTGTTTTTTATAGGCTTTGTGTGCTTGTTGTCGGTAGGCTGGGGTTTGTTTGTATTGTTTCTCAATCTTTTTGCTAAATTCGTGTATCTTTATTCTTTCTTGTAAGCTTAATTTTTGTTGGCATATTTTGCTGTCATAAAATTGATGAAACTCTCTATCTCTTGTCCCAATTTCCTTGCCTCTGCTAATCTCTGCTCTGCTTCCTGCCTGTAAATCCTCGCTTTCTCTGCTCTCTGCTCTGCTTCCTGCCTGTAAATCCTCGCTTTCTCTGCTCTCTGCTCTGCTTCTTGCAATTCTTTTTCCGATAATTTCTCTAACTCGTCTAAGGAATATATCGGAACATTCTCGTAATGTGCTTGTGGTAAAATAGGCTCTTGCATTTTCACTCTCCTTGTTATAATCTAATGCTGTAAAAGGTATTGTAGCATTGGGTTCTGTAAGATAAAATAAATTCTTATTGTTTTTATCTTGCTCTATTTTGAAGCCTGTTTTTGAGGCTAACTCGCTAAGCTTGAAAAGTAATTCAAATTCAATTTCTGGATTTTTTTCTGCCATTATTGTTTCCTCCTAAACTCACTAGGTTTAAGTGGATTTGCTTCGCCCCATAATCCCATAGTGTTTTTTCTAGCTTTGTTTTCCAAAACAACATAATCATTAGAGTATTCTCTATAAGCCCAAGCAAATCCATTTTCTACAAGCTTTTCATTCACATTGATTCCATTGCAATACACGATTCCAACTACTCTTTTATATTTGTCTTTATCTATTATTTTTACTTTTGCTTGTGCGTGCAAAGGACACAAACTTAAAAGATATTCTCTTGCTTCTTTTCCAAATCTTTGATTTAGTTCTGGTGCGTCTAAGCCATAAAGCCTAATCTTTACTTTCTCTTGATTTTGAAAAAGTGTGATAGTATCGCCATCATAAACTTTAATAATCTCGCCTTGAATCTCTTTGTTTAAATCTCCTACAATGAGAGATAAGCCATACAAGATAAATAAAATAATCATCGCAAATTTTAAAGGGGAGAAAGTCCCCTTAAGATTCAATTTTAAAAACTTTGAAATCCTCATAAAATTCCTTAGACTTTTGTTAAAAAGGAATCTCGGCATTTTCTGCTATTTGTGCCATTTCCTCAATTTGCTGTTGTGGAGCTTGTGTTCCCTCATAAACAATTTCAGGTTCAGGTTGTGCATTTTGTTCATTTTGTGTCTCTTTTGCTTTGGAAGTTACAAATTCAAAGCTTTTTACTAACACTTCCCACGAATATTTTGGTTGTCCATTTTCGTCAGAATAAACAGAGGTGTAAATCTCTCCATTGCATAAAAACTTATCACCTTTCTTGAAATATTGATAAGCGATTTCAGCTCTCTTGCCAAAGATTGTTAAGGGAATCCAATCTGTGCGGTCTTTTGTGATTGTCTCATTTCCCTCTTTCTTTGTAGTTCTCTTTGAGATTGCAAGAGAGTTTTTCGCATAAGGAAGTCCATTTTGCGTATAAGAGAGGTCAAAATCTCTACCTAAATTCCCACATAGTGTAACTTGATTCATTGTGTATCCTTTAAAAACAATATTTAACATTTAAAAAATGTTAAAAAATAGTTAAAACTATTTAAAACTATTTTTTAATACTTTTCTAAAGAGCCACGATTCAAATATTTGTTGAATCGTTTTGTATTCTTGTTTCAACATTGTTTCAGCTGGATAACAAATGTGATGACTAACGACAGAGTATAGATTGTCGTCTCTTTTATAGATAACAACATTGATATTTTGATGTTCAAAATAAACTTGTGTTTCTTTAAAATCTTTGTCATTGAGGATTTTTTCTAATTCTTTCTTTGTCATTTTATTTTTTCCTCCTTAATTCCATATTCTTATTTTTTGCTTTTAAAGCATTTATCAATGAATGCAGAACATACTTTACAATCATCTTTATAGCCTTTTGGCAATTCTAAATTATTTTTATTTGCTAAATCCTCTGCTAATTTGATTTGCTTCTCACTTGGTGGTCTTTTAGATTTATCTTTATTTTCCTCAATAAATTTGTTGCAGATTCTATAATCGCTCTCAATCCCCTCTGGTAATTCCAAATTTGTTTCCTTTGCTATTTTTTTAGCAAGATTTAGAGAACCCTCTTTTGGTGGCAATGGTGCATTAGAATCTTTGGTGCTAACTTCTGCAAATTCCAGCTTTTGATGAATGAGTTTAATGTAGTCTAAATAGCTAACTTTTCCTTGTGAGATTTCATCAAGTGTGCTTTCCATTTGCTTTGTAAATTCACTTTGTGTAATCCATTCATCATTAACTTTTACAATGGAGAGAAAATCTAGTCCTTTTTTTGTGGCAACAATATCGCTACTCTTGCCTTTTTTCACAATCTCAATGTAGCCTCTCTCAAGTAACTTTGGTAAATAAGTAGCATAAGTGCTTGGGCGTCCGATTCCATTTTTCTCTAAAAGGGAGATAAAGTTGCTTTCTTTGTAGTGTTTTGGGGCTTGTTTTTTAACTTCATATAATTCAAAGCCTAAAATCTCAACACTATCCTTTTCGTTTAAATTCAAATTTAACTCTTGTGATTCTGTCTCCGCTTCCTCATTATCTATTGAAATTTCTTTAAATCCTTTGTAGATACATTTACTAACCTTTGCCTTAAAACTAAAAGTTGTAATGCTAAAATCGTAAATGATATTTTCATTAATGGCGTTTTTGGCTTGTGAGGCAATAGAATTTAAATAAATAAGCTTGTAGGCTTTCTTGAGATTGTCTTTGTTTTCTTTAAAATCCTCTTTGTCAATTAAAGAATCAAGCGTATCTAAATCGTGATAATGTGTGATTCTGATAGCTTCGTGCGCTTCTGCTTGACTTTGGCTTCCTGCCTTGTATTCTCTCTTTTGATAATATTCTTTGTCTTTCAAATGTGATTCTAATTCCTCTAAAAACTCTTTTGAAAGCGCATTAGAATCGGTGCGATGATAAGTGATTAAGCCTTTTTCAAAAAGGGCTTGGGCTAGTTTCATACTTGTTTCAGGTTCAAAGCCATACACACGATTGCTAGCCTCTTGAAATTGTGAAGTTCTATAAGGCTCTTTGGGCTTAATTTGGGTTTCTTTAATCTCTTTTGCGAAAACAAAAGATTCTTTGGTTGCACTTAATTTGTTTAGAGTTTCTTGCGCTTCCTCTTTACTCTCATAGAGATTCTCTCCTAAAGCCAAAAATTCTAAATTACCGCTTTTTAACTTGGCTTTTATTTTGTATTCTACTTTTTTATTTGCACTAGAATTTAAAAAGTCTTGGATTTGCAATTCTTTGCTTACAATAAGGCTTAAAACAGGTGTTTGCACTCTCCCTATGGAATTGTTTTTATCGTTGCAAAGTTTCATATATTTTGGGCTTAAGAGGAATCCTACTAATTTATCACTCACCGCTCTTGCTTTCCAGCTCTCATAATCATTAAAATTGCTTTGTGCGAATGGAATTGCCTCTTTTATCCCTTTTTCAATCCCACTTTCTGTAATCTCAAAAAACTCTGCTCTTTTGATACTCGTTGCAAGATTTTTAATGAGTTCATAAACCATATATCCGATTCCATATCCCTCTCTATCGGGGTCAGTAGCGATATAAACCTCTTTACCTTTAGAGGCGTTAAGGATTTGATTGATACGATATTTTGCGTTATCGTCTTTAAAGTCTAAAATGGGCTCATAAGATTCATAATCTTTCACGATTTCATTTGTTAAGCCTTTAAAGTGTCCTATGGTAGCTAAAACTAAAGCCCCTGTAATCTCTGCGATTTTCTTAGTCTTATTTGGGCTTTCAATGATGATAAGAGTGTTGTTTAATTGCATTATGTATTCCTTTGTGTTATAATGTGTCTATCCATTTTGACTAAATGGTAGAAAAGATTTAACGCCTATGTAGTGAAGTAAAAGCTCGGCTCTTTGCAGTCGGGCTTTTTTTGGCTGTTAAGTTGGGTGTGTGGGAGGAATTCACTTCATAGGAGTCCATAATGGATTTTCTTAACTTATTCATTTGTGATTCCTTTATTTAAATTTCTTTTTAATCTCTGCAACCAACCCAAAATGCAAGGCATAATTGCAATATTTTTTAGCCTCTCCTTGATTCTTTAGCGTTGTGATTTGTTTTAAATGGTATTTGTTTAAAAAAACCTCCAAAGAATCTTTATTACTAAACAATCCAAGTGCCAAATACAAGATTTTTTCGCTATTTTTAATCTCTAATACTTTTGATTTCATCTATTCCCCTTTCTTTACTCTACTGAAGCGATTGCGTCTTTAGTTTTTTCGCCTTTTACGCTTTTCTTTCCGCTTTTCATTGCGCTCCCTATGGTTTTTGCACCAGGTAAATTTTTAGCCATTGCACCAAATCCACCTTTCATTGCGCCTGCTAAGGCACTTCCACCTTGAGCTTTGGCTAACATTCCTCCTGCGATACTTCCTGCACCTCCTGTTACTGCACCTACACTAGCTCCTGCCATTGTAGCTACACCTGCTCCTACACCTCCATTAATAAACCCCTGCATTCCCATAACTTGTGATACCCAATTTGGAATCTGCAAAAGCAGATAAATACAAAGCACAGATAAAATTAATCCTGATGAAAAATGATAGGCAATACTCATAAATCCTGTAGCTATACTTTTAATTTCTGTCTCTGGTAATTCTAGGCTTTTTTGTATTACAGCAAGTGCAACGCCTAATATTATAAGAGCCAAAGGCGCATAAAGAGAATACGAAATATAAAGCTTCAACCAAGAGAAAAAATAAGCTCGTAAGTTTCTATTAAAAAGCAATGGAATCATTACGGGTGCAATAGATAAAACAATTAAAGCAATATAACCTGAAACTTGAACGATGAGGATAATGCCAATCATTAAAAATGCAAAAGAAAGATAGAATAGCAAAAAAGGTAAAATTCCGAAAGAAGCTAGAATTGCGTTGAATTTAATCCCCATAGTTATTTGGCTTTTATAATTCTCCATTAATTGATTCCACAATCTCGCATTTAATTCGGCTAATTTTTTAAAGGTTTGTGTAACTATATCTACAATATTATCTCCCTCTATCAAACCGCCTGTCGCATTTCTCAACCAATTTGCAGGGAGATTTAAAAGTTTGATAAATTCTATATAGCCTGCATAGGAATAAAAAATAGCATAAATAAAGCAAACAAGCCCTATCCATTTTCCAGCTTCAAAGAGTTCCTCTCGTGTAGGATAACCTGTTTTTAAAAGCTTTAATAACCAAAAAATCACCACCAAAAGAATAATGGTATAAGAGGCTTGATGATAGAGTGTATTTTGCACTGCGCTAAAAATCGGTTCATAGGAATGTTGAATCACTTTATGCAAAGCTCCAGCTACTTCATTGAGCAATTCTTTTACATTTATGTTTATGCTATTTTCTTCCATTTTACCTCCTTGCTCTTACTACTTCCTGTTTATTAACTACTCTTTTTAAAGATTTTTTATTTCCTAATGGGATAATTTCTATTGTTTGTGTAATTTCTGTGTCTTGATTATTAAAAGATTCTTGTTTTTTAAAAGAGATGATTTGGTGTTCTTGTGCATAATCCTCTATCAAAGAATCTTGCGTTTCAATTTTATATGGAATATTTGAATCTTTTTTATTATCAATATTTTTTGTTTTTGAATCTACTTTTGGATTGAGTATCTCTAATCCTAAAAACTCAATTAATCCTAATAACATTGTTATTCCTTTCCTAAGACAACTTAAGGATAAGAATCCTTAAAGGGTTGTCTATGATTTATCTTAAAACTTGCTTGCCTACTTACTTCCTAACCTAAAGATTACAAGCTTCTACCCATTTCTTGTTTTTGTTGTTGCCCTTTAACTTGCGTTTGAAGCTTGTTAATGCTTTGTTCTTGAATTGGAACATAGTCTATTCCTTTCATTTCCGCAGTCAAAAAGTTTTTCAAATGGTTAGTAGTCTCTTTGTCTAATCCAAGATTATCTAAGTTTTTTGGTCTTAAGTCGTAATTGTTTTCCTTTTGTTTTGCACGAAACTCTTGTAAAGGTTCTAAATTACGCTCTTTTAACTTGCTGGTATCAAGACCTTCAAACTGACTTGGGTGGTAAAGAGTAATTGTTTCAAGTCGTGGTTCTTTTAAGAATACCTTTTCTTTTACAATCTCGGTAATTTCCTTGCCCTCTTTGTCAAGCTTAGGATTTCCCTCTTTATCTCGGGCGATTCTTGTCATTTCTTTACCCTCGTTATCAAGTTTTGGAACATAGTCATATCTTTGTAAAAATGCGACTTTTATTCCTTGCTCATAAGCGTCTTTACCATTTTTAGTAAGGGCTGGATTGCCATTCTCGTCTAAGGCTCTCTTGAGCTTACCACCCATAAAATTGCCTTGTTGCATAGTTATAAATTGTGGTTCTTTATAACCTTTTAACTCGGCTTGTGTTCGTAAAAGCAAAGATTCCACACCGCTAAAGGTATACCCTGTGGAAGCATTATAGGGAATAGAGTTATCTAAGTCTTTTGCACTCTGTTCTTTACTCCAAACTTGCTTTTTCTCTTTGATACTATGTAAAAGAATACTTTTAACATAGCCATTAAAGCTTTCCATTCGCTCCACATTGCTTTTTTGTTCCCAAGCAACATAATTACTTTGCTCTGCAACTTGCGTTGCAACTTCTTGATTTTCTAATTTGTCTGCTTTTCTTGCCATTATTTATCCTTTTTCAAAGTGAAGTTCTTAACTTGTGAATTGTCTAGCTCACAAGTGATTTTTATTTTATACTTAAGTAACAAATACATTATTCCACCACTTCATTTGGAAGCAAGAATGGGTCGCCATTGACATTCTTATCAATATCAAGGTAATCGTATTTTTCCTCAATCAGTTTTACTTCCTCTTGTGTTAATGGAATCTGTGTATCTTCCGCCTCCGAGTAAGTATTGACTGCATTTTGTTCGGCTAATTGTTTAGCCTGTCTTTCTGCATTTTTTTTAGCTACTGCTTCAGATATTGTCATAGTTTCTCCTTTAGGAATCTTTCGGGTATATTGCTATACCCTAAGTTAAACTTCGTAAAAAACCTAACTTAGAGTATAGAGAGAGAATCCTCACTCTATTTCTATGCCTAGAGATTTGTATTTTTCTCGCATTTCTGATTGTTTGTTTTCTGCTTTTTCTTGGGATTCTGTGTTTGTTTCTGTTGCTTCTCCATTTTTTGTATCAATTCTGGATTCATTATTTGAATCTTCACTATCTCCCTTGTTTTCTGTTTCCTTGCTCTCCTCTGTTAAGCTTGTGTTGTTTTTAACTTTATAATCCACGACACATTTAAAATTTTTATCTTTTGGATTATTCCATTCTTTATTTTTGAACCAATAAGGCACTTTACAAGGCACAGGTAGTTTATAAAACCCCTTAATAAGCACGATTAAATCATCACTACTTAGATTTTTTAAATCTTGTGGGCTAAGAAGTTTTTTGGCTTCTTTAGATTTACTCACATTGCTTTTAAAGAAATCAAAACTGCCTTGTGAGATACTCGCTTTCTCGTGTGTAAAGTCTCCGATTAAATCGGAAGTCGCCTTAGCGTCCTCCTCACTATTGAGTGTAAAAATCACTTGATAGCCACTATTATTTTTTAGCACTTTCATTTTTTCTTGCCCATAAGTAATAGAGATTTGCTCGTAACTTTGTGAAATATAGACAGGCAATAATCCATAACTCCTACAAAGGGCTGGAGCTTCTAGCACAAAGTTCATTGCCCCAAATCGCACAAATTCATCTAAATACACATAGATAAATTTATTGGGGTCGGGGCATTCTGCACCACTCATTAGCTTTATAAAGGTGCTTTCTGTAAAGATTCTAATCAAAGGTTTTAGCACTTCTATATCCTCTGTTTGAATCACTACATACAATGAGATTCTTTTCTCTCGCAAATCCTCATAAGTAAAGCTCATTTTAGAAGTAGCATTTTTTACTTGTGGATTTGAAAAAACTTTCATAAAGGTATCAAAGGTAGATTTTACACTTCCAATTTCTGTTCCGCCTAACATTCCTATATAAGCGTTTGCTTGGTTTCTAGTATTAGTGTCTAAGGATTCGTCCTCACTTACTTGCTGTAAAAAGAGCTTCTCACAATTTACCTCATAATTCCTCTCTAGTTCTCCTGAATCTGGATTTTCAATCATCACTTGGTCAATCCACCGCCCATCTAGCATATTGAAATAATCCATTTTAGGAGATTGATAAATTTCATAAAGCGTTGTGTGCTTGTTCTTTTGCATATAATATTCCGCCCAAAATACAAATAAAGTTTTAGCACTTACAAGCCAATGGTCATTTTCTTTGCCTTTTTCGCCTACAAAGATTAAAGTGGCTACTTGCTCTGCTAATTTCTTAATTAGCACATAGTCAAAATCCTTGATAATCTTGTTGTCAAAGGGATTATAAAAAAGCGTGTTATCCCACGAAAAAGGTGAGAATTTTTGAATCTCATTCTTAAAGACTTCTTGTCTGTAACCTGCTGTTTTATCATAAAGCTCACCTTTAATATCAAAAACAATACAAGAATTAGGCACAACAAGCAAATTTGGAATAATAATCCCCGCAGTCTTTCCACTTCCCGGACTTGCGATAACCAAAGTTGCCAAAGGCTTTCCTGCACGAATGAATTTATATTTATCTTTTTCTATGAGTGTGCCTAGAATCAAGCCTTTATCGTGGCTAATTCCTAATTTCTCATAATCATCTTTTCTGGCAAATCTTGCACTTCCATAATCCTCTGCTGAACTTGGACGATTCATAAAAAACCAAATCACTACTAAAAGAAAGGGAGCAAAAAGCATAAATAGCGCGAAATATGCCTTTAACTTTAAGGCGGGATTTCCAATATTATTAAAAATTTGTAATGCCACTTTTGGAATGGCTAAAATATCGGGATTAAAAACAATTTTAACCATTAAAAAATAAAATATTATTCCTAGAGGAATTGTGCTTAAAAAAATGATAATCCATTTTTTAATTGTTATCTGTTGTTTTTCCATTAGTTTTTCCTCTTTTTCAATAGATTTTCAATCGTTTTTTTATTGTGATTTAATAGTTCTTTAACCTCATTCATTAAAGGAATTATTGTCTCTCCAGCTTGTTTAGTTGTGCTTATATCGGTGTTTAAATGATGAGCAATTTGATTTAAGTTGCTTCCATATTTAGAGATTTGATAAAGCATTTCAGTTAGAATTTCATTGCTTTTTTGCAATTCTTGCAACACATTTTCATAGTTTTTTGCTAGGATTAGATTCCTAATCATTGCGGATTTGCTTTTGCGTTCTTTTTTAGCTAAAGAATTTAGCATTTCATAAGAGCTTTGAGAGAGATAAAATAATCTTTGTTTTGGGTTTGCTTTCATATCTCATTCTCCTCCTCGTCCTCCTCTTTAATATAAGGAATCCCTAGCTTTTTACTTAGCTCTCTTTTAATATTAACAACATCTATAATCACTCTTTGCTTACCAATTCTTTTGATTTGAATAATGTATTTAATCGCGGTCTTAATTTGTCTAAGCAGCATATTTGTGTCGGCATTGCTTAATCCTCCGCCTAAGATAATATTAGAAATAATTGCTTCAATAGCGTCCTCTGGAGAGTTTGCGTGAATAGTGCTTAGATTCCCTGCATGTCCTGTATTGCAAATTCTAAGAAATGTAAAGGTGTTTCTAATATCAATCTCGCCCAAGAATAATCTATCGGGTCTTAAACGCATTGCATTATTAATCGCCTCTGCATAGGAGTAGATTTCATTTTCAGTTTTTGGCACTGCAAGTTGTGTTTTATTTGGATTTTCAATGTGTAATTCTTGACTATCCTCAATCGTTACGATTCTTTCATTTAGTGAAATTTCGCTCATTAAAGAATTTAAAAAGCTTGTTTTTCCACTTCCTGTCCCACCACTTACAAGCGTGTTGCGCTTTTTTCTAACAATATTTCTAATTTTCTCATAAGTGATACCTTTTTCTAGGCATAACTGCCCTAAAGCAAAGCTTTCTAATGGGAATTGTTCTTTGCTTGGAATCCTAATACACAAAGAAATATCGCTATTAAAGAGTGAGCTTTTGTGCTGTGCTTGGACACGATAACGCAAAAAGGGTGCTGGTAACTCACAAGAGAGATGACAATGCTTTTCATCAAAAAGTTGATTGCGCTTAATAGCCAATTCAATTAAGAAGTTCTCTAAGAAGTTATAATCTAATCTCTCATCTGTGATTGTTTCCCACTCTCCGCCCTTATCTATGAACATTTCTTTTGGCTTATTGAAAATCAGCTCGTTTGCTTCTTGATTTAAATAAGGTTCTAACACACCTAAAGCATTATTTAAAAGCAAGGAATTATTCATTGGTCGCCTCTTGTTGTTTTTGTGAATCTTTTACATTTTCAAAAGTATTTGCAGAGCCACTCAGTTTTGCTTTTTCGTTTAAAAGTTTAGTGAGCTTCACTTGTTCTTTTAAAAACTCTCCCTCTGCCTTTTCTACCGCTTTAATCTGTCCTAAAATCTTTGTGTTAAGCTTTTCCTCTTTTTGTTTATTTTTTGCAAGGTTAGAATATTGATTTTTGATATTTAAAAATTCCTCTTGCGAAATAGTTTTTGTAGCTTGTTCTTTCATTTATTCTCCTTTAATCTACAAAGTATTTCATTAACACTTCATTGTTTTTAGGCTTTGAAAACCACATATGATTGGTCGGCACAATAAAGATTCTGCTACCACTTTTAATTTCAATCGTAGGTTGAATCTGCTGACTTCTTGAGATAATGTCTTGCACGATAGTGTTAATATCGCTTTTTGCTTGTGAATACACTTCCTCTGAATAGCCATTATTTGCGTTGTCAATCTTGCCTGCAACACTAAGCAATAGCACATTCGTAAGCGTGGAGATTCCATAAGCAATGCCATATCTTTCTAAAAATTTGTTATTCACGCTTCCTACTGCCCCGCTCATTCCCATATTGTCTGCTACAATGGCATCAGTTAGCATAATATTCACTCCTTGAGGCGTGATAATCTCTCTCCATTTAATCTCTAAGCGTTTTTGTCCCATTTTCACTTCATTGTTGTAAAATCCTATTGCCTTGCTTCCTCTAGGAATCAACACTGCCTCTCCCATAGAAGCATAAATATCTTGTTCAATTTGAGCAGTTACGATTCCGCTTAAATCACTAGAGATTGCGCTAGTTAAAAGGGCTGGGATTAATCTACCTGCACGAATGCTTCTATAAAGCCTATGCTCGTTTGTGCTAATATCTAGTGATTTTTGATTAGAAAAGCCATCACTTCCAAATTTAGAATTTTTATTGAAAGTGTTGATTTCTGAATTTCTCTCGCTTAAAATGGAGTCTCTTAAGAGTGCTTTTAGTTTTTGTTCCTCTGTGAGTTGCACTTCTTTAGCAATTTGTTGATTTTGTGCCTTAAGTTTTTCCTCTTGTTCTTTAGTTTTTTGTAATTGTTCTTGTGCTTTTTCCTCATCACTTTGTTCTTGCTCTGCTATTTGTTCTTTGACTTGTTCCTTTGTGTTTTCATCATCAATTAAAGAAAGAATCTCTTGTATCGCTTCATTCTCATTTGGCTGTCTTTTGCCCGCTTTATAAATGTAATCATCAACAGGAAACTTTGTATCAAAGAGGTGTTGCAAATTTTCTTTGTGGATTTTAGAATCTTGAGAGTCTTGCTTTTTAACTTCTTGTTTTTCTTGCATTTGCTTAATGACTTCTTTGGCTTTTGTCTGTGCGTTTGAGGATTCTAAAATATCCTCTGCAAAGAGCGGTTGCAAGAGTAAAGAAAGGGATAAAAAACAAGAAGTAAATTGCATTTTTTTCATTGAGGAAGTCCTAAAAGTTTTCTATGAGTTTTAGAATATTTGTGATTGGAATAACTATCAATCTTTGGTTCTAAATTCAAATTAGCAGGTGCAGGTTTATCCTTTTTGGATTCTACTCTCTCTACACACACATAAGAATCCCCGCTTTTAATACTCCATTTAGGATTAATGGTCTCTGCAATGAGATAATCTCCTATGATTCTTGTTTCTATTGGGCTATCTTGTTTGTCAATCACTGCAAA
>NZ_JAAVGY010000047.1 GCF_014799995.1 Helicobacter sp.
AATAACACGCAAATATTCCACTTTGTCATTGCGAGAAAACCTTTAGGTTTTCGTGGCAATCTATAATACTGAATACAAAAACTTTTACAATGGAATCTTAATTAAAATAGATTATCAAAGGCGAGATTCTTTCATTTGGATTGCCACGAATCGCAAGCGATTCTCGCAAGGACGCAGTAGTAAAGTTATAAATAGATGAGATTATGGATTGCTTCGCTTCGCTCGCAAGGACACAGTGGGAAAGTTACAAGTCCTCGCAAGGACGAGATAACAAAATTATAGTATGTAAGATTACCGCGCGGAGTTATAGTCCGCCAAATCGCCGCTCTCTTTGATGAAATTCTTTTAGCATTAATTCTAGCTCTTGTGTGCTGAAGTTGGGCCACAGAGTTTGGGTAAAAAACAGCTCCGCATACGCACTTTGCCACAAAAGAAAGTTAGACAAACGCATTTCCCCGCCCGTTCTTATTAGCATATCCACTTCCGGGATTCCTTGCGTATCTAATGCTTGGGCGATACTTCCCTCGTCAATCTCCACACTGCTTTGCTTGAGCTTGATAAATGCGCGCCTTAATTCGTCTTTCGCACCATAATTTAGGGCTAGAATCTGTGTCATTCCGCTACATTGCGCGCGTGTTTGCTGCTCTAGTGATTGGATTTCTTGTTGCAACTTCACGCTTAATGCGCTAATATCCCCTATGCTTTTAAAGATAATATTAGATTGCAAATAAGTCTTTCGCTCGGCAACTAGATATTCTCCTAAAAGATTCATCAAATATTCCACTTCCGCCTTAGGACGTTTCCAATTCTCCGTAGAAAACGCATAAAGGCTCAAGTATTCTATGCCACTTTGGGCGCAATATTCCGTGATTTCGCGGATTTTTTTTGCGCCCTCTTTGTGTCCAAAAATGCGCGGTTTCAAATGCTGCTTCGCCCACCTGCCATTTCCGTCCATAATCAGTGCTAAATGCCGCACCATATTTAGCCCTCTAAATCCAACAAAGAATCGCTAAAATCGTATAAAGGCACGATTCCGCTATCTACACTAATGTTTGTTTCATTGATAAATTCAAGCTCGCTTAGGTTTTGACGCAACAAGCGCGCCACGCCCTCATACATTACGCTAATGTCTAGCCGCACGCCCTCTTTAAAGTCCCAAAGCATTCCCCAAGTCGCGCCGAGATTTGCAAAGACAGAATAAAATTCCAAGCATTCTTGCGTCCCTACGCGCTTTTTCTTTATTTGCATTAAGCCATCTTTGCTTTCGTCATCGTAATGTAAGGGAATCGTCAAGACCTTTTGCTTCAATGACATTAGCATATGACTTAAAAAGGCAAACTCCCACCTAGATTCCGCACTTGCCAAACGCTCGCTTAAAAATCCTCGCATTACATCAAAGGGATTCTCACTCTCTTTTAAGAATTGCTGCATTGCCTCGCTGCTAAGCTTGAGCGGGACATTTTGTTCTTTAAGCAAATCTGGCTGCTTGATAAGATTAGAAAGCGTGATACCCCCTGCACTCCCGCGCCCCATTTGCGCCCAATATTTCCCCCCAATCTCTAATTCTTTCAAGCTTTTTGTCTCCATTGCGACATTTCCAACTTTAAGCATATAGCGGATTCCTTGCATTTTCTCCATTACTTCTAGCTTCATTGGCAAGGAGGCATTAAATTGTGTCGGCTTACTCGCGGAATTTTGTAGGGTGTTTTGGACTTGGGCAAGCTGACTTAGTTGCTTTATCATAGGTTTTTTGCCTGTTGTAAGATTTTTAAAGCCAAGCTTAGTTTATCACAGAATCCTAAATCTATTGCTAATGCTTCTTGTATCCAAAAGATTTGATTATCGGGGGATTCTAAGGGGGTTTTCGTGGAAGTAATGGTGTTAAGACAAATGGCGTCTAGGTTTTTGTCGCGCAATGCGTTCTGCGCGTTTTGGACGCTTAGCTTTTCTGTTTGCGATTCTAGTTTAAAGCCAATGGTTTTTTGCCTTTTGGGCAATGTTGCTAGAATGTCTTGATTTTCTTGTAATTGCAGATTCCATACTGCGCCGATTTCTTTCTTTTTGAGCTTGCCTTGCGCCTTAGACTTAGGGAGATAATCGCTAATGGCTGCACTCATAAACAAAAAAGATTGCGCCTTATCTGTGGGTTTGGAATCCTGCCAAGCTCGGATAGCCTCTAAGAATCTTTTGCTAGATTCTACGGTCTTGATTTGTATGCCCAAAGGCAGAGGATAGGGCATTTGAGAGCTGACAAAACAGACTTGCGCACCCAAAAAATAAGCAGCAAGTGCCAAAGACGCGCCCATTTTGCCACTAGAGAAGTTAGAGAGATAGCGCACCGCGTCTAATGCTTCTTTGCTTCCGCCTCCGCTTACACATACTGCGCACTGCTCCCAAAACGGCTCGGCAAGAAGAGTGCGTATCACGCAAAACACAATCTCTAGCGGATTTGCTAACGCTCCATTCCCCACGATTCCACACGCTAGCTCTTTGCATTGGGGGGAAATGATTTGCACACCGCGCATTTGTAGAATCTTGAGGGATTCTAAAGTCGCGGGATTTTCTAGCATTTTGGTGTTTGCCGCAGGGGCGAGGAGTTTGGGTTTATCAAAGGCGAGAAAGCTCTCTAATAGCGCATTATCTGCGATTCCATTTGCAAGCTTGTTAAGCGTATTTGCGCTACTTGGGGCAATCAAAAACACATCTCCCCAAGCGGCAAGTTCAATGTGATTGCAAGGATTCTGCCCCCAATTCTGCGAATCTTGCGTCAAAACCTGATGATGAGAAATTGCTTCAAAAAGCAAAGGCTGAATGAAATCTTGCGCGCCCTTGCTCATCACTACGCGCACCTTTGCACCTAGTTTTTGCAAGATTCTTATCACTTCTAATGCCTTATAAATAGCCACGCTACCACACACGCCTAAAATGACTTTTTTGTTTTCAAGCAATTTAGGCAGAGATTCTACAAACGCGTCCTCTCGTCTCATCGCCCTATTCCGCTTCTGCTTCAAAGTTAGAATCCGCTGCTGTTACGACTTTGGCAGCTTTAACATTTTTGGGTTGCACATATCCCAAATCTGCTAACACATTAACAAGTTTTGCCAAGACAGGACCGCCTGTCCCACTCCCACTTCCTCCGTGCTCTACCATTATGGTAATAACATAACGAGGATTCTCCACAGGAAAGAAACTAGTAATCCAAGCTTGCGAGCGGTGAAAATAGTCCATATCCTTTTCTTTAATCCGCTCTTTATCCGCTTGTGAAATGCCTACGACTTGGGCTGTCCCTGTCTTACACGCAAGGGAGACTTTGGATTCTCTTGTCGCTAGATTCGCTGTGCCACCAGCCTCCGAACACACTTGACGCATTCCCTCTCTTAAGACATTGAGTTTGCTCTTTTCAAACGCATTTAAGACATCTTTAGGCTCATAGACTAACTCTTCTTTCCCTATGATTTTGGCAAAATGAGGCGTGGGTAATTTGCCACTTGCAATCAAAGCAGTATAGTTTGCAATCTGCAAAGGCGTCGTTAAAAACAACCCTTGCCCAATAGAACTTACGACATTATCACCCGAATACCAATTTTGCTTAAAACGGGATTTTTTGAGGCTTGGGCTTGGCACGATTCCTGAAAACTCATTGGGCAAGTCTACCCCGGTCTTTTGCCCAAGCCCCATAGTCTTTAGCACTTTGGCGATATTTTCAAAATCTGTGCGCAAGGAGAGAATATAAAAATAAACATCTACGCTACGTTTTAGGGCTTTATATAAATCCGCGCTCCCGTGTCCCTCCTTTTTCCAATCACGAAATTTTCTCCCCCCAAGCTCTATAAATGCTGGGGTTTTAATTTCTGTCGTCTCGTTGATTCCTGCATATTCCAAGAGGGCTAAGCCCATTCCCATTTTGATAACAGAACCGGGCGGATATAAGCCATTAATAAATTTATTTATCAAGGGTTTGTAGGGACTCTCACGCAAGACATTCCAATTCTCATAAGAAATTCCACCGACAAAATGATTCAAATTATACTCGGGGTAACTTCCTGCGGCTAAAATCTCTCCATTTTGCACGTCCATTACAATGGCTGCACCATTTTTGTCTGCAAAAATCTCGTCCATTGCGCGCTGCAATCTAATATCCAGAGTGGTTGTTAGGTTGTGGTTTTCAATCGCTGATTTATAGGAGACGATTTCCATTTCTTGATTGAGTGCTGTTACTTTGACGATACGTTCTCCTATTTCACCCTGCAAATAATTATCATATTGTCGCTCTAAACCCTCTTTGCCAATATTTCCTGTATATTTTGCAATGGGTTGGCTTTCAATATCTTTTTGGTTAGCTTTGCTAACATAGCCAATCACATGCGAAGCAGAAGTAATGTTTGGATAATATCTGTGTGCCAAAGGGATAATACGCAAATTTTCACTTTGGGAAAGCTGTGTATAATGCGATAAAATAAAGTCGTGCTCTACGAACTCAATCACGGGAATATAATCGTGATTATAAGGCGAATCCTTATGCCGATAGTTTTTAACTAATTCTTCTTTAGAATATGTTGGAAAAAATACCAAAAGTTTTTCTATTTCTTGCTCCAATAAAGGCAAATTAGAACGCAAAGAAAAACGTGGAGGCAAGGCGAGCATAAACCCTACATTATTGGTCGCTAATGGCTCATTATTGCGGTCCAAAATCTGCCCACGCACAGGGGCAATGTATTCCTCACGCAAGATATTTTTAGTCGCTTGCTCTTGATAAAAGGATTGTTTCAGAATACTCAAATCAAAAATTCTCACCAATAATACAACCCAAAACAAAACAAACATTGCAAAAATAATCACTAGACGTATATTATTCATCATAAAATCCACATAAAAAACCAGATTAACACAATTTCACAGGCAATATAAAATCCAATCAACCACGAAATTTGTGGCACATCAATATCAAAAAAATATCCAAAGAAATTCAAAAATAAAAAATAACCCCAATACGCATACGCAATAAATAATGGGATAAAAATTTTGTTATGCCCAAAAAATTTACGAAATTTAGGTAAAACAATTTGAAAGGATAATGCAATAAATAAAATTATACTCAAAAATGGCAAGTTTTTGCTTGCCTCAAAGTAGATAAAAAACGGCACTAAAAAATAAAAAATCTCAAATGAATGTTCCTCATAATTTTCTTGTGCTAGCACATACATTACACCCAACAAGGGAGGCAAAAAATAAAAAATATCTGTTAAAGCTGTATAGCCAATCAGCACACAAACTAAAAAAAAGATTTTTAGATTTTTTTTATTAATGCTATTTCTTCGCATAGTGGAAAATGTTTGCATAAGATACAATCCGCCCATATTTTTTGATTTGGTATATTTTCTTTACTGACTTCTTGAAAACCCAATTTTTCAAACAAAACGCGTTTATAAGTCAAAACTAAAATCTCCTTGATTCCAAGTATTTTACCCTCCTCCTCACAATTTGAAATCAATGCACTTCCTACCCCCAACCTTTGCGCAAAGGGCGCAACGATGAGACTGCGAATCTCGGCTAATTCTAAAGCGTGGATATGCAAGGCACAGAATCCCAACATTACAGGTTTTTGAAGCTCATTTAAATGCTTAGATTCTAATGTGAGCTTTGATGTTTGCGCTTGCTTGACATTCTCTAGCACAGATTCTTCCTCCCAAGCTACGTGATAAGAACGAATCATATTTGCCATTGTTTCTACTGAACGTTCTAAAATCACACCACGTTCCACCTCTGGGCGCACTATCTTGCGCATCATCGGAATATCCTCTAAAATCGGTCGTCCAATAATCATAATTCCTCCAAAACCTCTTGCCCAAGCGCATTTGCAAGAATAAAATCTGTGATTCTCTCTTGGTTTTGCTTTTTCAATGAACTAGAAAACTGGGCTTTAGGGAATGCGGATTTTAGCTTGCTTTGCTCCCTTGCATTGAGCTTGTCAAACTTCGTAAAAATCCGCACCAAATGCTGGTCTTGCTTAAGAAATTGAGAAACAAAAGAAACAAGATGAGAATCAATCTCCAAATCAGGGTGGCGACTATCTACCAAATGCACAAACAATTTAATGCTCTCGCGTTGATACAAAAATTCTACCAAATTACGATTCCATAATTCTTTCTGGCTTTTTGCCACTTTTGCATAACCAAAACCCGGTAAATCTACCAACATAACCTTTAGCATTTCGGATTCTGTCCGATTTAAAGCACTTGTTTCTTTCCATTCGGTCAAAAAGAAATTGATTAATTGTGTTTTGCCCGGTGTGGCAGAGCTTTTCGCAAGATTTTTTTGATTGCAAATCAAGTTAATCAATGTGCTTTTACCTACATTGCTGCGTCCTAAAAAGGCTACTTCTGAAATCATCGGCGGAGGGCATTGGGCAAGTGTTTGTGCCGAAGTTTGGAATCGTGCAGACTTCAAGACATAATGGCTCATTTGGGCTCTTTCTCAAGCTTAAAAATCAAGCGGGCGGGTTTGTCATCATTGCCCAAAACATTAATAAAGCCCTCTTTGTAGCGAATGATAATTTTATCTCCACGCACAATATTATTTTTCGCCGGCTCTTTAACGACTGCATTACCTAGAATCTGATATTCTTGATTTGCAGGTGTATAGAGTGCCTCATTCGCTTGCCCTTCAACTTTGCGTCCGTCTTGCAAAGTAAGCCAAAATCGCACATTGCCCTTTGCTTGCATTTTGTTGGGACGATTGTTTGTATCAAGATATATCCACGCTTCATTGGCTTTCAGTAAATCGTTTGCTCGCCTCACTTCTACATTTCCTTTTAGCTGTGTTAGTTTGCGCTTTTCGTCTCCTATAAGCTCTTTTGCACTTACCTCAATCTCCTCCGCCCAAGCACAAGAAATCAAAAAAACGAGCAAGAATCGCACTAAGACTTTCATTCATTTGCCTTTAGGATTCCATTAACATTTTGCGCATAAATCTTGTTTTCTCTATAAGCAATATTTTGTCCGCGAATCTTGTAGTTTTCCTCTAAGATGATAAATTCTCCCTCTCCCTTTAATTCTTTTTTGTCTGGGTTATACCGCGCCACTTGACTCCAAAACTCTACTGCATTGCGTTTATAATTAACGCCTTGCGGGAAAAACATCTCTTGATTATCATAAAGTGCAAAATTAGATTGCAAATTCTCTTGCCCAAAAATATTTTTTTTATTGTTTTTGGATTCTGTGCTTGGAAAGGTAAAATTAATCACGCTAAAATGCTCCAATTCATTGATTTTTTGGGTATTTTCGCGCGCCTTTTTCCCAAACGCAATAATACTGACACCCTGCAAACCTATTCTATAATATTCAAAATCAAAGATTTCAAATCTTGAGACTTCGTTTAAATTCTTTGGATTTTGCGCTTTTTTGCCACTTAGGGCAACTACCATTACAAGACTAAAAACACAAAGGGTGAGAAAAAATATCGGGACTAAGCGACCGCTTTTGAGTTGATTAATTTTAAGCAAAGATTTCATAAAGTTTAGCTTGTAGTTTTTCTTTTTTGATGAGTTGATTAATCATCTTGCGCACCGCACCTTTGCCGCCTTTACACTTTAAGACTTTATGCACACTTTGTTTGACCTCCTTTACCGCATCGCAGGGAGCGAAAGAATATTTAACAAGCCTCAATAGATTCAAGTCATTCAAATCATCTCCGATAGCCGCCACCTCTTTTAAAGTCAAATGGGATTCTTTCAAAATTTCCTCTAGGGCTTTTGCCTTATCACTCACGCCCTGCCTTAGATAAGTAACTTTTAGCTCCTCTGCCCGTTGCTTTACTAATTGGGATTCTCTTCCTGTAATGATTGCTACCTTTTTTCCAAGCTTAAGCCAAGCAGCGATTCCTAAACCATCTTTGACATTAAACGCCTTAAGCTCCACGCCCTCATTACTATAAATCAAACTTCCATCACTTAGAGTGCCATCTACATCTAACACGATTAATTGAATCATAAAACGCCCTTTGTGCTTGGGATTCCAAGTGCTTCGTTTTTCAAGCTTGCCCTACGCAAAGCAACGGCAAAGGCTTTAAAAGCAGCTTCTATCAAATGATGCTTGTTGCTACCTCGTTTCTGAACAATATGTGCAGAAATTCCAGCATTGATAATCACTGCGCGAAAAAACTCCTCTACTAATTCACAATCAAAATCACCCACTTTACCCTCCACATTCAAATCAAAGACTAAAAAAGGGCGATTGCTAAGGTCTAAATCACATTCCACACACGCTTCGTCCATTACAATAGAAGCATTCCCGAAACGTTCAACCTTTTGGATAGGAAAAAGAGAATCTTTAAGCAAAGCACCAATCACAATCCCGCAATCCTCTACACTATGGTGAAAATCCACTTCCAAATCTCCCTTGCATTGCAATTTCAAATTCCAATTTGAATGCTTACAAAGTGATTCTAGCATATGATTAAAAAACCCAATATTTGTTGAAATCTCCGCTCTCCCTTCACCATAAATCTCTAAAGTTGCGCTGATTTGTGTTTCTTTGGTGTTACGTGTGAGGGTTTTCATTATCCATTCCTTACAATGATGATTTGATTCGGATTCTTTTAATCTATTCTGTCGTAATAAACGCGCCTGTGATTCTTTGTGAGGCAATAAAGTCCTTTGCCTCTGCTTCACTTTGAAATCCACTTAAAAACACGCGATAAATGGGCATTCCTTGCAATGTGTATTCTTTGATGATTGCCGGATAGCCATATTGGTTTGTATGCGTTCCTTGATGACTTTCTGCGCCTTTTTTGTTTCTAAAAGCACCAATTTGCACAAGAAATCGCGAAAGCTGCACACTTTGCTGCGTATGTGCAATTTTATATTCACTGCGCGCAAGCGTCTCTTGGTTTAAAGGCATAGAATCCGAAATTGTCCCATTAAAGCCAATAACTTCTAAACGCACAGGTGCTGTACCTTTGCCCACCATATCAATGTCTTTTGCTGCACTATTGGATAAATCAATGATTCTTCCTGCTACAAATGGACCACGATCGTTAATACGTACAATTGTGGTTTTGCCATTTTCCTTATTTGTTACGCGTACAATCGTATTCATAGGCAAAGTTTTATGTGCGGCAGTGTGCGCATACATACTATAAGTTTCACCATTGGAAGTTTTTTTGCCATGAAATTTTGGACCATACCAACTTGCGATTCCATCATAAGTTTCCCCCAATGCAACATTGGTTGGATAATACCATTTACCATTCACTTTATAGGGCTTCATTGTCGCTTTATGGGCTTGTTTGCTAGTATTCATCACCCCATAATCTGGAGTGGCAGGAGTGGCTGGATTATAATGCACATTACTTTCGCGAGAACAACCACAAAAACTAGCGATAATCGCTACACTAACTAGAAAAACCCTAGAAAGATTCCTCATGCCTTATCCTTTTCAAGAGGAATAATGATTTCTTGGTTAATAGACAAAGAATTGGCATTTTTGATTGCATTGTATTGGGTAATGCGTTTGCTCGGTACTCCATAACGTTTAGCAATCGACTGAATCGTCTCTCCCTTGCCCACACGATGAACCAAATGCTTAACTTGGGCTTTTTCTTGAGTTTGTGTTTTAGTCTTGTAATGTGCTAAAAACTGATAAGGCATATAAACAGAATAAGTTTTCCTGCCATAAGTGGGTGTCATATTGCGCTTAAATTGTGGATTATAATGCTGTAAATCCGCTAGACTCAATCCTGTTTGTGAAGCAATCTTGCTAAGAGGTGTTGCGGGGGGCACTTCAATCGAAGCAAGCAAAGAATTTGCACCGCGATTAAGGAAATAATCATAATTGTTAGTCTTTAATGTATCCACATTGCGAAACATTAAAGAGACAGATAGAATCTTGCGGATATACATACGACTTTCAAGTGGGATATATTTTATCTCTGGGTCTAAAAGCACACTAAGCGAATCGCTACCTGCTTCACTGATTGCGCGTCTTAGTCGCCCATCGCCACAATTATAAGCAATCGCAGCAAGATACCATTTGCCAAAACTTTCTTTTAAGGACTTAAGATAGGCTATCGCGGCTTTGGTAGATTTAATCGGGTCTTTGCGTTCATCAATTTGTGCGTCAATCTTCAATCCTAAAGACTTCGCGGTTTTGGGCATAAATTGCCACATTCCCATTGCGCGCTTCCTAGACCTAGCAGTGAGAGAAAAGCCTGATTCAATCATCGCCAAATACAAAAATTCTTGCGGGATTCCTTCTTTTAAAAACATTTCTTTAAGTGTAGGGATAAATTCGTAGCCTTTTTTGAATTTTGCTAGCAAATAATCTTGTCGTGTATCATTTAAAAATGAATTTTTAACATCAATAAAGTATTCATTGTTTAAAAACTCCGGCTCTACATCAAAAGTCTTTAACACTTCCTCGCTACGCGTGTCATAACCCATTATATCAAATTGTGCAAATCCTAGAGTTGCTATTAAAAAAAGGAAATAAAAAATTTTCATTGGATACCTTAAAAATTATTTAATCAAATGCAAGAGCTAAATTTTATCTAAAATTTATAAAGTTTTCAATAAAAATATTAAAATATCTTCGTATTTATCAGCCTATTTTGCCCGATTTTGTCCCTTTTGCAAAGATTGTTGCGCTTGATTTAGGCGATTTTGTAATTGCAAAAACCAATCTTGATATTGTTTGAGTTGCATTTCTTCAACCTCATCAGGATTGTTTAGCATTACAAGAGCCTGATAATCTTTCTCAAACTCTTCTGTAATCCAACGCAACTGCAAGAATTCTTGAGGGCTTAGGCTGCCGTGCTTTAAAATCTCTAAAGCGCGTTCATAATTTTGTTTGGTTTTTTGCAAAAAATTTTGGACATTTAGACGTTGTTTTGATTGGCTAGAAATACCCAAAGCAGAACGATTATAAGGGTCTGCTTCTAAGGCTTGGGTTGCAAGATGATAAGAGGATTCAAAGTTGCCTTTTGCAAACTCCCTTTTGGCTTCACGACTTAAATTATAAGAGGGAGAAAAATAAAAATATCCTGCGATAAAAAGAAATAATCCAACGCCCCATATCCATTTCATTTAAATTTTCCTCTTTTGATTTCAATCTTCTTCCATTTTGGATTGGATAAGATTCTTTGCTTCCTCTAGCTCAAGAGATTCTATATTTAAAGGTTCTTTAATTACACAAATTACTTTGCTAAAGGGCTTTGGAATCCTAAATCTATCCCAACTTTTAAATTCCCAAAAATTTTGGTAAAGCACCCTTGAAATCACGATAGGAACTTTTGATTTCTGCGCCAAAAGCACGATTCCATCTGCCACACTATGATAAGGACCGCTTGGACCATCTGGCGTGATGATAATATACTCGTTTTGTTTGATTTTCTTGATTGCCTCCAAGAGTGCTTTCGCTCCTCCTTTAGAACTTGAGCCACGCAAGGAATCAATGCCAAAATACCGAATCACTCTTGCAATTAACTCTCCATCAAAATGCTGACTAATCAGCACAGAGACTTTTTGATGACGATTCAAAAATTTGTTGCATATTAAGGATTGCAACAATAATTCCCCGTGCCAAAATGCGACAATAAAAACTTGCTTCTCTGCAATTTTGTCCAAGACTTCCGAAGATACCCGAAACTCAAAACGCACAAAATAAGGCAGAATCTTAATCATAAAGGCAAAAATTGGCGGGAGCAATTGAATCAAGATTTTTCGTTTCTTTTCCTTAGAAATCTTAAGATTTAGAAATTTTATTTTATCTCTAATGCCATTCATTATCAATTTCACGCTTTATGATTCAACTAACTCACCTACAAGCTGTGCGCCTTTGATTTGACTGATTTTTACCTCGCAAATTTCTCCAATCAGATTACGCCCTGCTTTGACGCGCACAAGTTTATTGGTATCACTCCGACCCTCAAGCAATAAATTTGCATCATCAAAGCTTTCAAATAGGATTTTATGCACATTCCCTAATTGCTTAATATTGTCTTCTGTTAAGATTTCTTTATGACGTTCTTTTAAAAGCATTAAACGTTCTTTTGCAACTTTTTCATCTACCGATTCTATGCTTTTATCTCTTTCTAACCATTTTTGCGCTTCTGTATGCGGACGCGCAGAATAAACAAAACTATAAAGAGTATCAAAACGCACTTTTTCTAGTACATCTAAGGTATCTAAAAAATCCTTCTCACTTTCTGTCGGAAATCCGACAATAATATCTGTCCCGATACTTAGATGAGGAATGAGTGAGCGCATTTTCTCCACACGATTCAAAAACCATTCCTTGCTATATCCGCGTCTCATCTTTTGCAAAATCGCATTAGAGCCACTCTGCAAAGGCATATGAATCGCTTTGCAGATTTTAGGATTCTGCGCAAATTCTACGATAAAATCATCGTCCATATGCAAAGGGTGGGGTGAGGTGAAACGGATACGTTCTAATCCGCTAATCTGCGAAACTTCATTTAAAAGTTGCGTGAAATTTATCGTGCGGTGTTGGTGAGAAAAACGTTTCCCATAATTATTCACATTCTGCCCTAGAAGCAGAATCTCTTTTGTTCCCTTTTCTACCATACGTTTTGCTTCATCTAAAATCAAATTTGCAGGGATTGAAATTTCGTTTCCTCGTGTGTGTGGGACGATACAATAAGTGCATTTTTTATCACAACCAATAGAGATATTAATCATACCCTTTAGGGGAGATTGGATTCCTTGACTAAAAACATAGGTGCTATCATCATAATCAATATCTACCCACGCAACCCGTTCCTGATGAATAATTTGCGTAATTTTAGAGACATTACGCGCACCAAGCACAAAATCAACCGATTTGGCTTTCTTAAGAATCTGGTCACCTAAATGACTTGCGGTGCAACCACAAACACCAATTTTTGCGCTTTGTTTTTTTAATTTCGCATATTGCCCAATCTCTGAAAATAACTTTTTTTCTGGCTTCTGACGCACGGAACAAGTGTTAATTAAAATCAAATCCGCTTCTTTAGGATTCTGGGTTAGAGAGTAATGCTCCTTTTCTTCTAGCTCTGCAATGATATGCGCACTATCACGCTCATTCATTGCGCAACCAAGCGTCTCAATATAAAGTTTTTTATTCAAAGGGACTACTTATAGAATATGCATCTCATACATATAATCGCCCTCGTCTAGTCCATAACGAACCTCACGAAAATATGCGCGTTTGCCCTTTTTTTCAAAATATTCCAATAACGATTGCATTTCTTTATGAGAATTTTCTTTATCGCAATAAAAAATGTCTGAATTTTTGCTTTCTAACATTTCTTCTAATTTTTTGATTGTAACTTTAATTGGCTTTTCATTGATGTGTTCGCGCGCTAATTTAATATCCATATTCTTACCCTTAATCTTTTTAGAAAAATATTTAATTATATATTATTTTTACTTAAAAATTGATTCAATTTTATTTAAATTTTTGGCTTTTTAAAAATTCAAGTCCATTGGATTAAAAGTTATACTAAAGCCCTTATAAAGAAAATTTAAGCTAAAATCTGCGGATTTATTTAGGATTCCACAAATTCACAGACTATAAACAAACTTTAAAAGGAATAGATTTTGGAAAAAATACTAGATATTATTGAAGGTATTGCTTATGAAAAGGGACTTTCAATTGAAAATGTTTCAGAAGCCGTCAAAGAAGCAGTGATTAAAGTTGCCAAAGAGACTTTGGATTCTAACATTTACTATGAAGCAGAGATTGACAAAAAAAATAAAACACTGCATCTGTATCAAGTGATTCGTGTATGTGAAAATGACGATACGAATGCAGAAGATAGAAATAATTTCATTCCGTTAAATGAGGCTAAAAAACACGATAGCGAGATTAAAGCGGGCGATGAATTGCGCTATGAACTTAGTTTAGAGGATATGAGCAGAAGTGCTGTTAATTTGCTTTTTAGAGAACTAGAATACAAAATCCAACGTTTAATTGAAACACAGCTTTTTGATAAATACAAATCACAGGTTGGAAAAATCGTCAGCGGAAATGTCGTGCGCACTGATAATCTAGGCAATACCTACGTAGAAATTGATGAAATTCGTGCGATTCTACCTAAAAAGAATCGTATCAAGGGTGAAGAGTTTAATGTAGGGCAAGTGATTGGTGCTGTGCTAAAGCACGTGGGAATTGACCGCCAAAACGGCATTATGATTGAATTAAGTCGCACCACACCTAAAATGCTAGAAGAGCTTTTAAGATTAGAAGTGCCAGAAATCAAAGACGGTGAAGTAGAAATTGTTAATTGCGCAAGGATTCCGGGAGAACGCGCTAAGATTGCCCTTAGAACCACTTCAAACAAAATTGACCCCGTAGGAGCAACTGTGGGAATCAAGGGCGTGCGCATTAATGCGGTTTCAAAGGAACTCAAAAACGAAAGCATTGATTGCATAGAATATTCTCCACAACCCGAAATTTACATTGCACGCGCACTTTCTCCCGCACTCGTGATGAGTGTTAGCCTAGAAGAGAACAAGGCGATTGTCAGTATCACAAGCGAGCAAAAGCCAAAAGCTATTGGCAAAAGTGGAATCAATATCCGACTAGCTTCTATGCTAACAGGTTTTAATATTGAACTCAAAGAAATTGATAATATAAACCAAAACACACAACATATTAGCGAAAACAATGCGCAAGAAACACCCAAAAATAATCTTGAGATTCTTTCTTCGCTTTTCAAAGAATAGTAAAAAAGTGATTGTTTTACCGCTTTTTAAATGTTTTTAGAATAAAATCTCAAGCTTATTTGAGCATTTTTAGATAATTTTGGAGTTTTTATGATTGGCTGGATGCAAAAACACAAAAAATATTTAATCGTAACCATTTGGATTAGCACGATTGCCTTTGTAGGTGCGGGATTTGTGGGTTGGGGAAGTTATAGCTTCTCAAGCACAAGCAACGCCGTTGCAATCGTGGGAGATAGGCAAATTAGTTTTGACAAACTGCAACGCGAATATGCCAAACTTTATAATCTCTATAACCAACTATTCAATGGCACATTAGACAATGAACAAGCCAAAAAAATAGGCATTGAAGACCAAGCATTAAATAATCTTATCTCCCGCGCTTTAAGGCTTAATTATGCCTATGATTTAGGCTTACGCGTTAGCAAAGAAGAAGTAATAAATACCCTTACTTCAATGGATACTTTTCAAAATAATGGCAAATTTGACAATGAAATCTATAAACGTCTTCTTGCAGATAATCAACTCCGCCCTAAAGACTTTGAAGAAGAATTGAGTGAGAATCTCTTGCTTGAAAAACTCCATACTATTTTAGAGATTCCACTCACTCCACTAGAAACCCAAATGATGAGTGCGGTGTATTTTACAGAAGACCACATCAAGTTTGAAATCCTTAAGCAATCCGATATTGTCTTCACTCCTACGCAAGAAGCCATTAAAAAATATTGGGAAGAGAATCAAGACATTTACCAAACTGAACGTGGCTATGAGATTGCAAGCATATTGATTTCTCCAGAGAGCATTCAAGCAACTGAAGAAAATCTCAAAAAATATTATGAGGATTTCAAAAATCAATTCTTGGATACTAATGGACAGCTTTTACCTTTTAAAGAAGTAAGAAAACAGGTATTAGAAAAATACAAAGACACGCAAGCAGAAAAAGAATCCTTGAAAGAATATATTACCCTGCGTAAAGGAGAAAATCCAAATGCAAAAACAACCGTGATTTATGAGGGTGATGAAAGCTACGGAGTAGAGTTTTTGAATCTACTTAGCCAAACAAAAGAACAAAACACAATCAAACCCGTTAAAACCAAAGAGGGTTATATCACTGCAAAGGTGATAAAAATTATTCCAAGTCAGCCAAAATCCTATGAAGCTGCCAAACTAGACGCAACAGAGGATTTTATAAGCTTTGAAAAAGCAAAATTATTAGAAGAGCGAGCCAAAGCACAATTAGCAAATTTCAAAGGAATAGATGGTGGTTATCTAAGTCGCGAAAGTCGCGCTAATTTAAAGGGCTTAACTGAACAAGAAAGTCAAGATTTTATTGCTCAACTTTTTACCAAAACACAAGCAAAAGGCTATATTTTCTTACAAGATAAGATAATTTTATATGAAATCCTTGACCAAAGACTGAAAAATTCTGATATAATGGCGAAAAATTTAGACTTTTTAACACAGAGTGGTATGCAGGTCAAATCGCGGCTCACAGAAGTCGCTTTTATGGAGCATTTATTAAAAATTTATAAAATCGTTAAAAAAATCTAAATACGCGGAAATGCGGTTTGTAACAAAGGATAAGGATTTGGAACAAATACTTTTAGGTATTGATATAGGTTCAACAAAAATCTGCGCAATTATTGCCACTTGCAAAGATGGAATCCCTCATATCATCGGCACGGGATTTCATAAATCACAAGGATTGAAAAAGGGCTCTATCACTAATATAGAGCAAGCAAGTCGCGCAATCAAAGATGCTGTCAATGATGCAAGGCGCGTAGCAGGCACTAACATTAATAAAGCCGTCATTTCCATTTCTGGTGCTTATACCAAAAGTACCGATAGTTCTGGAATCGTAAATATCCCCAATAATGAAATTGGAGTTAAAGAAATTAATCGCGTAATCCAAACGGCACTTTATAATGCGTCTATCCCTAATGAATATGAAGTGGTACATATTTTACCTTATAATTTCAAGCTAGACGATCAAGATTTCATTGACGATCCAATGGGAATGAGCGGTAGTCGCTTGGAAGTCTCTGTGCGTATCATCACCGCACAAAGATCAAGCTTAGGAAATCTCAAAAAAGCCATTAAAACCGCTGGTATTGATATTGAAAACATTGTGCTCTCTTCTTATGCCTCTTCCATAGCTGTTTTAAGTGAGGATGAAAAGAATCTAGGAGTTGCGTGCATTGATATGGGAGGGAGCACCTGTGAGTTAATGATTCACGTTGGAAACTCTTTGCGTTACAATAATTTCTTGGGTGTTGGCTCTAACCATATCACAAATGACTTAGCAATGGCACTGCACACCCCTCAATCAATTGCTGAACAAGTCAAAATCCAATATGGTAGCTTTCCAAAAACTTCGGAAGACACAGAAAATCTCATTGAGATTCCAAGCATTGGTGGCAACGATAGTGGCAAACACCAAGTTTCCCTTGCTGCCGTGCATAATGTCGTCTATGCACGCGTAGAAGAAACCTTGATGATACTTGCCAAATCCTTAGAAAACAGCAATCTAAAAGACCAATTAGGGAGTGGGGTTGTGCTCACAGGCGGTATGGTGCAACTAGATGGAATCCGTGATTTAGCAGCGGCACTCTTTAATGCTCCCGTGCGCCTTGCCAAACCGATAGAAATTGGCGGATTATTCACTGATTTAAAAGGACCGGAGTGTTCTACTGCAATTGGGCTTATTCTTTATGCTTCAGGCAAATTTACTAATTATGAGATTGATTCAGAAAAACGTATTCGCTATCGTAATGAAAAACTGGAAGAAGATACTGCGCAATTTCCAAAAAGCATTATCAATCCATTACAAGACAAACCATCATCTGCCAATCCTGTGAATAGCGTGCCAAAAAGTGCCGCAGATATTAAGCAAGATTTAAGTGACATTACAGAAATCAAACGAATCCCAACCAAAAATAGTAATTTCTTTGGGCAGCTGTGGCAAAAACTTACACAAATGTTTTGATTTAATTTAGGAGGAGTAAAGCAATGATAGAAATTCAAGAAGTCAGTCCAAGATTTGGTGCAAATATCAAAGTGATTGGTGTTGGTGGTGGTGGTAGCAATATGATTGGACACCTCATCAATACAGGCACTTATGAAGGCATTGAATTAGCGGTTGCGAACACAGACGCGCAAGCAATCAGCAGTTCAAGTGCGCCTATTAGAATACAACTTGGAGCAAAACTCACCAAAGGTTTAGGTGCAGGTATGAAGCCACAAGTAGGCAAGGATGCGGCATTAGAAAGCTATGAAGAATTAAAGCAATTTTTAGAAAATACCGACATTGTTTTCATCTCTGCGGGACTTGGTGGCGGAACAGGAACAGGCGCAGCACCCGTCATTGCCAAAGCTGCCAAAGAGGTTGGAGCATTGACCGTTTCTATCGTAACTAAACCCTTTCGCTGGGAGGGCAGACAACGCGCGAAACTCGCCGAAGAAGGCTATCGTGAATTAAAGGCGGAAAGCGATTCTATCGTTGTGATTCCAAATGAAAAACTCCTCTCAATCGTGGATAAGAACCTTGGGCTAAAAGATAGCTTCAGAATCGTTGATGATGTGCTTGTGCGTGCAGTGAATGGAATGAGTGGCGTGATTCTCTCTCATAGTGCGGGAGATATTAATGTAGATTTTGCTGATGTCAAAACCGTTATGCACCACAAAGGAATGGCATTAATGGGCATTGGTGAATCTAGCGGTGCAGATGCCGCGAAAGAAGCAATTAAAATGGCGATTGAATCTCCTCTGTTTGATAATATGTCTATCAATGGTGCAAAGGGAGTTTTGGTGCATTTTTACTTCAATCCAGATTATCCTTTGGCTGAAATCTCTAATGCAATGGAAATTGTAGAAAGCAATACAGACCCCGAAGCAGAAGTTATCTTTGGGACAACAACTGATGCAAGCCTAGAACGTGATAAAGTCCGAATCACGATTGTTGCCACAGGGTTTGAGCGCGAAGTAGCACAACAATCCTCCAATACACAAGAGCCTAGCAATAGTGAGGAGGGTTCTGCATTAAAACTTGTGAATCCTAAAGATATGAGCCAAAAAATCAACCAACCAGACACAATTATGCTCGCAAGGAAAAAAGTCAGTGGCGGAGAATGTGTCAATGATGATATTTTAGAAATCCCTGCATTTATACGCAGACAAATGGATTAATCCCTCTCCTAATTTCTACTAGCGACTCTGTGGAATCGCTAGTCATTGCTGAAACAATGCGCTTCAATTCACCAAAATGCGCAATGAAAGAGCATTACAATTCTAATTTTCATCAGGTAATAAGGAATCACAATGCAAGAACTTTTATCCAACCTTGACCTTTTGATGCTTTTATCATTATTTATAGCGGCATTGGTGGCGGGATTCGTGGATTCCATTGCAGGAGGCGGAGGAATGATTACGATTCCAGCACTCCTACTTAGTGGAATCCCGCCGCTTGAAGCCCTAGCAACAAACAAATTTCAAGCGACTTTTGGTAGTTTTTCTGCCGCCTATCACTTCTATAAACGAGGCTATTTTGACTTTAAGGCTTCTCTTCCTTTCGTCGTGCTTGTTTTTATCTTTTCAGCACTTGGCACAATTAGCGTGCAATTCGTTCAGACAGAATCTCTCTCCAAGATTCTACCTTTTTTGATTCTCCTCTTTGGATTTTACTTTTTATTTTCACCCAAAATCAGCGAGGAGCAAAGGGCAACCACTCTCCACAAGGGATTCTTGATTTTAGCTCTTGCTTGCATCGGACTTTATGATGGGTTTTTTGGACCGGGCACAGGTTCGTTTTTTATACTCTCCTTAATTGTCTTGGGAGGATTCGGACTGACGCAAAGTCTAGCCCAAGCGAAACTTTATAACTTTGCCACCAACATCGCCTCTCTTCTCTTTTTTGCCTTAGGAGGAAAAATTCTCCTCATCGTTGGAATCGTTATGGCACTAGGGCAATTCATCGGTGCAAATCTAGGTGCGCGTGCAGCAATCGCCTATGGAATCCGTATCGTTAAACCCCTCATCGTAATGGTTTCTTTCGCAATGGCAGCAAAATTATTGTATGAACAATTCCAATGAAAGACTCTAAAAACTTATGCAAAAACAATAATCAAAACAAGCTAGATTCTCCCTTGCATCATATTTTTAAGCCCATCATCTATGCAGAATCTAAAATCTTAATTTTGGGTTCTTTTCCCTCTATTGCTTCAAGACAACAAGGCTTTTATTATGCGCACCCGCGCAATCGTTTTTGGCAAGTGCTTGGAAAATTGTTTAACGAGGAATTAAAAGACAAAAGTCGTGAGGCAAAAATTACTTTTTTGCGCACGCATAGAATCGCACTTTATGATATTTGCGTAGAATGTCAAATTACAAATTCAAGTGATAGTAGCCTAAAGCCCATTACAATAGCACCTTTGAAGGACTTGATACAAAATACGCAAATCCAACATCTCTTTACCAATGGAGCAAAAGCAACGCAAATCTATCAAAAAGCCTTTAAAGATTCTAAAGCAATATCCTTTTTACCTCACACTGCCTTACCCTCCACAAGCCCGGCAAATGCGAAATGGAATCTTGAAAGACTTTGCCAAGAATGGAGCAAAATTCTCATACCCCTACGAAACTAAAAAGCCGCTTTAATACCGATTTAAAGAAAAAAGGATAAAATTCCATTTCCACTTTTGGTATGCCAAGGTAGCTCAGCTGGTTTAGAGCGCTGGTCTCATAAGCCGGAGGTCGGGAGTTCAAGTCTCCCCTTTGGTACCAAGTGCGTTCATAGCTCAGCTGGATAGAGCAACGGCCTTCTAAGCCGTAGGTCAGAGGTTCGAATCCTCTTGGGCGTACCACTAACTCAAATTTTATTTAAACAGCAAACTATAAATTTTAATTACACTTCACTTTAAAAGGCACAATATGTTAAGCAAAAATTTAGGGGGGGGGGCAAAAGAAACTAAAGTCTTTTATTAAAGATAAAAAGCTTTGGATTCTCTCTCTTTTTAAAAATGCCAAACAACACCAAAAAATAAAAGCAAGATTAGAGATTTTGGAATCTCAAAATGCAAATCTTGCAGTTTATAATGCAAGCTTGAAAAAATCTATCCAAGATTCCAAGATACAAATTCAAAAATTAGAACAACAAAACAAAAATATTATCTCGCACAATAATGCACAAAATAATGCCTTAAGAAAACTCACTCCACAGGCTTATTTAAAACTTGTAGAGATTCACCTTGCAGAGCATTGTAATTTGAATTGCTTTAGTTGTAACCATTTTTCTCAATTAGCCCCACAAGGATTTCCTGATTTGAAAAAATTTGAAACAGACATAGCACAACTTAGTCTTTTAACTAAAGGACTTATTGAAAGATTTCACTTAATGGGTGGCGAACCCTTATTAAATTCTAACTGCAAGGATTTCTTTGCCATTACACGCAAATACTTTCCAAATAGTGCAATTTGGCTCGTTACTAATGGAATCTTGCTAAACAAACAGCCAAAGGAATTTTGGGAATCTTGCAGAGAAAACAACATAGAGATTCACCCTACTAAATATCCCATTAAGATTGATTGGGAGAGGATAGAGGCACAATGTGAGGATTA
>NZ_JAAVGY010000048.1 GCF_014799995.1 Helicobacter sp.
TAAGGCTTCTTTGTAGTCTGGATAAGATTCTAGTTTGGGAAGTTTTAAACTAGGATTCTTTGCAACCTTTGCTTCATATTCTAAAATCTCTTTTTTATGGGATTCTTTAATATAAGATAGCACATAGGGCATTCTAATATATCCTAAGAGACTTTTAGAGTTTAGAATCAAAGCTTGTCCTAGCTTATAGGCTAGATGATTGTGGATTCTGTCTTTGGCGGTAGCTTGTGTGATAATGTTTGGAGTAGGAGGGTGAATTATAACTTGCTCATTAGACTTAATTTGAAGTTGTTTTAGCTGTATGTCTAGCTCCAAAGATTCAATTTCCAAGAGTTGTTTTTGATAGGAAATCTCTTTTAGCAGTCTTTTCGTGCTTTGGTTGCTACTGATTTTTATCTTTGTTTTTTGTTCTAACGCGTGTTTCTTGGCATAAAGCTCCACAGGTGGTACATTGAGGCGGTGCATTTTGAGTGGATTATCCTTGCTGAAGTTTGTAAGTTTCCCCTCCTTGCTTAGTTCCTCTAGGGATTCTGCGGCGAGATTATAAAAATGCTCTGGAGGGAAGTGGTAGTTAAACACAAATGTTTCCCTTTTAGCCCCTTCATAAGCGTGGTATTGAGGAGAGGGGAACTTTAAATGAGGGATTTGTTTAGCAAAATCTCGTGCCATATTTATATGTACCATATTGTTTGCTTGATAGACGCAATAAAATGCTACTCCCGGCTTCTTGCAAAAAGAAAAGGGTACTAAAGAAGTCGTAGAGGTTTCACTGATAGCTATATCACACATTACACAATAACAGATTTTGGTGCGATAGTCATAACCACTTAGGGATTTTAGTGTGATTTTCTCGCCCTTTGCTCCAAGAATCGTAGCGGAATTTTGGGAATTGTCATTGCTTATCGCGTTACTTTCATTGCGGGATTCTGTATTATGGATTTGCAAGTGTGGGTCGGTTGCTTTCGCAACAGACGCTTCGCCCGTTTCGCTTCCTCGCAATGACGCAGTGGTTGGCTTATCGTTATTGCAAGAGGCGGAATCCCCAACCTCAAACACCTCTTTGGTATTTTCTACGATTTTCCAAAAAGCCTCTAAATTGTTCTTAACCTCAATCCTCTCTCCATCATAAGTCGTCATTCCATCGACATAGACTTTGATACTTGGGAAGTAGTGGCTAAGATTTTTAAGAATAAGTGGAATCCCCTCCCACTGCTCAAGCCAAATTCTCCGCTCGCCCGGGATTCCAAGCCAAAGGGTCAGACTATACATATCTTCTGCCCCCCCCCCCACATTATTTGCTAAAGATTGGGAAACAATAATGTTCTCCAATGTATTAATTTGCATTTCAAAATAAGCAAGACTACAAAGTAGGGCTGGTCTGATTCCTAATCTATCGTCTTCAACTATATTTTTAATCTCTTTTGTTTTGAAAAACATTGGAGTATTTAGCACATTGCAATCTTGCAAGTTAAGCTTGTAAAACCAATATAAATCGTCTCTAAAAAAATGATGGGGTCTTTTGATACCAAGATTGATTGCAAACTTTTTATCACAAAACTTTAAATCCTCTGCTTTTAAATTTCGTGCTATTTTTGGTATTTCTGTCAAAGTCGCCCATAAAATCCATTTGGTAAAATCTTTTATATTAAATAAATCTTTGCTTAAAAATAAATCATTTTGAGTGATGATAATCCTAGCAAACATATTTTCATTAACTAAAATCCAAGGATATTGATTATCCTTATCTATAAAAAACACAAAGCTATTGTAGCCACCCGCATTTTGTACAACTTTGTTGTTTATGCTTAAAACTGCTCTTGTTAAAACATTGGTATGAATAGGGTGATGAAGCTCTAAATACTCTTTGGCAAATATTTCTTGGAAAGTCAAGTGTAATTTTTGATTATTTGCGTCCCTTTCAAAAGAGCATTGATGAAGCAAAGCTATTTCGCAATCGTATTCTTCATACGGATAAGCTTTGCAAGTAGATAAGTCTAACCCTTTGATTCCAAAGCTTCTATGGGGATATTTGAGCTTAGATAGGAAATTTTCAATGCTATTTAGCATCATAATGCCTCCCTTTGCTCTTGTGTGGCAATCAAGCCTTTCAAGTCTTGCATAGTAATTTCCTCTTTGTCAAATCTATCTAGTTTGTCTTGAGTATCGACAGAATGATTAAAAGAAGCTAAAGAGTCTCTAACAATAAAATCATAATTGTCATCACCTTTTCCTAGTCTCAAAGCAATACATAAAGATTTGTTAGTAAGAGGCATAGTATTTAAACGGAAAAATAGAGGTGTATTTTGGACTTCATTACTTAATTTTAGTTTTTGATACCAATATAGGGTATCTTGGAAATAATGGGCAGGTCTTTCGCAAGCCATATCAATAGAATAAGATGCATCTTGAAAACAAAGATTATCCAAATTTAAAGATTTAGCCATTTCTTGACAATCTTTGCAAATTCTCCACCTGTACCAAATGTCGTGTTGGCTGTCGCTTGAATAGCGTTCATTGATAAAGAAGTATTCTAAAGTAATAATAGCACTTGCAAAATCATAGGCATTTAGAATCACAAAAGGATATTGATAATTTCTATCAACAAATAATATGGCATTTCTTAATGAAGTATAATTTGGTTTATAGGTAAAAATGGCTCTTGTTTTAACTTCATTATAAGTGGGATGGTGGATTTCAAAAAAAGGTTGATCATATATGTTTTTCCACATAGCCAATAGTTGAGGATTTAAATTGTCTTGCACAGAAGCGCATTTTTGTGTAAATGCTATTTCACAATTATATTGTTCGTAGGGATATAGTTTTATATCTTTCTGATTCAATGTTGCCAGTCTTGTAATAAAATTCTGTATTTTGCTCATCTTTCATTTCCTTTACAAAATATAAAATGTTGTCGGGGGGGGGGGTAGAATCTATTATTTGCTTTAGAGATTTAAACTTTTGGCTTTCAGCAAATATCGCATTGACTTTACAAAAAATATAGGAAATCTTTAGATATTCTTTAGATTTGATGAGCTCCTCTAAGATTACGCAAGTTTCAAAGTCAAGCTCCAAAATCAAAAGATAAAGATTGGAAAACTTTTGTAGCACTTCACTGATGCTTAAACTCTTTGCTTCATAAGTATTATCCGAAGCGTAATAAATGCTTGGGTGGATTCCATTTCCTCTGTTGTCTCTTGCTTGGATTTGGACTTGTTCTACATTGGAGAGTGCATTGGGATAAAAAATCACATTATTGGATTCTTGGTATTTTTCCTTATAAAATTTAAAAATAGCTGGGTTGGGTTCAAAGTAATGAATCTGTGCTTTACATTCTATAAGCAAATCAAGCCATTTTTTGTCTTTGGTATAACTCATTACAAGCTTCCCTCCCTCTAGCATTTGAATAAAAATATCTTGAAATTCAACTGATATTCCCAAACTCTGTAACTTTGTAAAAAAATCACTAGAATGATTTCCAATATCTTTGCTCCAAATCTGCCAATTTAAATGACTTACCTCATTGATTAGTCTATTCATAGAGTTTAAAAGAATAGAATCTTTCTTCTGCTTATAAGGTTTAAAGTTAATTAAGTTAAAGGCTGCGCCAAAGGGTAACCATAAATATCCACCAAAATATCTCATTTTATGGGCTTTAAGTATGCAATCTCCCAATTTATAGCTTAAATGTCGCCTTGTTTTTAGCTCTTTGGAATTATTGACGAGCTTTCTGAAATTTGGCAAATTAAGCTGGTATTTTGTTACATTTGCTTGATAAGCTTTTTGTGCTTCTTTAGCGTTGTGAATCATTTTGCGCAGTGTATTTGGTAGGCTCACAATTCTTTTAGGATTTTTCAATAGATTTAAGCTAACGCTTCCAAGCTTATAAATAAGTTCGTCTTTGAGAAAACCATCTGCAAAGAGATGAAAGTTTAAATCCTCAAGATATTTTTGTAACTTTTGAAATTCTGGAATTAGATTTAATGGGTCTTGGGAAAAATAGAGGATTTTATGAGCATAAAACGTATAGGTTGGCATAAGATATTTACTAATAATATGCTTTACGCGTTCATCTTGTGAGTTTTGTAGAAATGTATCAATACTTAAAGCAGTTTGCATAAAGGAGCTTGCTTTATGGTATGCTCTTTTAGAATAATTATCCTTAAAGGCTTCTGTATTTTTTGCAAAAAACCCTGCGACTTTGGTTTGCAAATTATTATCATAATTCATTGTAGAGTTAGCCCTGATTCTATAATGATAAAGTTTTTTTGGATAAACATAGATATGATTGCTTTGGGCAAAAAGTAAAATCCCAAACATATCATCTTCTTGAATAATGCCATTGAGGAATCTTAGTTTTGTATTAGTAAGGAAGTGAAAATTAATCATACCTTGCCAAGCGTAATAAAACCAGTATAGTTTTCTTTCAAAGAGTCTTATTGCCCAATCTTTTTTTGAAAGAATAACTTCTTGTGTATAACTAAAATGATAAAGATTAGACTTCCAATCAGATTTTTTCACTCCATCAAGGAAAGTTTTTGCATCAAACCATAGTATATCTATGTCTCGCATTCTTGGAACGCATTGTTCTACACAATCAAGCTCTATATAATCATCACTATCTACGAATTGCAAATAGTCAATGGTTGGAATCTCTAGCAAACTTTTAAGGCTATAAATAGCGTGGATTTGGTAGGGATTTTCCCCGATGATTTTGTAGGAATGTAAAGTTGCCTCCTCTTCGTCATTGCGAGCTTTATTTTCGGAATGGCAATCTGCAACCTTGCAACGATAAAAGATTTCTCCACTTAAAAACTCTATCCCTACATTTCTAGCACTTGCTTGTCCGCCATTTTCTTTATCTATAATTATGATTCTGCTGTCTTTTTGTGCATATTCTTTGGCAATTCTCAAGCTAGAATCTGTGCTGCCGTCATTGATTAAAAGAATCTCTAAGCTTTTATAAGTCTGATGAATGATGCTTTCTAGGCATTGCCTTAGATATTTTTCTACATTATAGATTGGGACAATGATGCCGACTTTTTTAGTTTGGGACATTTTTAGCCTTTTTTCCTTAGATAGATACTGCCACCTCCAAAAAGCCCATAGTCTTTTATCTTGGAACGATTGCAGAGAAAGCTACCCCAAAAGAGTATTTCAAAGTCTTTGTTATACTGCAAAAAGGCTCTTAAAATATAAGCCTCGTTGTAGGCTCTCCTTTGCTCTAGCGTCCAAACCTTTGGATATTCAAAAGGATATATAATATCGTGAAAATGCACAATCACTCCCTTTTTCAAACTTGGCAGTATCTCAAATAATTCCCGATTGACATCGCCAAAGGGACGACAAAGATGAGAGGAATCAATAAACAACATATCGCCCCCCCCCCCTTCTAATTTGGAGAAAATCTCCAAAGATACATTTTGCACATCTTGTTCAATGATTTTTAAATTATCCTTTGCTCTAAGGAGTGATTTTAATCTTTGGGCGCGTGGTTCTATGCAAAGCAAATTCATAGAATGATTTAAAATTTCATTGGTATCCAGCATTAAGCTAGTGCTAAACCCAGAGCCTATCTCAATTACATTTTTAGGCTTAAAGTGCATAAGGATTGCATATAAATATCTTGCGTCATCGCGCCCAAACCAAATATTATCGCCAAAATCATAAAAACGATAATTTTCGTTTTTTTCTTTGTCTGCCATAGGGCATTCTTCAGCGTAAGTTTTGAGATTTTCATAGAGGCTAAGTTGTGCTTGCTCATTTAAATCTATGCCTTGCAACTTGTCGTCAAAGCCCTTATTGTATCCCGCTTCAAGCTCTGCTTCGCTAGGATAGGGGCTTTCGTAATGTCCTATTGGCACAACTTTGTTGAATGGTCGTAGGTTTTCATAAGCTTGTTTGCATTCAAGATATTGTTGTGGTAGATTTTCATATTTTTCTTTGTAGGTGAAATACTGCTCTCTATCTCTTAGTAGGCGATAAACTTTGCGTATTCTAGTATATAAACTCATTTATTTTTTCCTCTTATAATCTTTATAAATACTTGGAATCTTAAAAGGAAAGGTGAAAGGATTTTTCAGCATTGCAGAACCTAAACGATAGCTTAAATGCTCTTTTGTTTTTAAAGATTCTTCATAATCTGAAAAATCTTGCAATCTTAAGGGCTTTAATTCTGGCTTGAGAGACACAAAAACCTTCAAAACTTTTTGCTCAAAACGATGACTAGCAATAATTGCATAAAGAGTAAAAGGCAGTTTTAAGGCTTTTGAAATACTTGAAGCCTGAATAAGGCAGTTTCCAAGCTTATAAGAAAGTTGGTTTTTTACTCTCTCTACCGCCCCTTTCGGCTTAGATGCTATGCTTTGATAATATTCTTTTGGGTCTTTTAGGATTCGCTCTAGCTTGGCTCTTTGAAATTCATCAAAATAGCTCCAATCTAGCTCGCCTTTGGCTTCAAGTTCTAAAAACTCACTTTGGATTCTTTGGAGAAAAGGGAATTGATTACTATCTACAATGCGCCCTAAAATCCAATTATATCCACCAAATCTCAAATAACTTAGAAGAGGAGTTAGACTTCCAAAATTAGGATTTTTATCAAGTTTTTCTCGGATAAAATCATATTCTTTGCTTAGGTTTAAGGCTTTTTGCAGGGAAATATGATTCACTGATGAATTTTCATTATCTTGCCTATAACAATAAAACGCCTCATCAACAAAAAACATTTTTGGCGCAAGCAAATGGGTAAAAAACCAAAATCCTGTGTCTTGATAAGCTGCACCTAAACTTTCGTGATGATAAATTTGATTTTCTTTTAGAAAGGAAAGCTTGAAAATCCCACTTGGATTCATAATACCTGTTTGAGTAAAAACTCTCAAATCTTTCGCATTTAAAACTTTTCCATAGAGACATTTAGTCCAATTCAGCAAACGCGTATGTGTAAATACCCTTTCTCCATTTTTATCTATAAACTCTAACATATTTCCTTTGACTACTTCTGCATTTCTTTCTTTTGCAATTCTATAAAGTTCTGCATACATATTAGGCTTGATATAATCATCACTTTCTACGATTCCTAAATATTCTCCTTTTGCAGCTTTGATTCCTAGATTCATTTGGTAGCCATAGGATTTTTTATCTGAAACAATAACTTTTAGCCTTTTGTCTTTAGATTCTAGCTCTTTTAAATATTCCAAAGTCCCATCAGTAGAGTTGGCATCTACGCACAAAATCTCAATGTCTTTTAGACTCTGGTTACATACGCTCTCAAGGCATTCTTGTATGTAAGTGATGGAGTTTAAAGAGGGAATCACAATGGAGACTTTAGGATTCATTGTGCAACCTTTGTTGTATGTGTTTGGCTATCATTATGACGCAGTGGTTGGCTTGTCGTCATTGCGAGAGATTCACTAGAATCTCGTGGCAATCTATAATCTTTTATCTCGCCTAAAGATTCTATTGTAGAATCTTTCAAGTATGCTTGGATTTGGATTGCTTCGCTATGCTCGCAATGACAATTATAAAATCTCACGCAAGCTCCCTTTTAACAAGTTCTAAAGCACTCTTAATTACATCTTGCATATCATAGTAACGATATTCGCCAAGCCTCCCACCAAAGATTAAAGACTTTTCATTTTTGGCTAGATTTTTATACTTTTCATAAAGAGCCTGATTTTTTTCATCATTAATTGGATAATAAGGCTCTTTGTCTTTGTTCCAAGTTTGGGGGTATTCTTTGGAGATAATCGTTTTTTCTTGTGTGCCAAACTCAAAGTGTTTATGCTCAATAATCCTCGTATAAGGAGTTTCCTCATCGGTGTAATTAACGACGGCTACGCCTTGATAATTCTCGCTTTCTAAAACCTCTTCTTCAAATTTCAAGCTCCTATACTCAAGCTCTCCAAATCTGTATTCAAAATAGCTATCGATAGTCCCTGTAAAGAGAATCTTTTTAGCCTTTGTTTGTAATTCCTCTCTATGCTTTAAAAAATCTGTCCCAAGCCACACTTCGCAATTTTTTAATAATTTTTCAAAGATAAGAGTATAGCCACCCTTTGGGATTCCTTGGTAGGGATCGTTGAAGTAATTGTTATCATAAGTAAATCGCACAGGAATCCTACGAATGATAGACTTTGGCAAATCCTTGCAATCTCTGCCCCATTGCTTTTGAGTATAACCTTTGATGAATTTTTGATAAACATCAACCCCTACGAGCGAAATGGCTTGTTCCTCTAGGTTTTGTGGTTCGCCCTTTAGAGATTTTAAGGCAGAATTTTTTTGTGATTCTATAATCTCTTGTGCTTCTTGTGGAGTAGAAATTCCCCAAAGCTTAGAAAAGGTGTTCATATTAAAAGGGAGATTGTAGATTTCGCCTTTGTAGTTAGCAATAGGAGAGTTGATGAAGTGATTAAAGGTGCAGAATTGCTGCATATACTCCCAAATTTGCTTAGAATCTGTGCGAAAAATATGTGCCCCATAGGTATGGATATTAATATTCTCTTGGCTTTTAGTATAGCAGTTTCCGCCAATGTGATTGCGCTTTTCTACAACCAAGCATTTTCTACCCCTCTTGCTTGCTTCATAGGCAAAAATACTTCCAAACAAACCGCTGCCAACGATACAATAATCAAACACTCTAACGCCTTATAAATATTTTCTATTGAAAATGGGATTTTTCAAACTTTTATTATTGCGGGATTATATACAAAAAAAAAAAAAATAAGCTTAATCAAGAAGCTGGATTGTTTTGTAGTTTTTTCTTTATGTTTTGCTTTATCTTTGCGAGTTAATGCTTATCTCTATGTCATCGCGAACCCTTTCATAGCTGTGGCAATCCGCAGCTTTAAGTATTTTATTTCTTGTTTCATTGCAAGGATAAGAGTGCTTAAATTATGAAATCAGCCTAACTATTCTATTGAAAAATCCCATTTTCAATAGAAGCGAGGAAAATTTTGACATTATTAAATCCAAAAAAGTTGAGAAAACTACAAAACAACCCTCAAATGTTTTTCAAAGACGCTTTAGATAAGCGCATTATTCCGATTCAAAACCAACTCAAAGCTTTTAAGCCCAAGAAAAAACACGCTTTTGCAGAATATTATGTTATTTCTGCGGTTTATAATGTAGAAAAATATTTAGAGGATTATTTTAATTCTATCCTTAAACAAAGACTTGATTTCAAAAACAATATAAAAATTATTTGCGTAGATGATGGCAGCACAGATGATAGTGCAAAGATTATCAAGCAATACCAAAGCAAATACCCAAACAATATTTTTTATCTCCATAAAGAAAATGGCGGACAAGCAAGCGCAAGGAATCTTGGACTTAAATGGCTACAAGAGAAATTGGGCTATCAAGATTCCATTGCAAAGACTTCAGAGTGTGATATTGTAGATTGCCACGACAATCAAAGATTTTTTCGCAATGACAGAGAAGCAAACATTTCAGAATCTCACAAGGACGCAGGAGCAACTACTTCGTCATTGCGAGGAAGCGAAGCTGACGAAGCAATCCATAATGTTGATTACCAAAACGTCAACAATGGAATCACAACAGGCGAGATTCCAAATTATGGATTGCCACAGCCTCTTACGAGGCTTCGCAATGACGATATGGGAAGCCAGTCCAATAAGCCTATTTGGGTAACCTTTACAGACTCTGATGATTTCCTAGATAGGGATTATTTCTATGAGGTGGATAAGTTTTTGGAGGAGAATCAAGAGAAAGACATTTGTATGGTGGGGTGTAATGTAGTTTTTTATTATGAAGCAAAGAATGCTTTTAGTGATACACACCCGCTTAAAAACAAGTTCAAAGATGTAGCAACAACCAAGCGAAATAAGAATCTAAATGAATTGATTCAATTAGCGGTTATGTCAGCTTTCTTTCCTTTGGGGCGTATTGGTAGTTTGAGAATGGACGAAGATTTAAAGCCAAGTTTCGAAGATGCGAAGTTTGTCAATGAATTTTTAATGGCTAATATGGAATCTAGTAGTGCATTCTTGCGTAACGCAAAACTTTATTATCGCAAACGAAGTGATGGAAGTTCTACATTAGATAATGTGCTTGAAGCAGATAAACAACAAATCTCTAAAATGAGCTTCCTACTTCATCTTTTATTGAAGTCTCAAGCGCAGTTTAAATGCCCTCCAGTCTTTGTCCAAAATACGATTCTTTATGATTTGATGTGGCAGATTAAAGCAACGCTTAATAATTTCGATAAATTCAAATTTCATACTCAAAAAGAGCGGGAGGAGTTTTTCTCTCTTTGGGATAGGATTTATTCTCTCATAGACACGCAGAGGATTTTGGAATTTAATCTTGCGGGTTGTTGGTTTTATCACAAAGTCGGAATTTTGAATTGTTTCAAAAAGGAATATCCCCCTTTTCAAATCACTTATATTGATGTTTTTGATGCCAAGAAAGAACAAATTTGCATTTATTATTTCACCCCTAGTGATAAAGATATAGAATCTATAATAATTGATGGGAGGGAAGTCTATGCAGATTATGAAAAAATCGTGCAAAATGATTTTTTAGATAGGATATTTTGTTATGAGAAGCGATTATGGGTGCATATTCCGCGGGATTCTACGAAGTTAGAAATCTTTATTAGAGGGCAGAGAGCTAGAATCACCTTTGGGGGCAAGCAGCACCAAAGTTTGGAAATCAAACACATTAGAAATAAATTCAAGCAGCTAACAAATGTTAATGATTTATGGCTTCTAATGGATAGAGATACGGAAGCAGATGATAATGCAGAGCATTTGTATCGCTATCTCGCTAGAAATTATCCCAAACAAAATATTGTATTTGTCCTAAGGAGAGAATCCAAAGATTGGGCAAGATTACAGAAAGAGGGGTTCTCTCTTGTAGCCTTTGATACTCAAGAATTTAAAGACACCCTTAGGGCTTCTAGTAAAGTCATTTCCTCACACATTGACACATACCTAGTAAATCATCTAGGCAAGGACACTTTAAAGGGCAAAGACTTTGTATTTTTGCAACACGGAGTTACTCATAATGATATATATTCTTGGTTGAATTCGAGACAAATCAATCTTTTTATCACTGCAACAAAAAGGGAATACGATTCCATAGCGGGTGATTTCAATCATTATAAATTTGGAGATAAAGAAGTTCAATTGGTAGGTTTTGCAAGGCACGATACGCTGCTAAAAGGAGAAGTAAATTGCAAAGCCCACACAACGTCATTGCGAGGCGAAGCCGAAGCAATCCATAATCACACATACCTTAAAGATTCCATTGCAAACACAACAGGCGAGATAAAAGATTGTAGATTGCCACGAAGTCTTGCGACTTCTCGCAATGACAAAAAGCCAACCATCGGAAACGTGTCGCATAAGCAAATTTTGCTTATGCCTACTTGGAGGAAATATTTAGTTGGTGACACCATTGGAAATAGCAATGCGAGGCAATATGACCCTCTTTTTATAAAATCTTTGTATTTCCAAACTTATCTAAGTTTGTTGCAAAGTGAGACACTTAAAAATATATACGAGAAATATCAATGTAGAATTATTTTCTTTCCTCATCAAAATACATTGCCTTATTTAAGAGATTTTAGGATTCCAGATTTTATTGCTTTGGGAAATTGTGAGAGAGGTTTGCAGACACTTTTTGTGGAATCCGATTTAATGATCACAGATTATTCTAGTGTAGCCTTTGAGATGGCTTATCTTAGAAAGCCTGTTTTATATTACCAATTTGATGAGGAAGAGTTTCGTAGCAATCAATGGCAAAGTGGCTATTTTGACTATCGCAAAGACAGCTTTGGTCCAGTCGTTACCACCGAAGAAGAATTGCTTAAAGAATTGGAGATTCTACTTCAAAATAATTGCAAAGTTGGAGAACCCTACCAATCCAATATAGAAAATACCTTTGAATTTAGAGATGGGAAGTGTTGTGAGCGAATCTACAATGCGATTTTAGAGCTTGATAAGCCTTATGAGAGGAAATGGACGCTTGATTCTGTTTTAAGATTGGCTCAAAATGCCTTAAAATTGGAATGCTACAAGGAAGCAAGTGAGCGGTTTAGATTTGTATTGGAGCATTTAGGAGAGAGTGAGTTTAGTAACTCGCAAGTGGTTTTAAATGAGGAAATTATCTTTAACTATCTCTATGCTTCAAGACTTAATCAAGCTTCACAAGAGGCTTTGGAGTTTCTCAAAGCACAAGATTATGAAAACAAACTTGCATTCTCCAATAAAATAAAATTTGAAATCATTAAAAACTACATTGAAATCCTAGATGCGCAAGAAGTGATTGCAAGACTAGAGGATTTAAGAGAAGCAATCCCGCAGCAAGAGCTATTAGAGTTTGCCTATCTTAAGCTTAGAATCTATGCGTATTTGGGGGATAAGCAAAAACTTAAAGAAGTCTATAATGAGCTAAAAAATACTTACAATATTGATAAAAAAGACTTGGATTTGGATTTATTCTTATTCCAAAATGAATTAATCAAAGCTGCAAGCCTCCAAGTCGCTAGCACTTCTGCGGGGGGGGGGGGATTTCTATGAATTCCCCGACTTCCCTGATATTCAATAAATTTAGCGGGGGGGGGGGGGCATTTCCTACTTTATAAGCTGCTAATGCAAATGGGAAGAATGGTGGAGGAAAAAAGATGAATAAATTTCGGTTAGAGGATATGGTTCGAGGTTGGTTTGTCGGAAATTTTGAACCAAGTATTCTAAAAACAAATGAAGTAGAAGTAGGGATTAAAACTTATCAAAAGGGAGATTATGAAGAGAGGCATTATCATAAAATAGCCACCGAAATTACAGCAATCATCAAAGGCAAAGCGAAGATGAATGGCAAAATTTATCAAGCAGGAGATATTCTTGTTATTAAGCCTTTTGAGGATACAGATTTTGAAGCTTTAGAAGACACGCAAAATGTTGTGATTAAGATTCCTAGTGCTATGAATGATAAATATCTTGGGAAATATGGAGGTAGCGATGATTAATGTTTTAATCCCTGCAGCAGGTGCTGGAAGTCGTTTTGCTAAAGTGGGTTTTAAAAATCCCAAGCCTTTTATTGATGTTTTAGGGAAACCAATGATTGTAAGAGTGCTAGAAAATTTAAAGTATGAAAATGCAAGATATATTGTTATCTTGCAAAAGGTGCATTTGCAGTCGCAAAAAAGTATTTGTAGAGAAATTGCACAAGACTACAATGTGGAATTTGTAGAAGTGGATTCTTTGACAGAGGGGACGGCTTGTTCTGTGCTTCACGCAAGGAAGCTTATTAATAACGATACTCCTTTGGTGATTGCAAATTCAGATCAGATTATAGATATGAAATTTTCTGATTTTGTTGATGATGCACAAAAGAGGAAGCTAGATGGCTCTATTTTGTGTTTTGAAGATTATGAAAAAAGTCCTAAATGGTCTTTTGTGCGATTAGAGGGGGATTTTGTTAAAGAAGTGAGAGAAAAGGAAGTGATTTCTGAATTTGCAACGGTTGGAATTTATCTCTTTTCAAAAGGCTCTTTGTTTGTAGATTCTGCATTAGATATGATTGTGAGAAATGAGAGAGTAAATAATGAGTTTTACACTGCTCCAACTTATAATTATGCAATTAGAAATGGTGCAAAAATAGGCATTTATAATATTGAATTTTCCCAAATGCACGGAATTGGCACTCCAGAGGATTTGAAAAAATATGAGGAGAACATAAAATGAAAATTTGCTTTTTAATGCCCACTTATCCACCACATTTTAATAGAGCCATTAGTTTTTTAGAAAGCTATAATAAAAACAAGCTAAATCAACAATCGGATATTTACTTTATATTTTCAAATACGCAAGAAGAAAGTGATTTCAAGAAATTATCAAATTCAAAACATTATCGTAGCATTATTTTGCCAAGTGATTTAGCAAAGAAAGATGTCAGCATTATTGGCATTAAAAAGATTTATGCTTTGAATAAACTTTATCAAAACTATCAATACATTATCGTGCTTGATAGTGAAAGCCTAGTTATCAAAAATATTAATTTACTTAAAATGTGTGAGGAGTTTTATCGCAATAAAGTCTTATATGGCAATCAAGCACTAGCCAATACGAATGGTATTGTCAATGCTTGTTTAGAGCCCTTTACCCAATGTGAAAATTTAAAGTCTATTGATAAAGGGCTTTATCTTTGGTTTAATCAAATTTGCATTTACAAAAGCGAGTTTGTACCACATTTTTTTGAGGTTACAAACATCAATGGATTTTCTTTAAAGTATATACATTTTGAATATTATATTTATATGTTTTATTTGCTTTTGTATAGAGATTTTTACATAGAAGATATAGGGGTTGCATCCAAATGGGGGTTTTTTGAAGAAGGAATGTTTGTACCAAAGAGCAATTTTTATTTAACATTGAAGCCCTATCATTGTTGCCCAAATTTATACCCTTTTATCGACACGGCGAATATTTTTTTATTTATTCAAGTGGATAGAAATAGAACATTGGAATGGTTTAAACCCTCATTAAAGAATTATCGACCTAAATCTGCTGCCTCAAGAGTTCAACAAAGTTTATCTTATCAATTAGGGACAATAATTGAAAATCTAAAATTTTGGGAAGTGTTTATGTTGCCTACAAAATTGAGAAATGTTGTTAAAAAACATCAAGATATAAGAGACAAATATGAAGCCTATAAAATCTTAAACCCTCTTTTAAAACTTACTTTATTGCAAACTTATGAAGATTATGAAGAAGGAATAAAATGCAAAGAATCTTTAAATTACAAGATTGGTTCAGCTTTGATTAAAGCTAATTCTGCGGGGGGGGGGGGGGATTTTCTTCTTTCTGCTTAAAGTGTTGCTCTTTAAATTGGGCTATCGCAGGATTTTTGAAGTAACTTATAAAAAGAAGTAGATAGAAATTGTATAAGGATGTAGAGTGAGGAAATTGGCGGTTTTATTCTTTGGGTGTGCTAGAACTTATTTCAAGACTTATGCTAGCTTCTTTGAGTATATTATAGATACAAACGAAAAAGATGGTTGGGAAATTGATGTTTTTATTCACACTTGGGATTTGTTTGAAAAAAGCGGGTATGCTTGGCACAAAAATGAATTTCCTACACTCAATAATAAGAAATTGAAATTAAAAGACATAGAGAATATTAAAGAAGTCTATAAGCCTAAAAGAATAGTTATTGATTCATTAGGGGACAAACATGGAGCAAAATTTAGCAAAGAAAAAGTAGTTCAGCTTGTTACAGATTATGAAAATGAAAATGGAATGAAATATGATTATTATTTAAGCACGCGAATGGATATATTGTATATGTCTCCATTAAAAATTAATACTTACATTGATCTTTATGAAAATGGAAAAGTAGCTAAGTTGAAATTACTAGAGCGACACACTTTTGTCGCTTTTAATCCTTTTGTGCGCATGCCTGTCATTGATATGCGATATATTAATGAAGGAGATATTATTTATTTCTCAAACTTTTGTTTTAAAGAAATAAGACCTGAATGTTGTCCAAATAATTTTATCATCTTGATTAATTACAGGCTTTTTCAAGATTATTTTTTGCAGAGAGAGAACATTGCTTATGGCAGCAATAGAACAGATATCTTGTCAAGATTGTTGATTCAACCACAAGCCCCCCAAGAACAAATCGTAGAAGTCATCAAAGAAAAGCCCATTCCCAGCATTTATCTTGTAGCCAAAGACAGAATCCACAATCATCTAGCCTATAAGCTAGGGCAAGCATTGATTCTAAA
>NZ_JAAVGY010000049.1 GCF_014799995.1 Helicobacter sp.
AATAATATAATTCTTAAAAATTATATTTAGTTAATAAAATTAAGTTTTTATTTTGTATAATCTTGACTTATTTTGTAGCTTTACGCAGGAGAAAAGGAATGAATAGAATCTATAAAGTTGAGATTATCACGCGTTCGGAGAAGTTAGATGTTTTGAAAGATTCCTTAGCACAAAAGGGAATCAAAGGTATGACGGTCAGTAATGTTATGGGTGCTGGCAACCAAAAAGGCAAAACCGAAGTGTATCGCGGCAATGAAACAACGATTGATTTATTGCCCAAGATTCGGATAGAAATTATCACAAAAGAAAGCCTGCTCCAATCCATTATTGAAGTCGCCAAGACTACTTTAAAAACAGGTAGTGCAGGGGACGGAAAGATTATTGTTTTGCCTGTGAGCAATGTGATTAGAATCCGCACAGGTCAAGAGGGAGAGGACGCAATTTAATTGAAAGTTTAAGTGTTAGAATTTAAATTTTTGTATGGGGATATTTAGAAGGCGAAATAATGAAAAGATTATTGTTTTTTGGGTTGTGCGGGATATCCTTTGGGGCAGAATCTGAAGTCTCTGCTGTGGATACTTTGTTTTTGATTGTGTGTTCTAGCCTCGTGCTGTTGATGACGCCTGCACTTGGAATGTTTTATGGCGGAATGGTGAATCGTGGCAATGTGCTAAACACGATGATTAATTGCAGTATGCTCTTTGCTTTGGTGTGTATTCAATGGGTGATTGTAGGTTATACGCTTGCGTTTGGAGATGATATAGGGCAAATAATTGGAAGTTTGAATCATATTTTTTTAAGCAACATTCAAGATTCTGTGATTGGCTTAGTTCCGGAGAATCTCTTTGCGTTTTTTCAAATGCTTTTTGCCGTGATTGGTGCAGCAATCATCACGGGTTCTTTTGTGGAACGTATGCGCTTTGGGGTGTTGTTGATTTTTGTCCTTTGCTGGAGCACTTTCGTTTATGATATTTTGGCGCATTGGGTATGGGGTGGAGGCTGGCTAATGAAGATTGGCTCGCTTGATTTTGCAGGTGGTGGCGTGGTGCATATTGCAGCAGGTGTCGCAGGGCTTGTAGGCTGTTTGCTGCTTGGAAAACGCAAATTCAAAAGGGGAATACTCCCGCATAGTCTGCCATTGTCGTTTATTGGAGCAATTTTTTTGTGGTTGGGCTGGCTTGGATTTAATACAGGGAGTGCCCTTAGTGTAAATTCTGTCGCTGTAAATGCGTTTCTAGCAACGAATTTTGCAGTCGCTGGAGCGATGATTTCGTGGATGATTATAGAATGGACGAAATATGGCAAACCCACATTGCTAGGCAGTATCACGGGGATTATCGCAGGGCTTGTGGCGATTACACCCTCTGCTGGATTTGTAACGCCATTTTCCGCAATTGTGATTGGATTTTTTGCTTCCCCTATTTGCTTTTTTGCGATTAGTTATATGAAATTCAGGTTTGGCTATGATGATACATTAGACGCGTTTGGATTGCACGGGGTTGGTGGAATTTGGGGCGGAATCGCAACAGGGCTTTTTGCTACGAGTTCCGTCAATGAGATTGTGAGCAAAGAAGCTGCTGGCGAAGGGTTGCTTTATAGTGGGGATTTTAGTTTGTTGTTCGTGCAAAGCATTGCAATTATTGCGTGTTTTGTGCTTTCGGCTTTGATTAGTTTTGTTGTGCTCAAAGTCGTCAGTATCTTTGTATCCTTACGCGTGGAGGAAACGCAAGAAGAAAATGGTTTAGACCAATCTTTGCACGGCGAGATTGCTTATCGTTAGAGGTTATGTTAAGGGGTTGCGATTCTTAAGGATTCCCAATAGATTCTAAATATTGATAAATTGCTTCAATTTCGCTTGTGGTTAAATAGTATTTTGGCATAATCTTTTTGCCTTTTTGGAGCGCGTTTTCAAAGTCTTTGAAGCTTAAGTTGTTAATCGGCGGACCTTGCAAAGTCTTGTCTTTGCGCTGGTGGGTGTAGTTTGCAATTTGTTGCCCCTCCCCAAAGCGTCCGTGGCACTCTACACACCCGATTCCACGCGGATTATTATAGAGCATTTTGCCATATTCTAAGGGCGTAAGGAAGCTTTCTTCTGCATTAAGGAGTATTCCAAAGCTAACTCCGATGATTAAAAAAGCTTGAAATACTTTTTGCACTTATGTTTCCTTAAACTTTTAAAAAATCTTTTTTGATTATAATAACAAAATTATTTTTTAAAGGGTATTATGAATGCAGATTTTAGACGGAAAATCTCTTGCACAACAAATTGAAACAGAAATCAAATCTGAAGTTGAAAATTTAAGCCAAAAGGGTATCACGCCCGGATTAGCAGTGATTTTGGTAGGGAATGACCCTGCCTCACAAAGCTATGTGAATATGAAAGCCAAAGCATGCAAACGCACAGGAATCTACTCTATCACACACGAAATGCCCGAAAATATTGCACAGGATTCTTTATTGCAAACGATACAAATGCTAAACCTTAACCCCAATATTGATGGAATCCTAGTGCAGTTGCCATTGCCCAAACATATTGATACAACTGCAGTATTAGAGGCAATCGCGCCACATAAAGATGTGGATGGATTCCACCCCTTTAATATGGGACGCATTTTTTCCAATCTTGAGGGTTTTATCCCTGCAACTCCTATGGGCATTTTAACGCTTTTAAAGCATTATCAGATTCCAATTCAAGGCAAAAATGTCGTCATCGTGGGCGCAAGTAATATTGTCGGTAAGCCGCTTGGAGCATTATTTTTGAATGAAAATGCCACGATTACGCTTTGCCATATTTATACGCAAGATTTAATCGCACATACAAAAAAGGCGGATATTTTGTGTGTTGCGGTAGGCAAACCAAATCTCATCACTAAAGAAATGGTAAAAGAGGGCGCAATCATCGTAGATATTGGAATCTCTAAACTACCTAATGGAAAAATCGTAGGTGATGTAGATTTTGAAAATGTCGTGCCTTTGTGCGAATTTATTACGCCTGTTCCCGGTGGCGTTGGACCAATGACGATTGCTTCCTTGCTGCAAAATACATTAAAGTCTGCCAAACTCCGCGAAATCAATCAAAACCACTAAAGGGAAAAAATGAAAAATATCTTGATTAAACTCTATGAATTCGTCAATAGTTGGGTGGGGACGATTATTATTGTGCTTGGCATTATTTTTTTTGTCGCGCAGGCTTTTGTGATTCCAAGTGGAAGTATGCTAAATACAATGCTAATTGGCGATAATTTGTTTGTCAAAAAATACGCCTATGGAATCCCAACGCCCACGATTCCTTGGATTGAATTTAAAGTCTTGCCTGATTTTAATGATAATGGACATTTGTTTGAGGGTGAGCGTCCTAAACGCGGGGATATTGTGATTTTTCGTTACCCACAATCGCCCAAAATCCATTATGTCAAACGCAATGTTGCCATTGGTGGAGACGCTGTGCTTTATACACAAAAGGGGCTTTGGGTTCATTTTGGCGGAGATTCTCCCTACCAAGAGAAAACCGCAGAAATCTTACAATTTCGGGGTAAGACTTTTTATTACGACCCCTACTTAGCGGCTCACCCGGGCGTGCAATACCTAGAAGTTTTTCCCGATGCGTTTAATCAGCTAGCCATTCTCTCACAACAAGGCGAATCGCTCGGTATGGAAAGAGTGCAATTACCTAACGGAGAGCTTGGATTCTACACAGAAATTCAAGAGGACGAGTTTTTTATGATGGGGGATAATCGTAATAATTCTAATGATTCGCGTTTTTGGGGGGCTGTGAGTTATAAATATGTGATTGGCAAGCCTTGGTTTGTGTATTTTAGCTGGGACGATGACTTTAAGATTCGTTGGGAGAGAATAGGCAAAAGCATAGAATCTTTAGAGCAAATGCAAAGAGAGAAGTAATGTTTGGCGACAAAAATACAGAAGTGCGAAATGTAAATTACAAAACCAATGAGGAAATTTTAAATGCTTGATTTACCGCTTACCTTTAAAGTCCCAATAATGGTCATTGCATTGTTGGTTGCGATTATTGGGCACGAGATTATGCACGGATTTATTGCGTTGAAGTTTGGCGACACAACCGCTAGAGACGCTGGACGCTTGAGCCTCAATCCACTGCGACATATTGATTTGGTAGGTTCTATTCTCTTGCCTAGCTTATTATTTCTCTTTAATGCGCCTTTTTTGTTTGGTTGGGCGAAACCCGTGCCTGTGAGAATGGACCGCGTGATTTATGGAGGAGGTTATTTTGGGGCTTTTGGAGTTTCTATTGCGGGAGTAGGATATAATTTTGCCCTTGCGATTCTTGCGGCAATGCTTATCTATGCCTTTAATGGTGGAATCTTTGGGGGATTTTTTGAATATTTTTCTAATCCAAACTTCGTGGCTTTACTTGTGCTTTATTTCTTGTTGCAATTATTGATTTATAATGTCGTGCTAGGCGTCTTTAATTTGATTCCAATTCCTCCTTTAGACGGCTCTAATGTGCTTGCTTATCTTGGTTTGATGTTTAAAAATGACTTTTTTGCAAGATTGTTTGAGAGAGTGCCTCCAATGATGGGTATGGTGGTGCTCATCTTGATTTTAAGCACGCCTTTGTCTAAGATAATTTTCGCACCTGTGCAAGCCATTATCAATTTGCTATTATAGGAGGATTTATGCAATTTTTTGTCGCAAGCGACCACGCAGGGTTTGAACTCAAAGCTTATGTGATAGAGAAGCTCAAACAAATGGGGCATAGTGTAAAAGACTTGGGACCAGAGGATTCTAATCGTGTAGATTATCCAGATTTTGCGAATCTTTTGTGTGAAAATGTTTTGAAAAATGATAAAAGTTTTGGAATTTTGGTTTGTGGAAGCGGAATTGGAATGAGTATTGCTGCTAATCGTCATAAAGGTATTCGCGCTGCACTTTGCCACGAGCCTTATAGTGCTGCAATGAGCCGAGCTCACAATGACGCAAATGTCCTTTGTCTAGGTGCACGTATCGTAGGCGAGGGAATGGTGGATTGGATTTTAAAAAGTTTTTGTGAGGGAGTGTTTGAGGGCGGGCGGCATACCTGTCGCATAGAAAAATTATAGTTTTATAAGGAAGCAAAAAATGGCACATTTTACGGAATGGTTGTTTTTAACAGCATTTATTCTATTTGTTTTGTTTATGGTAGTCAAAACTTTTTTCTATAAGAGTGTGGCGCAAAAAGAAGAAAAAAATAGTGCTGTAATGAAGCTAACATTACAAGAAGCTGAAATTTTAATCCGAAAGCATCAGTTGCAGCTTCAAAGGGCTTTGGGAAATATTGATATTCTAACCGATGAAATCACTGCTTTGCGCAATGAAGTCAAAGCACTCAAACAACGCAATTCCCAATATCGTGTAGAGGGCGAGAAATATAAAAGTAAAATCAAAGATTTAGAACAAAAAATTGAAGCACTATTGTAGGTGCAAGGGTTTTTTATGCCGCATTTGCATTGTCTCGCAAGTTTTGCAAACTTGCTTGCAATGATGAGAGAGAATCCAATGCAAAATCTCTAAAATCAAATAATCTTTAGCAAATTTGTTTTAAAATCTTAATAAAACTTTTAGGGATAAAATTTGAAAAACTATATTTTGTTTGTCGTGCTTTTAAGTGCTATGGTAACGATTTCTAGCCTTTATATCACGCAACCTATGCAGCCGCTTTTTATGGAGGAGTTTGGAATCTCTATCGCACAAGTTACGCTTTTTACTTCTGTGGTTTTGCTATCCCTTGCCTTTGCCCCTATCGTTTATGGTTATTTGTTAGAAAAGTTTGATACGCGTCAAGTATTGTTTATCTCTTTGGGTTTGATTGGAATCTTACAATGTTGGCTCTGTTTTGCCCAAGATTACAAGACTTTTCTTGCCTTACGATTATTGGAAGCCCTCGCGATTCCAGCTGCTTTGACAGCGACTTTGACAACCTTAACGCGTATTGATACGCAAGAGATACAAAAGTATGTCAGCCTCTATGTCGCCTCTACGGTGTTTGGAGGGGTGCTTTCTCGTGTGGGGGGTGGATTGATTACCTCTCTTTTTTCGTGGCAATTTACCTTTGCCGCACTTGGAATCACGACATTATTAATTGCGATTCTTTCTTATAGGCTTCCCCAAAGTTCGCAAATGACGAGTGCCAAAATTACACCCAAGATTGTTTTAGAACTACTTAAAGACAAGCGATACGCAGTGCTTTATATGGGGGCTTTTTTGGTATTGTTTTGCTTTCAAGGTGCATTGAACTTTATGCCTTTTGAGATTAAAGCCTTAAATCCAGACATCACGCCTGCGCAGATTGGATTCTTATATGTAGGTTATATTATTGGTATCATTACAGCTCTTTTGGTTGAACGCATTAAAAGACTGCTTGGAGGGGATTTGCGCGCGATTATTTTTGGCTTTGTGATTTTTGGAATCGCACCTTTGATAATGCTTTTTAAGAGTTTTTGGTGGTTGTTTTTTGCGGTTTTTGTGATTTGCATTGGAATGTTTATTGTGCATTCGGTGTTGTCTGCTTTTGTCAATTCTATTTCCAGTGAGAAAAAAGGAATTACCAATGGTTTATATCTCGCATTTTATTATACAGGAGGCACGATTGGCACGACAATGCCAAGCTATCTTTACCATTCTTTTGGTTGGGTTGGGTTGTGCTTGTTTTTAAGCGGTATTTTATTTTTGAGTGCGTTGATATTTTATAAAATACGTTTGATTTTTTAAGGAGGCAAAAATATGCTAGGGGAATATTTGGAATCAATGTTTAAAGAAATCGTACCATTAGGGAATTTGCATATCTTAGAAAATGAACAAGCAAGTGAAATGGTAGCGATTCTTTTGAGCCTTGATAGTCATACCTTTAATCTCTTTTGGCAAAGTTCTGTGCTCCAAAATCTTTGTGAAAAATATTGTAAAACTCTAAGTTTCAAGGGTATCCAACAAGTGCAATACACCTTGCTTTTAAACATTCATAACGCATTTGCCAAAGAGCCAGAATGGACACAGAATTTGCTCAAAAAAGTATTAGAGAATCTCTATTTATTGGAGCAATGCGGAATCGCAAAGGGAGAATTTTTAGAGCAAATTAAAATATATTTGAATGAGATTCTACACCAAGAAATCCAAGAAACTCCCACAAGCCAAGCCAAGCCAAAGTATATTTTAGAAAAAAGTTTTTTGCAAGATTTTCTAGGAAACAGCTTAAAATTATTGGAGCAAAAGCGAGAGGTTTTAAGTGCGATGAGCGCGCAAAATTTACTGCATCTTAATCCAAGCCTAGACGCGTTGGAATCCCTCTTGCAAAAGCTTAAAAATCAGCATTTTTCTATCGGAATTACAGGTGTGTTGAGTGCGGGTAAAAGCACACTGCTCAATGCGCTTTTGGGACAGGAGGTTTTGGGTAGCTCTACGATTCCAGAGACTGCAAGCCTCACGCTTCTAAAATACGCCAAAACTCCCAGTGCGCGCGTGAGTTTTTGGAATCAAGCGGAATGGGAGGATTTGAAATCCACAATGGAAGATTCTATGCTTAATGAGCTTTTGGCAAATGCAGAATTTAAAGAATCTTTAGAAAAATATGTCCAAGATTCTACACAAAGCCTTGAGATTGGTTTGCAAGAATTGCCAAAATTCACTTCCGCTAATTATCCAAGCAAGTTATGCACTCTCATCAAAGAAACGACACTCTTTACCCCTTTGAAGTTTTTAGAAAACAAAGTAGAGATTGTAGATACACCCGGACTTGATGACCCTATCGTGCAAAGAGAAGAAATTACCAAAGGTTATATTTTGGGTTGTGATTTGCTCATTCACGCAATGAATGCTGCGCAGAGTGCCACGCAAATTGATGTAGAATTTATCTTGCAGACTTTGCAGAATGCAAATATTTCAAGAATCTTGATTTTATTAACCCACGCTGATTTATTGGAAGCAAAAGAATTAGAATCTGCTTTGAATTACACGAAAGAAAGCATTCAAGCGCGTTTAAGTCAAAGTATGCCAAAGCAAAGTGCAGAGCTCTTGTTGCAAAGACTTGATTTCATTGCACTTGCAAGTTATCCTGCTTTGCTCTGTCAGATAAATCCACAAAAAGCCAGAGAGCTAGGCTTTAGCTTAGAATCTTCTAATTTTAATGCGTTGATTGATTATCTGCAACAGACCTTATTGGGTAGTAATAGCACGAAAGCAAAGGATTTGGTTTATCTAAATGCGCAGGGTTTTGTGCGTGTGTTTGAAAACATTAAATCCACCTGTGCTTTAGAAAGAAGCTTGCTCTTTGCCAAAGAGAGCGAAATCCAAGCATTGATTCAAGAAGCCAAACAGAAACAAGAACAAAGTTTGGCAAATCTTAAGCAGACGAAAGAATCTCTTAAAGATGCGACAGAGCAACTGCAAGTTTATCTTGGGACACTTCAAAAGGAACTAAGTCAGAAGCTAGAGGTTTCTAAAAATATCTTGAGCGAAAGAATTTTTGCAGATATTGTTTATGATTATGACAAGGGTAAAGCACCAAGTAATGAGAGATTACAGAGAATCTTAGACTTGGGATTGAAAGATTTTTTGAGTGATATTTTGCGTTTTTGTACTCAAAGCTTGGACAAAAAAATCACGCAATTACAAAGCCAGTTTGAATTTTCTACCCAATCTCAAGAAAAGGATTCTAGCATTTTGGGCAATTTTCATCTTTATTTTGATGCAAGCATTTTGAAAAAGACTTCATTAAAGATTCTCAATCGCGTGATAAAGTCTGTGCAAAAGTTTGGCAAAAATCAGAGAAATGAGCTCAAAATTGCATTGGATTTGGATTTTGAAATCGGATTTAAAGACTTTTTTGAAATTCTTATGGCACAGAATCAGGCATTAGAATCCAAACTCACGCAGAATTTTCAAAGTTTCCTTGAGGATTTGGAGACTACTATGAAAACAGATTTAGAAAACAAGGCAAAGATTTTACAAAATGCTTTGCAAAATTCACAAATCAGCACACAGGAAAAATCTCAAAAAGAAAGTTTATTGACACAAAATGAAATTGCATTAGAGGAAGCCTTGCAGTGTTTTAAAGCCTTGCAAACTTATGCGACACAAGGAGCGCAATATGCTTAAGCAATATATAAAAGAATGTGAAATCTTGCAAGCAAAAATTGCACAAAAGTCTCCTATCCAAAAACTAATTTTGGCTTGTCAGGATAATTTGAATCCTAATGATTATCAGTTAAGTTTTTTTGAAAATTTACAGCAAAAAGAAGTTGAACCTATGCAAATTGCAGTGATTGGGCAGTTTTCAAGTGGTAAAAGCACCTTTTTAAACGCACTTTTGGGACAGGATATTTTGCCAACAGGAATCACGCCCATTACCTCCAAAGTGTGTAAAATTTGCTATGGGGAGGATTATATTTTAGAGATTCTTTATAAAGATGGGCGCAAGGTTTTGCAAAACATAGATTTTTTGCACAAGCTCTCAAGGGAAAATTCTCAAAATATCAATCATTTTTGCCTTTATGCGCCTATTTTGTCATTAAAGGAAATCAACTTCTTGGATACCCCGGGATTTAATTCGCAAAATTCTGACGACACACATACGACCCTTAAAATTTTAGAAAATGTAGATGGAATCATTTGGCTGACACTCATTGACAATGCGGGTAAAAATAGCGAAAAAGCACTGCTTAAAGAGTTTATCACGCACTTTGCTCAAAAAAGTCTTTGTGTGTTGAATCAAAAGGATAGATTAAAGGACGAAGCAGAAGTACAAACAAGCCTAGAATATGCCAAAACCGCATTTGAGGGGATTTTCTCTGCCGTGATTCCAATTTCTGCCAAACTCGCCTTGAGCGCAAGACGCAACACACCACAAAAATTTCTTGAAACGAGGCTTTTGGATTTTGCTCAAAAGATTCAAGCCCTTGCATTGCAAGCCTCCGATGAGGGATATGAAAATTCTCAAAGCCCACAAAGCATATTAGAATCTTTAAGCGCAACTTATCAGAATATGCAGGGCAAAATCCAGCAGGAATTAAATGTGCTAAATTCTCAAAACGCGGCGAAACTAATGCAAGATTCCAATATGCCTTTGATTTTTGATTTTCTAAATCAAACCATTAAGCCCAAAGCTAGCTTTGCTAAGTCTTATAGCACGCTTAAAAAACTTCGTGAAATGCACATTTTATTGCATTTGCAATACCATAAAATTAACCAATGTTATTTAAAACTACAAAAAGCTTTGCAGCAGAATCTAAAGCTAACAATTCATCATTGTGCTATTTCTCAAGAAAAAGAACAAAAGATTTTTAATGATTTGTATATTGGACTTGATTTGTGGTTGGATACGCTTGCGCAGAGAATCTTTAATGCGTTGGAGAAAAAATCTTTTAATTTTGCACAAACGCAAAAGCGTCTTTTAGGTACAAAGTCTATTGAAACAACCAAAGAAGTAGTGATTCTCCCAATAGAGAAGTTGCGCATAGAATTGCAAAATCAAGACACGCAATTAGTGAAAAATTACAAGGCATTAAGTGTGCAGATTAAGAATTTTTTAGATTTGTTTGTCCAATCTATCGCACAAAATACAGATACTTTGAAATTAGAGCTAGCGAAGTGGCAACACCACGCACCCAAGATGATTGAACTCTATCTTGTCGCCCCACAGAGCCAAGCATTAAACACTTTGTATGACTTCGCACAAAATTGTTATGAGAATCTGCTAGATGATTTTAATAAAAATGCTTTGGTTGCAACCTCTTATTTACGCAGTGAATTAAATGTTTTGAGTAACTTTTTGGCTCTAAGTTATAATAATGCCATTGATTTGACACTGAATCGTTTAGATTTAAAAATCAAAAATGCAATTACTAAACACAGCGAGAATCAAGAGGAATTTGCATTGTTTAATCCTACTTTGGAAAATGTGCGCGAGAGTCTTAATGAAACATTTTGTTTTGAGCAATTTCAAGCGCGTCTCTTTGGTCCGATGAATTGCTTAAAGAAAACTTATGCGCAGTTTTTAAACCAAAATGAGCAAACGACACAGGATAAAATGCAATTAATTATGCAAGTTTCGTCTGAACTTAAGAAAGAAATGGCTAAAATTATACAAAATCTTGAAGCTATCAAACAAGAACTAAGGAATGTCAATATTCAAAATTAAAAAGTGGAATCAGAATTGCTTAATCTACTTTGACGCGCTAGAAATAGCGGACAGGATTAAAGACTAAGGAAAGTTTATGAAAGTAGAGCTCTTAGAGCCATACATTCAAATCAGCATTGAAAAAGAATCACAATTTTTAAAACGTGCAGTGGATTTTGCCTATAAGCATTTTTCCAAAGCCTATCGTCTCTCAAGCTCTGTATTGATTCTTGATGATGGGGAACGTTATAAAAAAGATTATTTTTTGAATTGGGCATATCATGTTGCAATGCAAGAGGAAGCCAAAAAGGATAGCGAGGATTTCCAAACGATTATTGATAGTAGTTATCTCCCGATTCGTATCAAAATGATTGAACATCGGGCGATATTAGAACACATTATCGTGTCGTTGCAAATCATTCAAAGTTCTTTTGATAATTCGCAAGTTTGCTTGAAGCTTAGTCGCCCAAGTCGTCTTGCAAGACGTTATTTGACTTCTTTATTTCAAGATTTTGTGCTAAGCTATACGAAGCAAGAGATTTTTTTGGATTCTAGTAGCCCTTATTTTTGGGAAAAATTAATCGGTGCAGTTTCACAAAAAATTATCTATAATCTTGTGTTAGACTTTGATTATGAGACTTTCAAAACGCACAATACTTTTGAATGTTTTGAGGAATATTTAACCAAAGAAGAAAGAATCCTCAAAAAAAGTTACAAAATCTTGGGTTGTGGTTATAATGATGACTTTGAATGTGTGAAAAATCGTTACATTGAACTTGCTAAAATCTATCACCCTGATAATGTTTATGGACAAGATAAAAAAATCATTGATGGCTATGCGGAGAAATTCCGCTTGATTAATGAAGCGTATGAAAATATTAAATCCAATTTCAAACGCGTGGCATAAGGAGTGAAAATGGCAACACAAAATCAAACGAATTTAAACGACGATATATATTCTGCTACGATTCCTGATGATATTTTTGACAGTTTTGAGGAGTTTAAAGAAGAGCCCAAAGAAGATTCAAAAGAAGAGTCAAAAACGAAACCTAAAGAAAAAGAATATAAAGTAGAATATTCTTTGGAAGATGAGGATTCAAGCAATAAGAATCGTTTTCTGGCTTATTTGTTTTTGCTAATTGTGCTCATTGCATTGATTTTTGGTGGAGGATATTATTTCTTGACACAGCCTAGCGGAGAGGCTTTGCTGAATAAGGTGCAAGGTTTGTTAGGATTCCAAACAAAACCCGCTAGAGAAGTTGTAGAATCTCAAACAAATTTTGCAAGTGAATTTGCTAAAGATGAAGAGATTAAACGTTTGCAAGAGGCACTTTATCAAAAAGAAAAAGAGCTTGCAACGCTTTCACAATCTGTAGATGGATTGACCCTATCTGTCAAGGAAATGCAAAATGCACGCAATGCGCAAGCTGATACAATGGCGAGGTTACGTTATACGATTAAACCCAAAAAACAAATCATTGCCGAGTGTTTCTCTATGAATATTGGTTCTTGGGAGATTCCACAAAGCTGTTTGCTTTCTATCGCGACAAAGGTAGATAAAGAATTGCAGAGCGATAAACGCGTAGTTGCCTTTGAGGTGCAAGGAATCGTAGATACGAATCCTTATCGTGGATTGTCTCCAGAGTTGAAGCAAGAGGGGCTTGCGAGCTTCCGTGCTTGGAATGCGATTCGTGCAATTAATGCCAAGATTCCTAATGCGACCGTGTTTGAAGGTCCAAGTTTGCAACAAGAAAACAAACGCGGGTATAGCATTAAAGCCTATTTTGTAGAATAGAATGAGCCTAAATCCCCCCATTCACAAGCTAGGCGTGCTTTTGCGCCCCTCCACTCCGGAGTTAAAAGCTTATTTTTTAGAGTTTCAAAGCTTGGCTGTGGAGTTGGGATTCCAAGTTGTTTTGGATTCTTTAAGTGCTGGAATGATTGGTATGCGGGGCTTAAACTTTGAAGAGCTTTGCAAGGAATGCGATGCGCTCATTTCTATTGGGGGAGATGGCACATTGATTTCTGCTGCGAGACGTTCTTTTGCATTCCAAAAGCCAATTTTGGGTATCAATATGGGGCATTTAGGATTCTTGACGGATTTGCAAAGAGAGGAAGTTGCGTCTTTTTTGCCTCATCTTAAAGAGGGAGATTATCATATCGCCAATCACATTATGCTAGAGGGCAAGATACAAAATGAGCGAGAGGACAATGCAAGTTTTTTTGCTCTCAATGATATTATTCTCTCACGTCTTGAAGAAACTTCTATGATTTATCTTAAAGCCTACATTGATGGAGAATATTTTAATTCTTATTATGGAGATGGATTAATCATCGCAACGCCTACGGGTTCTACGGCTTATAATATCAGCGCAGGCGGTGCGGTGGTGTATCCGTTTTCGCATAATCTGCTTTTAACTCCTATTTGTGCGCATTCTTTGACGCAACGTCCGTTGATTTTGCCAAGTAGTTTTGAAATCCAAGTAGAGCTTGGCGAACAAGGACGTTGTAATATTGTGATTGATGGGCAAGAGAGCAAGCCCTTAAAATTTGGTCAAAAAATCGCAATTCGTGCGCAAAGCAATGGGGTGAAGTTGATTCATAATGCGCATTGGAATTATTTTAAGATTCTAAAAGAAAAATTCCATTGGGGAGATTTTGAGTAATGCAAAAAATGCTGATTCATCAAATCACGATTAAAAACTCTCCCGCTTTTAAGGACGCAACCTTTACCCCTGATGTGCATTTTAATGTTTTTAGTGGTGCAAGTGGAGCGGGGAAATCCGTGCTAATGGAGTCTATTCTCGCGCTTTTTGGCTTGCGTGAATGCAATGCGCAGGTTTTAGAAGCGACTTTGGAATTACAAGGAATCGCACAAGAGTTTGAGGGGCTTTTAGAAGAGGGCGAAGTGATTTTGACATTGACGAAAAAGGACAAGATTCGCTTTTTTTTAAACGCCCAAAATATTCCCAAAAAAAAGGTACAACAGATATTTGCTCCCTTTTTAAAACATTTAAGCACGAAGTTTGATGATGCGGCAAGCATAGAAAATTTATTTTTGGTTTTTGATTCTTTTTGTAGCTCTAAAGATTCCAAATACAACGCGCTTTTAAATACTTATAAGGATTCTTTTGCGCAATTTCAAAATGCAAAAATTGCATTGAAAAAACTACAAGAGGAAGCATTAAAGGTTGCAGAGCTGAAAGAATTTGTACGTTTTGAAATCCAAAAACTAGAATCCCTAAATCCCAAAAAGGGAGAATACGAGGAGCTTTTAGAGCTCAAAAAAGAGCTTTCCAAAAAAGAAAAAATCAATGAGAGTTTGCAGAGGGTGCAGGAATTTTTAAGTCATCGTCAGCATATTTCTTATTTCTTAAATCTCATTGGTAGGCAAGAGGATTCTATTGTTAATGCTCTAAACGAATTAGAGGAATTATGCGAGCAAGAAAGTGAGCGGTTAGGAGATTTAGAGAGCATAAATCCCGAGGAGATTTTGAATCGCATTGAGGCTTTAAGTGCGCTAAAACACAGATATGGTGGAGTAGAAGAGGCATTAGAATATTTGGAAGCCAAAAAACAAGAATTAGAAAAGTATGAAAACTTAGATTCTATTTTGAGGGATTCTACTTTACGATTTGAAAATGCCAAAGAATCCCTAGAACAAAGTGCAAATACGTTGCAAAAGGCGCGAGAGAAGCAGCTCGCAAGCTTCAGTAATGCTCTAAGTGGGGCTCTTAGTTCGCTCAAAATGCCAAATGCCAAAGTTGCATTGAATCCCATTAAGGAAGTGGAATCTTATCTGCCCTTTGGCAATCAATTATTAGAAATCTCACTTAACACCGAGCTAAAAAACCTAAGTTCGGGCGAATTTAACCGCTTTCGTCTCGCACTTTTGCTCACACAGAGTGTGCAAGAAAAAAATCAGGCAATCATCATCTTAGACGAAGTAGATGCGAATCTAAGCGGGGAGGAATCGCAAGGCGTTGCGGAGGCTCTCAAGGCACTTTCTCGTAGTTATCAAGTTTTTGCAATCTCACACCAATCCCATATGCCAAGCCTAGCGGATACGCACTTTTTGGTGCAAAAGGGTGCGCAAGGTTCGCAGATTATTCCATTAGATAAAGAGGGTAGAATCCACGAGATTGCACGAATGATTAGTGGCGCGCAAATCACAAAAGAGGCATTAGAGTTTGCGACCAAACGCGTCAATGAAGCATAACATACTTAAAAAGAGAAGATATGAATCTCTCCACATTGCAAAAATTCGCAAATTACTTGAATCAAACCCCACCTTTGAAATTGCGTTCTATTTATAGAATCGCGGATAATTTGTTTAAAATAGACATTAATGGCACATTGTTTTTCATAGATTTAAGCAAGGGCAAAAGCACGATTTTTGTTAGCAAAGAGACACTGATTCCATCAAAAGTCTATCAAGCTCCTTTTGATAAAAGCCTGCAAAAATACTGCTTTAATGCCTTGATTGTCCAAGCAAAAACCGATGGCAATAATCGTATTTTGCAACTCACCTTGCAAACCCAAAATAGCTATAAAACTTTTCAAGTAATCTTGCAAGCCGAATTTACGGGCAGAAATACAAATTTGATTTTGTTAGATTCCAACCAAATTGTATTGGACGCCTTGCGCCATATCACCAAAGAACAATCCTTTCGTGAGGTGAGAATCGCAAAGCCACTTTTGCCCTTGCCACAGCCAGAGATTGCACCAATGCTCAAAGAAGAGGGGGAATTATTCAGCACACTTGAAAACAATTTCAATCATTTAAGGGCAAAGGAGTTAAAAGAAAAAGTTACAAAATCTAGCACGCAAATCACTCAAAAAATCTCCCAATTAAAGCAGCATTTGGAATCTTTAGAGGATAAAAGTATTTTGGAAGCCAGCGCACAGAGGGAAGCCTATCTAGGACAGCTTATTTTGCAGAATCTCTATCTTTATCCGAACTTCAAAGGGAGGGAGATTTCACTAGAGAATGAGAAAATTATCTTTCCAGATAAAGCCCATTCTCTAAGTCATTGTGCGCAGATTTTCTTTGAAAATTCCAAAAAACTCGCCAAAAAAGCAAAAAATATCCATTTGCAAGCCGAAAATTTAAAAGAAAAAATCTTTTTTTATGAAAATTTGCTTAAGATGATACAAAATGTAACAAATCTCAATGATTTGCAGATTTTGGATTCTAATTTGCAGAAAAAGTCCAATACCAAAGAATCCAAACAGAGATTAAAGGCATTTGAAAGTTTTTTTGTCGGGGGTGTTAAAGTCTCTATCGGCAAAAATGAGCGAGAAAATCTTGCATTGCTAAAAGCTGCCAAAGCAGAGGATATTTGGCTACATATTCGTGGGATTCCGAGTTCGCACTGCATTATCCATTGTGGAAAATCTAAAATTTCTGATATAATCTTACAAAAAGCTGCACAAATTTTAGTAGGATTCGCAAAAGGTTGTGGCGAAAATTACGCGGTGGATTATACTAAGCGTAAATTCGTCAAAATCACATTGGGCGCGAATGTCGTTTATGCCAAAGAGCAAACGATTCAGCTTAAAAAGGATTAATATGGCAGTTTCTCCTATTGGCAATATTACACATATTCATCAAAACGCACAAGTGGGTTCTGTGCAACACGCAAATTCACAAGTGAAACTTGACTTCCAAGCAATGGTGAATCTGCAAGAAATGCAAGACCGCCAAGAGGAAATCAAAGAAGTGCGTCCCACAGAGGAAATACTTGAGGTAAATGACGAACGTGAGGGCAATGGCAAAGAACCCGAACAAGAAGAGCGAGAAAAAAAGCAAGAGGAAGATTCCAAAGAATCCCAAGAATCGCAGGATTCTATACAAACCAAAGAAGACGGCACGATTATTCATCTGAATATTTCTGTCTAAGCTTGAGCCATTAAAGAAGCAAATCCACTGAATTAGTTTTTGCGTATTCTATAACCATTAAATAAACTTAAACCAAAGAGGCAAGGAGAGATGAGTATGCGGGGCAAGATACGATTCTATTCTAAAGAACGTAGTCGTAGAATCCTAAACATTGCGATTCCCTCTGGTTTAAATTCACTTTTGGATATTATTAATCTCTCTATTGATTTGTTGATGATTGGCACTTTTGGAGCGAGCGCAATCGTTGCTGTGGGGGTGAGCTTAAATTTTATTATGCTCGTGTTTGCTTTCACAACGATTATTTTTGTAGGCAATAGTGCTTTAGTCTCACGATTTTTGGGGGCAAATGATAAAAAAGCCGCCGATGAAGTCGTGGTGAGTTTGAGTTTCGCTGCCTTTTGTTTTTCTTTGCCTTTAATGCTCCTTGCATTTCTTGGTTTTGATACTTTTTTCACTTGGATTGGGATAGAACACACTGCGCATAGCATTGGGAGTGAGTATTTAAGTGTCGTGCTCTTTAGTGTGCCTTTATTGCTGATAAAACAAGTGAGCATTTCTGCATTTTCTGCAAGCGGGGCAACCAAACTGCCCTTTTATATCAAGATTTTTATCACGCTTTTAAATCCGCTCGTGAAATCTACTTTGATTTTTGGGTTTTTTGTTGTGCCCGCATTGGGCGTACTTGGTGCAGCCATTGGGACTTTGATTGTCAATTTCTTAGAAACTTCTGCCCTGTTTGCCTGCCTTTTGTTTTATAAAAAAAGCCCCATTTCTCTTAGGGGTAGAATCAATTTTGATTATATCAAACGCGCTTTTATCGTTGGGATTCCTAGTGGTTGTGAGCGTCTTTTTACCCTCTTTGCGATTATTATAATGACAAAATTTGTCGCACTTTATGGAACTTATGATTTGGCAGGCTATCAAATCGCCACGAGGATTGAGGGATTTGCTTTTATGCCGGGATTTGGCTTTATGATTGCGGCAATGGCATTAATGGGTCAGAATCTTGGAGCAAGAAAGCCATTAGAAGCGAAATATTCTACCTTAAACACCTTGCTTTTGGGTGGCATTTTTATGGGTGTGGTCGGATTTTTGATGACGGCTTTTGCTCCCTTTTGGTCTAGTTTTTTTAGTGAGGATTACGCGACAATCCGCGCAAGTGCAAACTATTTGATTCCCATTGGAGTTTCACAGATTGCCTTTGCATTTATTTGCATTCTTGATGGCGCATTGCGTGGGGCTGGGATTACCAAAATCACCCTTTTGATTAATAGTCTAATGATTTGGGGATTGCGCGTTGCTCCATGTTACTTTATTGCCACAAGAGGCTATCCCGCAATTTATATCTATCTTTGCATTTGTATAGAAACTTTTTTGCGCGCGTTTGTTTATTGGAAAATTTTTCAAAGCGGTTCTTGGAAAAATCAAAAGGTTTAAGAAAACAATGCAAAAAATAGATTCAAATTAGAAACAATATAGAGCACAATAATTCCCAAACAAATAGAGAAAGCCACGATGAATAGAATCTTTTTTTCAAAAGAAGTGAGTTTGCTCCCACTTTTGCTAACTGACATTCCTGTAACGGCTAAAATTACGATTGAAACGACACACAAAATCCCAAGCACGATTGCAAAACTTCCGACTGAATTCAAGTTTAACTCCAAATAAGATGAATTGTTTTTAGGCTAAAACCTAACAAAACTTAAACATAATTTATAATTATACATTATTATTGCGGAATTTTTGATGATTTTTGTAAATTTTTAGTGTGTTTTAACAAGCCTTAGTGTAGAATCTAGCCATTTAATTTTTGGGATTTATTATGATTGACTTAAAACTTCTTATTCATCATTTTGACGAGGTAATGGAAAAACTATCCAAACGCAACATTGACGCGGTTTTTTTAAACACATTGCGCGAAAGTAGCCTAAACTACAAGCAAAAAAAATCCGCTTTAGAGGAATTGCAAGCCGCACAAAACGCCAAGACTAAATTATTCGCCAAAATCAAGCAAGAAGGAGGAGACATTCAATCCTTAAAGGCAGAGTGTGATTTATTAAAGGCACAAATTGCACTTTATGCCCAAGAAGTAGAATTATGGGAGAATAAGCTTCAAGAACTTTCCCATAATATCCCCAATATCCCTGATTCTAAAACCCCCTTTGGCAAAGATGAAAGCGATAATGTTGAAATCAAAAAAGTATTGCAACCCTCACATTTTGATTTCAAGCCTAAAGAGCATTGGGAATTAGCCGAGCAAAATGGTTGGATTGATTTTGAACGCGGGGTGAAGCTTGCCAAAAGTCGCTTTAGCGTCTTTATGGGAATGGGAGCGAAAATAGAACGCGCGTTAATCAATTATATGCTTGATTTCAATACCAAGCGAGGATTTAGCGAGGTTGGAACGCCTGCAATTGCCAATGCACAGACGCTTTTTGGCACGGGTCAATTACCAAAGTTTGAAAATGATTTATTTAAAATATCAGAATTTGAGGAGGAGGAATCTTGCGATAAGAATGCACCCAAAGGGCACGAGCTTTATTTGATACCCACAGCAGAAGTAACGCTTACAAATCTCTATCGTGATGAAATCCTAGATGAAGAGGATTTGCCTTTAATGCTCACAGCCTATACACCGTGTTTTAGAAAAGAAGCAGGGAGTGCGGGACGCGATACACGAGGAATCATTCGCCAACACCAATTTGACAAAGTAGAGCTTGTCGCTATTACAACGCCAGAGGAAAGCGAGATGATGCAAGAACGTATGATTGCTTGTGCTTCCGAACTTTTGGTCTCTTTGGGGCTTCCACATCGTTTGGTGCAACTCTGTGGAGGGGATTTAGGGTTTGGCGCAAGCAATACGGTAGATATTGAAGTATGGTTGCCCGGACAAAATTGTTATCGCGAGATTAGCTCTATTTCTAATACGCGCGACTTTCAAGCAAGACGCGCCAAAATTCGCTACAAAGATTCTAACAAAAAAAACAAATTAGTGCATACGCTCAATGGTTCAAGTTTGGCGGTTGGACGCACCCTAGTCGCGATTATGGAAAATTATCAGCAAAAAGACGGAAACATCAAGATTCCCGCAGTTTTAGAGCCCTATTTAAGGTAATTGAATGCCAGAAAATCAAGAAAAGAATCAGGTAATCCAACTAGATGATAATTTTAGTGTTTTAGATGATATTTTAAAAAAAGAGCCCAAAGATCCCAAGCCACAAAGCAAATTTGAAAAACTACTAGAATTTTTCAATCAGCACAAAAAACTAAGTGTGGTTTTGGCACTTTTGTTTGGACTTTTCTTACTTGGATTTATTTTCTTGATTGGTTGGATTTTGACGCACGAAGTCAAGCCACCACAAACGCAAACCGATGCCTTGCCTCCTGCGGAATTTAGCATTGATAAGGGCGCAGATATTATCACAGACGCCGAAAACTTAGAAGCACTCATCAAAAAGGCAAATTTTCTTTATGTGAATGGCAACAAACAAGAAGCATTGGATTTGTATGGTAAGATTTCTAACTATTCTGAAGGGCTTTCTAATTATAATTTGGGTGTTGCGCAAATGGAGGAAAAGTCCTATTTAGAAGCGTTAGATTCCTTTCAAAAGGCGATTGACTTAGGGGAGGATAGGGTGATTAGCGCACTCAATGCCGCAATTTGTTCTTTATATTTGCACGAGCCCTTGAAATACCGCTATTATTTGCAACTTGCACAAACCTATCTTCCTAGAACAGGGAATCTGCCGATTTATTCCTATCTCTATGCGCTGACAAATTTTTATTTAGGCAATTATTTAGAGGCTTTTTCTTCTCTAGTGCATAACACCTCTACTTATTATCAAGAGGAGAGTAACCAGCTTTTAGCCGCGATGTATGCGTATTTTAATAACAATTACAAAGCCATTGACGCACTAAGCAAAAACTCCACCAACCCCAAAACTTGGTTTAATCTCGCTTTGCTTTATGCGCGTATCGGAGATTATGGCGAGGCAAATCGGCTTTTGACACAAAGCATTGAATCCTTTGGAAGCACTTTAGAATCCGATATGGCTTTAATGCTTGTCAAATTGCAATTAGCAGATTATAGTCAAGCGGCACATCTTGCTAACAAATACGCCCAAAACGAAGACGCCCTCAAGCGCAACCCTTACCCTATTAAGATTGTCTTGCGTGATGATTTTTTTGATATTAATGTCGCCCAAAGACGTTTTTGGGAGAATTTCACAGGACAGAAACTTAACGCCTACAATATTTTGTTTTACTTCGCGTCTTATAAAGTCTTTGACGCCAAAGAAGCCTTTAATGTGATTCAAGAGGGCGGTATCAATATTCGCATTGAGAATCTACAAGAGGCGAAAGAAATCTTATTGCGTGGGCAAACGATTTCAAGAATGAATCGCAATATCGCTAACGCAATCCTAGAAACGCTTAATGGCAATATTCGGACTGCCAATGCCTTATTGACACAAGTCGTCAATACCTATCCTAACCACTCTATTTTGCATTATAATCTAGGCTTAAACTATGCGCAAATGGGTAATTTTGACGCAGCCTATCAGCATTTTTTGCGCTCTTTCCATCTCAACCCAAAAGACCTATACGCAGGAGTTTTTGCCTTGATTGCTGCCAAGCTAACTTATCGTGATACAGGACGTTTAGAAAGCGAAATCGGAAAAGAAGTCGTGAATTTTCAAGGAAGCGCAGAGGAGCAAACCTTTATCCAAGCGTTGTTAAACTTTACTCGTGATGGAATCGCAACGCCTTTGCAATTCCTTGAGGATAAAGAAAGTAATGTTGCAATTTATTATGCTTTGGATTTCGCACAAGGCGTGCAGATGAATAATCAAACCTTGCTTGTAAAATCCGCAAATGAATTGAAACGTTTGTATCCTAATGACCCCATTAGCAACCTTCTAACGCTTTTAGCCCTCAACTATCAAGACGAACCCAAATCCCTTGCCTTAAAGTTGCAGAGCTATTACCAAGACCCCAAGATTAACAGAGACCCAATCTACTATGGTGCGTCTGTCGTGCGTGAAATGTATATTGAAATCGCACATATTATTGGGACTTTGCATTATGTGCAGCAAGACTTGGATACGCGCTTGATTACAGAGCAAAACGATGCGCGCGGAGTGATTCAGGCGTTGGCACTGACTTATTTGTATCTACAAGAGTTTGAAAAGTCTTTCACGCTTTATAATAGCTTGGTTGATGATTTCAAAGAGCAAGACACCCAAACGCTTTTTTTGGGCGCAGTTTCTGCTATCGGCGCGGGACACATTGAAAATGCCGCTACGCTTTTGCAACTCTCTAGGCTAGAAGCCCCGACAAATTATGAGACAAGAATCGCAAATGGAATCCTATTCTTGCAAGAAAAAAACTTTAATGCCGCCGCATCACAATTTACCACGATTGCCGCTTCCAAGTTGCGTTCTAAATACTTTGATTTTAAAATCAACACCCAGCAAATCTTGCAGAATCCTTAAAGTTCTCGTGCCTTTAAATTGCACATTTGTTTTGTGTTGGTTAATCGTTTTTGTATAAAATGCCAGCTTTATTTTAAGGAGAAATTTTGGCACAACAAATTTTACATCATTCAAAGAAATATTTTATCTTTTTTATAATAGGTGGGATATTTCTAGGTTGTGCTGCAAATTTACCAACAGAAGCAGAAATCACGCAAACACTCCCGCAAACTTTTCAAAACACACCTTTAATTAGCGTTGAAACAGAATCCCAACCTACAAATAAAGCAACTCCAAGTGAGCAAATCAAAATCTTATTTGACGATTCTACATTAGAGAATCTCTTTGAAATCGCATTGGACAAAAACCTAGACTTGCAAAGAATGAATGCGAAAATTTTACAAGCCAAAGCACAGCTTAAGAGTGCTTGGGGAGAACTTTTTCCGCAGGTAAATGCCAATGTCAATGCGAACGAATCGCATTCACGCACGAACACCACACCGACACAAAAAACACAAACTTATACTTCCGCAGTGGGCGCAACGCTTTCGTGGGAGATTGACCTTTTTGGACGCTTGCAGCATAGCAAAAATGCTAGAGTCTCTCTTTATGAAAAAGCCTTACAAGATTTAGAGAATGCCAAAATCACGCTTTTAGGAGATGTGGCGACTTTTTATTTTACTCTGCTTGAAACACATCAAAACATTCTCTTAACGCAGGAGAATATCCTACACTATCAAGAAGCCTTAGAGCTTACGCGTCTAAAAGTGGAGAATGGATTGCTAGATAGCACAGAACTTTTTGACAAGCAAAATCTGCTCACCAACGAGCAAAACACCCTAGAATCCCTAAAAAGTCTCTATGAGGAAAACAAAAATGCCCTTTTGGTATTGCTAGATATGCTAGAGATTCCTTTCACAATAGAATCTCAAACACTCCCTAAGGTCGCGATAAGGTTGCAGTTAGATTCCCTGCCCGCAAGGGTTTTGCTCTCACGCCCAGATATTAAAGCAGCACTTTTGAGTCTGCACGCACAAGTTTATACCAAAGCCAATGCGAAAGCAAGCTTGTTTCCGATTCTCTCTATTAGTGCGAATCTCAATGAGATTTTGGATTCTAATGCGCAAGCAAGCGGGAATCTTGCTTGGCAGTTTGCAAGCTCTCTTAGTGCGCCGATTTTGAATCGCACACAATTAACGCAAAATTATTTTTTGCAAGATGCGATTTTGCAGGAATCTTACCTCACATTGCAACAATCTCTTAAAAACGCCCTAAGTGAGATTGAAAATACAAGCTTCAATGTCCAAAGCACCGCCTTGCAGCTGCAAAATAGTCAAATCCGCGCTGACAATGCGCAAAGCTATTTTGAATTTTCTTTTAATCGGCATTCTGTGGGATTAATCGATAGCCTAGAGCACGCACTCAATGCCGCTTCCTTGAATAATGCGCAAAAATCACTCAATAGTGCGAGATTGGAGAATCTTAGGGCGTTTGTTTTATTGTATAAAGCGTTTGGGGGAGATTTGAATCTGGAATCTAAAAATCCACATTTGGTAAATAAGGAATGAAATGCAATCTACGCAAGAAATTTTAAGCAATTTAAATCCAAAGAAAAATTATAAAAAACTCTTTCTTATTGGTGGTGGAATCCTCGCCTTTGTGATTCTGTGCATTGCGTTAATTTATTGGTATCAGACAAGAGAGCCAAAATATATTTATACGACACAAGAAGCGACATTGGGCGATATTTCAACAAGCATTAGTGCCAATGGCACGCTTTCTCCGACACACGAAGTCTCTATTGGCTCGGTGATTTCTGGAATCGTGCTTGAAGTGCTAGTAGATGTCAATGATGCAGTGAGCAAAGGACAGATTCTTGCCAAAATTGATAGTGAGAGCATAGAGCAAGACCTTTATCGTTATGAAGCGCAACTTCAAAGCGCGCAGGCACAATTAAAAAGTGCCAAAGTGGCTTTAGAGGAGAAAGAGTGGCAATATAGGCAGTTACAAACACTTTTTAAAGCCACCAATGGCAAAACTCCCTCCAAATTAGATTTACAGGTTGCAAAAACCGCTTATAATGCAGCCTTAAGCGAGGTTGGGATTCGTCAGGCAAATATTAAAGAAATTGAAACAGCGATTCGCTCCACACAAGTGGATTTGAAAAATTCCCAAATCACAACCCCCATTGACGGCGTGGTGCTTAGCCGCTCAATTGAAGTAGGGCAGAGTGTCGCGGCGAGTTTTCAAGCACCAGAATTTTTTATCATCGCAGAGAATTTGGAGGAAATGGAACTCAATGTGAGCATTTCAGAGGCGGATATTGGCAAGGTGAAAGTAGGGCAGAGTGTGAAGTTTAGCGTGGATTCCTATCCCCAAAAAACCTTTGAAGCAGTCGTGGATAGGGTGAATTTCGGTGCAAGCGAGAGTGCGGATAATATTGTCAGCTATGAAGCGCGGATTTATGTAGGCAATCAAGACTTGCTCCTAAAGCCCGGAATGAGTGCGACAGCAGATATTGTAACAGATTCCGCCAAAAACACACTTTTAGTTCCCTCAAGCGCGCTTTATTTCACGCCAGCAGTGCCTCAAAAGGATTCCGCTAAATCTTCTTCGGGGCTAAGCTTTGCAATGCGTCCGCCTAAGCGCATTCGTGGGGGTGGGGACAAGCCACAAGCAAATTCTAGCGTTTGGGTGCTAGAAAGAGGCGTCCCTAAAGAAATTGCGGTAGAAGTGGGTATCAGTGATGGAGTGCAAACGCAAATCTTTAGCGATTTGATTACCGCAGGAACGCAGGTCATTACCGCGCAAAGAGAAGACAAATAATGTCCTTTATCGCACTAGAGAATATTCATAAAACTTATGGGAAGCCTCCTAATGCCTTTGAAGCCTTGCGTGGCATTAATTTAGAGATTCAAGAGGGTGAGTTTGTCGCTCTTATGGGTCCAAGTGGGAGCGGGAAAAGCACTTTAGCAAATATTCTAGGTTGTTTAGATAGCCCAAGCAGTGGAGTTTATGAATTTTGCGGCGTGAATGTGAGCCGTTTAAATCTCAAGCAAAAGGCACTTTTAAGACGACATTATATCGGCTTTATTTTTCAAGGATTCAACCTCTTGCCGCGCACGACTGCATTAGAAAATGTAGAGCTTCCCTTGCTCTATCGTCAAGTTCCCAAAAAAGAGCGGATTAGAATCTCAATGCAGGCTTTAGAAATGGTCGGCTTAAGAGAATGGCACAATCACCAAAGCAACGCCCTAAGCGGAGGGCAACAACAGCGCGTGGCGATTGCAAGAGCCATTGCCTCTAGCCCGCTCTTTTTGCTCGCTGATGAGCCGACAGGGAATCTTGACACCAAGCGAAGCATAGAGATTATGGAGATATTGGCGCGTTTGAATAGAGAGTCTGGAATCACGATTCTAATGGTTACACACGAGCCAGAAATGGCGCGTTATGCAACCCGCGAAATCATATTCTTAGATGGTTTGGTTCAAAGTGATTCGGCTTCCTTATCCTCTGCTACGCAAGGAGCGCAAAATGAAGCAATCTAAAATTTCCCCACCGCGTCATTGCGAGCATTTTGGCAAAAATGCGTGGCAATCCATACCCCGCACACTCACATTTCACTACTTTTGCAAAGATTGCAAAGAATCCATAAAGCAAGGAATACGCAATGATTCTTAATGCCTTTTTTCTCGCCTTTCGCCAAATCAAGCGGAATTTCTTGCGCGCACTTTTGACAATGCTCGGCATTATTATCGGTGTAGGTGCAGTCGTGATTATGATTACACTTGGCAATGGGACGACACAAGTCATTACCGAGCGTATGAGTAGTTTAGGAAGCAATATCTTGCTTGTCTTCCCGGCGCGGAATCAAAACATCGGCGGAGGCGGGAGAAAGCTCTTTAGCCTAGAGAATATTAAAGCACTCAATTTGCAAGTGGGGCATATCACGCGCGCTATTGCTCCGATTTCTACGACTTCCGCTCTCGTGCAATTCCGCCAAGAAAACACACAGACACAGATTCAGGGCGTCAATACAGAATACTTTATCGCTACAAATTGGAATATTGCTAGCGGGACGACTTTTAGCGCGCAAGACTATCGCGCGGGAAGCAATGCGTGTATCATCGGTGCGAGCGTGAAAAAAAACTTATTTGACAAAACCTCTACAAGTCCTCTAGGTAGCAGAATCCGATTAGGGAACATTGTGTGTGAATGTATCGGAATCTTGGAGGAAAAGGGGCAGGGCGCAATGGGAAATGACCAAGACGATGTGATTTTGCTTCCCTTGAAAACCTATCAGCGCAGTATCTCCAAGTCTAGCACGCTCTATAACATTTCTAGGCTGATGATTTCGCTCAAAGACAATGTGGATTCTACACAAGCCACGACACAGATTTCTAACGCATTGCGTGAGATTCGCAATATTCGCGAGGGGCAAAAAGATGATTTTGAGATTATGGACACAAAGCAAATCATTGAAATGATGCAAACCACCACCGCGAATTTGACAATTTTCTTAGGTGCGATTGCCGGTGTAAGCCTGATTGTCGGGGGAATCGGGATTATGAATATTATGCTAGTCTCTGTTACCGAACGCACGCGAGAGATTGGCACGCGGCTAGCCATTGGCGCAATGCAGAGTGAGGTTTTATTGCAGTTTTTGATAGAGGCTTTGACGCTTAGCGCATTGGGCGGAATCTTGGGAATCCTTTTAGCGTTTTTTGGTTCGTTTGGGATTTGCTATCTTATGGAATTGCCTTTTAATTTTGATTATGGCATTGCGTTTATTGCGTTTGCGTTTTCGGCTTTTATGGGAATACTCTTTGGCTACCTCCCCGCACGTCGTGCCTCAAGGCTAAATCCTATTGACGCCTTGCGTCACGAGTAATTCGTTCTTGCGAGCTTTATTTTCGACGTGGCAATCTTATGCTACCTCTTGCGTCATTGTAAGAATCGCTTGCGATTCGTGGCAATCCATAATCTTATCCACTTTGCGTATTACTACATTCGTCATTGCGAGCGAAGCGAAGCAATCCATAATCTTAAATCTCGCCTTTGATAATCTATTTTAATTAAGATTCCATTGTTTGATTTATTGAAGT
>NZ_JAAVGY010000050.1 GCF_014799995.1 Helicobacter sp.
GTGGCAATTACCCTGCATTATTATACTTTAAAATCCCAAAAATAACTTTTAATCTCCTCTTTTTAAGCCCATAAAGTAGGCTTTTTCATTATTTTTTATCCTAAAGATTCCAAACTTTGCTTGTGTTTGTAGGCTTGATAGGCTTATAATTTCAAATCAATCCCTTGAGTCGCTTGAAAGAATAAATCAAGGATTAACCTTGTGTTTTGTTGGATTTAGGAGGTTTGAGTAGTGCAAATCAATCATGCAATTTTAGGATTTCCCAATAGAGTAAAGGGAATGATGGTTGTCTTAAATGAGGTAGTCTCGGTTTAAGAAGTTGCAATCACTTTTATATTTGCGCCAAAGCAAACTTTCTTAAGACTATGAATATTTTAAGCAAATTTAATGTAGAATCGCAAATTTTATTATTTTAAATTCATTGGGGTTATCAAGTTGTTTGGTGTGATTACAGAAAGCTTCCAAAGTGCCATTAGTAAAATCCGATTTCAAGATGATGAAAAGGCACTCAAGCGCGCATTAGATGAGCTTAAAAAGTCTTTATTAAAATCCGATGTGCATTATAAGGTTCTCAAAGATCTTTTGGGTGAGATTGAGAGCAAAACAAAACTTGCAGGAATAGGGAAAGAAAACTTTTTAAGCGCATTAAAAGAATCTTTAAATGCGATTCTAACTGCACCGGGCAATTATGGCTTTCTTTTTGCTCCTAAACCCCCTACAATCGTTTTAATGGTGGGCTTACAAGGAAGTGGGAAAACAACCACGACAGCAAAACTCGCGAATTATCTTAAGGGTAGGCAAAAGAAAGTCCTATTAGCCGCGTGTGATTTGCAGAGATTAGCTGCAGTGGAGCAGTTGCGTCAGTTAGCCTTGCAAGTAGAAGTGGATTTTTTTCATCTTGAGGGGAAATCTCCCGCAGAAATCGCAATGCAAGCCAAACAAAAAGCCATTGAGGGGCTTTATGATGTCTTATTAGTGGATACTGCGGGGAGATTGGCGATTGATGAGATATTGATGCAAGAACTACAAGGGATTAAAGCCGCAATTAATCCAAATGAGATTTTCTATGTTGTGGATAGCTTAAGTGGGCAAGATGGCGTCAAGAGTGCGGGAGTTTTTCACGAAAAAATGGATTTAAGCGGGGTAATTTTAAGTAAATTTGATGGGGATAGCAAAGGTGGAATCGCACTTTCTATCGCGCACCAGCTTGGGATTCCTTTGCGCTTTATTGGGGTAGGAGAAAAAGTTGCGGATTTAGAAGTTTTTATCCCAGAGCGCATAGTGGGCAGATTAATGGGGGCAGGAGATATTCACTCTCTTGCCGAAAAAACCGCTGCTGTCATCAGTGAAAAGGAAGCAAAAGATATTTCTAAAAAAATCAAAAAAGGCAAATTCACCTTTAATGATTTTATCGCCCAATTAGACAATATCAAAAAGATTGGTTCTATGCAATCCATTTTATCTATGTTGCCGGGCTTGGGGAATATGGCAAGTGCATTAAAAGATGTAGATTTGGATAATTCCAAAGAAATTAAACAAATGCGAGCAATGGTTTCTTCTATGACACCAAAGGAACGCGAGAATCCAGATTTGCTAAATGGCAGTCGCAAAAAGCGCATTGCAATGGGTGCGGGGATTGATGTAAGTGATGTCAATCGTTTCTTGAAGCAATTTGAAAATGCGGCGAAAATGGCGAAAAAGTTTTCTAATAAGGGGGGAATGGGGGATTTGATGAGCCTGATGAAAGATGCAAGAATGGGGCAGCTTAGACGCTAGTTAGGCTTGCTTGAAGTGATTTAAGCATAAGTTTCTCTAAAGTTGAGTAAAATCTCAATTTTAGACAGATTTATCTGTAAATTACCAAAGATTGATTTAAGGAGTATATTTTGGCAACTGTTATCCGCTTAACAAAAATGGGACGAAAGAAAAAGCCTTTTTATAGAATTGTCGTAACTGATAGCAGAAAAAGACGCGATGGAGGATGGATTGAGTCTATTGGCTACTATAATCCATTGGCTGAACCCTCTGTTGTAAAATATGATGCAGAAAGATTGAAATATTGGACAAGTGTTGGCGCAAAAATGAGTGAAAGAGTTAAGGTTATCACCAAATAATCCCATTTGAAGCAATAGAATTAGAATTATGGTAGAGAATTTTATAGAAGCTTATGTAAAAAAAATCGTTGCAGAGCCTGATAAGATTCGTGTCATCAAAACAGAGCTTGACACAAATTTTTATGAAATTGAGATTCTGTCTTCACTGCAAGATGCGGGACGTTTGATTGGCAAAGACGGCAAAATGATAGGTGCAATCAAAACCTTTGTTTCCGGTATCAAGGCAAAAGACGGAAACTCTTATCGCATTATTGTGAAGCCACAAGATTCTAAAAATTAAATGTTGGGTAAAAGCGTCCAAAAAGATTGGGTGAGTGTCGCAAAAGTCGGTCGCGCAGTAGGTTTTAAAGGCGAAGTGTTTTTGCATTTATTAAGTGATTTTCCAGAATCCTTACGAGCAGGTAATGTTTATTTCTCTCAATTTGGCAATCTCACGCTTGAATATTATCACATTAAATCTTCCATAGCAAAGTTCGTTGAAATCTCTTCTAAAGAGAGTGCGAAACAAATCGCAAATCTTATGCTTTATACCACACAACAGCAGAGTAAGGAGCAATGCAAACTCAAAGAAAATGAGTTTTTTTGGTTTGATATTATTGGAAGTGAAATTGTAGAAGAGGGTGAAACTCTAGGCTTAGTCAGCGAGATTGACCGCTTTTGTGAGCAAGATTTTTTGTTGGTTAAGACGACTGAAGCACTTAGGGGCAAAAACTTCCCTAAATCTTTCCTGATTCCTTACACCAAACGTTATATTTTAGAAGTTGATTCCACGCAAGAACCTAAAGTCATTCGGACGCAATTTTGCAAAGAAATCTTAGAAAATAGTTAATGCGATTCTCTGTTGTTACTTTATTCCCGCATTTGATAGAATCTTATTTCAGCGATTCTATCCTATATCGTGCATTAGAGCAAGAATTAATCCAAGTAGAATTTGTCAATCCACGCACATTTAGCCCACATCGTTTTGCAAAAACTGATGATTATCAAGTGGGCGGTGGTGCAGGGCTTGTATTAGAGCCATTGGCGTTGAGTAACGCGCTAGATTCTGTCAAGAAACGAAATTCAAAGACGCATATTATTTTTCTCACACCTTGCGCAAAGTCTTTTACACAAAATGATGCTAAACGTCTAAGTAAAAAATCTCACATTACCCTAGTTTGTGGGCGATATGAGGGGTTTGATGAACGTTTGATTGAATGTTATGCCAATGAAGTCTTTAGTATAGGAGATTTTATTTTAACCGGCGGAGAAATTGCTGCACTTTGTCTATGTGATAGCATTTCAAGACAAGTGGAGGGCGTGCTTGGCAATAGCGATTCCTTGCAAGGTGAGAGCTATGAAGAGTTTTTGCTAGAAGCTCCTAACTTTGTCAAACCTTATAATTTTAAAAATTTAATGATTCCTTCAGAGTATTCAAAGGGAAATCACGCTAAAATCAGCGACTTAAAACTAAAAGCATCAGAGGCAAAAACTAGATTCCATAGGCTAGACCTCTATATTCGCTACAAACAAAGGTTGAAAGATGAGAAATAAATATATTCAGCATTTTGAAGATGCGCAAATTGCAGGAAAAGAAATTCCACAATTCAAGGCGGGAGATACATTAAGAGTTGGGATTAAAATCTCTGAAGGAGATAAAACAAGGATTCAGAACTTTGAGGGCGTTTGTATTTCATTGCGTGGAATCGGGACAGGCAAGACTTTCACGATTAGAAAAATCGGCGCAAATGGTGTGGGAGTAGAGAGAATTTTCCCTCTTTATTCTGAAAGTATTGAGAGCATTAAAGTGCTTAAAATTGGTCGTGTCAGAAGAGCCAAACTCTATTATCTACGTTCCAGAAGTGGAAAATCTGCAAGAATCAAAGAAATTAGAAAGTAATTTCCGATTCTCTCCCTTTTTGGGAATCTGCTTATTCATTAATTAATCCTTATCTTTATCTTTAATACCATACTTTGCTTTTCTTAAATTTATTTTGCATATTGATAAATAAATTTTATTTTTAATAAAAAATCAATAAAATTTCTGAATCTATAATCTTGCTTGGTATGCTTTCTTGACATTTTCTTAACAATTTATTTACAAATTATTAACTATATAAAGGAATAATGCTGATTATGGATTAGGAATTTGTTGTTTAAAATTTCAGTCTTATATTTACACTAGGAATAATGATGAGTAATAAAGTCAAACCTACTTTAAAAGAGCGACAATTTAAAGAGGGCGAAATTGTCGTTTCTAAGACAGATTTAAAAGGAAAAATTCTTTATGGGAATAGAATCTTTATTGATCTTTCGGGCTATACAGAAAAGGAGCTTTTAGGCAAGCCACATAATATTGTGCGACACCCTGATATGCCCAAAGTGATTTTTAAATTCTTGTGGGATTTTGTTCAGAGTGGCAAAGAGATTGCGGCTTATGTGAAAAATCTCTCCAAAGATGGTTCGTATTATTGGGTCAAAGCTTATGTTACGCCCTCATTTAATGGGCAAGGAGAGATTGTGGGTTATCATTCTATCAGGGTTAAACCCACAGAGGAGGCTAAACAAACGATTAGTGTTCTCTATCAAGAATTGTTAGAGATAGAGAAAAAAGAAGGAGTCCAAAAAAGTCAAGAGAAGTTGGAATCAATTTTGGCGCAAAAAGGGGTGAGTTATGAAGAATTCATATTATCTTTATAGATATTCTAGGTTTTTTAATTATTGTTTTATTGCTATTTTTTGTCTGTTGTTTGTTATTGAGTTTTTTAATGTTCATATCATTGTAGAGTTTTTTATTTTTATCTTAGGCATTATCGCTTGCGTTTTGACATTAATAGCAGGAAATAGGAGAAATTCATATATAGAGGAAATTACCGATTGTATCAAAAAGCTTTCTTCTGGAAATTTAGAGGCTAGGATTACAGGCATTCAAGATACAGGGAATCTTGGAAATCTCTCTTGGGTTGTGAATGATTTGGCAGACCAAGTGGAATCCTTTGTTAGAGGGAGTTCTTCAGTTATTGTTGCAGCAGGCGAAAAACGTTATGCAAGAAAAATGAATGTAGAGAGCTTGAAAGGAAATTTCTCTTATGTTGCGCGCTTGATTAATAAAGCCTCTAATGCCATTGAAGAGGCGGATAAATTAGGAGCAAGAGGGTTGATTGTAAATCAAATCTCCAAGCAAAGTTCGCTAAGCCTTAAGAAAGATTTAAATTCTGTCTCTACCAACTTAAATGCCGTGATTCAAACAATGAATGAAACTTCCAAAGAAACCAAATCCATTTCCGAGCATTCTAATAATGGAATGCAAAGTGTCCAAGTGATTGTGAATAACTTTTCCAATCTTTCGTCTATGATGGCACAAACCTCGCAGCTTTTTGAAGTTTTTGCAAAAAGAATCAAAGAAATTGATTCTTTCGTTCTCTTGATTAAAGAAGTTACAGACCAAACCAGCTTGCTTGCGCTCAATGCAGCCATTGAAGCTGCAAGAGCTGGAGAGCACGGAAGAGGATTCGCGGTTGTTGCCGATGAAGTGCGCAAACTAGCAGAACGCGCGGAAAAAACGGCATCAGAAATTTCCTCTACTACACAGATTATCAATCAAGAAATGAATGAGATTTCTAGTTATGTAAAAGAGATTGATAAGATTACAAACCAATCTAATGATGTGATGATTTCTTTCAACGAGGCTTTTGGGCAAATGGACAAGCAGGCTTCTTTCCTCTTGGATTCTATTTTGCATACCAACAAAAGGTCTTATATCACTTTGCTTGAATTAGATTGTATTTTGAAAAAATTCGCCTCTTATTCCGCTGTGATTACCAATGAGATTCCACAAATCATTTCACAATGTGAAATCGGGGAGAATACCGCAATTGACAAAGCGATTTGTGAAAACATCTTTAGTTTTGATGAGAGCATACGAGAATTTTTAGATTTTATTAAAACTCAAGATTGCACACAAAATCAAGAGCGATTACAGGCTTATTGTCAGAAATTAGAGGCAAAAAGCGAGGAGATTTACCAACAACTTCATAGGATTAATGGCTAGATTTAGGATTCTTAATCTTCTCCAATCCACCGCGAGATGACTTTGCGCAAGATTCTTTCTAATACTCTGCGCAAAGGCTTCCAATGCAATGTCGCACCGCCTAAAAGTCCAAACAAGCTACCAATCGTAATATCTAAGATTCTTGCTTTGATAATCAAGTTTGGGTCATAATTCATAAAGCTAGAAACTTCCGCTAGATAGGTAGAATAAGGGGTTAGAAACAACATAGCTAAAGCATAATTCCTAACTACTGTTAATTCTGCTAAAAATAATAAAATCATCATCAAAAGAGCAAATTGAATCGGGCTAAAACTAAAATGCAATAGCCAATAAGCGAGGCTTACGCCTAAAATTGTGCCAAAGATTCTTTGTGTTTGTTTAACCCAAATCTGTTTAAAGGTAACCGCCGTTAAGATTGCCGCGCAGCTCACTCCGACCCAATAACCGCGCTCCAACTCTAAAAGGTTTTGTAAAACCATAGAGCTACTGACAAAGAATGCAATAATAATGGGGTCAATAATGGTTGCACCAAAGCCAAATTCTCCAATTTTTGGAATGGGTTTGGGGGGAATTTTAAAAACATAAATTACGCTCAAAGAATAGAGCAAAACCATTACATTTGCCACCATAGCACCAAGTGCGACTAATCCAATGGCAAAAGGATAATCTTTGATTTCAAAGGGAATATAAGTCCCTAGAATCATCGCAAAAGTAAAGAAAAAGAATCCCGGCGCACCAATGCTAAAGTAGCGCACAACTTGCGCACTCGTCATCGTAACAAGAAAAACAATCAGTGGAATCAACAAGGGGTAAGTTTGTCCTACAAGCCCAAGCGTAAAAGAAATAATGATTCCAAAGGCGCAAGCCATACACAGAATCATTTTGTGATAAATCGGTGTATCGGGCACATAAAGAAAAATATTTGCTCCAATCATCGCCACAAGCCCTAAATCTGGACGATTAAAGAAAGCCGCAATAAAAAGCACAATCGCGACACCAAGCCCTGCAAAAAATGGCATTTGCCATAATCTATCACTCGGATTCCAAGTAAAAATATGTTTGATATTTTCTTGTATTTTATGTAAAAAGTTCATTTGCAATGTCCCATAGATTTATTGAAAATTATAACGCAAAGTAGCATTGCAAACATTTAAGATTTGCTATAATACCAAAAACCAAAGGAAAGCTATGAAAATCATTGCGAGCAATTTCAAAACCAATCATACAAGAAAAAGCACTTTGCAGTTTTGCCAAGAATTAGAAAGTTTCCTTACAAAGATAGAATCACAAAGCCAATCCCTCCCGCATCAAATCACTATTTTTCCTCCCCAAACGGCACTCTTAGAAAATCGTTTTAAGGGCTTTCAAGTCGGCGCACAAAACGCTTATCCTGCGCGAAATGGCTCTTATACAGGTGAAATCGGTTTGGAGCAATTAGAAGAATTTGCAGTTACTACTCTTTTAGTCGGGCATAGTGAGAGGCGCGAGATACTCAAGGAATCGCAAGAGTTTTGCGCAGAAAAATTTAAGTTCTTTAGCAACCTTGGATTTACGATTTATTATTGTATTGGAGAATCGCAGGCAATTAGGCAACAAGGAGTAGAGGCGACTTTGGAGTTTTTGGAATCCGAGCTTAGCGGCATTGATTTAAACGATTCTAATCTCATCGTAGCTTATGAGCCTATTTGGGCAATTGGTAGTGGAGTGAGCGCGAGTTTGGAAGAAATCACGCAAATCCACACACGCTTAAAGCAAAAATTAGGTAAAATTCCGCTTTTGTATGGCGGGAGCGTAAAGCCTCAAAATGTGCGTCAGATTCTCTCTATTAATGGGGTAGATGGCGTGCTTGTTGGAAGTGCAAGCTGGGAGATTTCAAGCTTCTGCCAAATCTTAGAAAATTCATTATTTTAAGGAGTAAATCAATGATAATGCAGGGCAAAAAAGGCTTAATCGTTGGAGTTGCGAACAATAAATCCATTGCGTATGGCATTACTAAAGCGTGCAAGGCACAAGGCGCAACGATTGGCTTGACCTATATGAACGAACAAATTCAAAAGCGCGTGCTTCCGATTGCCGAAGAAATTGGAGATTCGCAGTTTGTTTATGAACTTGATGTGAGCAAAAAGGAGCATTTTGCCTCTTTACGCGAGAGCATTAAACGCGATTTTGGCACTTTGGACTTCTTGGTGCATAGCGTGGCTTTTGCCCCTAAAGAAGCGTTGGACGGAGGCTTTTTAGACACGACTAAAGAAGCCTTTAATATTGCAATGGAAGTCTCTGTGTATTCTCTCATTGAGCTTTGTCGCGAACTAAAGCCCGTGTTAAGCCCTAATGCTTCAATCCTCACCCTAAGCTATTTAGGAAGCGTGAAACATGTCGCACATTATAATGTTATGGGTGTTGCCAAAGCCGCTTTGGAATCTAGCGTGCGCTATTTGGCACACGATTTAGGCAGAGACGGAATTCGTGTTAATGCGATTTCTGCCGGTCCTATTCGCACGCTTGCGGCAAGTGGAATCGGAGACTTCCGTTTTATCTTGAAATGGAACGAAGCCAACTCACCTTTGCGTAAAAATGTCGGCATAGAGGAAGTGGGCAATTCCGCGATGTATTTGCTCTCGCCTCTAGCAAGTGCGGTAACAGGCGAAGTGCATTATGTGGATTGTGGTTACAATATTATGGGAATGGCAGCAGTGGAGGAAAAAGACGGCAAAGCTACAATGGTTTGGGATTCTTGCAAATAGTTTCTAGGCATTCTTAAGGAGAGAGATTTGGAATCGCAATTAATGGCACTAGCGATTGAAACTTATAAAATTACGCTTACTTTGTCTCTCCCAATGTTGCTTGTGGGTTTGGTTGTGGGTTTGATGATTAGTATTTTTCAAGCCACGACACAAATCAACGAAATGACGCTCACTTTTGTGCCCAAGATTCTTTCTGTTATTGTTGTAATCATCTTTACAATGCCTTGGATGTTAAATATGCTAATGGACTTCACGACAAGAATCTTTAATATGATTCCAAGCTTTCTTTTTTGATTTATGCTGCAAAAAATCATAGACTTTTCGCATTACACGAGTGTGCGCATTGGCACGCACAATACGCTTAAATTTATAGAATCCCCACAAGATTACGCATTGCTATTGCAGGGGGCTACTCCTCAAATCATTGGCAAGGCAAATAATCTCCTCATTGCGCCTAATGCGCAGAATCTCTGTGCTTTAAGTAAAGAATTTGATTATATAAAGGATTTGGGCGATAGCTTAGAAGTGGGCGCAGCCACACCGAGTGGCAAGCTGTTTTCTTATGCTAAGCGCAAGAATTTGAGGGGATTTGAGATTCTTGTCGGATTGCCCGGAAGTATCGGCGGAATCATCAAGATGAATGCAGGGCTGAAAACTTATGAGATTAAGGAAACATTGCTTGGAATCTTGCAATTAGATTCTGCTAGCAAATTAGAGTTTAAGGGTGTGGAGAGCCTGCATTTAGGCTATCGTAGCAGTCAAATTGAGGGATTCATCTTTGCTGGAATCTTTAAAAAAGAAACAGGGTTTGCACAATCTTTGGTAGAGACTTTTATGAAAATGCGTCAAAATCAGCCCACAGAGCCTAGCTTTGGGAGTTGTTTTAAGAATCCCAAAGACGACTTTGCGGGGCGATTGATCGAGCAGGTAGGGCTTAAAGGGGTGAGATTTGGCAGAAATAAGAGCTTATGTTTCAGCCTTAAACACGCGAATTTTCTTGTCAATCTCGGAGATTCCACCTTTGAAGAGGCACTAGATCTTATCTTACTTGCCAAAGAAAAAGTGCAAAAGGAATGCGGAATCACACTAGAAAACGAAGTGCAGATTGTGCGATGAGGTGGAATTATGCGGCGAAGCGACTTTGATTATAAAGATTCGGCGAAGATACAAGAGTTTTTAAATAAAATAGAGTTTGGCACACTCGTGATTCCTGATACGATTCCTTATGCGATTCCGCTTAGCTTTTGTTATGAGGATTCACAGATTTATTTGCACGGGGCAAAAGCTGGACGCAAATACACGCTTTTAAAAGCCAATCCAAAAGTTTCTTTTAGTTGCGCCAAGCCTTACGCCTATATTCCTTCAAGTTTCTTACATCACACGATGATTCCAACACAATTTTTCTTTTCGGTTTTCATAGAGGGACAATTTTGCGTTGTAGAGGATTTGGAGGAGAAAAGGCACATTTTGACGCGTTTGGTGCAGAAATATGAGCCTAACAATACAGAAATAAGTATGGAGCAAGGGCAGTTTGTCGGCAAAGAGCGGGGGACTTTTGTGGGTAAGATTCTCATCTCACATCTAAGTGCTAAAGCGAAATTTGGACAGAATCTTAAAGCAAGCGAGAGAGCGCAAATCCTGCAAGACTTGGAGAATCGTAAGGACAAAATGGACGCAGAGACGATTCAAATTATAAGATATCTTGCGCAGTTAGACTAACACTGCCTTTTTACCCTATCAATTAGCTTTTGTCGCAAGATTGAGATGATGATTTGTAAGTGGTGCGTTGTCTCTGCAACGCATATTTTGCTTTTACGATGACGCAGTGGCATCTAGTTGATAAGATTGCGATAGCTAGGGGTGATTGAGTAGTTTTTGATAAATGGATAGAATCCTCTCTCCCATTGCGGAGAGGGAAAAATTTTCTACTATGAATTGACGATTAGAAATTATCTCTCTCTCTCTCTCTTTATTGATGAGAGTCTCTAATGCGGCGGTAAATTCTTCTTGGGTTGGAGTTTGTGTGAGAATAAAGTTTGGTTTGCCCTCGTGAATATGGTGCAAATCCGCAATAGAGCCGATATTGCCTGCAATGCTTGGAATCTCCATTGCAAGTGCCTGCATTAGGCTTTGTGGTACTCCTTCATCTTTGTCGCTTGTGAGCATAAAAATATCCAAAGTACTCAAAAACTCTGCTGGGTTGTTGATATGCCCGAGTAATCGCACGATTTCTTGCTTTGCGTTAAGATTCGCTTCTTTTGCAAGGTTTCCTAAACGAACTTGTCCATCTCCACTACCTGCAATGACAAAAAACACCTTAGGATATTTTTGGAAAATCTTTTGCGCAACTTCAATAAAAATATCTTGTCGCTTCATTGCCCGTAAAACACCAAGATTACCAACAATTAGAGCATCTTGAGGGAGATTATATTTTGTTCTCATCTGCTCCTTATCATATTTTTCTTTACAAAAAAGCATCGTGTCAATCCCTGTTGGTATGGAGAGAATCTTATTGGGATTAATGCGATTTTGTTCTATCATTGCTTGTCGTATGCTTTGCCCTGTTGTGAGGATAAAATCCGCCAAGGAATTAATGAAATTAAGACGCGATGGGTGGATTTTGCTAGATAAATGACGCGTGCGAATAAACTTCGCCCCACTTCCAATGCTTGCCAATCCACCGCACCAAGTATCTACGCTGCTATGCGTATTAATAATATCAAAATTTTTTAGGATTTTATGGAGTTTATAAATACTTTCTATATCGCTTTTGCTTTTAAAAGGCAAAATAAAAGTGTCAAATCCTTTTTCTTTGGCTTTGGATAAAATGTTTGTATCTTCTTTTGTCGCAAGTGCTAGATAACAACCGCGCCTCCTCATTTCCTCCATTTCATTTAAAATTCGGATTTCCTGTCCTCCAAATCCGCCAGACCATTCTGTGTGTAAAACGCGGATATTCATTTTTCCTCTCCTTGTTTTGCCATCAATGCTTCCAATACCGCTAGCGGATAGAGTGTGTGTTCTAGTTTGTGGATACGTTCTTCATAGGATTCTAAAGTCTCTCCCGCAATTTTTGGAATCACGCCTTGCGCGATGATTTCTCCGCTATCTAACTCCTCACTGACATAATGCACACTAACGCCTCCTAGTCGCATAGGCGAGGCATAGGATTCCGCGATTCCATTTGTTCCCTTAAAGAGGGGCAAAAGAGAGGGGTGGATATTGATTGCGCGAATTTTTTGTGTGAAAGTGGGCGTTAAAATCCTCATAAATCCTGCCAAAACGCACAAATCTAGCCCAAGAGGTTGTAATCTTGCGACTAGTTCTGCATCAAATGCTTCTCGTGTTTTTCCTGTGCTTTGTATGATTTGCGTTGGGATTCCAAGTCTTTGCGCACGCGTAAGCCCATACGCATCGCTTTTGTTGCTTAAAGCCAAAACGACTTCTACCTTAAAGGCTTGGTTTGCGTGTTTGTCTGCAATATCGGATTCTTTAAAAGTGTGCGAGAGCCCACCAATGAAGAATCCCTCAATTAAAATGTCCCCAACCAAAAACCCCCCAATTGTGCTTTGTTTTGTGTTTTCTAGTCTTTTGCTCGGGATAAAACATTGTTGGTGTAAAGCCTTGATAAGTGCCTCTAAATTGCTTCCATTGCCGCTAAATAAAATGGCGATTCTTTTTGTCTGCATTGGATTACTTAAAAAATTGTGGGTGTGTTTTTTTGAGCTGCTCAATGTTTTGTAGAATCTCATTGACGCCATATTCTACGCTCTGTTCATCTAGTCCCTCAATGTAAGCGTCTAGTGCCTCTTGTATATGGGATTCTTTGACACCGCTTAAAAGCAATGCAACACAGAGCATATCGCTTAGTTGGATAGATAATTCCTCTACTTCCTCTTCTAGCTCTTGGATTCTTTCTTTACTCATCTTCTTCTCCTTTTAAGATATTTTGCACACATTCTTTAATGTCCTCATAGACAAAACTTTCTTTGAATCCGTCAATTTTGCCTCCACTTGCATTAGGGTGTCCCCCGCCATTGAAAAACTTTCGTGCGATGAGACTGACATCGCATTGGTGGTTTGCGCGTAGGCTCACATTGCCCCGCGCACTGACATCAACAAAAAAGTCAAATTGCGGATTGTTTTTCAAAAACAAATTGGCTAATACCGAGATATTGCCAATGCTATAACTCAAAAATCCCCGATATTTGCCATAAAATACGCTGCATTGTTCTGTCTTTTGTGCTAACAAATTGCATTGGAAATGGGAGGCAAGATTATCTAATGTATCGCTTAGCAAGCTACCATTTAAAAAGCATTTTTTCATCTCCAAAATGGCATTGTCTAATAGAATCTCGCCCTTTTCTTGCATAAGAAATTGTGCGGACTGCTTGAGGAGGGCGAGTTTATAGTTGCGGTCCTCATCATCAAACATAAAGCGATTCAGCTCCTTGCACTCTACAATCAAACGCATTGCAACCTTGCCAAACTCAAATTGGAAGCCCTCTTCCTGCCACAAATCTATGCTATTAATCATACGCACCATAGGTTCAAGCCATTTTTGTACAGAATCGTGAAGCCCATAGCGCGCAAGCAGAGTATCATAAACGATTTGCGTTGCGCACCGCTGCGTGTCCAAATGATACCATTCATAAGTTTGCGCGCATTCTTGCCCGCTTTTATGGTGGTCTAAGAGCTCAAAGGTAATTTGGAATCCATTGAGGTTTAATTCCAAGACAGATTGGACTAATCTTTCGCATTCCTCAAGTGTTAAATTCAAGTCGCTAATCAAAAGGTGTGCCTGATTTTCTTTAGGATTCTTTGCTTTGTTTTGTTGGATTTGCCTATAAATTTGTTCCAAACGCGCGCCGACTTCTTTGCCATAATTGGCGTTATAAAAATACAATGTCGCAGAATCTAAGGCGTAAGTGTAGATTTCCCTGCTTACCATTTGACAGCCATAGCCGTCTAAATCAATATGGGAGAGATGATAGATTTGCATAACTTTCCTTATAGAGCAAACTCAACCGTACCTAAGATTTCATATTTGCTTTGATAATCAATCTCTGCGGTGCTTAGAACAATCATATTGCGGCTTAATCCATACTGCTCAATGAAAATTGCTAAAGGCTTCCTCAATACCATAGGAGTGCCGCCAATGATAGTCGGCACAGCACCCATAGAAGCTCCCTTTTGGAGGGAGACATTAAGCGCGTCAAGTAGATTTTGAGATTCTGTCGGGCTTAGGCGCAATCTCTGTCCAATTTTTTGTTGGTCTGGCAGACGCTCTAACAAGAATTGTTCCAATGCGGGAGAGAGGATAAAATAACGCAAGATTCCGTCATCACTTTGGAAATTATGCGTAATCATTCGCTTCAGACAAGCGCGGACATATTCTGTAAGCGTTGGCAAATCGCCTTTGTAAGCCGGATAGCCATCGGCAATTGCTTCTGCAATGCTTAGCATATCTTTGATAGGAAGTTGTTCGTGTAAAAGTTCTTTTAAAATATGCTGAATCGTGCCCACCCCTACACCTTTGATTTCTTCTGCTAAAATCGGATAATCTTTGCCTAGTTTCTCAAGTAGATTATGCACTTCTTGACGCGTGAGCAATTCCTCTGCGTGTTGCTTGATGAGTTCTTGGATATGGGTGCTAATCACGGTTGCTCCGTCAATCGTTGTGTAACCCTCAATAATCGCGTCTTCTTTTTTGCTCTCATCAATCCAATAAGCGTCTAACCCAAACACAGGTTCTTTAGTTGGGATTCCATCGGGCAATTCACCCGCAAAGCCACTTGCTGCTACGGCGAGATATTTATCTGCCATTACCTTGCCGCGACCGATTTCAATTTCTTTGAGCAAGATTTGGTATTCATCGGGAGGCAAGTTTAAATCATCGCGCAAATGCACCATTGGCACAAGGATTCCATACTCTGTTGCCATTGTCTTACGGATTTGGCGGATTTTATTAACTAGCTCGCCCCCTTGTGCAGGGTCTGCAAACTTGATGAGCTGATACCCAAGCCCTACGCGCAAGATTTTGACTTTAAGCGCATTGTCAATTTCTGCTTCATCGCGCTTTTTGCGCTCTTCCTCGCTTTCTTTAGGTTGTTGTGCCGCTTGTGCTGCATTGGCTTGCTGCCTTGCTTGTTGGCGTTGAGGTAAATCGTTAGAATCTCGCAACTCGCCTCTTTTGGCTTTGTCTTCTTTTCTGATTTTTTTGAAGAGCGATTCTACATATTTCCATACCTCGCCTTCTTTTTGTTTGCTAAGGAGGAGGGCAAGGCTTAAGAATAACAAACCTACAAAGCCTAGTGAGAGGGTGGGTAAGCCCGGAACAAGCGCAAAGAGTAGCAAAATGCAGCCGACAATCATTAGGGTTTTGGATTCGTTGATGAGTTGGTCAATAATTCCCGAAGCGAAATTCTCTCCCTCTTTGCTAAAGCGGGTTACGATAATACCTGTCGCAGTAGCAACAATCAGCGCGGGAAGTTGAGAGACTAAACCATCTCCAATGGTGAGGATTGTAAAAGTTGAAGCAGAATCCGCCATTGTCATATCTTTTTGAAAGACGCCAATTAGGAATCCCCCGATAATATTAATGAGTGTAATGATAATGCCCGCAATGGCATCACCCTTGACAAATTTATTTGCACCGTCCATAGAGCCATAAAAATCCGCCTCTGTCGCTAGTGCGTCTCGTCTTGCTTTAGCTTCCTCTTGCCCGATGATTCCGGAGTTTAAATCCGCGTCAATCGCCATTTGTTTGCCCGGCATTGCATCAAGCGTAAAACGCGCTTTGACTTCGGAAACCCTTGTAGAACCATTGGTTACAACCATAAAGTTAATAATAACCAAAATGATAAAAAGAATAATCCCAATGACATAATTTCCGCCCACGACAAATTGTCCAAAGGCATTGATAATATCGCTAACAGCTTCGGGACCTAAATGTCCATTGCTTAGAATCATTCTTGTTGTTGCGATATTTAGAGCAAGGCGAAAAAGCGTAATGATAAGCAAGAGTGTCGGAAAAGCCGAAAAATCTGTGGGTTTTTTGACATATAATGCAATCAGAATAATCAGTGCAGAAAGTGCAATAGAAATAGCCAAGAAAAAGTCTAGCAAAGAGCTTGGCAGAGGCACGATGATGATTGCAAGAATCGCAATGATAAAAAAGACAACCGTGAGGTCTTTTGAACCCGATAAAAAGGACAAAAAGGGCATAATTCTACTTAAGAAAGAAACTTTTTTATCCGCTGCTGCCAAATCCACTCCACAAAAATAATTTTAGATTCGCAATTCTAATCGTTTTTAACTAATAAAATCAAGAAATCTTTTAAATTTTTAAAATTTTAGCGTATTTTTACATTTTTATGCTAGAATCGCAAACTTTAAATTTATACCAATCAGGAGGTCAAAATGGCTCAAGATTCGGCGAAAAAAAGAGAAATTACTTCTGCTTTTGCTAGAAATCCTAAAGATACAGGTTCAACAGAGGTGCAGATTGCCCTGCTTAGTGATAGAATCAAAACCCTAACCGAGCACTTAAAAGTCAATCCAAAAGACCATTCTAGCCGCTTAGGACTTAGGAAGCTTGTTTCTCAAAGAAAAGGCTTGCTCATTTATTTGCGCCGCAAAAACTTCAAAAGTTATGCAAATGTGATTGAGAAATTGGGGCTAAAAGACAGAGGCTAAGACGCCCTGTCTTTCTTAAAACCCTAGCTCGTGATAGAGTGCAATCGCATAGCGGTCTGTCATAGAGGCAATGTAATCCGCACAGACGCGATGTGGTTTCTCTCCTTTATAAATTCTTTCTTGTAAGTCTTTTGGTAGTAAATTTATCTCATTATTGAAGCAGTCATAAAGCTTGCGCACGCAACGTTTGCCCATAAACATTTTTTTAGAAATCTCTTCGTGGCGATAAAGATGCGTCAAAAGAATCTGTTTAAGGGTTTTAATATCATTTTCCATTACTTTGGTGTGAGTAATGGGCAAGGATTCTTTAGCACGATAGGTAAAGCATTGCGGGGAGCTTTGCACAAAGGGTTGATTGTTTTCTAAAATATCATAAACCAATAGAGTAATGAGGCGTGAGGTGAAGCGATGTCTGAAAATAGAATCCCCACGCATTACTTTTTCTTCTTTTTCTACAAACTCTATGGCTTGGGAGACTAATGCGCTTTCTTTAAGATTCTCAAAACCAATCAACCCATATTTAATTCCATCGTCAATGTCCGCACTGATGTAGGCAATCTCATCAGATAAATCCACGAGGATTGCTTCAAGGCTTGGGTGAAATTCTACGCGAAACGAATTTTTTAGATTGTCGCTCAAAAATGGCTTTTCATAAGGATAAGAATGCTTTAAAATTCCCTCGAGCGTAGCGAAAGTGAGGTTTAAGCCATCAAATTCTTTGTAACGTTTTTCTAGCTTGGTTACCACGCGAAACGATTGGAAGTTATGGTCAAATCCATTAGAAAATCCGCAATGGCGCATTATTCTATCTAGTTCATCGCCTCCCGCGTGTCCAAAAGGTGTGTGTCCCAAATCGTGGGCTAGCGCAATAGCTTCAGAGAGATTCTCATCTAAGCCTAGATTCTTTGCCAAAGTGCGCGCAATCTGGCTAGCTTCAAGCGAATGCGTCAAACGCGTGCGGAAATAATCCCCGCTATGATTGATAAAAACTTGCGTTTTGTATTCTAGGCGTCTGAAATAGGAGCTGTGAATGATTCTATCTCTATCGCGTCCAAAGGAATCGCGAAAGTCGGGAGTAGCCAAATGGAATCGCGCATTGGGGTGCATTGGATTTTGTGTCATTACTTTGCCTTTTTTGGTATTATTTTAGCGATTTTGCGTTAAGATTCGCAAGATTTTGAGAAATTTTAGGGGAAATGAATGATAATTTTTGAAAATGATTCTTTTAAAGTCTTGCGCAAGGCTTTTGGAGAATATCAGACAAATTGTTATTTGACATTGGATAAACATACCCAAGAGGCACTCATCATAGACGCGGGCATTGGCGCGAGTGCTTGGGTGATAGAAACATTACAGCACAGCAAGCCTCTTGCGATTCTCAACACACACGGGCATTTTGACCATGTATGGAGCAATGCGGAGCTTGTGGCACACTTTAGCGGGATTCCGCTCTTTTGCCCTTTAGAAGACGCCTTTATGCTGGTGGAGGATTGCTTTAGCACGGGATTGCCTAGCTCTACACCTAGCGTTCTTGTGGGTGCGACAAAAAACGATAGCATTACGTCCAAAATTTCCAATACAAGTAATTTGGGCAGACAGAATTACTATGAGTTAGGGAATTTTGTCATAGAGTTTTTTTGCTATCCCGGTCATACGCCCGGTTGTAGCGTGATTGTGCTTGGACATAAGTTAGCAAGTGGGGATTCTAACTTAGCACAAAGCGCAGAATCTCAAAGCCCCAATATGTCCAAGCAAAAAGTAATGTTTAGCGGAGATTTCATCTTTCACCGCTCTATCGGGAGAAGTGATTTTCCTTATTCCTCCAATAGCGCAATGAAAGCAAGCCTAGAAAAGTTTATGGAGAGAAAAGAAAATCTACTGATTTTGCCCGGACACGGCGAGATAACCAATGTCGCACAAGAACAAAATAATATCCCCTATTGGCTTACGCGTATTTAGGTTTAGATAATCTCGCATTTTAAGATTCTAGTTTGTAATATCAACTAGCCTTTAAGCTCTTAAGATTTTGGAAATTATATGCAAAGATATTAAATAATTAAATTATTTTTGGGATATTTGCTTGGTAAAAATTCTTTTGGTTTGTGCGCTTACTCTTAATGTCGCCTTTGCTTTTGCGGTGGAATCTTTGCAAGAAATCCATAACCAAAATGTGATTCGGCAAAAGTTTGAAGAATCTTGTGGTGCGACGTCTTTGGCGACTTTGCTTAATCTGTTTGGAATCCAACAATACCAAGAACAAGAGATTTTGAAACTATTAAATCAAAAGACAGATATGCTAAGCTTCCAAGAGCTGCAAAAGGCGGCTATGGCTTTGGGATATGATACGAGAGGATTTCAGCTCTCAAGAGAAATTTTACAAATCCGTCTTTGCGAGATTGCATTGTGAAAATAAAAATATGCGAGATTATGGATTGCTTCCGTTAAAGCCTCGCAATGACGCAGTGGGTTCTGTCAATTGCGAAGCCTTTGTAAAAGGCTGTGGCAATCTAAATGAAGCATACTTTAGGTTTTGCAATGGAATCTTTTAGGGATGTTTAGCATTGGTTGCTTCCCCCTCTTTTATTTACTCTTCATAAGGACGCGTTTTATTGCCTTGGAACTTCTCCATTGTTGCACTCGTGCTAGAATGCGTGTCTTTGCGTTTGAGGACTTTATAAAAAGTCTCCCATAGAATCTTACAATCTAGCCAAAAACTAAGATGATTCACATACCACACATCTAATGCGAATTTTTCTTCCCAAGAGATTGCATTGCGTCCATTGATTTGCGCCCAGCCTGTGATACCGGGTTTGACTTCGTGGCGGCGCGCTTGTTCTTTGGAATATAGTGGCAGATATTCTACCAAGAGCGGACGCGGACCTACGAAACTCATTTCTCCTTTTAAGACATTGAGGAGTTGTGGTAGCTCATCTAGGCTGCTTTTGCGAATCAGCTTGCCAAAGTGTGTAAGCCTCACTTCATCGGGAAGCAATTCTCCCTTTTCGTTGCGTGCATTGTTCATTGTGCGAAACTTAAAAATCTTAAAAATCTTGCCCTCTTTGCCCGGACGCTCTTGTGTAAAAAACACGGGCGAACCGAGTTTGAAACGAATGAGCAAGGCAGTTAAAAGCAAAATAGGGGAAAAGAGCACAAGCAAAATCGCCCCAAGTGAAATATCCAAAATAGGCTTGATGAAGTCTTTGTAGATTCTAGGCGAGGATTGTTTAGAATCCAAAACCGAGCGATACAAAGACAAATAGCTTTGGACAATCGTCTCCGTGCTAAACTCGGCATAGACTTTTTCTCTGCTTGCTTGCCCAAAACGCACGCGCAAATCTTTATCCTCGCTTAATTGTGCGATTCTTTGTGCTAATGTGTTTGCATCTCCAATAGGAACTAAGAAGCCGTTTTTGCCATTTTCTACCACTTCGCGACAGCCTACGGCGTTGGTTGTGATGAGTGGTTTTGCCATACTTCCAGCCTCCAAGAGCGTGCGTGGAATCCCCTCACGATAACTTGGCAAGACAAATAAATCACACGCCCCTATAAGCTCGCGTATGTCGTTGCGTTGTCCAAGATAAAGGACTGCTAAAGAGCCTTTTAAAAATTGCTCATTCATTGCAGAAATATTGCCCAAATCTACCCCGCCTACATAGAAAAAGAAAGAATTAGGATTCTTTATCTTAAGCATTTCTGCGGCTTGGTAATATTCCTTGACTCCTTTATGCGCAATCGCGCGCGCAATCATTAGTGTAATGATAGAATTTTTTGTGATAGGCAGATTCCATTCCTCGCTTAATTTTTGGCGCATTGCGTGATAGGATTCTTGATTTGCAGGTGCAAAGGCTTGCGTGTCAATGCCAGAGCCTTTAATCAATACTGCTTTTTCTCGCGTTAGGATTCCTTTTTGTAGATACAATTCCAAGTCATCACGATTTTGAAACAATACTTTTTTGGCAATTCTAAAGGCAATACGGTTGAGAGATTCTATAACGAATCGTAAAAGGCGAGATTTTGGGCTTTTATCAATGTAAAAGCTTCCCAAGCCTGTGAGGCTGTTAATCACACATTCTCTACCTGCAAAATAGGCGGCAAATGCACCATAAATATTTGGCTTTAGCATAAAGGTATGCACGATGTCGGGCTTGGTTTGTCGCAAGATTCTTGTAATCTCTTGAATCGTTTTAAGAGCACCTAGCGGATTGAGGCTTCCCCTATTGATAGAATATTCTATCGCCTCTATGCCAAGGGGGGCAAACTTATCAAAGTCTGCTCCTTTGGGTATGAGCGCAACGACTTCGTTTCCTTGCGCTTTGAGAGCTAGCATAATGGGCAGGCGAAAAAGATAGAGATTGGAATCCGTATGTGAGAGAAATAAGACTTTCATCAAAACCCTTGAAATTGCAAAATATTAGAATTATAGCATTAATCAAACAACAAAACTTGGCACACCTTTTGCTTTATTATTTGCTAAATTCTTTGCAAAAAGGAACGCAAATGTTTAGAAAGATTTTTCTCTCTTTAGGCTTTTTAAGTGCGGTTAGTTTTGCTTCCGACCCTATTACAATGGATTCTTTGTTTAAAAAACAAATCGGGTTAAGAAGCATTACAAGTGTGAGTTTTTTAAGTAGTGGTAATGCGTATATTTACAATCTTTATCCTACTTTAGTAGCACAACCTGATACAAAAACTTGGACAGATACGAAGCAGCTTTCACTCAATCAAACCTTTATTTATACACTCGCTCCCAAGTTTGATTTATTAGTCTCTGGAAGTGGTAGCTATAAACAAAATGAATATTTTAGCTATCTAGGATTTGATTATACGACCGAAAAAAGCTTCGATTTTGATTCCTTATGGATTGGCGGAATCTATACTGCTGATACGATTGGAGAAATGTTTATCCCTCAAATCACTTTGCAAGGAAGCGTGCTTCAAAGAGAAGAACATTTTGACGAAACAAAAAATTTCACATTTCAATCTTTTTCCGCACAATTAGCATTCAAAAACTATTCTGACCCTGTGATTTCCTCTCTTTATATTGGTGGAATCTACAATCGTGAAAGAACCTTTGACTATGGTAACTTAGAGTATGGAAACAGCTTGTTTTTTGGATTTGATATGTCTGTAGTTCTTAGTCCCAAGGTTTCTTTGGACGCAGGATTAGAGCAGAGATTCCAAAGTGCTTCTAAGTTTGAGGGGAGAAAAACCTCCAATTCTTATTCTATTCCTACCTTTTCTCTAGGGGCAACTTATAGTTTAAACTCTGACACTGCGCTTTCTGTCTCTGGAACTGCTGGGGGAAGCTCCTCTGCTCCTGATAGTGTCTTTACTTTTAGCTTATGGAAGAAGTTTTGAAAAATGCTTTGCAAGATAGTGAATCTGAAGCAATCCATAATATAGAATCTCTCCTTTAACTTTGCGATTCCATTGCAAAATCTAAAGTATGCTGCATTATAAATTCCACAGCCTTTTATAAAGGCTTTACAATGACGAGGCATTCAAAGCAAACCTGTTTCCTTGTGTAACACTCTCACTAAAATCAAAAGTTAAAAAATCTTCTACACTTCATTTTAAGATTCCCTAATCTATAATGAAAATCTAAATTTTAAATAAGGAGTAAAGATGAAAAAGTTAATGTTAGGAGCTTTACTAAGTTTAGGAATCTCAAGCACACTTTTTGCAGAAGTAGATTTAATCTCACTTGCAACCAATGGAGAATTTAACGAACAAAGCAAAGGTGTTAGAGTTTTAAATGATGAGGAAATGAGTAAGGTTGTGGGAGGGGCGTATCTTTATAAGATTGAGAATGGGCGTGTTATAGTGCCAGAGGTTGTGATACATCAATATGGCACAACAAATAATTCAGGCACAAGAGTATCTTATACAGCTTATTATGAATTGTTTCCCGATAGCACAAATGAACTTTTGCCTCTTAATGTAGATGATGGAAGTGGAAACTATAAGCCTGTTGTTTCTGCAACTTTAAATTTACTCACTAATCAAGTGAATGTTTCTATTATTGGTGCGAATCAATACAACCCTGTCTATACAAGAAGTGCGGATAGGAATTATGCAAATCAGTTGTTGGAAAAAGATAATAGAAAATTAATTAATCAAGCTAATAGTCTTGTTAAAGACTATGCTAAAAATTACCGCTAAATTATAAAATTTGCCATTTTTGGCACACCTTTTGCTTATCCTTTTCTAAAATCCAAAGAAAAGGATAAGCAATGTCTAGCATTACCAATTCTTATTCCTCCTCTCTTTATTCTAGTTATTATCAGAATCTTTCTAATACAAATAAGACAACCTCTACAAATGTAAGTAATAATGTAAA
>NZ_JAAVGY010000051.1 GCF_014799995.1 Helicobacter sp.
AGAATCTCAAATCATTGAGGCGGATAATTTTTTAAACAATCCTAATAATCTATGGATGAAAAAATACTCCAATTACGAATCTTATCAACAAGCAACTTTTAATGTAATGCAAACGCAAAATGAAATTAACCTTTTAGAAAAATTACCTAAAACGATTGAAATCCAAAATCAATTAAATGTTTTAGAGCGCAATTTAACCGCATTGGAACAACAAAAAGAAGTTTTAAACATTTACAAAGATTCACCTTTCCGTGAGCTAACAGAAGTCAAAAAATTTGAAGAAGCACCCCAAGTTACAAATCTTTTACTCATTGCGCGTGCGTATTCTTATATCAAAAAAATTGATACAGAACTAACTATTTTGAAAAACAATTATCAAAAGTTACAAGAAAATCTAAAATATCTTAGACAAAAAGATGAAGCATTAAGAGAATTGTTGAATCTTGAGAATGCCTGTTACACCGATGATTGTCTCTTTCGCGATAGAGAAGCGATGGCGAAAGCTTATCAAGCAAACGATAACGCGCTCACCGTGCTTGAGACTACTCAAGAAGTTTTTAATACCACTTTAGAGATTTTTACGAAAGAAATGGGAGACACCAAAACGCGTTTAAAGGCACAAATTAAAGAGCAGCTCATCAAAAGCGTTTATATTGGAATCACGATTCTAGTTCTGATTGGAATCGCATTTTTTCTCAAGCTTGGAGTGCGCAAATATATTCACGATAACGAGCGTATTTACACCACAAACAAAATCATTAATTTTCTTAATATTACCCTGATTGTATTAATCTTACTCTTTGCTTATTTGGATAATGTGAGTTATCTTGTCACCGTGCTTGGATTCGCTTCAGCAGGTTTAGCCATTGCAATGAAAGACCTTTTTATGTCTGTTTTGGGTTGGATTGTCATTGTCGTAGGTGGTTGTGTGCATGCAGGAGATAGAATCAAAGTTATTAAAGAAGGTGCAGTATATATTGGCGATGTCTTGGATATTTCCGTTCTTAGAATTACACTTTATGAAGACATTACCCTAACAACTTACAAAGAGAATCGCAGAGCGGGACGCATTATTTTTATTCCTAATAATTTCGTCTTTACGATGATGTTTTCTAACTATACACACGGGGGAATGAAAACGGTTTGGGACGGCATTGATTTCACGATTACTTTTGATTCCAATCACGAAAAGGCTTGCCACATTGCGCGAGAATGTGCTAAAAAATATGCTAAAGGCTATGCAGAGAGCACACGCAAACAATTTATTAAAATGCGCGACCGCTTTAGTTTGCGTAATACCAATGTAGAACCAAGAGTTTTTAACCTCTTAGAACCTAATGGGATTCGTATTTCTGTATGGTATCTTACCAATGCTTACGCTACTTTAGCCTTGCGCAGTAGTATCAGCGCAGAAATCATTGATGAAATCTTGCAACAACCCGATATTCACATCGCTTATCCTAGCACAACAATCTATGAAGGCAGACAAAAAACACCTTTACAAGAAAATGAAAATAAAGCATTTAAGAGCATTCCAATCAAAGGTGATGGAGAAGTTCCTCCACAAAGCTTTTTTTAGAGAATTGCGTATGCAAAAACAAAAAGTCTATTTCAAAACCTTTGGTTGCCGCACGAATCTCTTTGATACACAAGTGATGATTAATGCGTTAAAAGACTTTACCCAAACACCTTATGAAGAAGAAAGTGATCTTGTAATTGTCAATTCTTGCACCGTTACAAATGGTGCGGATAGTGGGGTGAGAAACTACATTCACCGCCTACAAAACGAGGGCAAAAGAATCTATTTTACAGGTTGTGGTGCGCAAACACAAGGGCAGAATCTCTTAGATAAAGGCTTGGTATTTGGAGTTTTTGGGCATTCCCATAAAGAAAATATTAATGCTATTTTAAAAAAACAAGAATCGTTTTATTTGGAAGATGATTTGAAAGGCTTAGATTCCCAAATCTTGAGTGATTTTATCGGCAAAAGTCGCGCGTTTATCAAAATTCAAGAGGGTTGCGATTTTGCTTGCTCTTATTGTATTATCCCAAGTGTGCGCGGTAAAGCGCGTAGCTTCCCTCAAGAAAAAATCCTAACCCAAGTGCAAAAACTCACCCAAAAGGGCTTTAGTGAGTTTATTCTAACAGGCACAAATATAGGCAGCTGGGGCAAAGAATTTGGCAAAGACCTCGCAACTCTCATAGAATCTCTTTGTGCTATTCCTGCTTTGAAACGACTTAGAATCGGGAGCTTAGAACCCTCACAAATCAATGAACATTTTTTAAATGTGCTAGAAAATCCAAAAGTTGAACGACATTTGCACATTGCCTTGCAGCACACAGCACCCAAAATGTTAAAAATTATGAATCGCTACAATACTTTCAAGACAGATTTAGAGCTTTTTACCCTCTTAGCCAATAGAGGTTTCGCGCTGGGAAGTGATTTCATTGTAGGACACCCGGGAGAGAGTGAAGAGATATGGCAGGAAGCTTTCGCGAATTTTTCTCTTTTGCCTCTGACGCACTTGCATAGCTTTATTTATAGCCCTCGCAACCATACGCTCTCTGCCACTCTCAAAGGTAGAATCGCAGGAAATCTTGCCAAACAAAGAAAGCAGCAAATTGAAGCGAGGGTTGCGCAAAACAATCTTATTTTCAGAGAAAAGCTCAAAGCCCAAAACAAAACACTTTGTGTCTTAATTGAAAACATTACAACCAAAGAATCTAACAAGATTGCACAAGGCTTTGATGAATACTACAACCCTATGCAAATCCAAACACAAACTTCTATCTCCAAAGATTGTTGGATTCCCATTGCGCACTTCATTCCCAAAATGGATAAAAACTATGCAGAAATTTAAAAGTTTATATTTTGGAATCTTTGCGATTCTATTGGCATTAGCTTTATTTTTTGTTTTCTTTTTCAAAAGCAATCCCACATTAATCAGCGCGACCCATCTACAAACAATCACGCAGAATGCATTGCCACAAGTCGCAACGATTCAGGGGGATTATCTTTATTTTACTTTGGAGGGTAAAGAATACAAAGTCGCCAAAAGTAGCATTGATTTACAAGAATTTGGGAAAAAAGTCCCCCTAGAAATCAAAAATAATTTCAATCTATTACAAAACTTGACAGAAATTTTCATCATTTTGGTTGTCTCTCTCGTGCTTCTATTCTTTTTTGCAAGCTTCAAAAAGTCAAATCCTCAAAATCAAAATGCCCAAAAACAAAAAGATTCTAAAGAATTGCGTGAAAATGTTGCAAAGTCCTTTGCAAGCGAAGCCTTTGCCTTGCATTACATTCAGCCCATTACTTCTAACCTCACCTTTGCAGATGTCGCAGGGATTCACGAAGCCAAAAATGAGCTAGAAGAAATCATTGACTATTTAAAATATCCTAAAAAATACCAAGATTTTGGGGTAAAACTCCCCAAAGGAGTGTTACTCATTGGTGTGCCCGGTGTGGGTAAAACACTCATCGCTAAAGCACTTGCAGGAGAAGCAAAAGTGCCGTTTTTTTATCAAAGTGGCGCAAGTTTTGTGCAAATTTATGTCGGTATGGGTGCGAAACGTGTCCATGATTTATTTACTAAAGCAAAGCTCAATGCACCCTCTATTATCTTTATTGATGAAATTGACGCAGTCGGAAAAGCACGTGGCGGTATGCGCAACGATGAACGCGAAGCAACACTCAATCAGCTTTTAACAGAAATGGACGGCTTTGAAGATAGTTCGGGTGTAATTGTCATTGGGGCAACCAACAATGTAGAATCCCTAGATGATGCCTTGTTAAGAAGTGGAAGATTTGACAGACGCATTTTTGTGGAGTTACCCGATTTGCAAGAACGTATCAAGATTTTAAAGGTGCATACACGTAATAAAACTTGTGATTTTGACTTTGAAGAGATTTCAAAACTCTGCGTAGGATTCAGCGGGGCGGCTTTAGCCTCACTCATCAATGAAGCCGCCTTATGCGCAATCAAACGCGGCTCTGACACGATTACCAAAGAGGACATTTTAAATGTACGCGATAAGGTAATGTTGGGAGTGCGCAAAAAGTTAAGCTTTAGCGATAAAGAAAAAGAAATCCTAGCCTATTATCAAGCGGCAAAGGCTTTTAGTGCATATTCCTTGGAGATTCCTTTTGAAAAGGCAACTTTGATGAGTGATGGCTTAAAATCCATTGACAAAGAATTTTTAAGTAAAAATGAAATGGAGAGTAAAATTAAAATCCACCTATCCGGAATCGCGGCACTTGAGTTGCTCTATCAAGAACGTTATTCCCACGCCAAAGAAGATTTGAGCGCGGCAAAAGCCCTAGCACACCAAATGGTAGAATCCTATGGTATGGGGGAATACCTGCTAGGAAGAGAAGAAGATGTGCTAAAGATTTTGGAAGAGTGCAAAAACGAACGCTTGGCATTCTTTAAAAATTATCGCGTAATCTTAGAAGAGATTAAAGCCTCTTTACTTGCAAACGAGAAATTAGAATACAACGAAATCGGACAATTAATCCACAAACAACTTGAATAAAGCGAAGTCTTCAATGAAAATTTTTGGTTTTGCAGACTTGGAATCCCTAGAGATTCCACCACATCTTTTAAATGCTTTTTGTGTGATTGGGGTTAAGGAGAATTGCACGCAAGCTATCACTTATGCTTTTAAGAAACTCAAATCTCACGAAAGAATAGAGAATCTCATCTTGCTAGAACCCATTAACCTTGATTCTCTCAATCCTCAATTACAAGCCATTGCGTCTTATGGTTGCAAAATTTATAGCTATTTTACCAATCACCAAACAATTGATTTAAAATGTTATGAAACTTTTGCACAATTTGGCTTAGTCATTATCGTCAAGGCTTAAATCATCACTGCAAACAATTTAGTCCTAATACGCGGGTTTTCTATGGCATTCAATCTCAATTTCGCGTGCAATAGGCTTGGGGTTATCGCTGTTATTTGGGTTTTGAAAATACAATTTAACTTCCACAAATGAACCCTCTGTTAAGTTTTTGAAAGTCCCATATTTCCCTATTCCAAAGATTCCACAATGGTCTAATTCTATCTCTGTATTGGGCAAAACTTGCACTACTATGGAATCCCCATAAGAATCTACCGTGATTGTTTTGCTCGCATTGTCTATGCTTTTAATCACGCCCTCTAGCTTGAAACTTTTTCCAAACGCTAGCACTCCTAAGCAAAGGAATGCTAAACCGAGTTTAAAGATTTTCACAAAAGATTCCTTAATATGCTTTCTTACCGCATTTCCACTCTATTTCTTTTGCCCCAAAGATTCCACCTTGTCCTTGAGGATAGCCCTCAATCTCAACAAACATTCCGGGTTTTAAAGCTGTGAAATTATGATAAGTATCATTTCCAAATACTCCGCAGTCATCTCCTTTAAGCTTTGTGTAGGGAAAAACTTGCACCACCACATTCCCATTCATTCCCGAAAGTGTAATTTGCTTATTTGCTTCATTAATCTCAACGATTTGCCCTTGTATATCCATATCTGCAAACGCTGGCACACTAAGCACGCCAATAAATAAAGCTGTTTTCAAACAATTTTTTAATTTCATAAGACTCTCCTATCTAAAATTTATTTGGACGAAATTTTAATCAATTATTGTTAGTTTTTCGTTAAGATTCTATATTTTTTTTCAAAGGTTTATTTTGGAATCCATTATCCACCCCAATACCATTATGTTAGCTCCTTTAGCAGGTTATAGTGATTTGCCTTTCCGCGAAGTTGCAAAAAAATTTGGCGCAGACATTACGGTAAGCGAGATGATTAGCGTCCATGCGCTTGCTTTTAAAAACAAAAAAACGCTCAAAATGGTAGAAAAATCTCCGCTTGAAGTCCCCTTTGCTTTGCAGATTGCAGGAAATGAAAAAGGTATTATCACCAAAGCAATAGAATCTCTTAACCCTTTGAAAAATGACATTCAAATCTTAGACTTAAATTGTGGTTGCCCTGCCCCAAAAGTCTCTAGTCACGGTAGTGGAAGCTCTTTATTAAAAGACTTAAACAAGCTTGTAGAGATTCTTAAACTTATAAGAAATGTGAGTGAAATTCCTTATTTAAGCGTAAAAGTGCGCTTAGGGTTTGATACAAAAATCCCGCGAGAAATCGCAAATGCTCTGAACGATACCCCCATTGATTATGCAGTAGTGCATGGTCGCACAAAAACCGATGGATACAAAAAAGAACGTATAGATTACGATTCCATTGCCCTAATGAAACAAATCGTGCGTGTCCCCTTAATCGCTAATGGTGAGATTAATAGTATGCAAAAAAGTCTGGAAGTTTTAAAGCGCACAGGGGCAGATGGCGTAATGATTGGACGCGCAGCAGTTGAGAAGCCTTGGATTTTTGCCCAAATCAAAGAGGGATTGCAAGATGAGAGCGTAGAATTACGCCAACGCGTAACCTTAGAACATTTTGACCGCACCATTGCTTTTAGGGGGGATTATGGTGCGATTATGTTTCGCAAAAACTTACACGCCTACTCCAAAGGATTAAAGGGAGCAAGCGAATTTCGCTCACTTGTGAATACTATCACGAATCCTGCCTCAATGCGTGAAGCAATTTTGGAGTTTTTCAGCACTGCAACCTTTGAAAATTAACCAATGCCTAGCAGAATCTCTCCATCGCGAGAAATCTCACTAATCTCCCCAACTATTTACAAACTTAAATTAATATTCTATTCCAGCAGCTCTTAGCGCATCACGAATTGCACGCATTTGAATGTTTTTATCAAAGCACCATTTGGGTGCAAGAAGAGTATCATTGCGCACTCCTGCACTCACACGATGAATCACAATCTCTTGAGGAATCCTTTTAAGCGATTCTACAATCAAATCAATATAATCATTTAAAGAAATCGGTTTATACTCTCCCTTTTCGTATAGATTCGCTAAAATCGTCTTTTCAATAATATAGAGCGGGTGAATCTTGATTCCATCACTCCCCCAAGCAATCACGGATTCTAAACTATGCAGCATCATTTCTTTCGTTTCTTTTGGCAATCCATAAATAATATGAGAGCAAGTTTTCAAACCGCGTTTTTTCGTCTCTCTAATCCAATATTCCATTTTTTCTGTGCCGTGC
>NZ_JAAVGY010000052.1 GCF_014799995.1 Helicobacter sp.
CACATCTTCAGAACTTCTTTTTGGGTAAGGTTTAGAAGTAAATGTTGGCAAACTTTCATAAGCTACATAAAGGTCAATTGCAAAGCTACTCGTTACTTGTTTGGTGTTTTGATAAAAATTATAAACTTCATCTGCTGTGGATTTGCCAATCCAATTACCGCCAATCCAATTACCAAATCCCGCGCCAAATCCAACACAAATGTATGAGTAGGGAGATAAAAAAGGAACAACAGCACAACCTGCGCCCAATATAGTTCCACCAGCTGCTGCACCAATATTGCCTACAGCTATTTTATAGACTTCTGTAAAAACCTCTTTTTCTCCTTGTGCTTTAGCTATGGAATCAACATCATTTATCACACTAATTGGCTTTGGAGCTAATTTAATAGTAGTCTTACCCAAATTTGAAATGTCAAGATTCTTAGAAACCTCTTTAGCAGTAGCTTCTAAACCTGCACCTACTGCTCCTATGGTGCTTTTAACCTTATCTCCAAACTCTTTATAATTATTTTTGGTTTCATTGTTATCGCTCATTGTTTGCTCCTATTTTGGTAAAAAATCGCCTGTAAAATATGGTGTCTATTATAGTTACCAAAAAACCAATACTTAGCAATGGGCAAAATAATATTATTGCACTTTGCCAATAATCAATATAAAAAATCATCTCAAAGTAATCATCTATAAAATAAGTATCCCAATGCCCTCTCCTAGTATAACCAATCATTCCGCCATTAAGAAAGCCATAGGTAACAGACAACATCAAGGCATACGCACCAACCATTATGATACTATACTTGATAGGGTGTTTTACCATTTTCCCCACACCCCCAAGAGTCTCTACACCTTTTTGTGAATAAGGTCGCAACATACCATTTGCACAATATACAAAAAAATCTCTAAGAATTACTGCAAGCACTCCCACACCCACCACAAACATATACGAAGCATAAAACTTACAAAGTTCAGGAGCAAAGGTTTTACTCTCCATTAGTTTAATAGCGGGGATAAAATCCATAAAGTCTGTGAAGTATTTTAGATAGGGATACTTAGTTAAAATATCTAAGGGAAGTAAAAAGATAGTGAGAGAACAGAGAAAGTAAAACAAAATAGCAAAGATAAGTCTCTTTTTACTAAAGTGTTTGTTTTTAAGCTTAACTCTTAAATAAGCCCTAAATCTATTATAAGTTAAGGGTTTATAGGATTTCATCACTAAAAGATTGTATAGAAAAAAAATAAAAATGGAGCTGGTTGGCGGTGTGTCTTTCTATCATTTAAAATCTTTCAAAGTGTCATAAAAGCTTTTAATGCCCCGTTTGGTCTCCCACTCGTTATTCTGCATTCGCCGTCCGCTAATCCATCTTCATTGTTTTATGTTTCCTAATGTAACAGAAAAACCCTTTTATAATTTGCAAGCAATAAAATAAAAGGGTTATCTTTAATGGACTTAGGCGTTATTTCCTCTCCAATCATCACTTCCGCTTGTTCCTGCTACAACATGTTCCCAAATAACTTTTCTATAATTTAGTGAGACTTTAAAAAGCTCTGTTTTATCGTGATTCACTTTATCTTGAGCGTTGGGCATAATCAATTCAATATCTGTGATAATTGCGTCTTCTAGCTTTGTAGTGAAGAAATGTTCAGAATCCCCACTCGTTGAAGTTCTAAACCAATGCACTTCGACATTTGTTAATCTCTCTCCTTTAGTGAGAGCATTATAAAGTAATGGAACTGCCTTATTTAAAGAGCAAGTAAAGGCGAAAGGTTTATGCACTCTTTGACCTGATGGTTGTCCGCTTTGTTGATCTACTGGAACTGTTACGACATGAGAGACTTCTTGTGCCATAATTTCATCTTCGTGCCCTGTTTGATAACGATTACCAATACTTGCTTCTGTAGTAGCTCCACTTGAAATTAATCCTTGTGTTGAACCTTCAATTTTGATATAGGCTGGTTGTGCCATATAAATCTCCTTTTTAAATATTAGAATTATGAATATTAGCATTTTTTTAATTTTTTTAGAATAAGATAATAAAAGAGTTCAAAATATTTTTAGTGATTAAAATTTATGGAGGATATTTAATCGTTATGTTTAGTGGAATAATTCATTTTATGAAGTCAAAACTATTTTTATATATTTTGCTATTAAGCATACTCTTTATTGTAAGTCTTGCATTTTGGTTGTGGGGTTCTTTAATTGCTTTCAACGATATTTATATTTTTAGTAGCCCTTATTTAAGATTTGGCATTATTTTTATTATTTGGGTTTGTATCTTTTTATTCTTTCTGCTAAAACCAATCATCAACTTCTTTATTTCATTAAAAAGTGAAAAAAGAATGAAGTTAAGGATGCTACAAAAAGAAGCAGATAAATTTCTATATAGAGCAAAAAGAAATTTTTTCATTTCCCTAAAAGATGCTAAGGATACATGGAAAAAAGAAGTTAAGATAAAAAATATGCCCTTAGTTATTATTATAGGCAACGAATCTGCAGGAAAAAGCACCTTTATTAACTATTCTAATATTGAATGTCCTTTGAGTGATAGCCTTCAATCCTACAAAAAATTGCACCAATCAACACAAAACTTCGCTCTATATATTTCAAAACAAGGTGCAATCTTAGATACAGAGGGCAATTATTTCTCCCAAGAAGACTTTTTTAAGCCAGAAAGCAGTGATGAAATGCCTGAAGATGATTTGGATAAAAACAAAGACTATATTTTAAAAAAGAGCATTTGGAAAAACTTTTTAGGTTTTTTAAATAAAAATTTCTTCCACAGCAAACTAAATGGAATCATCTTGATAATAGACACTCTCAATTTTATCAACAGCCCAAAAGAATATTCTTACAATCTTATGCGGCACTTGACAAAGCGGGTTTATGAGTGCGAAAGAACTTTAAACTTAAAATTGCCTATTTATATAGTGTTTTCCAAAATAGATTTAATTGAGGGCATGAAAGAATTTTTTGAAATTTACAACGAAAAAGTTGTCAATAAAACTTTTGGAATATCTTTTAAGGATAAATTGAGACTTGATGAATTGAATAAAGGCTTTAAGGATATTAGCGATTCTCTCCTCTTTAATTTTATGAACAAAAATACTCACTTACATTCTCTTGAAGATAAAAATAAAGCCTATTGGTTCTTAAAGCAGATGGATAATTTATTTGCATTGGTGGGCGAATTTCTCATTGAACTACAAAATGAAAATGCACAAAAAAATAGCTCTTATTTGCGTGGGGTTTATTTTGTAAGTGCATATCAAGAAAATATACCAAGAAACTATATTCTTGATACGATATGCGCAAAATATAGCATCAAAAAAGCATTAGGAAAAGTAACTCCTATCTACAACCATCAAAGTTATTTCGTAAAAACTCTCCTTGAAAAGGTGATTTTCAAAGACTATTCTTTAAGTAGAATAAAAAGTGCTTTTAAAAGAGTAACTTTGCTCAGTCTTGTTGTGATGATATGTCTTATTACTTATTCATTTTCTTATTATTTTATTAGCAAAAACAATTTGGAAAGGGAAAAAAGTGATATTGTTTTAAATTCTTTGGAAATGCTATTGACTGATTTAAAATACGATACAATGAGCATAGAGCAAAAAGCAATCCTTCTAATACAACTAAGAAATATTTTATCCTCTTATCCAGAACTCAACAATAAACCAAGCTTAATGGAATATCCAACTTTAAACCTATCCTATAGGGCTTTTAAACAAGCAAATGACTTCTATTATGCCATTAATGAAGATGTGCTAAAAAATACCCTTATTAAAGAAATGGAAAATATATTGCGAACAGATACCAAGAATGATAATATCCTTAAAACATTGTATATGTATAAATCTTTATTTGAAACAGAATATCTCAATACGCAATTATTGAAAAAATGGATTAATGAAAACTGGAGCTATTTGCAAAAATATCAAATTTCACAAGAAAATTTCTTAAATGGAGTTGATAGTTTTAAAAATACAAATTTCAACACCTTTAGCATAGATGAAAGAAGCATTACTGCAAGCTTTGAAAAACTTCAAAACACCAACCAAACACAAAGAATTTATATTTTACTAGATTTCTTAAAAAGTCATCAAGTAAAAGAAAAATATTTCATTTCTCAATATCTTGGATATGCTCAAAATAGCGTATTTGCAAACAATAAAGAGCAATTTATTATAGATAAAATTTATACCAAAGAAGGAATGGTAACTTTTTTAAATAATCTTAATGCAGAAGTAGATCACTCTATTAACATAGAATCTTGGATGTTAAATAACGATACAACACCACTTGAAAATAAAAACACCCTTATCTTGGGTATATTAAAGCTGTATCTCAATGAGTATCAAACCAAATGGCAAGAGCTACTTGCTTCTTTAAAACCACAAAATTATAAAAGCAAAGAAGCAATGCTTAATCAACTTGATATTTTAGCAAAAAAGGAAAATCCGATTCAGTCTTTAATCAGTATTGTTAGCAAAAATACAGATATTAATGACGCTTTTTTGTTGAGTGAGGCATATAAGCTAGGTTTGAATGCTGGTGAAATTAAGGCTAATTTTACAAATATCACAAATGCTTTTGCCGCTTATCATAGAATCGCTAATGAAGATTCTTTATTAAAAAGTGGGGCTTCTGCCGTGGGTTTGAAATTTGATAATGAAAACATAATGGAGATTTTAGGCAAAGATATTGCAGATGTTAAAAATAAAATTGTAAACTTTACTACAAATAGTAATTTGAATGTAGAAGATAGAATCTCTTACGCTCTTGGAAACTTAAAAGAAGCAGATGATCCATTTGCTGCTTTTAATGACGATATTAAACAAATGCCTTTTGAACTAAGGCAATACTATGAAATGCTTTCTGCTTATTCTTGGAATTTTATAGAAAACAATGGAATCGCACTCTTTAATGCTGCGTGGAAAAATGAAGTATATACGCCTTTTATAAATGATATTGCCCCTTTTTATCCTTTTAATCAGGACAGTATGGAAGACCTTAGTATAGATACCTTTAAGAATTTCTTTGGAAGAAATGGAATAATCAATAGTTTCTACAAAAAATATCTCAACGATATTTTAGTAAAAAGGAAAAATATATATTCTATTAATCCGCAATACAAAACCAAATTAAATTTTTCTGGAAATTTTTTAAACTTTATTACAAAAACTGCCAATCTATCCAATCTAATCTTAAGTCAAAATGATAATGTAAAGGTGCATTTTACCATCAAGGCACTTGATTTGAGTGCGGACTTTTCACATATTGATATTTCTTATTTGAATCATCCCATAGTATATGATCATACTTTAAAAACACAGCTTAATATCATAGCAGATCAATTCACACCCGCCACCATTTTGAATCTTAGTGCTTATAATTATGGCTCATATCAGGTAAGCTATGAAAATTCCTATAAAGGCGAATGGGCGTGGTATAAATTTATTAAAAAAGCAGAAAACAATGGCAAATATACTTTAAATTTCAACAATAATGAAAAATTGTATTTTGATTTTGAATTGGTAGATAGCGAAAAAGATATTATTGCTATTATGCGGCTTTTAGAGGATTTTAAAATTGTAGAAAATATTATAGGTGGAGAGTAAAATGGAAAAAGAAGAAATTGGCGTGATTGTTGAAAACACACAAGATTGTGAAAGCAAGAAGTATGCACATATTTTCAACGAAGAAGGGGGCTTTATTGGAAGCAGCTTTGATAATGCTTTTTGCCTACAAGATACACAAAACAAAATTCAGGATAAACACATTCAAATAACTTTCGAAGAGGGATGTTTTGCATTAACACCGGTTGAAAACTGCATTGTTCATTACAACAATGCGTTTTCTAGTATGGAGGGGGGATATGGAACGATTATCAATTTAAATGATACCGTTAAAATAGGTGATATTGTATTGCGCTTTGTAGATCCAAAAAGTGTTAATGAGGATATGCTTAAGAAAAGCAATATACTTAAAGACCTGCAAAAGCAACCTCAAGAGGAAGAGAAACCCATAAGACCAAAAGGACAGATAAGTGTTAATTTTAACGAAAAAGAAAACATCAAAGAGTTAATTGATTCCAAAAATACATACGATTTTTTAGAAAAGAAATTTGATGATAGCTTTTTAAAACAAATGCCTAATGTCAATACAACCGCCTTTGATTATAACAATATTTTAAAACTGCTTGATAAAGGCTTTAAGGAAATTCAATCTAATCAAAAAAATAGTAAATTCAATGATGTTTATGAGGACTTGACCCTAAAAGACTTAGAGGGAATTATCGGGCAAGTTCCTCTTATTAAATCTACTAAACTTATTAATCTTTTAGTGTTAAGCTTAATCAGCAAAGAGCTTTATAGTCCGATATTTGAGGAAATGGAAGAAGATATGTTTGTCAAATATCTTAAAATCGCGATACAAAGCAATGTAAAAGAAGAAAAGCATTTATTTGAAAATTTAACCATTAAAGCATTAGAAAAGTATAGAAAATAGGGTTTTATATGCAATTTTAAAGATAATTATGAAGTTATTATCCAAAAAATCTTTAGCTTAAATATAGAGAAACTTTAGAAATATAAATTATTGCTTTTATCACAACTTGCCACACTTGAAATCTACCCAAGAAATATAAGTAAAAACTTCTAACTCCATTTGTCTTATCACTAGAATGGCTTATAAAATTTTAGGAAACTACTGAACTTTGTCCAATTCTATTTGCAAAATATTAATTTCATCTTCTTTATCTTGTATATTTTTTGGGCAAAGCTTTACTTTATTTGCTCCAATAGGCGTTAAGACGGCAAAATATCTTATATTATTTTCAGAATAATCCCAAATTTCATCAAATTCCAAATAGTTTGCCAAGCCGTAATCTTTAAAGTTACACTTTTTATAAACTAATTTTAAAAATTTTGGAATTTTGTTAATAATAAAAAGTATTTTTGCTTCTTCCTTTAAAGAACTAATGCTTAGTTCCTTAACAATATTCCCTTGATATTCCTGTTTGATAATATCTAATAATTTTGTATTGTCAAAATCCTTTAACATACTCAAATCTATATCTATTTCTTTTTCTAATTCTAGCTTTTTAAAAGAATATTTTATTTTTTTATCATTCGTTTGAGGCAGTAAAGCATTTAACTCATCATCGCTTTTGACAATCAATTTTGCTATACCCATAATTTGAATATTCAACTCTAATATAGAGTGAAAATCTTCTTTAGAAAAAATATTGTCTATGCCCTTTTTAATATTATTTGCATCCAATTTCTCATCAGAAAAAAATTGCATAAGCCTATTTAAAAATATAGGTTGAGGAAGCATTTTTCTCCTTTGGCTTTTTGTTTCCTTTGGTTAATCTTTATGGGAAAATTATAGCAATATGCGCTTAAATTACCTTTTGTTTTTGATAAACTACATTTTCTGTTTTTGCATACCAATTTCAATGGATAAATTATTTAATTTTAAATATCATCAAATAAGCTTGATTTTTTGCATTGTTAATGAATTTATTATTTTTGACATCAAGTTTATTCATAGGGTCATTTTTCTTGATGAAACGTTTAACTTTATTGTTGTTTTCATAGGCGAATATTAAGTCATTTTCGTCTTTATATCTGTTTGCCAACACTTCATCATCGTATTCCTCAAAAGGAACATTTCTGTCATAAACATTAATCCCAAAATTTATTAACTCGTCTTTAGCTTTGATAAACTCTTTTTTGTCTTGAAATTACCACAAGAGATTTATAAGCCTTATATACTTTAATTTCGCAAAATTCTTTAAAGCTTAGAATCTTTTTGTCGGGAAAATTCGCCAAAAATCTTACTAAATCCTGCACAGCTTGAGAACTTAGATTAACAAGTAATTTTGCAAATCCATCATTATATGCGAATGAGGATTCTGTGTATAATCTTTTAATACAATCTTGAATTAATTGTTAGAACAAAAATAGCTACAACCCCGCCATTGCTTTTTGCATATTTAAAACGATTGTAAGATTGTAAAATTATCAAGCATTTTTCATACTCCAAATATTAATTTGATTATTCTATTTAAATAAAACTTAAAAATAATATTTAAATATTATCAAAACAAACTCCC
>NZ_JAAVGY010000053.1 GCF_014799995.1 Helicobacter sp.
GAGACCATCACAAATAAAAACAACAATTTAACACATATTGTCTTAACCAACACAGAGGATTTTTATATCATAGACGCTAAAGTTTATGCGACCTTTGCCAAAGACAAGGCGATTCTAAAGGCTTTTAAGAATTGTGAGCACAGAGAGGGCAATGACGCAAGCACGAAGAAATTCTATGAAGAGCTGAACAATCTCTTGCCCGCCCTTGATATGGAGATTCAATATACGCATTTTCGGGTTGAGGATTCTACCCTTGCAAATTGTCATTCTGAACTTTCCCCTTGTCATTCTGAATCTCTTTATCATTCTGAACCTGCGTTAGCAGGTGAAGAATCTCGTCATACACAATCCAAAAGAGATGTTTCGGCTTTGCCTCAACATGACAAGATACCCAACACAAGCACCTTAGAATCTGAAATTGATTCTTTAGTGTATCAACTCTATAATCTCACAGATGAAGAGATTAGAATCATAGAAAACAAGGAGAAACTCATGTCAATTAATATCAATCTTGATGTAGGAGAAAATTTCAATGAGTTTAAATAAAATAAAAGATAGTATAAAAGATGCCTTGCTTAAATCTAACAAAGGGTTATGTATTGCGATTCGAGGCAAATGGGGAATAGGCAAAACATATCTATGGAAACAAATCCAACAAGACATAGAAAATTCAACAAAACAACGAATTGTTTACATCTCGCTTTTTGGCAAGGAACATTATAGTCAAGTATTGGAAGAGATTGTGTTACAATTATTCAGGAATCATAATGAAATAGCCAAGAAAGCAAGCAAGGTTATTTCAAAAACAATAAGTCTTATAAGCAATGGACAGATTACGATTGAAACCGAATTGCTGTTTTCTATCTTGCAGAAAAAAGATTTTAATAATGTTATTGTATGTTTTGATGATATAGAACGTAAATCTGATGAACTAAAATGAAATATTTTATGGGCTTAATCTCTCAATTGAAAGATTTGAGAGATTGTAAGGTTGTTATGATTTTGAATTTAGAAACTGATGATGAAAATTTGCAAAATAACAAACAATCAACGACTGATAAAGATAACACAAAGAAAATAGCTAATGATGAGGATAACGATTATTCAGATTATGTTCTTTATAAAGATAGATGTATAGATTATGAGTTTAAGATAGAAAGAGCATTAGAGGTTGCAAAGCATATTATAGAAAATATAGATTTTCTTAAAGATAAAGATAAAAATTTTTTGGAAGAACTTATTTTAGGTATTTTCAAAAAGCATTTTAATAATAATTTGCGATCATTGTTGCGCGCCATTGAGAATATGCAGTATTTTTATGAACATTGTAGCTTTGATGAATTAAGGGACAAATATGAAGAGGAGCTTTTCAAACAAGCAATGGAAATCTTCTATGAGGATATTTTATTGATTGAATTTGACGAAAGAGCAAAAAATGGTACTCCATGCTTAGAATATTATAAGAATAATAGGTATTTAGAAGAAGAACATAAAAAAATAATTAAGCAATTTTTGCAGAAAGTTTTACTTACTTCGATCGGAAAACTTTTATTGGTGCTTCCAAATGAATATTTATTTTCAAATATGGACGATGCTGATTTTATTCAAAAAGTAGAAGAATATATAAATAAGATTAAAGGCTTTCAAATAAACAATGGTTCTTGGATGGATTTCAGTTTTTATGATAATATCTTTAAGCAATACACAAAGATTACAGGAGAAAAGCTAAAAATAGAAGAAACGATTCGAAAACGATATATTGAGCGACATTTTACAGAAAATATTCTAATAGTGCAATTTTCAAAATGGCAAGTATTGCTTCAGATATTGACCAAATAATAGGTGGAGACAATAAGTTACAAGAATATTACAAACAAATGAAACAAAATATAATGAACAAAAAATTAACATTACGAGAATGGATTATAAATAACGGTAATATAATAAATTCATTTTTGTCCCCAACAATTGAACGTTACAATGATTTTAATATAGACGAAATTGTTAAAGAATTTAATGAAAATAAAAAATTCTGCGAAGAATTTTTTAATCATTATACAAATGTAATTAATGCTGAAATATTACCTGAAAATAATCTATTCAAAGCATATAAAGAATTTTTAGAACAAGATAAAAATAAAAATAAAAAGCAACTAATTATAGAATTTTTAAAAAATAATAATAGAGCCAAATTGAGAAAATTGTTTTTTGATGAATAAGATTTAAAATAGTTTTATAATTATTTGATCGTAACAACAAAATTTCTACTTCCACCTTGACAAACACTAGGTGTTATGCCTTATAATATCACATCTTGAATCAAAGGAGCACAATGGACAAACAAAGACGCAAGCTATTGCAAAGCACCGCAATCTTGGGCGTTGCAAGCGGTATGATAGGCTTATCGGGGGCTTTGGGATTGCAAGGTTGCGATTCGAACCAAAGCAAAAATGCCGCCAAAGATTCGGGCGCAAAGGGCGCGGCGGCGGGCACTAGCGGTGCAGATTCAACAACACAACACACAAACACAAAAGGAGCAAACATGGAGTTCATCACCCTCAACAACGGCGTCAAAATGCCAATTCTCGGCTATGGAGTGTTTCAGATTGAGCCAAAAGACACACAAAAATGTGTCGAAGAAGCCATCAGCGTGGGATACCGCAGCATCGACACAGCGCAGGCGTATTTCAACGAAGCCGAAGTCGGGGCGGCGGTCAAAACCGCGATTGGCGGGGGCGTTAAGCGCGAGGAGCTGTTCATCACGACCAAAGTTTGGATTAACAATTACGAGGAATCCAAAGCCCTAAAATCGATTGAAACGAGCCTCAAAAAGCTGCAAGTCGATTATTTGGATTTGCTGCTCTTGCACCAGCCGTTTAACGATGTCTATGGCGCGTGGCGCGCGATGAGCAGGCTCTATAAAGAGGGGCGTATCAAGGCGCTTGGCGTGAGCAATTTCTACCCCGATAGGCTCGTGGATTTTTGCCTAAATAACGAGATTAAGCCCGCCGTGAATCAGATTGAATGCAGCCCGTTCTATGCGCAGTTTGAGGCGCAGGAGGTGCTGCAAGAATATGGCGTGGCAATGGAAAGTTGGGCGCCTTTTGGCGAGGGCAAAAACAATATGTTTAGCAACCCGACACTTGCGGAGATTGGCAAAAAATATGGTAAAAGCATTGCGCAAGTCATTTTGCGTTGGCAGATTCAACGAGGGATTATCGCGATTCCAAAGACCGTGCGCAAAGAGAGAATGATAGAAAACTTTGATGTTTTTGATTTTTCTCTTAGCGATTCTGATATGCAAAGCATCGCGGGGCTTGATGATAAGCAAAGCCTCTTTCTTAGTCATCAAGACCCAAAAATGGTAAAATGGCTCATCGAGGTGCATAGGGATAAGTTCTAAGATAAAGGGATTTTAGCTATAATTTGATTTCTTACTCTACATAGAGGATTATGCTATGCAGTTTTTTAGCCGCCCCACACTATTTTTAGGTCATCTCCTCGCACTTGGAACGATGATAGTTTGGGGGGCGACCTTTAGTTCTACCAAAGTGCTTTTGGAGGACTTTTTGGCGAGCGAGATTCTATTGTTTCGCTTCACATTAGCGTTTGTCTTTCTCCTACTCTTGCGACCCCAAGCCCTAGAGTTTCGCGGAATCAAAGCCGAGATTCTGCTTCTTTTTGCAGGGCTCACGGGAGGTTGCTTGTATTTTTTATTAGAAAATGTCGCACTTTATTGGACAAGTGCTTCTAATGCCTCTGTGCTCGTCTCTATCAATCCAATTTTTACAGGAATCTTAGGATTCTTTGTGCTTCATAAGCGTTTGAGCCGATACTTTTTGCTCGGATTCCTTTTAGCAAGTATCGGGATTGTTTGCGTTGTTTTTCGTGGCGATTTTTCTATCACCTTATCCCCAATAGGTGATTTATTTTGTCTTTTAGCCGGTATTGTTTGGTCATTTTACACAATTATCCTAGACAAAGTCTTTGTCATTTTCAAGGGACAAAGCCCCCTACTCATTACACGCAAAGTATTTTTCTATGGGATTTGCTTTACCTTGCCCTTTGCTATTTTTGGCAATATAGAGAGGGGAAGCTTCTCACTGCACCGCTTTGTAGAGATTCAAAATTTGCTCAATCTTTTGTTTTTAGGGCTTGTTGCGTCAGCCCTATGCTATCTAAGCTGGAATGTGATGATGAAAATCTTAGGCGTCTATCAAGCAAGTGCCTATATCTATACGATTCCGCTTTTTGGCGTACTAACCGCAGTTTTCACGCTGGGCGAAAGGCTTGATAGCTTGATTATCATCGGTGGCGTATTGATTCTGCTTGGGCTTATTCTCTCGCAAAAATAAATGGAATCTCAAATATTGCTTGACAAAGAGTAGCTGTTAGGCTTTATAATTGCGTATTCAGTTTTTAAGGAGTGCGATATGCGGCAGCCAAAATGCCTTGTTTTGTTGCTGTTTTTGGGGCTTGTTTGCAACCTTTGGGCGAAAGAGGGGGAGAATATGCGACTGCAAATGCGATTTGACAATCACGATTTTATCTTTGTTTTGGCAGAGAATGCTGCGGCGCGAGACTTATGGAATCTCTTGCCTTTGGAGCTGCGTTTTAGCGATTATGTGGGCAAAGAAAAAATCGCCTCGCTACCCCAAAAACTAAGCGCGCAAGAAAGCGGCGACTATGACCCGCAAAGCGGAGATTTTTTCTATTTTGCTCCGTGGGGCAATGTTGGAATCTTCTATGCCAAACAGCCTCCCTACCCGGGCTTAATTAAGCTTGGCGCGATTGAGGGCAACCAAGAAGCATTTATTCAAGCCCTGCGCAACCAAAAGAAAGATTTTGTAATTTCAATCACCAAAATGCCACATTCAAACTAAAGGAAACACAATGCAAAACCGCCGAGATTTTCTCAAAACATCTGCAAAAGTTGCAAGCCTATTTGCGCTTGGAGGGCTTTCGAGCCAAAGTCTGCTTGCTAGCGAAAAACAAGGAGTTAAAATGGAATTTCTAACACTTAATAATGGCATTCAAATGCCCATTTTGGGGCTTGGGACGTATGCGCTCACGGGTGCAAGCGGGCAAAAGGCAATGAGCGAAGCCATCGAGATTGGCTATCGGCTCTTTGACAGCGCGCAGATGTATGGCAACGAAGCCGAGCTAGGAGCGGCGATTCGTGCAAGCGGGCTCAAACGCGAAGAGTTTTTTGTCGAGACAAAGCTTTTGGATTCGCCAAGCGAAGATGCGACAAAAAAATCGATTGAAAAATCGCTTAAAACTCTAGGAATGGACACGATTGATTTATTGCTCATTCATTCGCCCTATCCACATTCTAAGGCGATGTATAAGGCAATGGAAAGCTTTTATAAGCAAGGAATCTTAAAAAGCATTGGAATCTCAAACTTTGGCGCAAGGGCATATAATGACTTTGTGCAATCATGCGAGGTGATTCCAGCGGTGAATCAATGCGAAACGCATTTGCTGATGCAACAAAAACCCTTGCGAGAGGCGATGAAAAAACATAACACGCTTCTACAATCATGGAGTCCTTTTATCGCGGGCAAAGGTTCGATTTTGGACAACCAAACACTTAAATATCTTGGAGCAAAATACAACAAAACGCCCGCGCAAATCATCTTGCGCTTTCTGATTGAACAAGGAATCGGCGTGATTCCAAAAACGTCTAAGAAGAATCGCTTGCAGCAGAATATCAATGTTTTTGATTTTGTCCTAAGCGAACAAGACAAAAAAACATTGATTGAGTTCGATACGAACAAAAGCTCATTTTCTTGGACAAATTATTAAAATTTTTTAGGAATATATTAAATGCTTGGGATTCTTAGAAATTTAGGACATATTTTTATAATATTTTCCCCATCTTTCAAGGCTTTCTATCACCTCTTTTAGACTCTGTCCAAGCTCCGTGAGACTATATTCTACTTTAGGTGGGACTTCGGCATAGACTTTGCGATAAACAAGATTTGCCTCCTCCAATTCGCGGAGATTCTGTGTCAAAACCTTTTGCGAAATGCTCTGATTCTTGCTTGCGCTAATGGACTTCCTAAGCTCTCCAAATCGCTGCTTGCCGTGCAATAAATCACGAATAATCAAGATTTTCCATTTGTTGCCAATCAGGTTGAGCGTGGTTTCTACGGGACAAGGGGAATGATAATTGGGTTTTTCGCGCATTGTTTGCCTTTTAAGATTCATCATTTTATCAAATTATAATAGCACAAAAGCCTTTAATAATACAATAGTTTCAAAAAGAATACTATATGATAAAAAAATGCCTACTTGATTTTTAGAATATTGTATGCCAAAATTCTAATACAAATTTAAAAACCTCAACACAAGGAAAATCTATGAAAACAGCTCTATTGCTTCAGGCACAATACAATCAATTTGCAAACAAAAACATGTTTGCGGTTTTGCAAGGCGCACCCAAAGACGCATTATACAAAGATTGCGGGCTCTATTGGGGCAGCATTATGCAAACGGCAGAACATAGTCTTTGCAGCACAATCGCTATTGTGTTCCAAAATTTCAGCTCATTTGCCACAAAAAAGCTCGATGGGCTAGACGCGTTTTTTGGGGTGCTCACACCCGAAGGCAAGCTTCAAAGTGTAATTTTCAATGACTTAGGCGCATTTGCAAAATTGCAAGCTCAAGTGGATAGCAAAGTCATTGAACTAATCCAATCCATTGAGGATTTTGACAGCATTGCCACATTAAGCTTTCCGGGCATAGAATTTAAAAAGCCACGTGGTTTTTTGATTCTTGCGTTTCTTAACCACGCCGTCCATCATCGCGGGGCAATCGCAGGCGCACTTGATATTCTCAAAATTGAGAATGACTTTAATGGTATGCTCGGAATGTAGCAATAGACAAACTCTCCCAAAATTTAGCTTTTGGGAGATTCTATTTAATAGAATCATTAATGGATAGTTTTTGTTTATAAAATATTTTCAAGCAATTAATAAACTCAAAAATATCTAAATTTCTGATGTCTAATCTCTCATCAAATTTAATAAATTTCACATATCTTTTAAAGTATATGGAATATCAGGAATTATCACAAAGAATCTATCATTGCCCGAATATGTGTTTGATACCACTTGCTACCCCATATTTCATTATTGGTAAGGAGCTGTTGAAATTTGGGCATAAGGTCATTATAGCTTAATTTGGATTCCAAAATCTTAACTAAATCTGCTGTGCTTAAAGGTAAAATTTTCATTCCTTTGATATGTGTATTTTCATTTTCAAAATAGCAGTTGAGGCGACTTCTAAAATCATTTAACACATTTTTATCCAAATAAGGCGCAATGAAAATCCCATAAGTTTTTTCTTGTGTTGCAAAATCCAAGTTCAACAAAAGATTTCCCAAGTGTCTTGAAACGCTTTCCATTTCGGCTCTGCGTTGATTGGTTTTTTCAGTAAGTGTTGCTTCTATCATCAAATGATGATTATCATAAATATAAACAAAGTCTGCATTTCCTCCTGCTGCGTGGGATTTTGGTAAAAGATTAGAATCCAAACTTAACCCAGCTTCCAAGATTCTTTCAATGTTATTATTGTCAATATAACACCAAGCAATAGCAATAATATATTCAAAAATTGTAGGAATTTTAGCTTCTGTGGTTACTTTTTCTAAAATTTTAGAATCATTGCTTCTATCGCTAAAAAGTTTTACAATCTCAATAATATGCTCTTTTTTAAATTGTGTTTGCAATAAAACATTAAGCCTTTGTTTGTCCAAATTTTGCCTATAAGTTTTTATCTCTTGTGGCTGTGAGATTCCTAATATCTTAAAAGATTTTTTAAATTCTTCATCATTAAAATATTCGCTTAAAAGATTCTGTGAAATGGGAGTTATGGCTATTTTTTCTAAAATTTCATTATATTTTGAATGCTTTAGGATAGTTGCAAAAATCGCATTGACGCTTACTTTATCCTTATCAAACTCAAAAATACCTGTGAGATTCAAATATCTGCGATTCAAGTCCAAATAATCATATAAATTTGCCCATATTCTTGCTTCAAAAATAAATCTAAAAAATCTTTCTCCAAATTCCTCTAAACTTCCCTCACAAAACTTTGCTAAATCTTTGATTTTATCCTCTTTTTTGCCCTGTCTCGTAAGATAAGGCAAATAAAGCTTTTTAAAATCTGCATATTCATTTGCATTAAATAATTTTTCTAAATCTTGAAAATTGTTAGAATCTCTAAAGGATAAAAAGACTTCTTGCAATGTTTTGATAATGCTTAAAGCAGTTTTTTCTCCTTTTGCGGTTTTAAAATAGTCAGTATTTAAGTTACTAGATTGCAAATCGACTAAAAACTCATAAAGTTGTGAATAGGGTGTATAATTTAAAACACTTGCAATAATGGTTTTATCCTTGATGCATTGAATAAAAACTTGTGTATCTCTAAAATTATTTACAAGCGGTAACAACATAAAAATATCAAGCGTTAGACTTCCGCCAAATGCCCTAAAAATTTCTAAATACTTTTGCAATAAAGAATGGCTTTTTGAAAAATTCAATGTTGCTTTGAGAAAAAATAAAGAAATTAAATCAATTTGTAAAAATTCATTATCTATTCTATAACTTTGATTTTTGATAAGATATAGCAATTCGTAGCCTTGTGCTGTGATTTGCTTCTCTTTGCGCTTGATAAGATTGTAATCTTCTAGTGGAGCAGATTTTACCCTCGCATCTTTTGTGCCTAGATGTGCGGTTTTGTTCTTGGATTCTAAAAGATTGTGTTGTTCTAAAAGCTCTAAATACCGCAGTTGCAATTCGGAATCATTAACCCAACTATCTGTTTCATCTGCACTTTTAAAAAGCTCCTCAAATAAAAGTAATTGGCTTTCAAAGTTGTAAAGCAAACCTTTAACCCTTAAGCTTGTATTACCGAAATAATCATATTGCATAGTTGTCCTTTAATAATTTGTAACCAACAATTCCTTAGAATCTGCCCTTTTTGTTTGATAATTGCAATTTTTGTAAGAAAAATCTAAAAAATACACCTTAAATCTAGGGTTTTTTTGCAACCAATCCTTTAAGATAGAATGCTCTTTATTTTTATGAAAAAGAACATTCGAAAAAGCAAAACGAATATTTTTAGAATCTAAAAGCCTTAAAAACTCTAATAAATCTAATTCGTCTTGCAATCCCCAAGCATTGTTTTCATTATAAGGAGCAGTGGCTAAAAAATAAGGGGGGTCAATATAAACAAAACTTTTAGAATCTAAAATATCTAAAGGAAATTTCCTAAAGTCTTTATTTGAAATTTTAATCTTTTTATTTTGTAGATTAAGGATAAATTGCCTTAATTTTTCCTGCATATTTTTATTAAAATCTCGTTTTCCGCAAGGCAAATTAAACTCTCTTTTGGAATTGAATCTAATTTGATTATTGAAAGCAAAAACGATTAAAACAAATAAATCAAAAGGGTTTTTCGTTTGATTATAATGATTTCTTAGTGCTAAAAAATGTTCTTTATTATAGCTTGATAAACCTTTAGCACTATCGCATTTATAGAATCCATAACCATATTTTGCAGTATTTGAGAGATTAAAAGTATCAACGATATGCCAAATTGTATCAAAAATCGTTTGTAGATTTTCATTTTGCAGGGCTTGATAAAACTGCATTAACTCCGTTAAAGAATCGTTAAGAATAATATTTTGAGCTTCAAGATTTATACCTACATTTGCTCCTCCACAAAATAAATCCAAAGCAACACTTATATCTTTAGGAAAAAGTGGAAGTAATTGTGATAAGAGTTTATATTTGCCACCAACATAATTTAGCGGACTTGAGATAAATTTTTCCTCTTGGTTGAACCTTACTTGGTTAATACTTGACATACAAAAACTCTCTCTTTGTGATTTGATAGATTGCTTTTCCCACTACTAAAAGGCTTAAAATTATATTCAAACATTTGCACTTTGCCAATAGATTCTAAAATTTCTTTTATTTCATCTTGTTTTAGCCTTGCATTGCTTCTGGAGTTTGCGCTATAAGTATTATTATAACTCACCACCAATACTTTGCATATCTTTGCTAAGGAAGTTATCAAATCCTTAAAAACCTCTTTTGCTCCAACATTGCAATATTTACTTAGATTCTCTGGCTTTGGCTTTAGGGCAACTCCATAAAGCTTTGGTTTCTTATTTTGGCTTAAATTCTCAAGTAAATGGTAGAATCGTGAATATTGTCTTGAATTATAAGGTGGGTCAATAAAGGCTATGTCTATATGTCTTTTTTGCTCTAAAAGCTGCTTTGCTAAGAGGTTAGAATCCTCTTTATAAATTTCTAGGGTTGTTGTAAGTTTAATAGGCTCTATCAACTCATACACAAACCTATCTTGCAAGGGAATATTTTTGCGATACGCATCATAATGCCCTACCGTATTTGCGATTCTATCTGCACTATATAACAAGCTTGCTAAAAGTATGTAAAATTCTTGTTTGTTGATAACTTTTAACTCTAAAAACCTATCCAATGTATCACGCAAATAACCTATGATTTTGCTATCGTTTTGGCTAAAAAACTTATCCCCAAAAGCTTTGGAGTAATAATTTTCTTTGATATTTTTGGCTTGCAAGTTTGCAAACTCTTGCTTTAAGGATTCTAGTTTTTTAAAATCAAAGAAATCTTGCGCAAAGAATCCTTGATAAATCACAAAATTGGAATACAAAAAGTCATTGAGGATACAATGGCTAAATTGTGGCTTTTTAGCAAAATATTCACTCACCACCCCTGTGCCGCAAAACACATCAAAAAAGCTAAGATTGCGTTTATCTTTATAATTAAAAGTCTTTAAAATGCTTTCATCAATGGATTCTAAAAGTTTCGTTTTTGCTCCTGTGTAGCGGCGAGAGGAAAGGTGAAACAAGTCAATACCTTCTATTGAATTTGAGAGAAATTATAACAAGATTTTTGCGATATTCTTTCAAACACCCTTAAGATTGCGAATCACAACCCTAACGATTTACCCTGTATTCCTCACACCCTGTGCGATTCCAACAATCGTAGTAACGATTTGTTTTGCGATTCTCTCTTTTTGCTCGGCATACTGCGCATTTTTGTAGGCTTTCATTAAATAGAGTTGGAAAAAGCTAAGGCTTGTCAAGAAAGGCTTGCGAAGCAAAATAGACTCTTGGACTAGCTTTTCACTTGCGAGCAGGGATTCTTCCTCTCGGACATAGAGCAGCCAATGCAATGTGAGATGATATTCGCTCTCTATCATTTGCCAAATTCTCTGACGCAGGCTCTCCTCTTCTACAAAATCATTGTAATGCTTCGCAATCTCCAAATCCACCTTTAAAAAGGCTTGGGAGATGTTATCAATCGTGGTTTTAAAAAACAAATTCTCTTGATAGCATTTCTTTAAAATTTCTTTGTCTCCACATTCTTTATATGCCGCCTCTAAACCACTTCCCAAACCATACCACGCGGGAATAATTGCGCGATTCTGTGTCCAAGCAAACACCCAAGGAATCGCGCGCAAATCCTCTACATTTTGCGTGTCTTTGCGCTTGGAGGGACGCGAGCCAATGTTTAATTGTGAGATAAAGTAAATCGGGGTAGCAGATTTAAAATACTCAATGAACCCTTGCGTGTCATACACAAGCTTACGATAGGCTTTATAGGATTCTGTGCTAATCGTCTGCAAGATACTTTCAAAGCTAGAATCGTTTGCGTTAAAGTCCGTCCCAAATTTATCATAGACTGATTTTTTAAGCAAAGTTGCTAGCGCACTTGAGAGACTAGATTCTGCCTTTTTGGGGTTGAGATATTTGTAACTAATCATTTCGCCTTGTTCTGTGGTTTTTAAAAACCCCGCAACGCTACTAGGCAAAGAAGATAACAAGGCATCTTCTAGCGCACCTCCTCCACGACTGACGCTTCCTCCGCGTCCGTGAAACAATCTAAACTTCACTTTCAATTCTTCTTCAAGCATTATGAGATTCCCTATCGCCTTGCGCAAAGAATAATTACTGGCAAAGATTCCGCCATCTTTACTAGAATCCGAATAGCCAATCATAATTTCTTGACGATTCTTGCGGGATTGTAGATATTCGGCATAATGCGGATTGGCACAAAGTGCGTGCAAGATTTTAGGTGCAGCCTCCAAATCCTCAATAGTTTCAAAGAGTGGCGAGATAGAAATACGCGTTTTTTTGCCTTTGCACCACAATCCACTTTGTTTCGCAAACCACAATACACAAAGCAAATCATTCGCACTTTGACACATAGAAATAATACAAGAATCAATGATATTATCGCTGATTCTGTCTTTTGCCCATTTGAAATGCACAAAACTAAGCAAAGTCTCTTGCGTGGATTCACTGAATTTTCCATAAAGCGCATTCAAATCCACCAAAGGCGCACTTAAAGCAGCATTTAAAATCCTTGTTTGCTCGCTCTCTGGTAAAAGCAACAAATCCCCCTCAATGTAACCCAAAGTAGCAAAAATCTCTGCAAGAGCTTGCCAAAACACCTCACGATGTTGGCGAAAGTCAAGCCGCATTAAATGGAATCCCGCAAGCAAGGCGAGGTTTTTTAACTCTCTTAAATAAGTGCCGCTTCGTTTATCTAGCGATTCTATCATCATCTCAATATCTTGGATAAATTCTTTGGAATTTTCATAGGTGTAGAGTTTGTTACCCTCAAGGGCACTTTGGGATAGATTGAGCATTAGGATTCGGTTTTGAAGTTTTTGACGCATACAAGTTAGCTTGGCGCGGAAAGGTTCTTGCAAAAAAAGTTTCTTTGCTATCGTGTCTAGGTAGTCCTTGTCCCTCTCCAAACTTTCTAGCAATGCTTCGCTTGGATTGGCATATTCTTGTGCGATAGAAAGCTCTCGGATTAGCCTATCAATGGATTTGAGGTATTGGCGAATGATGGTCTGGTGCTGATGCTTCATCACTTCAATCATTACACGATTGGTTACATAAGGATTGCCGTCTCTATCGCCACCAATCCAACTTCCAAGCAAGATAGGAGACTTTTTAAGCGCGCAATCCCTCGTGCCTAGAAACTCCAATGCGTCTTGTATTTCTTGTAGAATATGCGCCCCACTTCGCAAAATAGAGCTTTCCATAAAATACAGCAAATTATCTAGCTCAAAAAGCACTTCAATTTTTTCATTGCGCACGATATGGCTATGCCAAAGCAGATTTAAGCGATATTTCAAATGCTCTTTCGCGCTTGTTTGTCCAAACTTAAACCACGAATCCAAATCATCATACATATCGTGGTAACTCTCTAGGAATGTTCTACGCAAGGATTCTGTGGGGTGTGCGGTGAAAACGGGATAAAACTGAATCTTTTTCAAGACTGCTTGAATATCCTCTGCATCGTATTGTTGCGCCTTTAGTTCCTTAATCGCACTGATAATTTGCCCCTCACTCTGTCGCAAGCTTAGATGATAACGTTCGTCAATGATATTTAAAAGCAAGTGATAAAGCGTGAAAGCCTTGATGAGATTAGAGATTTCTTGCGAGCCAAGCTCTTGTAGCAAATCAGATTCTTCTTTAAACAAAAAGCTTGGATTATCCTTTAATGCAACAAAAATAGGTTTAATTCTTGGGGCGACCTCATCTAGCAATTCACTTAAAGTAGAAAAAACAAAATCTATTTCTTTAAATTTTTCCATTGAATATTCCTTGTATCGTGCAAGCGACTTTAAAATGAATCAAAATTATAACGCGTTTGGATAATGATAAGATTCTATAAATGTTGCAAATTATAACAAATTTTTATAAGATTATTTTTACTTTTCTTGTTTTAAAATTCTTAAAACTTCTCAAATCAAGGCAAACAATGAAACAAGAAACCCTAAAACAAATGGATTTGGATTTCGTATTGCATACTTATGCGCGCAATTGGACACATTTTGTCAGAGGAAAAGGCGCGAGACTCTATGATGCGAACGATAAAGAATACATTGATTTTGGCTCTGGAATCGCCGTATGTAGTGTGGGACACGGCAATGAGCGTCTAGCCCAAGCAATCTATGAACAAGCAAAAAACCTAATCCACACTTCCAATCTTTATTTGATTGAGCCACAAGCCCTGCTTGCAAAGAAACTCGTAGAACTTAGCGGATATGATATGCGCGTATTTTTTGCAAATTCTGGCGCAGAGGCAAACGAGGGCGCGCTCAAGATTGCGAGAAAATTTGGTGAAGAAAATGGCGAACTCAAACGTTATCAAGTCATCACATTAGATTCCTCTTTTCACGGGCGCACGATTAGCACCCTCAAGGCAACTGCGCAAAGCAAAATGCACCAATACTTCGGACCATTTCCCGATGGATTCGTTTATGCAAAGGATTTAGACGATGTGCCAAACAAAATTAGCAGTGTAACTTGCGCGGTGCTCTTGGAGCTTGTGCAAGGCGAGGGTGGAATCACGCCTTTTGATAAGCAAGAAGTGCAAAAACTCGCCAAAATTCTGAAAGAAAAGAATATTTTGCTAATGATTGATGAAGTGCAAACAGGTGTTTATCGCAGTGGCGAGCTGTTTGCCTCACAAGTATATGGAATCACGCCCGATGTAATTACTACGGCAAAAGGGCTAGCCGGTGGTGTGCCTATTGGTGCGGTGATGACGAATCTCAAAGATATTTTTGCTCCAAGCGACCACGGAAGCACCTTTGGTGGAAACTTCCTAGCCACGCGGGCGGCACTAGAAGTACTAGAGATTCTATCGGCACAAAAACAAAGCGGGAAGTTAGAGGAGACGATTGCATACTTTACCCAAAAACTCCAAAGTCTGCAAAAATCCCATTCAGAAATTTTCACAGAAGAAGTAGGTTTAGGGCTTATGCGCGGGCTTAGAGTGAGAGATTTAGACACCTTGACAAAATTCTTAAATGTCGCCTTTGAAGAGGGTGTCTTGGTGTTAAAAAGCGGAAAAAATACTGCACGATTCTTACCAAGCCTCACAATTACAAAAGAAGAGATAGATGAGGGCTTCAAACGCATAGAATCCTGTATTGCGAAATTATAAATTCTCTTGACAGAGAGCAAGTCTTATGCTTTATAATTTTGCATTTAAGTTTTAGGGTTTTGCCAAACTTTAGAATAATTCAATTAAGGAGAAAAAATGTTATTAAAAGATAATTTGACACAAGCACAAAATGGGCAAAGAATCACTGCCAAAGGCTATGCAGTCGCACACAAAAGCGATACCTTTAAACCTTTCTCGTTCTCACGCCACGCGCTTGGCGAAAATGACATTCTCATTGAGATTCTCTTTGCCGGAATCTGCCACAGCGACATTCACAGCGCACGCGAAGAATGGCACAAGGGAATCTTCCCAATGGTGCCCGGGCACGAAATCGCCGGGCGCGTGGCGGCTGTGGGCGCAAAGGTGAGCAAATTCAAGGTGGGCGACTATGCCGGCGTGGGCTGTATGGTCAATAGCTGCGGTGAATGCGAGGCATGCAAGCGCAGCCAAGAGCAGTTTTGCGAAAACGGCAAAACCGTCTTCACCTACGACTGCCACGACCATTTCCACGACAACGAACCAACCTATGGCGGCTATTCGAACAACATTGTCGTGAGCGAAAAATTCGCCGTAAAAGTCCCCGAGGGCGCGCCGCTCGAGAAAGTCGCGCCGCTGCTTTGCGCGGGAATCACAACCTATTCGCCGATTAAATTTAGCAATGTCAAGGCGGGCGATAAAGTCGCCGTGGCGGGCTTTGGCGGGCTTGGCGTGATGGCACTCAAATACGCACTCAAAATGGGCGCGGAAGTCAGCGTGTTTGCGCGGAATCGCAACAAAGAAAAAGAGGCGCTCGAGCTCGGAGCAAAGGCACTCTATACCGACACAAAAGGCGTCAAGGAACGTTTCGATTTCATCATCAGCACGATTCCGACAACATATGATGTGAATGCGTATATGGATTTGCTGAAGTTCGGCGGCGAAATGGCAATTGTCGGCTTGCCACCAGCAGAGACGAATCTCAAAATTGACCTTATGCGGCTCGTTTGGGGCGCGGGCAAGAAGGTCTATGGCTCGATGATTGGCGGTATGAAAGAGACGCAAGAAATGCTCGATTTCTCGCTGCAACACAAAATCTATCCTGAAACGGAGATTATTTCTATTGAGCAAATCAACGAAGCGTATGAGAATCTCACGAGCGGTAAAGCGAAATTCCGCTATGTGATTGATATGAAAAGCTTAAAAGAATAAATAATTTTTGCAGATTATTTGCATTATGGAATAAAACTTGCTTACTCTTTGTAAAGTTCAAATTTAGGAGTTTGATATGAGCATTTTTGCTTATAGCCCCGCACGCTTACTTGCGCAAGAAGCCCTTGACCATAGAGCTTTACGAAGAGATATGATTGCGAGCAATATCGCCAATGTTTCTACTCCAATGTATCGCCCAAAAGATATAAACTTTGAACAAATGATGGCAGCCAAAGCGGACGAAATCTTCAATCGCAATCGCAAACTAGAGCTTGATGTGGCAATCACAAACAAAAATCATTTGCTACCTATGGAAGAAATGGACTTGAAACGTCCCACAATGTTTTATCGTGATGGGCACTTATCTCGCAATGATGGCAATAGTGTAGATTTGGACATTGAAACAAGCGAAATGGGCAAAAACGATATTATGTATCAAGCGATTGTTGGTGCATTGCGCAAACAAGGCGCAATCTTTACTTATGCAGTAGAATCTGCACGCAATCTTTAAGGAGTTTTGAATGTTTTTATCTAGTTTTGACATTAGTGGTTATGGGCTATCGGCTCAACGTCAAAGGGTAAATTTAATTTCTAGTAACATTGCTAACGCAAATACCACACGAACCGATGAGGGCGGACCTTATAGACGAAGAGAACTTGTGCTCAAAGCATTTGATTTTGACAAAGTTTTAAATCAAAAGTATGAAAACAGCAATAATTTGCTAAAATATGAAGATCCATTAGACGAAATGGACACATTTGATGAGCAAAGGAAGCCAAAACCTACGCTAATGAGTGTTTATGTAGATAAAATCGTTCGTGATGACACGCAACCAAAAATGAAATACGAACCAAACCACCCGGATGCAAATTCTGAAGGTTATGTCGCGTATCCAAACATTAATGCAGTAGTAGAAATGGCAGATTTAATTGAAGCAACCAAAGCCTATCAGGCAAATGTTGCGGTGTTTCAAAGTGCCAAAAATATGGCAAGCACAGCAATTACAATGTTCCAAGCATAAAAAGGATTATAAATGGAAATTAACAAATATGGAGTAGATATAGAGAAGTTAAACTCTCAACTCCAAGATATTCCGAGTCTTTCGCCAAATCACGATTTGAATCCGCCCTCTAAAAGTTTTGGCAGTATGCTAAAAGAAGCTGTAGATGAAGTGAATGCCTACCAAAAAACCAATGACCAAGTAATGGCGGATATGGCAACAGGACAAATCAAAGATATTCATCAAGCTGCAATTGCTATTGGAAAAGCTGAAAATAGTATGAAACTAATGCTAGAGGTGCGCAACAAAGCAATCAGTGCCTATAAAGAATTGATAAAAACGCAAATTTAATGCTTCTGCATTTGTAATGAATGACACTCAATCCAAAAAAACAGGCAAAATCCTCCTCCTATTTCTTGCAATGGGAATAGGATTTGGCATCTTTTTGGGCACAATCTTTTACCATAATTTTACAGAACGCAAACTCCCAAACTTCCAAGCCAAACGCGTTGAAAACGCAATTAGAGGAAATATTTATAGTAGTGATGGATTCTTACTTGCCTCAAGCAAAAAAGTCTATAAAGCTGTGGTAAATACTTACAATATCAATCCGCAAAAAAAAGAACTTTTTATCAATCTTTTTAGTATTTATAGCAAGATTCCCAAAAGTCAAATTCGTTCTAAATTAACACAAAAGGGCAATGTTACACTTTCATACGATATTGATTCTAAAACTGCAAGCTATCTAAAACAACTCAATCTAAAGCTCAACCAATTAGATGTTTTTCAAAGTTATGAAGATGAGAATGGACATATTTTCAAATATGGCTTATCAGTCGTGGAAAGTGGAGAATCCAGAGACTATCTTTACCAAGACACAATGGAGCCAATTCTTGGCTATGTTAATAAACAAAATGATACCAACATTACACACGTGCAAGGCGTAAAAGGAATAGAAAAAAGCTTTGATAATGAGTTAGAGCCTATGAGTGATTTGCTGATGATTGGGCAACGCGATATTGGCTTCAATGTTATCTTGAACAAACGTTCCACTTTCAAAGAAAGGATAGATGGCTATGATATTATCAGCTCTATTCCATTAAAATTGCAAAAAAAGATAGAACGACTTGCCGATGAAAATGCTGCCCAACTTGGTGCAAAAGAAATTCTCATTGGCATTATGGAAAGCAAAAGCGGCAGAATCTTAAGCCTTGCAAGCAATGCGCGTTTCAATCCCAATTTAATCACCAAAAATGATTATTCCAAACTTAACACCAATGCGATTGAATACTCCTATGAGCCCGGAAGCATTATCAAGCCCATTATTTATGCTATTTTGCTTGATAAGAATCTCATTTATCCTAAAGAAACCATTGATTTAGAAAATGGACGCTTTAAACTGCATAATTTCTATATTACCGACACACACAGATTAAAATCCGCTACCGCCGAAGAAGTGTTACTCTATTCTAGCAATATTGGTATGGCAAAGATTGCACAACGTTTAAGTCCGCTAGAATACAATGCCGCCTTGCAAGCTTTTGGGTTTGGCAATTTAAGCGGGATTGACTTGCCTTACGAGCGCGTGGGAGTGATTCCAGACGCAAAACGATTCCAAAGCGATGTCTATCGCGCGACAGCATCTTATGGCTATGGATTGCGCACAACCTTTATGCAAATGCTTAAAGCCTATAATATCATCATCAATCACGGAATCTCTTATGAGCCTTACTTGGTGGAATATATCCAAGATTCCAAATCTATCCGTTATAAACTCAAACACCAAACACCCATTAGAATCCTTAGCGACAAAACTGCCAAAGAAGTTAAAAACGCTTTAGTCAAAGTCGTCAATGAGGGTACAGGGAAAACGGCACAAGTGCAAGGGATTACGATTGGTGGCAAAACAGGCACGGCGCATATCGCACAAGGTGGAAAATATGTGAGCAAATACAATAGCTCGTTTTTTGGCTTTGCAAATGATGAAAAAGGCAATGAATACACGATTGGTATTAGCGTCTTTGAGCCCAATGAAGCCGAAGCCTATTTCGCCGCACGCACTGCTGTGCCACTCTTTAGAGAAGTTGTAAATCTGCTCATCAAAGAAAACTATCTGAAGCCTTGAGGTAATAGATTTATTGCGATTCCATTCCCTTTATCACAAATTTTCCTTCCTCAAGCACAATAGGATAAGAATCCCGCGTAACGAGGTCTATTAGAAAACACTCTTCGCCGTTTTCAAGTTCGTATCGTTCGGCAGGATAGAGCGAAAGTCGTCTTTTAACTTCCTCTAAATCCTCGCAAAGCGCGCTAAAGCCAAACATTACGAGCTTATAAGAAAACTCTTCCATATAAATTTCCTTTGGCAGTTTGCTTAATCCAACAATCCTAGTATTAGGATTCTAAACTCTCAACGCGTGCGACACCGCTATCAATCGCAGCTTGAGCTACGGCATTAGAAATAAATTCTTTTAGGCGTGTATCAAAGGGGCTTGGGATAATGTATTCTTTGCCAAACTCAAACTTTCTTCCGTGAATCTGCTCTAATTTCACTCGCAAGTCTTCAGGAATTGGCTCTCTTGCCACCGCTGCAAGAGCTTGCGCACAAGCGAATTTCATTTCCTCGTTGATACATTTTGCGCGCGCCTTTAAAGCTCCCTTGAAAATATAAGGGAATCCCAAAACATTATTGATTTGGTTAGGATAGTCGCTTCTACCTGTCGCAATAATCGCATCGGGGCGCACCTCATGCACAATCTTTGGGTCAATTTCTGGAATTGGATTACTCATCGCAAAAATCATAGGATTCGGATTCATTCCCTCAATGTCTTTGGCGGTCAAAATATCACCACGAGAAAGCCCGAGTATGACATCTGCGCCATCTAGTGCCTCTTTATAAGAACGAATCTCACGCGAAACTGCAAATTCTTTCTTGAATCCATTTAAGTCTTGTCTTGAAGTTGTAATTGCCCCCTTGCTATCAAACATAATGACTTCTTTTGCTCCTAGATTCTGTGCCATTTTCGCACACGCAATTGCCGCTCCCCCCGCTCCAAAAACGACAATTTTTAAATCTTCCGCCTTTCTGTTTGTGATTTTCAATCCATTAATGATTCCTGCGGTTGAAATAATTGCTGTTCCGTGCTGGTCATCGTGCATAATTGGAATATCAAGAATCTCTTTGAGACGCGATTCTATATAAAAACATTCGGGTGCTTTAATATCTTCTAGGTTGATTCCGCCAAAAGTTGGTGCAATGGCACGTACAATCTCAATCAACTTGTCCGGATTCGTTTCATCAACTTCAATATCAAATGCGCTAATATCGGCAAACTTCCTAAATAATGCGGATTTCCCCTCCATTACAGGCTTCCCTGCAAGCGCACCAATATCACCGAGCCCCAAAACCGCTGTGCCATTAGAAATTACCGCGATAAGATTGCCTTTAGCAGTATATTCATAAGCCGTGTGCGGGTCGCGTGCAATCTCTTTGCAAGGGACAGCAACACCGGGAGAGTAAGCGATAGATAAATCGTGCTCGTTGTTTAATTGCTTGCGTGCAACCACTTCAATTTTGCCTCCTTGATGATAAGGAAGTGCATCTGGATAGGTCTGTTTTAAATCTTCCATTGCTATTAAACACCTTATAAATTAAAAATTTGATTCGGAATTAAAGCAGAACAAAAATAAACCTATTATTTAAATTTACTTAAATAAAAATTAAATTATAAAATTTCTCCAATAATTATTGGATTTTAGGCTGATGAATGCTTCCATATAGTCTATGGTTTTTAATGTTTTCATTGCGTTTTAAAAGCAAATTTCCTTGTAAAGCAGAAGTGTTAAGATTTGTAACAATTTTTGAAGATTGGATTTGTATCTCTTGCGATTTGGGTAAATTAGAATCTTTAGATTGAAGCAAAATCGTACTATGCAACTGCGCATCGGGTAAAATCTGGTGATAGAGAAAACCACTAAAAGAATAGGGGGCAAGATTTCGTTGTGTCGCTTGATTCAAAGTGCGCAAAAGTGCGGTATTGCGGAATCGCAAATGAGCAGTATCAAAATGGACATAACGCATTCTCTCTGTGAAGTCTTCTTTGATATTCAGATTCGCTATCCCCTCAAAATAATGTGGAATTTCAGGAAAGATTGTATAAATCTGTGTGCTATTTAATTGATTAAGGGAAAGATTCCAAGCAGCTTTATCCAATGATAAACTAAACGCATTGCCTTGCTTATTAGAATCCTCTTCTATCGCACCTTTAAAATTTAAAGAATCATTCATTACAACTCCTTGTGCTTTCAGAGTGCCTTTAAACAAGCTTTTATTCCGATAAGAAAAGTTTTGAATCTTTTTTAGAGTAACTTCTTGTGGAATCTCAAATGCAAAAGGCTGTAAAGAAATTTTGCCCTCTTGACTTTGGAGGCTTGCAAGATTGGAGTTTAAGGCATAGTTTAAGATTCCCTTCCCTTGTGCTAGCTCTATCTTGGATTCCATTTGAAAGGTTTGGGCTGGGAATCCGATATGCGTGTGCATTTCTATTAATGGGCTATTAATCAGCAAATTTTGACTTTGCATTACAACAACTCCCGAGATTCCGCGCGCAAAATCACGCAAATCCAAATCAAGATTTAAAACCCCCATTAAAAACGCAGGTTGGTTCAAAAGAGTAAAAAGCGCACTTGCTTCCAAATTCTGACTCGTGATTTTAAGAGTATTGGCTTGCAAATTTTGCAGACTTAAACGAAAATCCAAAGGTGAATGCTCCAATGTCATTGTGCCATTGATGAGCATATTTTTTGTATCCCCCTTGGCGATTCCTTTTGTACTTAAAGCACCATTAAGCGGAATCCCAAAAAAAGGCGAGAGGGGCGAGAGATTTTGAAAATTAAGATGAAACTCCGTATTCGTTGCCAAAGTTGCAAGATTGCTTGCGCCCTTAAGCTCAAAATCACCAACGCTAGAATACATTTTAAGATAATGCTTGAATGTATTATGATGAATCTCTCCTTGCAATTCACCCATAAAGTGCGTGGGCGGAATCGTAAGGTTAAAATGCGATAAAAACTCCTCTGCGTCTAAATCTCCTCCCTCTAAGCTTGCATTTAAGATTCCATTATAATCAGAAATGCCATAAGAGGAATCACCGCTTCTCTCTAATTTCAAATCAAAATTTAAAATCCCCTCACCATAGGGAGCTTCATCAAATAAGGCAAAAAGCGCACTCAAGCTTGCGTTTTTGGTATGCAAACTCAAACCTTGCAGCTCCAAATACGAACCAATAGCATTCAAATCACTTTCTGAATCCAAAAGATTGCTTTGTGCTTGCAAAGTATAATGCGCGAACTCCCCGCCAAACTCTCCCTCAATCCAAGAATTATCGCTAAACTTCAAGGTTTTGTCTGCTAATTTTGTGCTAAAACCTTTGGAGTTTAGCAAAAAAGAGCCTTTAAAATTACGCAAAAACAAAGAATATTCACTCTCTAAAAACAATTCTAACTGCCCATTTTGCGCCACGGCTTCCAAAGAAAGATGCGAGGGGGTAAGTTTAAAATGCCGCGCCTCCCATTGAAAATGCGTTTGAGATTCTAGCTTGGATAATAAAAAATTCCTAATATAAGCATTGCCAAAGGGTGAAAAGAGCAAAGCAGCTAGACTAAAGAAAATAAGCAAGAAGCCTAAAAAAGCTAAAATTATTTTGCGTGCAAATAAATGATTTTGATTAATGCTTTGTGTCATTTGATTCCTTAACGACTATCCTTTGCGGTTTTACACCACTTGAAGCCTCAAGGATTCCAATACAAAATAGCAATACAAAGAGAAAGGGTGTTTTTTCATAGATTCAAGTGTAATCAAAAATTCGTTAAAAAGACTTAAAAATTAGGCACTTTTAAAAGAAATCAAGGTAGAATCCAAGCTTTATTTGTCTTCAAAAAGGGAATTGATTATGGATTACAAAGATACGCTCGCATTGCCTACAACTAGCTTTCCTATGCGTGGAAATCTCCCGCAAAATGAACCCAAAACTTATCTTGCTTGGAAAAAGAGTGGCATTTATCAAACAATGCAACAAAACCGCCAAAATGTCCGCAAGACTTTCAATCTGCACGATGGACCACCTTATGCGAATGGACACATTCATATTGGACACGCACTCAACAAAACACTCAAAGATATGATTGTCAAGCAGCATTATTTTCAAGGAGAAAAGGTATTTTACACGCCGGGGTGGGATTGCCACGGATTGCCCATTGAGCAACAAGTAGAAAAAAAGCTCGGCAAAGAAAAAAAGGACTCTCTGCCCAAAATCAAAATCCGCGAACTTTGTAGGGGGCACGCACAAGAGTTTGTCACCATTCAAAAAGACGAATTTTTGGAACTTGGGGTTTTTGGCGACTTTGAGAATCCTTATAAAACAATGGATTTCACCTTTGAAGCAGACATTTACAGAGCACTTTGTGAGGTTGCTAAAAAGGGACTGCTTAAAGAAAGAAGTAAGCCCGTTTATTGGAGTTGGGCTTGTCAAACTGCCCTTGCCGAAGCAGAAGTAGAATATGAAGAGAAAGAAAGCGATTCTATCTTTGTCGCTTTTCCCTTGCAAGAAGACGCACTCCAAGCACTTGGCGCAAAAGAACTAGGTTTAGACAAAGCCGCTTGCGTGATTTGGACAACAACCCCTTGGACACTACCTGCCAATAGCGGAATCGCACTCAATCCTGAAGAACTCTATGCGCTAACTCAAGATGGCAAGGTAGTGCTTGCTTCGCAAGTAGAAAAATTGGCACAATTGGGTGTGGTAGAGGATAAAATCCTCAAAACCTTTCAAGCCCAAATCTTAGAAAACAAATCCGCAACGAATCCCCTCAATGGGAGAGATTCCAAGCTTGTTTTAGGAGAGCATGTCGCAAGTGGTGAGGGAAGTGGCTGCGTGCATACTGCACCCGGACACGGGGAAGAGGACTACTTCATCGGGCTTAAATACAATCTACCGATGATAATGCCCGTAGATGACAAAGGTTGCTTTGATGAAACATTAAAACGCGAACGATTATTCTTTAATCCCGATGAATTTGTGGGGAAATTTATCTTTGATACGCACACAAGAATCTTGGAACTCTTAGGAGAACACCTATTGTATCATAGCAAAATCAAGCATTCTTACCCGCATTGTTGGCGTTCGCACCAACCTGTAATCTTTCGTGCGACTGCCCAATGGTTTATTTTGATGGACGAGCCTTATACTCAAGAGGGCAAAACCTTACGCGAAGTGGCATTAGAGCAAATCTACCAAACACGATTCTACCCAGAACACGGAATGCGTAGAATCTACTCTATGATTGAAAATCGCCCCGATTGGTGCATTTCAAGACAAAGGGATTGGGGCGTGCCTATTGCATTTTTCAAAGACAAACGCAATGGTGAAGTTTTATTAGATTCAGAAATCTTAGACTTCATCGCAGAAATTTTTGAGAAAGAGGGCTGCGATGCTTGGTGGAGCAAAAGTGTAGAGGAGTTACTCCCACCGCAGCACAAAGACAAAGCAGGGCATTTAGAAAAAGTGCATCATATCCTAGATGTGTGGTTTGATAGTGGAAGCACTTGGAAAGCCGTGCTTCAAAGTAGCAAATATGCGAGCGGGGATTATCCTGCGAGTATGTATTTAGAGGGTAGCGACCAGCACAGAGGTTGGTTTCATAGCTCATTGCTTGTGAGTTGTGCTATCCACCAATGCGCACCCTATCAAAGCATTTTGACACACGGTTTCACAATGGACGAAAATGGCGAAAAAATGAGCAAATCCAAAGGCAATGTCATTGCTCCCAAAGATATTTTAAAAGAATTTGGCGCGGAAATCTTGCGACTTTGGGTAGCACAGAGTGATTATCAAAACGACCAAAGAATCTCAAACAATATCCTCAAACAAGTCAGCGAAAACTACCGCAAAATCCGCAATACGATTCGTTTCTTGCTCGCCAATGTAGAATCATTAGAGAGCTTAGAATTAAAGAATTTTAACCCGATTGACTTATGGATACTAGGACGCGCAAAGTCTTGCTTTGACCTTGTGAATTCACTCTTTAAGGAATACGAATTTTCAAAAGGCTTGCAAGAGCTAAATTATTTTTTAAATGCAGAACTTAGCGGAATCTATTTGGATTTATGTAAAGACAATCTTTACTGCAATGCCCTAAATTCTAGCGAACGCAAAGCAGCCCAAAGTGTAATGGCTTTGATTTGTGGAAGATTATTTGGACTTCTCGCCCCGATTCTTACTTACACCATTAATGAAGCCCTAAACCATACAAAAAGCAAAGCACTGCTTGAGAGTTGTGGAATCACAAAGGAGATTACAAACCTACAAACTGCTGTGCTTGAAGTTGTTTATCAGCCGCTCCCTAGCTTTGAAACACCTAGTATAGACTTTGAAAATCTCCTTGCTTTGCGTTCTTGCTTCTTAGAGCAGATAGATAGCCTCAAAAAAGAATCCAAAATCAAATCCACTTTAGAGGTAGATTTGGTGATTCCAGCCAAAATGGCAGGATTTAAAGAGCTTAACCTATGGCTTATGGTAAGTGCTGTGCGGGGTGAGACGCAAGATTCCAATGTCTTGAGAGCCTTTACTTTTGAGGGTGAAACCTATGCCATTTGCCAAGCCAAAGGACAGAAATGCCCACGTTGTTGGCAATTTATTGCAACAAGTGAAAATGAGCCGTGCGCACGTTGTGCAGAGGTTTTATCTTTAAAAAGTAAATGATTAATTCAGGACAAAAAGGAGAAATATGTTAGAGAGTTGCTTTGACCTCACGCAGCCCGTAGGCTTGGTAGAGACTTGGGTGAGCATTTCTGCTGTATGCTTTATGATGTGGCTTGGATTTGTAGCAGTAAAGCATATCAAAGAAAAAAGAACAAACAAATGAATATTCTGCACACAGAGACTCTAAAAAATTGGGGGGGGGGGCAAAATAAAGTCTTAAACGAAATGAATCTTATGCGCGAACTTGGGCATAAAGTCTTTTTGTTTGCCAATCCAAACACACAAATCGCACAAAGAGCAGAGAATCTCGGCTTTGAAGTGATTGCGTGCGAAATGTCTAAGAAAACTTATCATCAAAGTATTCCTAAGCTTTTTTCTATCGTCAAAAAACACCATATCCATTGCGTCATTACCCACGATTCTACTGATAGTTGGATAGGGGCAGCCACGCGCATTTTATGCAGACTCAATGGAATCCACACAATTTTTATGCGTGAAAGGCACAATCTCTACCCTATCAAAGGCTTTTTCTCTAAAGCATTACATACACACTTATTTGATAAGATTCTATACATTTCTGAAGCGGTAGGGGAATATTTAGAGCAAATTGGCGTCCCAAAATCTAAACTATTTTATCTCCCAAGCACCATTGATACTACAATCTTCAAACAAACAAAAAGCAACTTTAGAGAGGAATTTGGAATCACAGAGGATTCTTTGGTGGTTGGCACTTTCACTTCTTTGTATCCCAAAAAAGGCGTGTATGATTTCGCTCAAGCCGCCAAGCTTGTGTATGAAAAATATCCCAATGCGGTGATTGTCTTCGGCGGTGGAATCAATGAAGGAATCAAAAATCAAATCCAACAAGACTTCAAAGCAGGGGAACGCATTATTTTCACAGGTTGGCGTGAAGATGCCCTCAATATCATTAAAGCCTTTGATGTTTATGTCTTCGCAAGCCACACCGAAGGGCTTGGCACGGTATTATTGGAGGCAATGTGTTCGCAAGTGCCTATCGTAGTGTATGACAAGCCTCCGATGAATCATTTGATTACCCACAAACAGAGGGGACTTTGTGCTTCATATTTGGACGCAGAAGATTTAAGTCGCCAAATCTTACATCTCATCGCACACAAAGAAGAATCTCTAAGATATGCAAGAGAGGCTTTAGATTATGTTTGCACCCACCACGACCACACACAGCTTAAAGGCGCGCTTGAAAACCTTCTCAACCAAGCTACTCAAAGCCTCCAAGATTCCATATAAGGAGCGCAATTAATGTTTCCAATTTGTCTCTGCACACTGCATCACATTCACACACAAAGCGATAGTTTAACGATTAGTCCAACAATGCTCCAAAAGGCGATTTTACGAATTTTAGATATGGGATTTACCTTTATCACCTATGGCGAGTTTATAGAAGCGATTTTGCAAAATAAAAACATCGGAAAGAAAAAAGTGCTCTTGACTTTTGATGATGGATATTTTGATTTATATCGCTTTGGATTCCCTATCTTAAAAGAGTTAAGAATCCCTGCGGTGTGTTTTTTGATTACCGATACAATTCGCGATTCTAAGCGAGGGACTTATGATTTAGAGCCAAAACTCCATAAAGACTTCAACTACTCTAGCGATTTAGAATATTTCTTAAATCTTTCTGAAATTTTAGAAATGCACGCAAGTGGGCTTATGGAGTTTGATAGCCACAGCGCAACACATTTTTCTTGCAATAGCGAGGACACAGAGAGGTTGAAACAAGAATTGACGCGTTCAAGAGATAAGATTTTGGAGATATTTCCCTACAAAAAGCATTTTGGATTCTGCTTTCCTAGAGGAGATTTTAATGCAAATGCCTTGAATCTTTTATCCGCTTGTGGATACGATTTTGCCTTTAGCACCATAGATGGCGGGCTTTGCAAAGGAGATGATTTAAGGAGAATCCGCAGGATTGACATTTCTCAAAGCACGCGCAAGGAAGAGGATTATCTCTTTCGCTTAAGCAAAAAACTAAAGCTTTATTCCTTTCCATTGCTTGGCAATCTTTATTCCAACTTCAGAAATCGCAAATTTCACCGTGTATAACCCCTTAACATTTGTTTTGCAAGAAGAGTTGTAAATCATTACACACTCACGCGCAAAACCAATCAAGTTTTCCTACTCACAAACTTTTAAAAACTATTTGAGATTAAAATAATCCTTGATTGCCTCGACTTTGTCTGTCCTCTCCCAAGTAAATTCTGGCAATTCGCGTCCAAAATGTCCATAACTTGCGGTTTTTTGATAGATTGGGCGTAGCAAATCTAGGGATTCTATAATTCCACGTGGAGTTAAGCGGAAAACCTGTTTGACGCATTCTTCAATCTTGGAATCCTCAAATTTGCCTGTGCCGTGCGTATTGACAAGGATAGAAACAGGCTCAACCACCCCGATAGCATAAGCAATTTGAATCGTGGCTTTATCACAAACTCCGCTTGCTACGAGATTCTTTGCCACATAGCGCATTGCGTATGCTCCACTTCTATCTACTTTGCTTGGGTCTTTACCGCTAAACGCTCCTCCCCCGTGCGGACAGCTTCCACCATAAGTATCCACAATGATTTTGCGCCCTGTCAAACCCGCATCCCCTTGAGGTCCTCCAATGACAAATTTGCCTGTGGGATTCACAAAGTAACGAATGTTATCATTTGCAAACTCTTGTGGCAAAACTTTCTTCACCACTTCTTCAATTACCGCACTTCTTAGAGTGTTTTGTGAAGTTTCTGGGCTATGTTGCGTAGAAACCACGATTGTATCAATCCCCACCGGCACACCATTGGCATACTTAATTGTTACTTGTGATTTACCATCGGGACGCAAGAAAGGCAAAGTGCCGTCTTTTCTCGCACGCGCCAAACCCTCTGTGATTCTATGCGACAAATAAATCGGCAGAGGCATTAAGACATCTGTTTCTCTACACGCATAACCAAACATCAATCCTTGGTCACCCGCCCCAATCTCGCCGTCTTCTCTATCCACTCCTTGATTAATGTCGGGACTTTGCTCGCCTACGCCATTAAGCACACCGGCACTATGATAATCAAACCCATATCTTGCATCAATATAGCCAATCTCACGCACGACGCGTCTTGCAATGTCTTGCATTGGTGCATAAGCCGTTGTTTTTAACTCACCTGCAATCACGCAATAACCATTAGAAAGCAAAGTCTCGCACGCTACTCTTGCTTTTGTATCACGTTCTATAATGTAGTCCAAAATCGCATCGCTGATTTGGTCTGCCATTTTGTCCGGGTGTCCCTCGGTTACAGATTCGGAAGTAAAAAGAAACTCTTTTTGCATAAATTCACCTTGTATTTGAAATTTTTGAAATTCTATCACAAACAAACTTAAAATTTAAATTGCGGTAATGAATCCCTAAATGTAGAGAAATTATCCTTGTGAATCATCAAATTTAAATGCGAGAATATGAGATTTGTTATTTTGTGCTTAATGTGTTAGATTGAGACTTTGGGATTCTGCCACTTTGTCCTATTTTCACTAAACAAAAAATGGATGAATCCCAATTTGCAGGGAATTTATTGTAATTTAACGCCCTGATTTTGCAACGAACTTCTAAAAAGTGTATAGGATTTCACCACATCTTTTTTGGTGAAATAAATCTGTAAATTGTGGCTTCTTGCTTCATCTTTGGAAATCAAACCTCCAATCAAGGGAATATGATTTGTCGCATCGTAATCTGCTTCTGCATACTCATACACCAATGTCTCCGTGCCATCTTCCTCTATATGCGTCCCTGTTGGCTTACCATACATTTGTATCACTTGTGCTTTGGTTGTTTTACCCTTAATCAACTCTTTTTTGAAATCCTCTTGTGTCTTTTTGGCTAAAATTTCATTGCCCCCTTTAAAAGTGCAATCCGCAATAAGCAAAGAGCATACACCTAAACACAACATTAATTTCTTGTATTTCATTTACAATCCTTTTTCTATTAAAATAAAGCTCATATTATGCCCCCCCCCCCTAAAAATAAACTTAATTTAATCTTGAATTTATCTAAGATTCGCTAGTATTCGTCAATTGATAGTTTTTATCAATAAATTATTTTTATAAGGATTTAATAATGTTAGTAACAAAAAAAGCTCCAGACTTCAAAGCTCCAGCAGTTTTAGCAAACAATACGATTGTAGAGGATTTTGAACTTTCAAAAAACTTAGGCGAAAAGGGCGCAGTTGTTTTCTTTTGGCCCAAAGACTTTACTTTCGTTTGCCCCTCTGAAATTATCGCAATGGACCATAGAGTAAAAGCGTTTAATGAAAAAGGATTCAATGTTATTGGCGTATCTATTGACTCTGATGTCGTGCATTTCGCTTGGAAAAACACTCCAATCAATCAAGGCGGAATCGGAAATGTGCAATTCCCAATGGTTTCAGACATTACCAAACAAATCTCTCGTGATTATGAAGTGCTCATCAATGATGCAGTCGCGCTTCGTGGCTCTTTTCTAATTGACAAAAACCAAGTTGTGCGCCACTCTGTGATTAACGACTTGCCACTAGGGCGCAATATGGACGAAATGCTAAGAATGTGTGATGCTTTAACTTTCTTTGAGCAACACGGAGAGGTTTGCCCCGCAGGTTGGCACAAAGGCGATAAGGGTATGAAAGCAGACGCAAAAGGCGTAGCAGAATACCTCTCACAAAATGCAGACAAACTCTAAAACTCCCGCAAGGATTCCCCTTGCGATTCTGTTACTCTGTCGTTGCAAGAATGCGTAAGCATTCGTTCCATAATCTAGCACACTCATAATTCTGCTATCATTGTCATTGCAAAGCTCTTATACGCTGTGGCAATCTAATTTAAATACAGAAACTCTTACAATGGAATCTTAAAAGATTAGCATTAAGACTCTATGTGATTCTACATTATGGATTGCTTCGGCTAAAGCCTCGCAATGACGGCGGGGATTTGTCATTGCGAGAAAATTTGTAAAATTTTCGTGGCAATCTATAATCCTGCACAAAGCAAATTCAGCCTTTGCGTCATTGCGAGCTTTATTTTCGGCGTGGCAATCTATAATGTTGGATTCCTTTTTATTTACCAATGCACTATTGCAAGAACCCCCCAAGCAAGCGCAATCTATTCTTGTCTATCCAAATAACGTATATCAAAGAGGCTCTTTAAATGCACATTGCTCAAAGCTACTTTCAAGGAAGTAAAAAGGTCTTTATTTCTCTCCTCCATTTCCTTGAGCAGTTGTTTGGTTTGCTCTCTTGCATAAGGGCGTTTGTCATCAGCTTGCCAGAGAATTGGACAATTACAATCAGGGGCAATATAAATGTTATTTTTGGCAATAAAGTCAATAATTTGCCGCTCCCGCACAAAAATCAGCGGACGAATCACATACAAGCCATTCCCCGCTCTATAAATGGGAGGCATAGAGCGCAATGCTCCATTGTAAGTAAGATTCATCATAAAGCTCTCCGCCGCATCATCTAAGTGGTGCGCTAGAGCCAACTTATTGAATCCTCCCTCTAGGGCTTTGGTATAAAGCGCACCCCTCCGCATACGAGAACAAAAGCTACAAACCACGCTCCCCTCGCGTTTGTTTTCCTCTAAAATCTTATAAATATCTGTTTGATATAATTCATAAGGGATTCCAAGCTTCTTACAATATTCAAAGATATATTCATACTCTCCCCCTCTCCCATAATCAATCGTAATAGCTTTAAACTCAAAGTCAAAAGGCGCATATTTTTTAAGCCTTGCTAGAAGTGTCGCAAGCAAAATAGAATCCTTGCCTCCACTTAAACCCAAGAGCACCTTATCCCCCTCTTTGATAAGGTCAAATTGCGCATTCGTAGAACCTGTGATTTTTAAGATTTTTTTGCTGATTTCTATCTTGTTAGTCGTCATCAAACAAATTTCCTTGCATTCCTCTTTCTCCTTTTAATCTCCACTCTCCCGCGGATTCATCCTCTATGGCAACCTCATTTAGAATTTCTTTTATAAGTTTATTGCTTGCTTGGATTCCATTTTTTGAAAGCGGAATCACGCTAAGAACCAAATCATCAAACTTTATGCTTTTATTTTGAGACTTTGCCTTACTCAAAATTGTTCTTATGAGATATTCTACTCTTTTTTCTAACGGAATCCCATAATTACTAAAGCTCGCATTCTCTCGTAAATGATATTTTTGATTCTCATCACAATCAAATCGTTCATTAATTGCAGGGATAAAATTTGCAAATTTATCTGCTATCTCATGCAAATAACCATTATTCATTGCTTTAATCACTAGAGAATTCCAAATTTCTTCTAAGTTTGCCCCATTACTCTCAACAATAATTTCCTCAATATCTTGGAACATTAGCTCCATTATATCTATACCCACTTCAAGTTTTGCACGCACTTTTGCGTTATCAACTTTCTTGAAATAGATAATAATCTGTCCTGCTAGCACAGTGCTAGGATTCTGCACTTTTTTAAAGCTTGCTTGCCCATTGTCTTGCCGCACACTACCAACATATTCAAAACCAATATTCTCCGCACTATCTACAAGAATTTGCCACAATTTTGGGTCTTGGTGCTGAAATACAAAATCAAGCCATACATTCCACATCGTGCTTAAATCGAGATAGGGAATCTTCGCCCCATAAGGCGGGTCAGTATAGATAAAATCCACACTTTGGGATTCTATTTCTTTTAAGTCTGTCGCGTCTGCTTGAAAGATTTTTTCTCCATTAGTTTTTTGCAAAAGTGAATCTTGTTTTTCTACATTTTCCCTTTGAGATATTAAGCTTCCGCTAAAGTCCTTAATCACTCTCTTTAAAGGATAAAAATAACTTTGATAAAATAAATTACTTGGAGATTCTAATAATTCTCGTTTGCCTTTTCGGACACGTTCAATTTTGCCTTTAAAAATATCAGCAATTTGATGCTTTGCGGGATTTGGCGCAATACGATAGCGATAATAGGCATAAATACCACTTACGCCACCACCTCTTGGTGTTTCGTGGAAAGTTAGATTACACATACTCAAAGTATTATAAAACGCCAACATCAAAGAATAGCGCATATTGCGCTTTATGATTCTACTTTCTTTGCTCCCGCTTGGTGTAGTGTGTTTAAAAATCAGCTTGCGCAAAATTGCAAGTTCGGCAAGTTGCATTTTGCTAAAGAGTCCTAGCACGCAATCTACATCACTTCCCTTTGGCAAAACCTCATCTTGAGGAATCCAAAGTGTAGAATCCTGCTCTTTTAGTGTAGCAGTTTCACCAAACTCACTATCTAGCGCATTAGGATAATATTTAGCATTTTTTAGAATCTGCCTTGCTTCCTTGTCATTTTTGGGTTTAAGATTCTCAAACTCTTTTAAAATCTCCTCGCTTAAATCATACAACGCGCTTAAATCCACTTGCACGCTTAGGGCTTTTGCCATAAAGATACTTAGAGGATTTAAATCGGTGTGAATCCCGATTCTCCCATTCATCATCGCTTCAATCGCCGTAACGCCACTGCCACCAAAAGGATCTAGCACCACATCGCCCTTATCGGTGAAGTTTTTGATATTCTGCGTAACAATGTCCCAACTCTGACGCGTGAAATATGCAGTGCAGCCAAAATAACGCGCTTTTGCTTGTTTTTTGGGATTTACGATTGCCTTTGAATTCTCTGCTTAGATACCATTCCTCGCTTTTTTTAGGTATTTTAGAATCTTGAAGCGTTTGTTTTAAGGATTCTATGGGAGTGGTGAGATATTGCTTCAAAAGCGCAAAATTTTCATTGTCAAAGTTATTTGCGAAAAGTTCTTCGCAAGAAAATTCCTTTAAGAGATTCTGCCCATTCGTCTCAAAAAGTATGAAACTTTTACCATTGCAAAGGGCATAAAAGGGAGATTTAATCTCCGAATTAATCGCATAATAAAACGCCTGTCGCTCTGCCTTGCTTTGAAAGTTAATCTTAACATTGGGCTTTTTTGCGTCCAACACACAATGAGGCTTGGAATCCACATACAACATATAATCAGGCACAATAATGTCTTTTGCTTCTATCTTTTTGTTTGAACCTATGACGCTAGGAGAATGAAGCGTTTGGGATAATACTAATTCTAAGTTTGTAGGATTTTTGCCACTTTTAAGAGCAAATCCTAGTTCCTTCAAAAGAGGAGAAATGATAAACTCCCTCACTGAATCTTCTTTAAAATCCTCATTGAAAACAAAATTAAATTCTTTCATTCTCGCTCCTTGAAATATCCTTGCAAATGCTCTTTGACAAACTCTAAGACTTCAACTTCTTCTAGCAAATGCTTATCATATTTCACTACCACCACTTGTTCGCTCTCATTAATATACCATTCTAACACTCCGCGTAATTCCCCTAAGACTTCTAAAGTCTCTTGTGCGATTCCGTCCTTTAATGGCAAATAAAGGTTTTTTTGAAAGGTTGGATTAGCCAAAAGTCCAAGTAGCAAAATCCATAAAAAAGACGCAATCACAACAAACATCGTAATAGAAAGCATACTAAAAAAGGTATAAAAATGCCCTCCAAGCAATGCGCCAAAGAATGAACCCAAATAGCCAAAGGAAGTGAAAATCCCCATTGCGCTACCCTTTTGGTGTGCCTTACAATAACGACTCGCAAGACTTTGCATAATGGGTTCATGCACAGAAAAACCTACAAAAAACACTAAAACCCCGACAATAAACACCGCTTGGCTTTCGCTTAGCATTAGCAAATAACTAAACACAAAAAACAAGATTCCAGCAATCATTACGCTTTTGAATTTCCCCTTTTTCTCTGCCAAGATTGCAGCAGGCACCATCGCAAAGAATCCCAACAAAGAAGCAGGGATATAGACTTGCCATAAGTCCTCTTTAGGCATTTCAAACCCCTTGACAAGCGCAATGGGAATGATAAGAAATGCCAAAGTCATAAAGCCTTTTTGCAAGAAATTTGTTAGATTCATAATTTGCAAGTTTTTGTTCTTTAAAATCGCGCTATACTCTCCACTTTTGTGCGAAAAACTATAAGTAACTTTCGGGGCGTTTGGCACAGCAGCCCATAGAATCACAAGCCCAAAAACTGCCAAAATACAGGTAATCCAAAAGAGGCTTGGCACACCAAAATTTGCCGCTAAGATTGGTCCTAGAATCAGGGCAAAGGTAAAACTTAGCGAAATCGTCCCTCCCATTAGTGCCATTGCTTTGGTGCGATTCTCCTCCCGCACCAAATCCGCTATCATTGCGCTAATGACACCCCCCACAGCCCCTGCTCCTTGCATAAGCCTACCCAAAATTAACCCATAAATATCCGCACTTAGGGCACAGACGAGCGAACCTAGAGCAAATACAATCAGTCCGATTGCAATCATACTTTTGCGCCCGAATTTATCACTCAAAAATCCAAAGGGAATCTGAAATAACACTTGCGTAAGTGCATATCCTCCCATTGCGATTCCGATAAGAATCGGGCTTGCCCCCTCAAGAAAAAGCGCATAAAGCGATAAAACCGGCATTACAATAAACAAACCAAAAAATCTAGAAGCGAGAATGAGGCTTAGGGGCAGACTTTGCTTGAGGAGAGATTCTTTTGCCATTTCATATCCTTATGCTAAAATTCCAAAACAAAAGGGTAATTTTACCCAAAAATACATAAAGGCAAATTATGCGCTTAATCTTAGCAACTTCAAATCAAGATAAAATCAAAGAAATCCGACAAATTTATGCTTCATTTTCACAAGATTTTAGAGTAGAGATTCTCTCTTGGGATGCACTGATAACGCCTTTTGAGATTATAGAGGACGGCACGAGTTTCCAAGAAAACGCACAGATTAAATCTAAAGTGGTTTTTAATGCACTTAAGAAACAAGGAATCCTGCAAGAAAAGGACATTGTCCTATCCGATGATAGCGGAATCTGTGTCGCAAGACTTGGAGGCAAACCCGGAATCCATAGTGCGCGTTATAGTAGAGGGAATGCGCAAGAGAATCTCCACTTACTCGCAAGCCAAATTGCGACACTAGAGGGCAAAATCTCTAAGGCACATTATTGCGCGTGCATTGGCATTAGTTCCTATGCAGGCACTTACAGCGCACACGGATTTATGTATGGACAAGTGATTGCAGAGTGTCGTGGAGAAAATGGATTTGGTTATGACCCAATTTTCATTCCTAATGGATTTGACAAAACCCTAGCCGAGTTAAGCAGCAAGGAGAAAAACTCCATTTCTCACCGCGGAATCGCACTAGAAAACGCGCGGTATTTATTACGTGCTTTGCTCGAAAAATAATCTATTTTTCTCTAGGATTCCAAAAATAAATTCCCAAATTGTAAGGACTTTTTGCCCTCACGCGCAAATATTTTCCGAATGTGCCTATTTGGCTTGTAACCAATGGCATTTTGCTTCCAAAGCAAAATCAAGAGTTTTGGGAATCTTGCAGAGAAAATACCATAGAAATACACCCGACAAAATATCTCATAAAGATAGATTGGGACGAAATACAAAGAATCTGCAAGGAACAAGGTGTGGTTCTAAAGTTTTTATGGATTCTGATAAAGAACAAAAAGTGATGACAAAAATGATTCTAAATCCTAAGGGCAATTCTAACCCTTTTCAAAGTTTCATTGGTTGCACACTCAACCAATGCGCACAACTTTACGAGGGCAAGCTTTACCCTTGCACTTTTACTGCTTATATTGAACATTTTAACAAGCACTTCTCGCAAAACTTGCAAATCACATCTTTAGACTTTATAGATATTCACAAGCCCAATCTTGCCTACCAAGAGATTCTGAATTTTATGGCAAAGCCATTGCCTTTTTGTCGCTATTGTGATACGATGAAATGGCAACACATCGGGGAATGGAAAAATTCTAAAAAAATATTTCTGAATATTTAAAGTAACTTAAGCGCAAAGATTCTGCTTAAGACGAAGTAGAAAACTTCAAAGCAATACTAGATTATAGATTGCTTCGCTACGCTCGCAATGACACGGTGGTTAGCCTTTTTGTCATTGCAAGCAAGTTTTAACTTGCGTGGCAATCCATAATAGCCCGCAATTTAAGGGAATTGCGAGATTCTATGGAATCGCGGGGATCTTAACTCTCTTTAAGCATTCGTCTTGCGAGTTTTTTCGCCTTGACTTCTTCTGCCTCGCGTTTGAGTGAAGCATAAAGCGTATTCGTATGGTCCTCTAGCATTTTTTGGCTATTGGTTGGCTTTTCACCCTCTTTTGGTGCAAGCTTAATGTATTCCCCATCGCTTTGGAGTTCGTGCGCTTTTGCATTATCTTCACTTTGAATCTTGATGATTCCAAAAAGTTTATCCGCCAAATTATCCTCAAAAACGGGTGTCATAAGCTCTACACGACGCTCTAGGTTTCTAGGCATTAAGTCTGCACTTGCAAAATAAATTTGCACTTTGGCGTGCTTGAAGTAGTAGATTCTCGCGTGTTCTAGGTATTTGCCCACGATAGAAATCACACGGATATTTTCACTCACGCCTTTAACGCCGGGTCTTAGGCAACAAATCCCACGCACGATTAAGTCTATTTTTACACCCGCAGCGGACGCTTTATAGAGTGCCAAAATCACATCGGTATCTACGATAGAATTTGCTTTTAGAATGATTCGCCCCTCTTTGCCTGCTTTGGTTTCGTTTTCTATTAATTCTAAAATCTTTGGTTTGATTTGCAAAGGCGCGGCAAGCAAAGAATTAAGCTTGGATTTGTGAGAGAATCCTGAAAGATTATGGAAAAACTTCGTCGCATCTTGCGTAAATTCTCGCTTAGAAGTCATATAGCTAATATCGGTATAAATCTTCGCCGTGCTTGGGTTATAGTTCCCTGTGCTTAAATGCACATATTCGCGCAATTCACGCCCGATACTCTTAATCACAAGGGCAATTTTTGCATGCACTTTAAGTCCGGGCACTCCATAAATCACATGCGCCCCTGCGGATTCTAATGCGCGCGCCCAATGCAAGTTGTTTTCTTCATCAAAACGCGCTTTAAGCTCTACTAATGCGGTAACTTGTTTGCCATTCTCTGCCGCTTCAATCAATGCCTTAACGATTGGGGAATTTTTCCCTACGCGGTAGAGCGTCATTCGGATAGAAAAGACATCGGGGTCTTTTGCTGCACTTTGGATAAAATTAACCACAGGGTCAAAACTCTCATAAGGCTGGAATGAAAGAATATCTTGAGAATCCAAAACAGAAAAAATATTCGCATTGGAATCTAGCGGTGGCAACATTTTAGAAGTATAGCTTGGGAAAGTCAATTTAGCGAAGTTTTTATTGCCCACAATCTCCCAAAGAATATTAGAATTCATCGGTGCTTCGCATTCATAAATGTCTTCGGGAGTTACCTTGATATATTGCTCTACGAAATTTTTAAGCTCTAAATCCTCTGTTTTTTTGATTTCTAAGCGGATAATTTCACCCTTGCGGCGAGATTTTAACCCCTCTGTCATCAATGCCATAAAGTCATCGCCTTCTTCTTCTTCAATCTCCATATCCGCATTTCTTGTAACCCTAAACGAAGTCCAGCTCAATACCTTGAATCCCGGGAAAAGCTCGTTTGTAAATTCTGCCACAATAGAATCTGTATGGAAATAAGTATCACCCAAGCGCACAAATCCCGGAAGCATTCGTGAAATACGCGTCATACCGAACTTAATCTCGCTTGGATTGTCAAGGCTTTGAAGCTTCAACGCCAAAACATAACTAAGATTATTCAAATGCGGAAAAGGGTGTGTAGCATCTACGGCAATTGGCACGACAATCGGATAAAGATGATTGACAAAATATTCTTGCAATTCTTTTTTCTGATTCTTATCCGCTTCGCTGTAAGTTTTGATACATAACCCAAGTTTGCTTAATTCCTCTTTGATTCCAAAATAACACGCCTCTAATCGTTGTTTTTCTAGCTTAAGATAACTACGAATCTCGTCTAATTGCTCTTTAGGCGTTAATCTATCAGGACCACTTTCTGTAATGCGTGCGCTATAAAGTCGTTTCAAGCCTGCCACACGCACCATATAAAATTCATCTAAATTCGTGCCATAAATAGCAATGAACTTTAAACGTTCCAAAAGTGGATTATTAGAATCTTGTGCTTCACTCAATACGCGCGTATTGAAGCGCAACCAAGACAACTCACGATTGATAAAATTCGCTGGCTTATTAAAAGTATTTTGCGCCATTTTAAACTCCTTTTGCTCAAATTTTACTCTTATTATAGTGGAAATCGCATAAAACTTGCCTTGAAAAATGCGTAATTCTAAGCTTTAAGTTGTAATTTTGTATCATTTGGATTAAATTTATCTTGGGAAATTGATATGGAAAAACTTAATTATAAGGATTCTGGCGTAGATATTGTTGAGGGAAATGCACTCGTTGAAAACCTCAAAGGACTTGTGAAACAAACCTTTAGCCCTAATGTATTAGGAGGAATTGGCTCTTTTAGTGGAGCATTTTTGCTACCAAGTGGTTATCAAGAGCCTGTTTTATTGGCGGCAACTGATGGCGTGGGAACGAAGCTAAAACTAGCCATTGAAAGCGGAATCCTTAATAGCGTGGGGATTGACTTAGTCGCAATGTGCGTGAATGATTTGATTTGTAATTTCGCAACACCTTTGTTTTTTTTGGATTATTATGCCACAGGCAAACTAGACAAAGATTCCGCACTAGAAGTGATAAGTGGAATCACGCAAGGGTGTCTGGAAGCAGAATGCGCGCTTATTGGCGGAGAAAGTGCCGAAATGCCCGGAATGTATCAAGACAAAGATTTTGATTTGGCAGGCTTTGCCGTTGGGATTAGCGAGCGCGCAATGGTGCAGAGAGAATCGCAAGTCAAAGCAGGCGACATACTGATTGCCTTACCAAGTAGCGGGATTCACTCTAATGGCTATTCTTTGGTGCGCAAGATTCTTTCTCAACACAAAATCGCACTAGATTCTATGTTTGAGGGCAAACCCTTGATTGAAACGCTCCTAACTCCAACAAAAATCTATGTCAAAACCTTTAAAAAGCTCCAACACAAAATCAAAGCCCTTGCACATATCACAGGGGGAGGGTTGATTGAAAACTTGCCCCGTGCCTTGCCGCAAAATGTCAGTGCCAACCTCATTGCAAAAAATATTCGCTCCTTGCCAATCTTTGAAATGCTTTGCCAATATGTCCAAGAAGAAGACAAATACCGAACTTTTAATATGGGTGTCGGTATGGTGCTTGTGGCAGGAAGCAGTGAAGTGGATTATATCCTCAAAGAATCTGATGGTTATGTATTGGGTGAATTAGTCTATGGAGATAGAAGCGTAAATTTTATTTAATTTTAAAAATTTTACGCTATAATCTTGTGTTTAAACCTTATTTATGATTAAGTTTAAGCTATTTCAACGGGAAAAGAATTATTCTAATGCTTACGAGTTTAAAGAAGTTTTTAAAAGTTTATCCATTGCCAATCTTTGTGCTTTTGCTTAGCTTTGTTATTTATTATTCCGCTTTTGAAATTATACGCAAACGAGAGCTTCACTCTGTCGAACCTAAAACGGAAGTAGATTCTATGCTTAATGAAAGCAATCAAGTCGTAACGAATGCCATAGAGCCATTGGAGTCCAATACAACACCAATGATTCCACAAGAACCAGAAATCCCACTCACACAAGAACCAAAAGACGAACCAATACAAACTCAAATGCCAAAAATTTATCTTGTTTCCAATACTCCCTCCCTCAATATTCGTCAAGAACCAAGCACCAATGCCGCAATTGTTGGTAAGCTTACACCAGCAATCCAAGTGATACTTTTAGAAGAAAAGGGTGAGTGGATTTTCATCGCTAATGCCGAAAGTGAAAAGCCATTGGGTTGGATTATGAAAAGATTTACTCAAGAAATCACTCCTCTAGCACAAATACAAACCAACCAACCACAGCAACCACTTGCTACTCCCACCCCAACGGCAACCCCTAAAACCTACATTACTTCCAATGTATCTTCCCTCAATATTCGTCAAGAGCCAGATACTAGCTCTACTATTATTGGCAAATTAACACCCTCTCATAAAGCTGTGCTCTTAGAAGAAAAAGGAGAATGGATACTCATTGGGACTTTTGAAGATGGCAAAGTATTGGGTTGGATTCTCAAAAGTCTTAGCCACGAGCTCCCACAAGAAATTAAGATTTCAGAATCTAGGGATTTCATTCCAAGCCAAAGAGAATCGCAAACAACTTTAACGCCAATGGAATTGGAATCCCAAAACAACCAAACACAACAGCAACAACCTCAAATGAGTGAAACAAAACAAGAGACACCTCCTCTAGCGCAAGACACTCCACTCTATACTTCTAGGGTTGCTAGCCTTAACATTCGCGAACTCCCCTCTACGGATACACCTGTCGTGGGTAAATTAACGCCCGATGATTCTGTCATTATTGTAGAGACACAAGATATTTGGGTAAGAATCTTAGACGCCAATACTCCGTCCATTAAAAATGGTTGGGTTGTGCGCCGCTCACTTGTTCCGCGTCAATAAGCAGCAAACTTCAAGCAAAGGAATCTTATGCAGTTTGCTGTTATTGGCAATCCGATTCACCACTCCCTCTCTCCCGTTTTACATAATTCCGCTTTCAAAGCCTTAAAAATTTGCGGCTTTTATGGTCGCTATTTATTAGAATCTCATCAAGCCTTTTTAAGCCTTAAAAACCTACACTTAAAAGGTGCTAATATCACCGTGCCCTACAAAGAAACTGCACTAAAATTATGCGATGAAGTTTTTGGCATTGCGCGTGAAATCGGTGCAGTCAATACTCTTGTCTTTGAGGATGAGAAAATCTTAGGTTACAACACAGACGCGTTAGGATTCTATCAATGTATAGAGTCGTTCCATTTAAACAACGCCTTAATTATTGGGGCGGGAGGTTCTGCGAAAGCTGTTGCGTGTATTTTAAAAGAAAAGGGCATATCTGCAACAATTATTAACCGCTCTAAAGAGCGTTTGAAAAATTTCGCACAAGCGGGATTCCAAACTGCAGCCTTTGAAAGCTTCACCCCGCAAGAAAAGTATGAAATCATTATCAACACTACACCCGCAGGACTTACTAGCGATTCTCTCCCTTTGGAGTGCGCGGTGCTTACCTCACTTTTAAGCTCTGCCAAACTTGCTTTTGACTTAGTTTATGGCACAGAAACACCTTTTTTAAAACTCGCAAAAAGCTTGAATATCCCACAGAGTGATGGCAAACAAATGCTCATCAATCAAGCAATTTTGGCATTTGAAATCTTTATGGAATCCCAAAAAATCACGATTGATAAGACAATCTTGCGTCAAAGTATGCAAAACGCATTATAAATGCGCAAAAAGGCGATAAGGAAATCTATGTGCAACCACTATTTAAAATATTTTGCATTGATTCTAAAATATGTTTTATAGGCAATAATGGAAAAGACGGCTTGCACTAAATCTCTCTATCTCGTTGGGGGTGCGGTGCGCGATAAGCTCTTAAACCAACCCCTTAAAGACAAAGATTATGTCGCAGTTGGTTATAGCGAAGCAGACTTCAATCACTTACTGCGCGTGGGCAAAAGCTTCCCTGTTTTTTTACGCGAGGACGGCTCGCAAATCGCTTTAGCGCGTAGAGAGAAAAAAATTCGTGCAGGCTATAATGGATTTTCTACACAAACGCACCAAGTTTCATTGGAAGAAGATTTGAAGCGGCGGGATTTAACGATTAATTCCATTGCATTAGACGAAGCAAGCGGAGAATATTATGACCCCTTTGGTGGGATAAAAGACTTACAAAACAAGATTCTACGACACACTTCAGAGGCTTTTTGTGAAGACCCTTTGCGCGTGCTTAGAATCGCAAGATTTCGCGCACGTTTTGGAATCTGTTGGAAAATCCACCCCAAAACAAAAGTGCTGATTTACGAAATGCGCGAAGAATTAAGATTCCTAGAACCAAATCGCGTTTATCAAGAAGTAGAATCCGTGCTCAAAGCCCCCAACGCTTCTTTATTCTTTGAAACGCTTTTTGAATTAGGCGTCTTGGATATTATTTTTCCTCACCTCTATGCACTTACAACACTCAAAGAGGGCAACTTGCACCACTTAGAAGCTTCAGTTTTTGTCCATACGATGGAGGTATTAAAGGTTACAGAATCGCTATTAAAGACGACTTTAGCCCCCATTGCCAACGAACCTGACTTTGACAAACAAGCCTTGATTTTGAAATTTGCCGCTCTTTATCACGATATTGCAAAACCTTATTGCTATCGTCATTTTGGTAATTCTAGCGGGCACGACAAATTAGAATATCTTTTGCCAGCCCTTGATATTCTGATTCCAAAATCTATCCAAAAACCTATGCTACAACTTATCAAAAATCATATTAAAATTTACAAATTGGAGGAAATGCGTCCCTCTAAGGTGATAGAATTTTTTGATTCCTTTAAAAAAGAGGAATCCTTGTTACATCTACAAATTGCCTTATGGATTGCGGACAAACAGGGACGCATTAGCCAACAAGGTTTGGATTCCTCTCCTACGCCAAACCCAGCCTTTCAAGAGCGTTTATTACACGCATTTAGGGCATTAAATGCTTATTCTCCGAAGATTTGGTTAGAATCCCAAAAAGCCCACCCCAAAGGTGAAGCCATTAAAGCACATATTTTGCGAGAAAAAATTAAGATTTTGGATTCCGTGTTTTATAAAGATTAATTTCAAATTCTTCCACTTATTACAAGAATATTAAAAATTTTCGCGGCAATCCAAATCAAGCATATTTGAAATTTACAACTACATCATTGCGAGATTCCGCAAGGAATCGTGGCAACTCATTAACGTACGAAACAAGATTCTTTCGTTGGAATCATTTTGTTAGCCGCCTCCTCACAAAGACACATTATTCTGCCATAAATTCCGTCCCAATCCCTGCACTTGTAAAGAGCTCCAAGAGCAGAGAATGCGGGATTCTTCCATCAATGATATGTGCCTTTTCTACCCCGCCTCTCACACAATCCAAACACGCCTCTACCTTTGGAATCATTCCCCCGCTGATTGTGCCATTGCGGTAAAGATTCTCTGTTTGCACAATATTAAGGGATTCTATCACCTCTCCGCTTTTATCCAACAAGCCCTTTGTGTCGGTTAAAAAAATTGCCCTCTTCGCTCCTGTGGCAATTGCAATCGCACTTGCAGCAGAATCCGCATTGATATTAAACCCTGGGTGTCCTGCTTCCTCACCACAAGCAATGGGTGCAATCACCGGCACTAAATTTTGCGCAAGCAGATTATCAATCACTTCTCCACGTGTCTCAAAGATTTCGCCTGTGTATCCGTATTTTCCATTATCCTTTGGCTTTGCTTGAAACAAAGAGGCATCTTTTCCACTTAAGCCTAGAGCATTCACTCCGTGAAAATTCAAAAATGCTGTAATTTCTTTGTTAATCTCCCCGCTAAGCACCATTTCAACAATCTTTAACGCATCAATACTCGTAACGCGCAACCCATCAACAAACTCACTTTGAATCTTAAGGGCATCAAGCAATTCTGTAATGCGCTTCCCGCCTCCATGCACAATAATAGGCTTAATTCCTAGCATATAAAGCATCACAATATCAATCGCAAATTGCTCCTTTAAATCTGGATTTATCTGCGCCGCTCCTCCATATTTAATCACAATTTTAGAGCCACGAAAAAAACGGATATAAGGAAGCGAATCCAAAAGAATAGAAACAATTTTAGAATAGTTACGCATTTTCCCTCTTTATGTTGTAAAATTATGCGAAATTATAACGAAAAGGATTCCAAATGCAAGAAAAAATTGTGTTTTTAGATGGATTAAGTTTAGGCAAACACAACTTAAAAGAACACCTAGAAAAATATGGCAATTATACAGAATATCCACTCACCACACCAGAGGAGACACTAGAGCGCACGAGAGGTGCTACGATTGTGCTAAGCAACAAAGTCGTATTAGACGCTCCAATTTTAAAAGCACTTAAGGGGGATTTGAAACTGATTTGTATCACTGCTACGGGAATGAATAATGTGGATTTAGAAACTGCCAAAGAATGCGGAATCGCTGTCAAAAATGTCGCAGGCTATTCTACACAAAGCGTGGCACAACATACACTAATGATGGCACTAGCCTTGAGTGCTAAACTCCCCTTGTATGATAAATTTTGTAAAAGCGGAGATTATGCTAAAAATCCTCTTTTTACCAATCTTTCCAAGCCTTTAGAACTGCTTTGTGGCAAAAAATGGGGAATCATTGGCTTAGGCACAATTGGAAAAGAAGTGGCAAAGCTTGCAAGCGCGTTTGGAGCAGAAGTTTGTTATTACTCCACAAGTGGAAAAAATCTTAATGCCTCCTATCCACACAAGAGTTTAGAATCCTTGCTTAAAGAATGTTATGTCGTCTCAATCCACGCGCCTCTAAACGCTCAAACACAAAATCTCCTCAACGCAAAAAATCTAAAGCTGCTGCAAGAAAATGCGATTCTCATCAATGTTGGACGCGGCGGAATCGTCAATGAAGCAGATTTAGCTAAAGAGCTAAAGAGCCGTGAAATCTATGCGGGATTTGATGTTTTTACCCAAGAACCAATGCCAAAAGACCACCCATTTTTGGATTCCGCTCTTGCCAACCAACTACTTTTAACGCCACACAATGCGTGGGGATATGAGGAGAGCAAACGCATCTTGGTAAAGGGTATCGTCCAAAACATTGCGGAATTTTTAGGATAAATTTGCGAAAAACCCTTAAGGGAATCAATGGAGATTTTAGAATCTTTAGGACTTGTCGGGCTCTTACTGATTTGTTTTTTGGCAAGCAGCTTATATCCCTTGGGCTCTGAAGTCTTTGTCGTAGGATTCGTGGCGTTAGGATACTCGGAGATTGCCGTATGGTGCATTGCAACACTTGGCAACACGCTTGGCGCACTCACTACTTATGCTATTGGCTACTTCGGAGATACCCGACTAATGCAACACTATTTTAAAAATGCCCATACCAAAATCTACCGTTACAAAAATGGAATCCAAAAATACGGATTTATCTTCGCTTTCTTTAGCTTCTTGCCTTTTGTTGGAGATTTATTTGCTTTGGCACTTGGAGTCTATCAATATCCTTTCAAAAAGGCTATCTTTTTCATCTCTCTTGGCAAGGGTTTGCGATATTTGGTACTTTTAGGTGCATTCTCTTGGTGGCAAGCATAGTTTCATTTAAGGCTTTTAACTACTAGATTAAATTAACAGAATCACAAAAATTATTGGGGATTTCAAATAATGCCCAATTATTACAAGCAATATTTATAATACTTCAATTCTGCCATTTTTTCGGCTAATTTTCCCCTCTAATTCATATTCAAACAAAATTGCGCCAAATTTCAAAAACGCCTCTTCAAAAAGCGGATTTCCCTTACAAAACTCCAACACCTCATCTTTTGCCCTCACCGCTTGAGATTTAGAATCCTGCTTGGAATCCTCTTGTAACCCTAGCGATTCTACAAACACATCTATATCCCAAATCACTTGGGCTTTGCCACTTTGGGCTAGACTCTGTGTGCCTTGACTCTGTCCTATATGGTGCGGAGGCACAAAGACTTGCTTGCCTAAACTTAACGCATAATTTGCGCTCTGCATAGACCCGCTTTGTAAATCCGCTTGAGCAATAATCACACATTCCCCAAGACTAACAACTAATTTGTTGCGTTCCAAAAACGAAAAGGTATGCGGCTGATAAGGAGAATCAAACGGGCTTAACACCAACGCTTCACGATAGATTTTCTGAATCATCTTGGCATTGGTTTTGGGATAAATAATATCCAATGAGGCAGGCGAAACCATAATCGTGTGCGGCAAAGAATATTGGTGCGCAATAATATCTGTGCCAAGTGCGCCCCCACTAACGACAATTACGCCCTTTTGAGCAAGTTTGCGCGCAATCGTTTGGGTGAAACTTTGGGCATAAGGATTGGGATTGCGCGTGCCAACGATTGTGATTTTGCGCCTATTTAATAATTCTAACTTGCCGCAATAAAAAACCTGTTTCAAACCCAAATGCGATAATTCGGGCGGAATCGCAGGCAGAGGCAAAATCGCAGAATCCTTTAAAAAATCCTCCAAAATGCTTCTTTAGGATTCTTTTTGGACGAGATGAATCACGATAGAATCTACAAAGCCATAACGGCGATAACCATCTCCCTCGCCATCTCCCTCAAATTCTTCTAAAATCTCTTTAGCAGGGTGGTCTTGCAACATTCGCACAAGCTCTATGCTTTTGCCATAACGTTCAAAATAACGTTTAATTGTAATTGTCCAATTCACATCGGGGATTTTTAATGCGAGTTGAATCTGAACCAGATAAGCCGTCTTTAGAAGTGCGGCGATTTTATCTACCCAATAATGGATTTCCATATATTCGCCAAAGATTACCATTGCGTGCTTTGCATCGCCTGTTTGTGCATAGGTTTTCGCTTCTTCATAACGTCTTAAAAAATCTTTTGTAAATTCCTTAAATTGCTGCATAGAACGCAAGCTTTCAATTTCATCTACTAGCGAATAAACCTTTTTAATATCCTTTGCCTCAATGGCGGCAAGCAGATTTTCTTTTTGCTGCATAAGCACAATGCGTTCATTAGCCGCACGTTTTAAAGGAGGGAATACAAGTAGAATCTCTGCGATTTTCTTTGCCTCGTTATATTTGAAATCTTTCTCCAATTCAATCAAATTTGTAAGCATTCGCTCGCCCACTAAAAGCACTTTTTTATATAAATCTGTTTCACGCAAAAAAGAAAACTGAAAGGTGAGGCTAAAATATTCTTTGAAATTCTGTTTTTTGATGAGCATATCGGCTTTTTCAAACACATCACAATTGCGCAAGAGTTGCACAATGAGTTCTTTTTTGGGCGTATTGTTAAAAGGGGCTAGGGTTTGCTCCGCTAGACGTTGGTTTGTGCTGGCATTTTCCATTAGAAGTTTTTTTGCGTTAAAGAATGCCTTATTCCAAATATTTTCTAATTTCTCATAGGCTTGTGTTTTAACCAAAAACTTCGTGGTTTTAAGCATTTCATAGGCTTTGGTAAAGTCTTTTTTGTTGATGAGTTCTAAAAAGGTTTTTACTCCGTCTTTTTGGGATAAATAGAAATCAAATTCACTCTTTTTACGTTCATTGACGACAAAGGGGGCAGTGAGTTCGACTGCACGTTCTATTTCGTTTTGATTCAACAACGCAATTGCCTCGTGTAGAATCTCGGGCCACGCCTCATCAAACATTTTTGTCAAGGGGTGAATACTTAAGAATACATTCTTATTAATCGCTTCACGCGCACTTTTGTAATCTTTCTTTTGAAGACTAGATTCTAATTCTTCTTTGCCCTCATTGTAATCAACGATTAACAATGTCCCATCAATCGCCCCAATGTATAAATGCCCACAAGAAAAAGCAAGCGAAGCAATGCCCGCGTGCTCATTTTTAATCTCCATAGCCTTGCTATTGTCTTTTAAAGAGAGCACATAAAGCGTATCCGAGCGTGTGCCTACAAGTGCATAGTTTTCTTCCTCTGTAATCGCAATACTTGTGGGCCAAAAGGCAAAGGGATATTCATTAGAAATGATTTTGCCCTCTTTTAAACTAAAAATCACGCTCGCATTATTGCGACAAACAAGCAAAATCTTTTCATCGTTTTCAAAGAAACAAGAATCCTCTACGACATCATTAGTCGCGAAATTAAAGGCAATCTGATGACGCAACACATCAAAAATCATCGTAAATTTATCAAATCCGCTAATTGCGATAAAGTCTCCGCTTTTGGAAAAACGAATCGTAGAAATATAATCCGAACGCGCTAATAATGAAGAAATAGATAAGAAGCTTCTCCCCTCGTATAAAAAAACTCTGCCATCTTGTCCGCCTGTGGCAAAAAACCTTCCATCGTGAGAAAATGCGCAAGATTCTATATCGCCATCGTGGTCTTCTAATGTAGCAATATGCTTCAGATTAGAGCCTTTGAGCTCCAAAATAAATGTTTTTTTTTCTCCCATTATTGGAAAACAAAAATAAGAATGTGGGGAGATTCCAAAGGCGTGGGAGTAGCGGTGGGGAGATTCTATGTCTTTAATCACACGAACGCTTGCAGCAATATGTAAGTTTTGGTTGATTTCAGAAATATAAAAAACATTGTCTATGCAGAATGTTGAATCTTGCACGCACGCAATACTTAAAATGCTTCCTTGTAATTGGCGAGTTTCTTTTGGAGCTGTCATTTGAGATTTCCTTTCCAAAATATTTTAGCATAATTTACTTTATAAAAATGTTTATGGTGTGATAATTTCATTAATATACACAAGCTCTACTCCACTTTTTGCCAAATAATCCTCTGCATTTTTAAGAGCCAACAAAGTCTCTTTATGAGGGTGTCCAATCGCAATAGCATAGCCTTTGGTTTTTGCGATTTTAACGGCTTGGATTAGATTTTGCGTAATCTTAGGAATATTCAATTCATTATCCAAAAACACATCACGTTCCAAAAAATCTCCTTGACAAGGATTCAGTTTTTCTTGAAAATGCGTAGCATAAAAGGCTTTTGTCTTGGTATTTGGAGCAGTTTTAGAATCCAAAAAACTAATTTTATATTTGGCAAGTGTTTCTAAAAGTAACTTCATAGAATCTAAATTTTGTGTGAATTTGCTCCCTGTGTGATTATTAAGATAAGTTAATGTGGGGAAATCTTGCTTGATGGCTTGGATTCTTTGTTCTATTTTGGCTTGTGAGTCTCCGACAAACAACCATTCGTGTTCCGCTTGATAAAAACGCAATGCTTCTAAGGGCAAATGCACCATAAAAAACGGAGCAATTTTTGCGATGTTTGGCGTTTGTGGATTGGTTTTGCTTTTAGGAAAAAGTGAGGGGGTGATTTTATATTTGATTTTGGTTAGGGCTTGGTATTGCGCAAAAGTGCCAATATCGTCTATGATGATAGCAAGTTGTGGCTTGGTGCGTTGGCATTGTATGGTTTGTTTTGCAATAGACGCTTCTTGCGATTCTATTGTCGCATTTGACTCGGTCTGTGGAATCAGATTTGTGGGTTCTTCCTTTAAGGATTCTATGGTAGAATCTGTCTTGAGTGCCTCCAAATTTTCTTTTAGAAAATCAATATTTTTTTGAATCAATTCTACATTATTCTGCGCAATCGTTACATTAGATTCCCTATGGAATCTATCCGATTCCACTTGCAAAGGCTCTCGCGTGGTTTCAGGGGACTTGGGAGTTTTTGGGCTCTTTTGGGGGATAAAGTTAAAACTAAGCAATACAAGCAATAAAGCTATAATGCCAATCGTTATAGGTTTAACTTTCTCCATTGAAGAGTTATTTTTCTAATAGAATCTCAACTTCAAGCGTATTGAAATTTTGATTAGAATCCGTCTTAATATCAATCTTTTGGGCTTTGGTGTATTTCTTAATCACCTCTAATATTTCTTGTTTCATTCTCTCCATATAAGGCACATTAATGGCGCGTTCGTGTGCCAAAATTAATGTTAAGCGGTCTCTTGCCTTTTGGGCAGATTTTTCGCTACCAAAGAATTTATCTATTAAACTCATGAAAACAGCCTTCCAAAGAATCCCTTTTTAGCCTTTAATTCCAAATAAGGCACTTCTTCACCTAAAATTCGTTTTGCGATATTTTGATAAGCAAGAGCCGAGAGAGAATTGCCATAAATCACGGGTTCGCCTGTATTAGTAGAGGAGATAATCTTTTCATCTTCTGGCACGATTCCAATCAAAGGCAGTGCAAGAATGTTTAAAACATCTTCCACACTTAACATTTCACCCTTTTCTACCATTTCGGGTTTGAGGCGATTGATAATCACATGTTTTAGCACTTCTTCTCCCTCTTGCGCCTTTTTGCTCTTCGCGTCAATGATTCCTATGACTCTATCCGCATCGCGCACGCTTGAAACCTCCGGTGTAGAGATAATCAAAGCGCGGTCAGCAAGAAAAATCGCGTGTTCAAACCCCCCCTCAATCCCTGCAGGAGAATCAAGCAAAATAAAGTCAAATTCTTCTTTGAGTTTATGAATCAATGCGGAGACTTTTTCTTTGTCCAAAATATTTTTATCTTTACTTTGGCTTGCAGGCAAGAAATAAAGGTTTTTTGTTTTTTTGTCATTAATGAGGGCTTGGGAGAGATTGCATTCCCCTTCCATTACATTCACAATATCATAGACAATGCGATTCTCTAAGCCTAGAATCATATCTAAGTTGCGCAAGCCAATATCAAAATCCACTGCTACGACCTTTTTGCCTGCATTCGCCAAGCCAACTGCAAGATTCGCAGTTGTAGTGGATTTACCCACACCACCTTTACCCGAAGTAATTGTCATCACACATCCACTCAAAATAACACCTTCATTTCAAAATTAAAAGCGAAAGATTATATCTTTTGAAGCATTTAATATGGATTAAATATAAAAATTTTCAAAAAAATTTGGGGTTGCAAGGGACTTGAGATGATAAGTCTTGCGGTGTGCTACACAAAATCCATTTTGGGCGATGGCATTTAAATGTGCTTTGGTGCAATAGCCTTTATTGTGCGCAAAGTCATATTGAGGAAACTCTGCGTGCAAAGATTTCATCTCTGCGTCTTTTGCGCTTTTGGCTAAAATACTCGCCGCACTAATGCTATGGAGCTTGGAATCTCCTTTGACAAGTGTCTTTAAATGCGGAATCCCAAAGGCACAATTCCCATCAAACACATAAAAGGGCGCATTTAAATGGGCTAGAATCTCAAGCAGAGATTCCTTAATGCACGCACTCAAGCCTTTTGCGTCAATCTGTTGGGAAGTTTTTTTGACAAGGTGGAATTGCGCACAGGATTTTATTTCGCCACTCAAAGAATCTCGGACGCTTTGGGAAAGCTTTTTGGAATCCTTGATTCTATTTAAAAGGCTTTGGCTTGGGGATTGTAGCACCACGCCACAAACAAAAAGCGACCCCGCCACACAACCCCTCCCTGCCTCATCAATTCCGCAGATTTTAGGATATTGACAAAAGGGAATCGCGAGAGATTCTAAAATCTGCTCTAAAGAATCCAATGGCATAGAATCATCGCGCTTCATATCGGGAGCAGACTCCCAAAGAGAAAGAGTTTTTTGCGATTCTGTCATTTTTCTAAAATTATCTGCAAAACTTCTTTAAACTCGCTCACAGGGTGAATCCGCAGACCCTCTCTAACCTCTTGTGGAATTTCGTCCATATCGCGTTCAAAATTTTTCTTTGGAATCAATACCTCTTTCATACCCGATTTATAAGCCGCAATCAACTTTTCTTGCAAGCCTCCAATGGGCAAAACTTTACCCCTTAGAGTAAGCTCTCCTGTCATTGCTACATTGCCCCGCGCTTTTTTATTTGTCAGCAAGGAAGCGAGTGCGCTAGCAATTGCGATTCCAGCACTTGGTCCGTCCTTTGGTGTCGCTCCTTCAGGCACATGCAAATGCACATCAAAACGATTATAAATCTCGCTAGCATTTGGCTTCGCGCCCTCTTCTTTTTCTTTCTGCGTTTGGGGAATTAGCTTCTTATCAATCTTGAGCACTCCACTATCAATCAGGGATTTGACATAGGAATAGGCGATTTTCGCGCTTTCTTTCATCACATCACCCAAGTTTCCGGTCAAATGCAACCCCCCTTTGCCTTTGATTTTGAGTGCTTCAATCTTGAGTACATCGCCGCCTACACTCGTCCAAGCAAGCCCATTGACTAACCCAACCTCTGCGCTCTTGCCCGCATTTTCAAACTCAAAAACAATTTTGTCCAAAAATTCGTGTAGATTTTTAGAGGTAATTTGGATTTTTTCTTGGGGAGATTGCAAAATGTTCTTTGCCACTTTGCGCAAAATTTGTGCAATTCTGCGGCGGAGATTCCGCACTCCCGCTTCTCTGGTGTATTTTTCAATCAGCATTTTAATTGCACTAGCCGAAAAGCTAATTTCGCTATTTTGCAAGCCGTGCTTTTTAAGCTCTTGTGGGATTAAATATTTTTTGGCAATTTGTTCCTTTTGACTTGGCGTGTAGCTATTGATATTGATAAACTCCATTCTATCACGCAAAGGTGCTGGAATCGCGCTAATGTCATTTGCAGTTGCAATAAAAATGACTTGCGACAAATCTATATCAAAATTTGTATAATAATCTCTAAATTCCTTATTCTGCTCTGGGTCTAAGATTTCCAAAAGCACAGACGAAGGGTCTCCGCGAAAAGAATTGTGGATTTTATCAATTTCATCTAGCACAACAACCGGATTCATTTCTTTTGCATCAATCAAGCCTTGCACGATTCTACCGGGCATTGCGCCGATATAAGTCCTACGGTGTCCGCGCAATTCATTCACATCTTCCAAGCCACCGAGTGCGATTCTGACTAATTTGCGCTTGAGCGCAGTGGCGATAGAGTTTGCAAGGCTTGTTTTGCCCACTCCCGGAGGTCCATAAAAACACAGAATTGTGCCTTTATTCTCGCTATTGTCTCCCTTGCCGCGCAATGCAAGCAATTCGCGCACCGCAAAATATTCCACAATGCGCTCTTTTGGTTTTTCTAGCGCGAAATGGTCTTTATTGAGCTGCTTTTCTACCTCATCAATCTTAAGCGACTTTTGCGCAAAGAAACCGAAAGGAATCTCTAAGACAAGTTCAATATAGTTTTGTAGCAAATTCGCATCAGCACTATCTTGGTGCATACGGGAAAGTTTCGTAATTTGCTTAGAAATCTCCTTGTAAGCGTCCTTGCTCATCTTGTTTTTTAGTTTTTCTAATTTTTGGCGATATTCTTCTATTTCGGCATCTTTGCTGACATCTCCGCCCAATTCTTTTTGAATCTGCTTTAATTGTTCTTTTAAAAAATATTCCTTGTTGATTTTCTCCATTTGAGAATTAACTTTGGTTTTAATCTCTTTTTGGATTTGTTGGGCGCGAATTTCCTCCATTACGATTTCAATCAGGTTCAATAAGCGCTCTTCAGGATTATTTTCTTTGAATATCTTATAGGCTTGGTCTTTTTTAAGACGAATCGCACTTGCAATCAAATCTGCCGCACGATTGGGGTCCATTGTCTCATTAATGCTTTTCAATAAATCTTGTGGAAAGTTTTGCGAAATATTATAGAGATTGCGCAATCTCTCTTTTAGAACAGACAAAATCGCCTCTATACGCGCAGAATCAAAAGGCAGAGACAGGATAGGCTCTATTTTGCCTGTGAGTGGTAGCATTTTGGAATCTATATTGAGTATTCTCCCACGACTTAAACCCTGAAACAGAATCTTAACGCGTCCCTCGGGCAATGCTACGCGGCGCATAATGATACCAATCACGCCCACATCATAGAATCCTATATCGCTTTCTCCGATTTCACTGGATTTAGAAGCGGTGATAAAGATGAGTTTCTCTTGAGATTCCATTGCCACTTCAATGGCTTTGAGGTTTTCCTCATCACTGACAAACAAAGGAGCAATCATAAAGGGATAAAGAAACATCTCCTCTTCCACAATCACGGGCAAGATTTTTGGAAACTCTCCATAACGTTCTAATTGCATATTGCCTCCTACCATTCAAAGATTCTTTGATACCAAGGAGAATGTGCCTCTTTATAATAAACGTCTTTAATCCAAGCATTTTCGTCAATTTTTTGTTGATAAATCTCGGCGGCATTTTCCTTGCCTCTGCGCTCATAAAGCTTGATGATTTCTTTATTCAAACTCAAATTTGCCAATTCAAGTTTTAAGAGCATTGTATCTACCATTGGACGGTAACGTGAATAGGGATATTTTTCGCCAAAGGCTTTGGCTTCGTTAATGGATTGGAGCAATAACTGCTGGTCGCGGAATCGCTTGCCGAAAGCAAAGTAATTCGCCTGCAATTTCAAGTATTGCATAAAGTCAATATTCTCTGCATTTCCAAAACGTTTAGCAAACTCATCAAAATAGAATCCCGCTAGCAAATATTCCTCTTTTTGCATATGGGCTCGCCCCAAAATCAACATTGCCTCGCCTACAAGTGGTGAATGCAAATGCTCACTTTGTAAAGAAACGAAATAACTATCTGCCTTTTCTAAATCATCAAAGCGGATTTCCTTTAACATATTTTGATACCAATAGTCTGCGGATTTATTAACCTCGTCCAAAGCCAAGCCGCTATTAGTCTTAGACGAACAAGCACCCAAAAATATGAATACGCAGAGGATAGAAAGAGAGAATTGGATTATTCTTAACATTGATAAATTCCTTAAGATAAATTTCGTATTATCACCCTAAATCTTAGGTTTTTAAGCCTTATAATCCTTGACGCTTGCGTCTGCAAAATCTAGCAAAATATCTCTGAATCAAAAGCCAAAAAATATAAAAATAGTCGTAATTATAGCGGATTTGTAGTAGATTTTATAAATTTTCTTTAAAATAAATTGATTTTTCGCTTTTATTTACGATAAAATTCTATTTTTATAGAAATTATTTTTGAATGATTTTTAATGCTAGAGTGCAAGGAAAAGCAATGGAATTTGTAGTTAAATCCCCGATTTTAGGCTTTGAACATATCCAAAAGATGAAACTAGAAAGAATCGCAAAAGACGATGAAACCTTTATGCAATTAAAAAGTGGCGAGAGTGATGGTATTTCTTTCACATTGGTTAATCCTTACGCAATGCGCACAGATTATGAATTTGAGATTCCTTCTTCTATTAAAGTTCTTTTGGATTTGCAAGGCAAAACCAACACAGACCCACAAAATTCCAAACTCGTTACACTTAATATCGTTTGCGTCAAAGAACCCATTGAAGAATCTAGCGTCAATTTCCTAGCCCCTTTGCTCTTTAACTTTGAAAATCTTACAATGGCACAAGTTGTCTTAGAAAATTTCAAATACGAAAATTTTGGCTTATCTGAACCAATTTCAAAGTTTTTTGACTTCAGCAAACAATAGAATCTCACAATGAAATCTTTAATCCTTTTAGGCTATGGTAAAATGGCAAAAGCCTTAGCACAAGGCTTAAGAAGTAAATACCAATTACGCGTCTGCGGTCGGAATCCTGCTAAAGTCCAATCATTTTGCGATGAGTTAAACTTAACCCCTTTGTTTTTAGAAAACTCTACAATCTCATTCAAAGAAGACGATGAGATTCTCCTCTGCATTAAACCCTACGCACTCAAGGAATTTTACTTCCACGGCAAAGCGAAATGCGTTTATTCTATCCTTAATGCCACAAAGATTACTGCCTTAAGAGATGCGATAGAATCCCAACACTATGTCCGTGCAATGCCTAATATCTGCGCAAGCATTGGTCAGTCTATCACAACTCTTTGTGGCGACTTAGAGGCCCAAGAAGAAGCCTTTGCAATCTTTGATTCCATTGGTAAAAGTCTATGGCTTGAGGAAAAGCATTTTCCTTTAGCCACAGCTTTGGGTGGTTGTGCGCCGGCATTTTTGGCTCTTGTTGCCGAATCCCTTATTGATAGCGGCGTAACTTATGGTTTAACGCGTGAAGATTCTACGCAAATTGTGCGCACATTATTTAGCGGCTTTGCAAGTCTCTTAGAACAAAACCACCCCACACTGCTTAAAGAAAGCGTGATGAGTCCGGGAGGTTCTACGGCACAAGGAGTAGCAATCCTAGAGAAACACGCACTCAAAAACGCCTTTTTAGAGGCTATTTTAGCTTCTAAAAACTTCGCTTAAGTCTTGCAAACTTTTGCGATTTTGGGCGGTAGCGGCTCTGGTAAGAGTGCATTATCCTTAGAAATTGCTTCCATATATGATTGCGTGATTCTCTCGTTAGATTCTTTGAGCATTTATCAAGAAATTGACATTGCAAGCGCAAAACCTAGTTTGGAAATGCGTCAAGGCATTACGCATTTTGGTATAGACATTTTGCGCCCAAACGAACCCCAAAATGTTTATAATTTCATTCAAGAATACTACCGCGCAAAAGCGTTTTGCGAAGAGAATCATAAACATCTCTTAATCGTTGGGGGCACGGGATTCTATCTCAAATCTTTGCTTATGGGGCTTTCACCCTCACCTAAACTCTCACTATCTGAAAAATCAGAAATAGAATCCTTAATTCACAATCTAGGGGATTTGAAAGCGCAATATGCGTTTTTATCCCAGATTGATTCCCTTTATGCGAGCAAAATCAAACCACAAGATTCTTATCGCATTATGCGTGCATTAGAAATTTACTTCTCCACACATCTTACCCCTAGCGTATATTTCGCAGCCTATCCACCAAAACCCATTTTGGAATCCTGCGAAATCTTTGAAATTACCCTTGAGCGCGCCTTACTAAGAGAAAGAATCAAGGAGCGCACGCAAGAAATGTTAAAAAATGGGCTTTTAGAAGAAGTGCAAACACTCATTGCGCGCTATGGCACACAATACCAATGGGCAAAAAGCATTGGTATTAAAGAAGCATTGGAATATTTGAATTATGATTCTGCACTCACCCAATCTGCGCCCATTTCTTCTTTAGAATCCCTAAGCGATTCTATTTCCACACACACAGCCCAACTCGCCAAGCGTCAAAGCACCTTTAACAAAACACAATTTCTCCCGCATTTTTGCGGCACAGCGACAGAAATTTACTCCGAAATTGCCTCACAAATTTCTTTGCAATTTTAAAGTATTCATTTTTGGGCTTTTAAATTCTTAAGATATATTGTATAATTAGCACTTTATTCTCACTTCATAAGGAAAATATTGTATGAAACATCTTTCGTTAAAGTTCAAAGTTTTAGTTCTCGCACTAGGTATCATTATCGGTTTGGCAAGTATATTTTGTGTCATTGAATACTTCAAACGAGACATTATTGCCGACACAAAGACTGAAATGATAGAAATAATCGGCGAAGAAGTGGAGCAAAAAATCAAACTTGCGACAGATACCTTAGCGGAATCTTTAGGAGAGCTTGTAGAAGGATTAGATGAACCTTCACAAATTGCCATTATCGCAAAAGCAATTGAAAAATTCCGATTTGAAGAGGATAAGAGCGGATATTATTTTGCCTACAAAGAGTATGTCCCTGTGGCACACCCAACGCGTAAAGATTTGATTGGAAAATCTCTCTATGAGGCAAAAGACCCTAAGGGCGTCTATTATGTGCGAGAATTATTTGAGACTGCAAAAACACAAAAACAGCAAACAAAATTTGTGCGCTTTTCCTTTAGCAAGCCTCTCCCTGATGGCACACTTGGCACGGCGCAAAAAGTCGGCTACGCCGCAATGATTCCTAACACTCAAAACATTTGGATTTCCACAGGCGTTTATGTAGATACCTTAGATGAATACTCTAGTAAGATTTCCATAGACATCATAGAAATTATTAATACATCATTGTTTAAAGCCCTTGCAATTGGGGTTATTGTTCTATTGGCGATTTTAGTTCCGTTATTCTTAATGTTTTATAGCAACCTTATCTTCAGCGTGCGCGCCATACAAACAAATCTTGTTCGCTTCTTCTCCTACCTCAACCACGAAACAGATTCTGCAAATCTTATCAAGATAGAATCTCAAGACGAATTCGGCATTATGGCAAAAGAAATCAATCAGAATATAGAGAATATCCAAC
>NZ_JAAVGY010000054.1 GCF_014799995.1 Helicobacter sp.
GAGACCATCACAAATAAAAACAACAATTTAACACATATTGTCTTAACCAACACAGAGGATTTTTATATCATAGACGCTAAAGTTTATGCGACCTTTGCCAAAGACAAGGCGATTCTAAAAGCCTTTAAAAATTGCGAGCACAAAGAGGGCAATGACGCAAGCACGAAGAGATTCTATGAGGAAATCAAGAATCTCTTACCTAATCTTGATATGGAGATTCCATATACGCATTTTCGGATTGAGGATTCTATCCTCGCAAATTATCATTCTGAAACTCAAAATAATAGAGATGTTTCGCTTTCTATGAAAGCTCAACATGACAAACAAGATTCTTTTTGTCATTCTGAACCTGCGTTAGCAGGTGAAGAATCCCAACGCACCAATAATAAAGAATCCCAACATATCCTCCCACTCCTCTATCAGATTCTAAGCCCCCACGTGCTACTCAAGCGCAAAAGCTATCTTGACGCAAACACTCTAAACCAAGATTTCTATGATGAATTGCTCTATATTTTGGGACTCAAAGAAATTTCACAGAGTGGCAAGGTGCTCATTCTCCCAAGCCTTTCGCCCCACACACTCCTTGATTCGATATGCTCGACATTTGAGCTTGAAAGAGACAAAGACTTTGAGATTCTCTTTTCTTTGCTCACGACGTGGAACAATCGCCTATTATTCTTGCGCCTCTTAGAATCGATGCTGCTAAGCTTCAAGCATATCCAAAAACCATTCCTAGATTTAGAGTGCTTAAAAGACTTCCAAGCTCTCAATACCCTATTCTTTGATATTTTGGCAAAGATAGAAGAGAATCGAGACGCAAATCTCCCCAAAGTTTTAGCACAGATTCCCTATCTCAACTCGAGCCTTTTTGAAAAAACACCCCTTGAGATTGAGGGCAAAGAAATCAAGCTACTCGAATCCAAGCCCCTAATGCTCTATCATGATTCCATTCTCTACAAAGACAAAAACTTTTGCCAATCTCTAAATCTCAATGCCCAAGCCAAAGATTCCACCTTGCCGCTCTTAGAATATCTCTTTGCATTTTTGCATGCCTACGACTTCACAACCACAGCGCAAGATATTCAAAACCATACAAAGATGAATTTCGACAAACTCATTAACTCCGCCGTGCTAGGGCTCGTCTTTGAAAAGCTCAATGGCTACAAAGAGGGCAGCTTCTACACCCCAAGCTTCATCACGCGCTATATGTGCAAGCAGAGCCTAGAAAGAGTCGTGCTGCAAAAATTTAACGAATCGCTCCAATGGGATTGCCAAAATCTTGACGAACTCAAAAACAAAATCGACAAGCTCACAGATTCTAAAGAAGGCTACAAACAAGCAAATGCAATCTTTGATTCTGTCCACATCTGCGACCCCGCTGTGGGTAGTGGGCATTTCCTTGTCTCTGCCCTGAATGAACTGGTTTTGCTCAAGTTCAAGCTCGGGATTCTCTGCGATGAAAATCATCACAGAATCAAAGACATCACCCTAGAAATCTTACGTGATGAAATCGTGATTAGGGATTCTCATAATGCACTTTTTACCTACACCCTGCCCGCACACGAAAACATCGAATCCCATAAGATTCAAAGGGCATTATTCTTTGCTAAACGCAAACTCATCGAATCCTGCCTCTTTGGTGTGGATATTAACCCCAACTCATGCGAGATTACCAAGCTTCGCCTTTGGATTGAGCTGCTCAAATATAGCTACTATAAAGACATTCCAAACAAAAGGCTAGAGACACTGCCTAATATTGATATTAATATCAAGTGTGGGAATAGTCTCATCTCTCGCTTTAATCTTAGCGATTCATTACGCACGATTCCAAATATCAATTTCCAAATCGAGCAATACAAAAAGCTTGTTTTTGAATACAAAAATGCCGACCAAAACTTGATGACAATCTCCAAAAAAGACATTGAAAAACAAATCGAGACAATTCAAGCAACCTTTACCCTGACACTCAAAGACCCAAAGACAAAAAGAGAACTAGAAAAGGCGATAGAATCGCATATCAAACAATTCAACAATTATTTGCTTGATGATGCAAGTTTGCTAGAGGGCTTAGGCTCTTTGCAATTCAATCTTTTTGGCACTCCGACTTTGAGTAAAGAGGAGCAAGAGAGGGCATTAGAATCCTATGGCAAAATCCAAATCTTGCGCAAAAAGCTCACCCTTGCCCTAAGCGGTGCAGAATACAAAAACGCCTTTGAATGACGTTTTGCATTCCCCGAAGTGCTAGATAGTAATGGCGACTTTTTGGGATTTGATTTGGTGATTGGGAATCCACCGTATATCAGAATGCAGGGTTTAAATAAACAAATTTCAGAACAATACAAAAAATCCTACCAAACAGCAACAAAAAATTATGATATTTACGTACTATTTGTCGAAATGGGATTAAAAATTGCGAAATCCAATGCGCCCATTAATTTTATTATGCCGCATAAATGGCTCAATGCGGATTTTGGAGAGGGGCTAAGAAATCTTGTCAAAAATAAAGCCGCAAAAATCATTCACTTTGGAGATTTTCAAGTTTTTAAAGCAAGCACCTATACAGCCTTGCATTGGTTTAATCATCAAGCAAAAGATTTACAATTTATTAAATCTCCAGATTCGATTCAAACAGAGCAAGAAATGACAGAATTTCTAGATTCTATAACCCAAGAGGATTTTAGGATATTCCCACACAAAGATTTAGATTCTAAAGTTTGGAATCTAGTCGGTGATAAAATACAAAATATTTTAATGAAAATTGCGCAATTTACCCCAGCTAAGGATATATTTCATAAAATGTTTCAAGGAATTGCCACGAGTAAAGATAGCGTATATTTCTTAGAACAATGCAAAGAAACCTCCAAAGGATTGATAAGAGGCTACTCTAAAGAGATTGATTTGATTGTAGAGATTGAATCAGATTTTGCAAAGCCTTTGTTAATGGGTAGTAGCTTTCATCGCTACGACAAGTTAGAATCTGATTTAAGGGTGATTTTTCCCTATTTTAAAGAAGTAGATTCTAGGGGCAAAGAAAAAATGAGCTTATATGGCGAGCTAGATTTGCAAACGCATTTCCCTAAAGGTTATTCTTATCTGAAACAATGCGAACAAGTTTTACGAGCAAGAGAAAATGGGAGATTTGATACAGATAAATGGTATCAGTTTGGGAGAGCACAAGGGTTAATGGCAGGAAATGGAATTACAAAGCTGCTTATGCCTTATTTGAGTATAAAATCGCAACTTACTTATGATGAAAAAGGGGAATTTTATCATAATACAAAAGTATTTGGCTTAATTAGAAATGTGAGCTATTCATCTTTAGACTATAAATATTTGTTAGCTATCTTAAATTCTAATTTAATGTGGTGGTATATAACAAAAACTGCTTCAGTAATGAGGGGCGGCTACTATACTTATACACCAACATATATAGAAAACTTTTGTATCCCCAATCTTACACCTAAAGAGCAAAAACCTTTTATCGCTTTAGCGGATAAAATCCTAAATCTCAAAGCCAAAGATTCCACAACCAACACAAATGACTTAGAATCCGAAATTGATTCTTTAGTTTATAAACTCTATAATTTCACAGACGATGAGATTAGAATCATAAAAAATAAAGGATAATTATGCAAACTTCTTTCGCGACAAAAGTAACATCAAAAACCATTAAGCAGGATTCGGCTATTGCTAGACTTAATCCCATAGGAGAAGCAATAAAAAATGCTATAGATGCTGGTGCTAAAAATATAAATATTTACCTCAATATTCACCCTAGTCAATTGTGTGGAGAGGAAGTGTCTCTTATCATTGAAGATGATGGAAGTGGATTTGATTGCTCAAATGAACAATATATGAATGAAAAATGGACACATTATAAAGGTGGGGATTATGTACCAAATACTCTTGGAGGGAGAAGTCGCGGTAGATATACATATTTAAGATTTGTTGATTTCCGGCAAGAAAATATAAAAGATATTAAGATATATACAAAATTTAATGATAAATATTATTGTGTTACTTTTTGTGTTGAGAATAATAATATTGGTTTTTATATAAGCGAAAAAAAGGCAGAATACCAAAAAGAAGCAATAACCCAACTTTATATTGAACAATTAGGGAAAAAGTTTATCAATCAAAGAAACCTAGAAGAACTAGCCAAAGATTTAGAGAAAGAAATTATTGTTGAATTTGCAGATAAAATTCTTAAAAATATATCAATAAGTATCAATAATAAAAAAATTAATGTGGAAGATTATATAGATAAACGAGAGGAAAAAACTTATACCCTATCAAATGGAAAACAATTTGAATCTTATATAATTGTTTGGAAAAATGAAATCGATTTAACAGATAAAAAGCATACTTTTCTTTTTAATAAAATGGGAAATTGTCTAGGCAAAATACCTTCTGGTTCGCAAAAATCAATTTTTAATTGCCATACTGTTTTTTTAACAAGTGATATGTTTAAAGATGATTATGAGCTTTTGGAATTAGACTTAGAATACAAAGACCTCATAAAAGAAATGCAAAAATTATATAAACCTGATTTAGATAAACTCTTATTTCAGGTTTGGATTAAAAATAAAGATATGATAGCAAGCCAATTGGCGCAAAAAAATAAATTATTACCACTCGTAGATGATATGATAAAAGAAAAAATACAAGAAGCCTATAAAATATTAGCCGTGCCACTAATGCTTAATGAACACAATATTACCAAAAATAATATGTCCTATTTTAGCAATTCATTAATGGGATTAATTTCTGATAACAATTCTAATACACTTACAAATTTAGAGATTGTATTCAATCTAAATGAAAGTAATCAAAAAATTATGTCCTATGTAAATCAAAACCTTGATATTTTGACTCTTGTAAAAAAATATTATGGCGTTTTATCAAAACTTGACTTTTTGAATAATTTTGAAAATTTAGTCTTAAATGAGGGAAAGCAAACCACAAAGGAAAGAACAGAATTACATAAAATTATAAACAATCATTTATGGATATTTGACGAAACGTACTCAGATTTAGGATTTTTTAGCGACCAATCATTGAAGGGCATATTCAGGGAAGTAGGGCTTCCAATGAAGTTTGATGATAAGGAACTAAGAAAGATTCCTGATATATTTATACCACAAACTACAAACAACGAATTAATTCC
>NZ_JAAVGY010000055.1 GCF_014799995.1 Helicobacter sp.
AAAGAAAATCCTTTCAAAAAAAAAAAAACTAAAAAAAAACCCCCCCCCCCCCCCTTAAAAGTCAATTAATTAGCCCTAAAAAGTTGAAAAAATTGTAATTTTGTAGTTTTTGCTTGTTTGATAGGTTTTTGTGGCTTTGTGGGAATATTATCTGCATCATTGCGAGGCAAAGCCGAAGCAATCCATAATATAGAATCTCGCCTATTTATTTTAGATTCCATTGTTTATTTTCTTTTGGTTTGGATTATGGATTGCCACGCAAGTTTAAAACTTTCTCGCAATGACAAGAAATCAGTGTGTCTGCTACTTCGGTCATTGCTAGCCGATTCATCGGTGTGGCAATCTATAATTTCGCATACAGAATTTATGATGAAAATCTTGCCGTGAAGTGGTGGTTGGTTTTGTTATTGTGAGGCAATGCGGTTTTTGCAAAAGCAGAGACCAAGATAGAAATTTTAAAAAACCTGCTTTCTTAAAATATGTAAATATTCTATCGTAGAATCTTGCTTGCAAATGCGTTTAGAATCCGCCTTAAACCTTTGATGTTTTTGACTTCTAAGAGAGTATGTGCCATAGGTTTCAAAAATCGTGCGAATTTGCTCTAGGTTTAACAAGCCCTCATCATTGTAGCTTAAGAAAATCCATTCAAAATTTGCATTTTTGATGAGGTTTTCAAGCTCACTTGCGACTTTTGCCTTTTTACACCAATGAGATTTTTTATATTCTCTTAAGCCCGTCTTGCCCTTTGGGGTGAAGTCGTCATAAAGGGCGATTGTGTTTAAAAGATGATAGTTTGCCCCATATTCTCTTGCGTTGTAGGGTGGGTCAAGATAGAGAATATCGCCTTCTATTTTGTAAATTAGCGCATTAGAATCTTCATTAAATACCAAATGTTCGTTTTCGTTGCACTCAAAATTAGCAGGAGTTAATATAAGGGGTTTTGCCGCACTTTTTTTGAGAGATTTAAGAAACGCTCCATAAACAGAAGCGGTGTTTGCAACTTTGTCAGCGGATTCTAAAAGTGAGGCAAAAATGATTATTTTTGATAAATATATCTATAATGATAATTTAAAAAATCTTCTCTACCATTAGTAGGTAAATCCGTGATTATTTGTCCGCTTATGACATTAATCTTTTTCAAATATTCTCGCGTGCTTTTATCCATTTTGCTTGAAAATAAAATTTCTTTATCTTGTGTAAAGGTGATTAATCCAGTGCTTTTGTCAAAAAGTTTATCAAATAATGGAGAAAGTAAAAATCCATTATAAATATTAAGCCTTTCTTGATTATTGCAAAATACCCAAGGTTTAATGTGTGAAGCGATTAAAAGTTTTTTATCTTTTATATGGGTAATCGGACATTCTTTAAGTGTTTCTAACAAATTTCTTCTAAAATCTTGTTGTCCAATCCTTATATTTTGCATACTTTGGCTTTGGGTTATTTTTCTTGCTTCTAATTGATTATCAATATAAGAATCTAAAATAATTTGCAAATCTTTTTTGTTGCTTTCTATATCATCAATAAAACTTTTAAGGGCATAGACTCCGTATGCAATCCTTGTAATTTTTGGATTTCTTTGACATCTTTCTTGTATAGTATTGTTTGGCGTTTTTCCTTTAACTTCACCCCTATCTTTATAATCCCAAATTTGTTCATATAAAAATTTTAATGAAGCAAATCCTCCATTTTTTGACATTACATTTTCTATTGCATCATCATAAGTCATTTGAATGCCTTAATATTGGTTTTCTTCATTCAAAATTCCTTTTTGAATACGAAAATATATTTGTATTTAAATAAATAATATGTTTTAACGATAATTTCTTTGAATTTTATCGCAAAATTTTGTTTATCCATTGCATAAAAAGCCAATTTACCTTAAATCCCCTTGTTTCGTTTGCAAATTTATCCACAAAGATTTCACCTCACAAAGCCTTTGAAAATCTCCACGAGGGATTCTACAATGTAGCTTGCTTGCTCTTTGGTTAAGACATAAGGAGGCATAAGATAGATTGTATTACCAAGTGGGCGCAGGAGCAAGCCGCGCTTTAAGCCCTTGTTAAACACCTCTAAGCCTTTGCGTTGCCCCTCAAATCCGCCCAAATCAAAGGCAAATACCAACCCACAATGCCGCAAGTTGCGCACGAAGTCAAACTCTCGCAAGGCTTGTAGCTTTTCCCAAATAAATTGTGAGAGAATCGCATTATTTTCTAGCACATTTTCTTGTTCAAAAATGTCCAAAACCGCATTGGCACAAGCGCAAGCGAGGGCATTCCCTGTGTAAGAATGCGAATGCAAGAAAGCCTTGTGTGTTTCATAGGGTGCATAAAAGAGGCGATAGATTTCATCTGTCGTAACCACGACAGAGAGCGGCAAATACCCCCCTGTGATTCCTTTGCTTAAGGCTAAAAAGTCTGGCACGACACCGCATTGCTGATAGGCAAAAAAGCTTCCTGTGCGTCCAAATCCTACCGCAATCTCATCAAAAATCACATAAATTCCCGACTCTTGACACATTTTTACCGCTTCTTGCACGAATTGCGCACTATACATATTCATATTTCCCGCACATTGTATCAAGGGTTCTAACACAAATGCGGCAATTTCTCCCTTGTGCGCTTGTAATAATTTCCTCAAGGATTCTAGGGATTCTGTGAAATTCTCGCCACAAGGTGCTTTGACTTTCAAGGTTTCTAGCAAAAGTGGCTGATAGACTTGTGTATAGATTCCTACATCGCCTACGCTTAATGCCCCAATAGTCTCTCCGTGATAGGCATTTTCTAGGCATAGAAATTTTGTTTTTCTTTCGCCTTGGATTGCGCAAGCGTGAAACGCCATTTTAAGCGCAACCTCAATCGCACTTGAACCATTATCCGCATAGAAACATTTGCCAAACTTAGAATCTAGGATTCCTAGAAGTCGGTTAGACAACTCAATGATGGGCTTGTGTGTGAAGCCCGCAAAAATAATGTGCTCTAAACTCTCTAATTGCTCTTTTAGTTTGGTGTTGATATAGGGGTTGCAATGCCCAAAGAGATTCACCCACCAGCTAGAAATACAATCCAAATAGGCTTTGTCCTCAAAATCATAAAGATAAACGCCTCGTGCGCATTTGATTGGAATGAGTGGAATATTTGCCTCGTGGTCGTGCATTTGCGTGCAAGGATGCCAAATGCACGCAAGGTCTAGCTCTTTGAGCTTTGCGGACTCTGTGGTTTTTGGTGTCATTTCTTCGCCTTTAGTTTATAAATAAAGATTGGGGTAGATTTTAACATAAATTCATCATCATCATTGCTTATTATTAGACTAAAGCACTCTTGCTTCTAGTCATTGCGAGCGCAAGCGAAGCAATCCATAACTTAGAATTGCACCTTGAGCTTTTAAAATTTATTTGCAATTCCATTGTATTGTTTGCTGAAGTCTAACATTATAGATTGCCACGAAAATTTTGCAAATTTTCTCGCAATGACGCAGGAAAATATCATTGCGAGGAACGAATAGAATGAGAGACGAAGCAATCTATAATCTTACAAAAAGTAAATTTGCAATGGAATCTTTAAGGCAAGATTCTTTTCTTTAGATTGCCACAACCTTTTTGCAAAGGTTTCGCAAGGATATAGTGGCAAGTCTTTGTAAATGAGTGAAATTTCTAAAACTTAGTGATGATGAGAGAATCTCTAGCTTGGGGCTAGAGATTTGCAGTAGAGTGATTAAAATTTATATTTTAATCCCGCCTGTCCTGTGAGATAGGTTTCATTCTTGCTATCTATTTTTCCTGCAAGGATTTGTTTTGCGCCTACGCCCACATTTAAGCTTAATTGCTCTGTGAGATTCATATTTCCACCTATGATAAGTCCGCCATAAGTCTTTTTCTTATCATCGGTTCTTACTTGTGTGAAGAACGCATTATTAGCAGCCAAAGTTACATTATAATCATCAGAGCTATTGAGCACATATTGCTCTACTTTTGGAATCGCAAAGAAATAAGAGGATTCGTTGAAATATTTTCTAAACTCTGCCCCCACTTCTAAACTTAGAGAATTATTCTTGCTAGATTCCATTTTCTTATCAATTAATCCTTTGTCTGTATGGCTTGGAATGTAGCTAAAGTAATAGTTTGCCCCTACAAAAGGCTTAATCACTAAGCTTGTATCCTCTAGCTCTAACTTCCTGCCCACATTTGCACTAAGCCCTAAGAATTTGCTCGTGTAATCATTCTTGTAAGCTCCATCTGTTTGGACATAATTTGAATCCATAGGAGAGATTTGTCCATAGCCTTTTAGGTTGAGTTCCCACAAAGAATCTAAATGGATATTAGAATAAATCCCTAGTTGGTAGTTATCACTTTCTTGTTTGAAAGAAGAATCTTTGAGCGTAGAATTTGCATAGCTAAAATAAACTCCAAGCAAGACACTATCTGTAATATATTTATCCGCTCCTACGCTAATTCCATACAATCCCCCACTATTGGAATCAATGATATTTGCCCCACCAAAGACATTTGCCCATACGCTTTGTGCATAAGTGTTGTCTAGGTAGTTTGGTGCGACATCACTTGCCACAGAAGCAAGCTTGAGTTTAGAAAGCTTTGCCGCATAGTGATAAGGATTGTTTTGCATAGCAATTCTTGAGCCAATAGACATATCATTTGCCACAGAAATTGTCGTGTCGGTTGCTTGGGTAAGGTTGCTCGTGTTCTTACCGCTCTCTTGTGTGTCGTTTTTAATATCAATGGCAAGTTGGATTCCCTCTCTGCTCATCAAGTCTGCCCCAAAAGAACCGAGCAAATCTGCAATCCCGCGCAAAGCAAGAGCGGCTGTCATATCCTCATTATTTAAGCCTCCTGTAACGGCATTGATATAAGCTCTATCATCACTAGGGTTAGCAATTGCGTCTAATTTGTCTTTTGCTTCGTTGAGATTTGCAACTAGATTAGTTTTAAGCTCATCAGAAAAGTCATCAGAATCTTGGATTTCATCAATGAGGCTTTCAATCGCAGTCTTATCAAATGCAATTTGATTTTCAATCTTGAATGCTTCCTCTGTCGCTCCACCATTGGCAATGAGTTTTCCATTTTCTGCTTTGAGTTCGTATTCTACAAGTTGCTTACCATTGATGTCGCTCAAATCCACTAACTCATCCATAGTTAAACCTAGCAAATTTCTAGCATCAGTGCGATTCGCATCAACCTCTCTAAGCAAAGCAGAATCCGAAATGTAGTCTTTCAGATAGACAGGTTTTAATGCCCTTATTTTATTGTCTGCTACATTTGAATTAAAACTTTTTGCCTCAATGAGTGTGAGATTATTTGCTTCTAATGCGGTAAAGCTAGTCTTGATAAGATGAAAGGCAGAATTCGTGATATTTGCGTCTCCTTTGACTTTTATATATCCATTATTGAAGTGATTAATTTCTGGACCAGAAATTTCTAAATCTGCGAAAACTTGTATAGTGCCCTCACTATGCCCTTTGATGAAAACTTCAGAATCTTTGATTTCCAAATTAGAATAAAATTCATTTGGTAGGTCGTAAGAAAGCACGAGATTTTCCACTTTTGTAGTGGTAAGAATGTTGCCATTCCCATCATACAAGATGTCCCCACCTACGCCTAGATTATAAACCGCTATATGAGAACTACACTCACCCGACTGATTTATATCGCAACCACCTGCGCTATAAGGGTCTTTAAGTGTAAGTTCAGAGGTATTATAAGTATCAATCCAAATGTCATATCCTGCTTTAACACCATTAAAAGCATCGTCAGATGTAAAATGAATCGTTGTGTCGCCGTTTGCTTTATATTCCCAACCTGTTTCATTGTCTCGCTGAAAATATTTCTCAAACTTGTCTTGACTATCAATCACAATAGGTTCTGCTGCATTTAGCTGTGCGCCGAGCAGTGCCATAGAACCACCAAGCAGAGCTTTGGTAGCAAAGTAGGAAAGTTTTGTCTTTGTCATTCTGACTCCTAAATTTAAGATAACATTAAGGCGGAATAATACCCCCCCCCCCCCCCTTAAAAGTCAATTAATTAGCCCTAAAAAGTGAAAAAATTTAAATTTTTGAGGTTTTGCTTGTTTGATAGGTTTTTGTGGCTTTGTGGGGATATTATTTGCGTCATTGCGAGGAAATTTAAACTTTGGTTTGTCGTCATTGCGAGCATTATTTATAATGCGTGGCAATCTATAATACTGCACTTCAATAAATCAAACAATGGAATCTTAATTAAAATAGA
>NZ_JAAVGY010000056.1 GCF_014799995.1 Helicobacter sp.
AAAAACAAATTAAAATCTTGGGCTGTAAAATTTGTAAATGTGAAAGTATTAATTTCATTCCCATACTTTAACTTTGCACTTGTTCGTCTATCACTAATTAGATTCAAAACATATCCTTTATTGTCGCAAGAATAATAAAAATCAATTAGACACATTAAATTACCTTTACAAAAACAATTTTGTAAAATATTTTAGCGTAATTTAAGTTTAAAGAAGTGATTAAACAAAGGGAGACTTTTTTGTTAAGATTCTGAATTTATTTCAAGGAAAAATATGGAATCCAAACCTAATCTACAAAGATTAAGAATCCCAAAAAATCCATCTCAAAAATTCCTTTATCATCTTTTGGAGGAACAATATCGGCTTTTTAACTCACAAGAGGCGATTAATGAGGATTTGCCAGACCCTTTGGGAATCGCAAGGCAATTTCAAAGCGATAAAGTCGCGCTTTTTTGCGCTTTGTTTGCTTATGGTAATGTGCGCTCTATTTTAAAATTTCTAAATTTTTGCAACTTAAATGCACTTGAAAAGCCTCAAATGCGAGATTCTGTGCCTTGCACTGCAAAAGTCTATCGTTTTCAGAATAATGCCGAGATTCAACGTTTCTTTGAAGCCCTTTTAGGCTTGGAATCCCTACAAGAAATTTTCTTGCAAGGTTACAAGGGCGATTCTATCTTAGGAGGGATTCGCGCACTTCAAAGCGCGCTTTATGCAAGAGTGGGAGAGGCGACAGAGGGCTTGAAGTTTTTGCTTGGGGCTATGGATTCTGCCTCGCCGCTGAAGCGATGGAATCTCTTTTTGCGTTGGATGGTGCGAAAGGATTGCGTAGATTTGGGCAGGTGGGAGAGAGTGCGGCGCAGTGATTTGCTTTTGCCACTGGATACGCATACCTTTAGAATCGCAAGGAGATTAGGGCTTCTAAGACGCAGAACCTATGATTTCAAGGCGGTATTAGAAATCACGAATCGGCTTAAGGAGTTTGATGCAAAAGACCCTGTGAAATATGACTTTGCCTTGTATCGTATCGGGCAGTTGGGATTGATAGAGTAGGGCGTCTTTGCGAGCATAGCGAAGCAATCTATAATTTTGCAAAAAACTTGATTATTGATGAAAATTTAAGTGAGAATAGAGCAAAATATTTCTGTAAAAGCAAAATGGCAATACTAAGACTTTGTTTTTATTGTTTTTACATTTGTAGTTTTACCCAAATATTTTAGGTATTGTGGGTTTGTCATATAAATGAAGTTCTACAAACATAAAAGGAGCAAAAATGAAACCTTTTGAAGAAGGATATAAAGTCATTTACGAAAAGGATAGCTTTAAAATAGTTGTCGGTAAAGCAACGACAAATCCAGAGGAGAGATTGTGTATAGGCTTAAACAGCAATGGTTTTCCAGCACAAGGTAAAGCTTGTGTGATTTTTCCTCCACAACTTAGCATTAAGTTGCTAACAAGTCTTTTGGGAGAAGAAGGTGCTGATGATAAGGAGATTATGGAGGCAATCAAAACAATAGTCTGCGAATAATCTACCTAATTTGCAAGTATGTGAAAGTTCAAATTTCCTCGCAATGACGCAGTAGAGAATCTACGCACTCTTTGCGAGGATAAGTCCATACTAAAAGCAAATTTTACAACCTTTGGATTATCTCGTTTAAGTCTTGCACTCTTTTTTTGTTTTGTATGAGCAACTCTTCTAGTATTTTTAGTGTCTTAGGTGAAAGATATTCTAATAATTCTATAATTTTTTCATACTCACTATAATTAATTTTGTCCTCATAAATCTTTGCCATAATCTTTAAGGCTTGTTTGGAATCAGAAAAAAATTCTTGTTCATAAATCCCCAAAGCATCTGCGATGTATGGAATCATATCCGCCTTGATTTCAATGTTGCCATTGAGATAAGCATAGATACTAGAAATACTTGGAATCTCTCCTGTTTTGTGGGATTTCATACCAAAGTCAATCAAGCGATTGGCTAGCTCCTTTTTGCTCATTTTCTTTTGTTTCAAGATTTCATTAATTCTTTCTACGACTTTCATCACTACTCTTGTTTTTGTATTTAAACTATTTTAAATCTTTTATTTATTGGAAAGCAGTAATTTAATTACAGATTAGCTGTAAGCCAAAATCTCATAATTGTCAAAAATTTTATAGGATTTATGGAATGCAGATTTTAAGTATCATTGTGCCTTTTGGGCTAAGCAAAGAGAGAGAGTTTATCGCAAAAAGAGTAATCTACAAAGCAAAACATTTAAAAAGCGATGAAAAAGTGCAATATCTTTTTGTAGAGGGTTATTCCTCGTGCCCCTTGCAGGATTCTTTGGAGCTAAAAGACTTAATAGAATCGCAAGGGCATCGTTATTATAAAGATACTAGGCAGCAAGAAAATGGGGCATTTTCTCTAGCTTCTTGTAGGAATTATGGGGCACGATTCGTGCAGACGCCTACAATGATGACACTAGATGTAGATTGTGTGCTAACGCAAGAGGCTTTAGAGAAGTTATTAAAGATTATAAAGACAAAAGAAATCGCAGAGAATCCCGCAAGATTCCTTGTGTTACCCTGTGTTTTCTTAAATGAGTTTGGCACACAAAAGTTTGCAAAGGGCGAGTTAGGGGAGGAGGAAATCCAATATCAACTTATTTTTAATAATAAACAACATATCTCTTTTTTTATGCCTGCTTCTAGCTGTATTGTGCTAAATACCTATACCTTTTTGGAGCTTGGGGGATATGGTGAATCTTTTGTAGGGTTTGGAAATGAGGATTTTGATTTCTTGAATCGTCTTTTAAGGCATTGCGCGACTTTTGAGATTCTGCCTAAAGAGATAAAGTATTTTGCCCCTAATTGGAGAATGAATAGTTTTAGAGGATTTCGTGCTTGGTATGCTTTGGTAGGTTTAGAAGCGATGTTTTATGGAATCTCCCTTTATCATCTTTGGCATATAAGACCCAATCAAAATGGTTATTTGAGTGCAAATGAAGTCAATAGAAAAACTTTCTTGAGCAATTTAAGCCATTCTGTGAAATTAGATTCGCTTGTGTTTGCGAATACAAAGGAAAAAGTCTGTATTTTGTGTAGCGAGAAAAGTTACCTATATAGTGCTTTTCAAAAAGCTTGCGTCTTTTTGGGCGAATTTATAGCGGCAGAAGAGAGAATGTTTTTTGACGAGGAGACATTTAACGCACAAAGATTTTTAAATTTCAAAGAAGCGCATAAAATCACTTGCTTTTTGTTTTTTAATCCTTATGCAAGAGATAAGATTCAAGGTATTTATCAGTTTATGCGCGAGCAAAAAATCAGCTTTTACATTCTTGAGCGGGGAGCGTTTCCCGATGCTTGGTTTTTTGATAATAGCGGATTCTTATGTGATTCCGATAATTACGATGAAAGGCTTTGGAATCACCCTATCACGCAAGAGCAAAGGGAAGCGACTTTTGTCTATATTGAATCTCTGTTAAACCCTAATGTGTTTTTAGAATCTAACAATGAGCCTATCAGTGAAGAGCATTTGAAAAGGAGTTTAGGCATAAGGCATAAAAAAGTGATTTTTGTCCCCTTGCAAGTGGAATCCGATACAGCGATTCAGCATTTTTCTCCTTATTTTAGCTTTGAGGGATTCTTGGGGGCTTTAAATGAGCTTGCACAAGAGTATTTTAAAGAAAATGTTGTCTTTGTGTGTAAAAAACACCCATTAAGTGCAAAGATTGATAGGAATTGTTACAAAAACTTAATTTTTGCGCCTGATAATTGTAATTTTCTCTCCCTTTTGAATTTAAGTGAAATGTGTGTGCTGCTCAACTCTGGGGTGGGAATGTATGCAATGATTGCAAAGAAACCCGCGATTCTATGTGCTAGGGCTTTTTATGCTTTTGAAGGGCTCAATCTGCAAGCGAAATCTAAAGAGGAATTGAAGGCACAGATTGATAGGGTATTGGGTAGGGGATTCTGTATCAATGAGGAGAAAATGCTTGCATTCATTCGTTATTTGCGGGAGGATTTTTATTCTTACGCTACAATAAAATCAATTGTTTTAAAAGGATTAGATGGGAAACTCTTTAGGAGAACAACTGATTTTTATTTTTATCAAATGAATCTTGGAGGGCAGAAATTCTTGCGAGGCAAGAAGTTTGAGAAACAAAATTACACTTTGGATTCTTTGTGCTATTTACCCTTTGCCTATGAAATCAATAAGGATAAATCGTCCTTTCTTAAAGAGGTTTCCAAAAATCGTTTATTATTGAATTTCTTATCGTGGTTGGAGGGCTTTAAGAGTTATAGAAAATTAAGAAAACTTTTAAGAGAGCCTAGAAGATTTTTCCTAGATTCTAAGAATCCCTTGCTTTATCCTCTTAAAATTTATTTTCAAAGGCGTTTGAGGGGGGTATAGATTTTCTGCTGTATAAAATATGAATTTTGGTTATTATTTAGTATGATTTTAGAATTTGAAAGTTATAAAATTCATAAAAGGTGCGATGAATGGCATATAAACATATTACCTATATGGGTGCATATAGCTTAAAAACTTGGATTAGGAAAATTTTTAAAAAAGAAATTGAGTTGCCAGATTATCAAAGAGATTTTGAGTGGAGTTTAGATGATGCTGAAGACTTAAAGGACTCATTAGAGAAAGGCTATTATATTCCTCCTATAACACTTGCAAAGTACAATGACAAAATTTATTTGCTTGATGGACAGCAAAGATTAACAAGTATAATATGTCTTTATTTAGGAGTGTGGCCTAGAAATGAGATTGATATACAAGAAGAGGACGAAGAAAGGTTTTCCTCTAAATTTACCTTTAAGGTTTTGCAGAATTTAAAATTGGACAATGTGAAAAATTTACTAGAAAAACCTGACGAATTTCGAGAAATAATTTTTACTAAAAGCAATGCTCTAGAGGAAAAACAAAAATTAAAAATTCATAATATAAATAATATATTTTTTCCTTATTGTTTGATTGTGCCGAACTTCAATGAAGATAAAAAACAAAGAGATTTTCTTGCTGAAACTTTTAGAAGAATTAATACATCGGGGGAAGCATTAACTGATAGAGAGCTAAGACGAACTACATTTTGGCTTTATGAGAGTATAGAAAAAGATATTTACACAAAAGGTATTAAGGAATTTGAGGAGGAACTTAAGAACATTAAAACATTTCAAGGTAATAATGATTTTTTAGCCTATCTTGCAATAATTTGTGATTTTGAATTAAGAGAAGATAGCACAATGAAAGGCTACAATCGCATAAAAAGGTTTGACAGGTATATCGTTGATTTTCTTTTGTGTTGTGGAAAAAAAGAATATAATGAAATATGGACTAAAGACAATATTGAGTGCATTAAAAATAATCAAGGAAGATTTGAAGAGGGAAAAGTTTATTTTTTAGATTTTTTTAAAAACAATCAAATATCAGAAGAAAAGAATATTTCTTATCAAGATATATATTTATTTTCTTTTACATACTACGTTTATTTTACTAACAAATCAATTAACAAAGAAAGTATTAATAATTTGTTAGCTTCAGCAAAAAATACTATGGATAAATATTTTAAAAAGATGGACAAAGAAGAAAAAGCAAAATATGATAAACAACCCAATGCGCTTAAAAGAATCAAAGATAGAATATGGTCTGCATTTTATGTTGTTTGTCCAGAGGAAAATAACAATGAATAATATAGAATTAATCAATCAAAGATTGCGAGAACATATACAATATGATGTGGAACATTTTGCCGATAATATTTCAACCCCGCAAACTTACTTTTTTCTTTCTATGCTATTTTTGCAATCAGTAGGCTTTATAGAGCAAAAAATTAGTTGTATTGTATGGGAAATTGGATATAGAGAACATTTGAATAGATATAATGTTTTTAAAGATTATGGTATGGAAAGTGTAGAATTTAACAAACTGAATAAATTATATAAGAAACTGAAAAATAAAACAGATGATAACAATTTTAATTTTAAATTAGAAATTGAACCTGATATTTTAGATAGTATTAAAAAAGTGATAAAATCTTCTTTCTCTTTATTTGAAGAGTTAGAATATAATTTTTTTGTTCTTGAAAATGACATTCCTAAAAAAGATTTAAATAGCTTAATTACAGATTTACGAGAACAAAGAAATTATATTGCGCATTTTAAGTCATTCTATCCTGATAAAAGTATTATAAGCTTTTGCGCCAAAAGTGAAAATAATAAAAATATTAGATTTGAAGATTTTTTATTCTATCTTGCAGTTTTAATTAAGCTTGATGAAATGTTTATAGAAGCCTTTGAGGATTATGAGAGAATCAATAGAGGGGAGTGAATTTTCCTTATTTCTTGTTCTGGTATAGGCGATTAGAATCTCAAATAAATTTTCCATTTGATTTAGAGGAAATTTTAATTCAAAATAAGAAAAAAATTCAAGAGCTAAACAAAGGAATCAAGAGGCTGCAATAGCCTAAGTTAATTTAGTTTTAATTGAATTTTAAATAGAATAAAAGTTAAAAAATTTAGCCAGAATGATATAAAGGAATACTATGGGAAAGCTTACAGAAGAATTTGTGCGTGAAGTTTTTCAAGAGGAAGGCTCTTATCTAAGTAAGCCCGAAGATATTTCGGAGAAAAAATTATGCAATGAGACACCCAAAGAAATCCGCGATAGCATTCTTGGCGGCAATCATAATGATGTAGAAGATACATTAAAAGCCTTAGAAGAAATTGAGGAGATTGAAAAGGTTTTTAATGATAAATAAATGCAATGGGAGTATTGTAAATTTAGATGAGGAAGTTAAATTTGTAACAGAGGCTTTAAATAATTTTTTAAAAAGTTTGGAGAAGAAAAATATTGAAATTTCTAACCTAGAAGCACAACAAACTTTTAGAGATGTAAATAAACATTACAAAACACACCGCGACACTTATAAACGAATATGCTATGTTAAGAATTGTGATATTTTTAAAATTATTTCTTGGTTTGCAATGTTTCTTTATCAGAGCAAAAAAGAAAAGATGATTTTAATCATAGCTTGTCTTTATATGAACAAACAATTAAAAAAGTGCAAGCGGGAAGTCTCTAGTGAGTTGATTTTTAAGATTGTTGCAATGTTGCTTAATGATAGCAAAAACGATAAAGTTGCTATCGGAAAAAATGGTTTATATATGGCTTTTCGCCTTGCAAATGAAGTAAATATTAAAACATAGCAAAATTTTACTACACTTTTCAATAGGCTTTAAGCAATTACAAAAGTTTGCTTTATGCTTGATATGGATTACCGCAAAGTCTTACAGCTTCTCGCAAGAGTAGAAGCCAACAACCTCGTCATTATAAAGGCAGAGCCTAAGGCAATCTATAATCTCTTACTTTTAAGATTCATTGGATATTTACTTTTAGTTTGCATTGTGGGTTTGTGTGGCGAGTGCTTCGCACGCACGCCACGATTTCTAACGAAGTCTTGCAATAACAATAAACAATGTGTCTCTTATCGTGTCATTGCGAGCGTTAGCGAAGCAATCTATAATCTTGCAAAAGATAGATGATTTAAAGGCGAGATTCTAGCTTATGGATTGCCACGAAGCCTTACGACTTCTCGCAATGACAGAATGACAGAATCTTGATTTACGATTCCTTGCGGAATCTCGCAAGGACGATTAAAATCCGCCAAAATACCTTATCACATTGACTTTTCTATCCACTTGACTTAGCAGATTTGCACTTTCTTTGCTTAGATTTCCATTTTGCAAGAGATTCTGCGTTTGCGTAGAATCAAAGTTTGGATTGAATTTCTGCAAAATGTCAAAGCCTATTTTTTCTTCAGGGCTTAGAAGTCCGCTTTGCTGCATTGCATTACCCAAGCTTTCCCAATTCCCAAGTTTTTTCAGAGAATCCATACTAAATTGCTTTGCAAACTCTTGAAGTTTAGAGAGTTCCGCGCTAATTTCAAACGAATCTTGAATCTCTGTTGTGGTTTGTGTTGTCTTTGAGCCCAAATCAAACAGGCTAGAAATCGCATCTACTTCTTGGGTGTTTTTTGCATTCTGTGTGCCAAAAAGCGAATGAGAATTGTCAGAATATCCCGAAATATTATCGGATTTTGTGTTTTGCTGTGTGTAGGATTGGTTGAGCAAGCCCCACATAGATTGGTTTTTGTCAGTAACATTCATTGTGTTTCCTTGTAATAGGGATTATGCAGATTTTAAAGCAATTTTTATTCCATAAGTTGCAACCCTCGCGTTATTATAAGGAATCCTTGCTCATTTAATGTAAAACTAATGAAATTGCAAATAATATACCGCATTTTTACTTTTTGTATTTTAGGAGTTAGGGAATGTATGCGGATTCTGCATTGAGTTTGGTTGTGCCTATTTGCGTTATTGCATTGGTTTTCATTACGCGTAGGGTTGTTCTCTCGTTATTTGCTGGAATCGTGCTTGCAAGTTTTATGCTTCAAGATTCTATTGCGGACATTTTGCAATATATTTTTGGTGCGGTTATGGGGGTATTTTATAGCGAGGGTGAGGTGCAATCTAACGCCTTGTATGTGTTTGGGTTTTTGATTGTGCTCGGGATTTTGACGCAGCTTATGCAATGTTCTGGAGGAATGAATGCCTTTGTGCATTGGGCAAGAGAACGAGTAAAAAGCGCGAGAGGTTCGGAGTTTGTCGCCTTTACTGCGGGAATCGTGATTTTTATTGATGATTATTTCAATGCCCTAACCGTGGGGCAGATTGCGCGTCCCCTAAATGACGCGAATCATTCCACAAGAGAACGTTTAGCTTATATCATTGATTCCACTTCTGCGCCTGTTTGTATTTTAATGCCAATTTCAAGTTGGGGGGCTTATATTTTGGGTATTATGGGCGGGCTGGTTGAAGATACTTCAAGCTTTAGCGTTTTAGCACAAAGCATTTGGGGCAATTATTATGCTTGGTTTGCTCTGCTTGGAGTTTTTTTAACGATTTGGTGGCAAATCAATCTCCCTGTTATGCGACATAATCAAGGGGTAGGTGTGGAAGAATTTGATGAAATCAAGCCCCATAGCGGCGGGAATATTTGGCTTTTGATTGTGCCTATCGTGGCTCTGATTGTCTCTGTGGGATTCTTTATTTTTTATAGCGGCTACAAAAGCGCGCAAAGTCTGGAATGGATTGAAATGCTTGCCAATGCCCAAACTGGCTTTTCTCTCTTTTGGGGTGGAGTTTGCGCATTAGGGATTTCTGTGCTGATTGCTTGGAATCGTATTTGTTGGAATGAATATGTCTTGATTATCAAAGATGGCTTTTTGTCTATGCTGCCTGCAAATCTCATTTTGATTCTCGCGTGGGCGATTGGACCTGTGATTAAGAATGATTTGCAGACGGGAATCTATCTTGCTAATTTAAGTAAAGAGTTTTTGGCAAGCGGTGTTTTATCTGCGAATGTGATTGCTCCTCTTGTGCTGTTTGTTAGTTCGGGCTTTATTGCGTTTTGCACAGGGACAAGCTGGGGGGCATTTGCGATTATGTTACCTATTGGCGCAAGCATTGCAACCCTTAATGGCATTGATGTAGTATTGAGCATTTCTGCGGTGCTTGCAGGGGCAGTCTATGGCGACCATACTTCACCGATTTCTGATACTACGATTCTCTCTGCCACAGGGGCTGGTTGCTCTGTGCAAAGCCACTTTATCACGCAATTACCCTATGCGACAACCGCCGCCTTTGTCGCGTTGGTTAGTTTTGGTGTTGCGGGATTTTTTGAATCGCTTCTCTTGGGATACTTGGTAGGGCTTGTGCTGATGTTTGGAAGCTTTTATGGATACAAAAGATATTTTAGCAAGCCCCTTGATTTTAAAGAGACGGGATTGGCTTAGAGGTTGTTTATTGAAATTCAAAAAGTAATTAATATTTTTATAATTCATTAAGTTTTCGGGATAAAATTTAATTTAGTTTAATTTAATTAGGCGTAAAATATTTTTTTAGTTTGTGTGAGATTGTAAAGACACAAAAGATTTATGAAAGACAGGAGAGCAGTATGTTTGGAAGTCAATACAAAGAACAATTACATCGTGCATTAGAAGAAAACAAACTTCTAAAGGCAAAACTTCAAGAAGCAAAAGAACACAATGAAGAATTACACGCGAAAATTCAAGCCGCCCAAGAGGAAAAGGAGAATCCCACTAACAAAATCGGGACTTTTAAAGATATGACTTTAGCCCTTGCAAATGGTTGTGGCAAGAATCTAAAGATTCTCCAAGATGACTTTGCAAAAACAGTGGATTTGTTGCGTTCTGCAAAAGTTGTCGCGGCAAACAATAAGAAAAATTCTACCGAAATTCAAAACATTTTGGCAGAAGGTTTATCTACTATGACTGCGAAGCTTTCAGAATTTAATACAATGATTACACAGGTGCAAAACGATTTTACAGCGATTTCAAGTGTCATTGCATTGATTACTGATATTTCAGACCAAACCAACTTGCTTGCTCTTAATGCCGCGATTGAAGCTGCAAGAGCTGGAGAACATGGAAGAGGATTCGCAGTCGTTGCCGATGAGGTGCGCAAGCTTGCGGAACGCACACAAAAGGCGACAAAAGAAATTGAAATGAATATTCAAGTCGTCCAACAAAACTTCTCTGAAGTGCAAACTTCCTCTGATGAGATTATTAAAGAAATGGAACATCTAGGAACACAAAACGAAGTTTTAGAGCATATTAACCAATCAGCAGACCAAATCTATACCGATACGGATAAAATCCTAACGATTACCTTTGTTGGATTAATCAAACTAGACCACTTGTTTTTCAAAATCAATGGTTATAAAGCAATCTTTAATGAAGATATGGAAGCGAAATTTGCAGGGCATCACGATTGCCGCTTAGGTAAATGGTATGATACAGGAACAGGCAAACAGCTCTTCTCTCAATACGCAAGTTATCCAAAAATTGAGCCACCACATCAAGGAGTGCATGATAACATTATCGCGGGACACGCGTTAATGAAGCAGCACGGCAATGCGCACGATTGCTTAGATGATATTTACAAATATTTCCAAGCTGCAGAATTGGCAAGTGATGATGTTGTCAAGTATTTAGACGGACTAGCAGAAGAGAAATTAGCGACTTTAGTATAATTGGGATTCTATTCCTTATATCTCTTAAGTTTGCCACTCTTTTTTGGGTGTTGCAAACTTTATACTGCATTGCGAGTTGCACACATTACGATGAAGCAACCCAAATGAAAGATTAGTTTTGCATTATGTAAGCCGATTTGTTGGCAATCTATCATCTCACATACATTAATTTTATAATAGAATCTTAAAGATGATTGGCAAGATTCTCGTTGTTACGAGAGCAGAGCCAGAAGCACACACTGCAAAGCAAAGCTTGCTTAACACTTGTAAATCTTAAATCTCGCATAAAGTAGATTAATTAAAAGAGGCTCTATTATTAGAGAGTGCCACGATTCCTTTGAGGAATCTCGCAAGGACGCAAGTAGAATCGTGAGTATTAATTGCCGCGAAGATTTTGTAAATTTTCTCCTAATTGAAAGCTAATACACAAAGAATCGCAAGGACAACCTATTGCATAGATTCTTTAAGCTCGGATTCCTCTTCCTCAAGCGTCTTGATGATTTCTGTATAGGTTTCTAAAGAGAGTTTCGCCTGCTCCTCATCAATTTTGCCCATTACATAGCCAATATGCAACAGCACATAATCCCCAATCTTGATTTCCTCATTCATTAAATCCAAGCTTGCTTCACGCGTTACGCCTAATGTATCCAGTATCGCAGTATTGTTAGCAGTATCAATCGCAACCACTTTAGAAGGTATGGCTAGACACATAGTTTTCCTCCTTGTTTTGTCGTAAAAATGCACAAAATTTGCGTTGAGATTCTTTATCTTTAGAGGAAACTAAAAACAATGGAATGTCTTTTTTGAGTTTCTCTAAATCCTCTTGGACTTGAGAAACCTTAAAGTCAAAGACTTCTATCAAATCTGCTTTAGAAATCACGACCGCATCGGCGCATAGAAAAATCGTAGGATATTTTAAAACCTTATCATCACCCTCTGGAGTAGAGAGCAGAACAATATTCATATTCGCCCCTAAATCATAGCTTGCAGGACACACAAGATTGCCCACATTTTCTATAAACATAAACTCTTTTAACTCGCCTTGTGTGCGTAGATTCTCCAATGCTTCTTTAACCATTAAGGCTTCCAAGTGGCACGCATCGCCTGTGGTGATTTGGTGTGCATTGACGCCATAAGTTTGGAGACGCTCGACATCACGATTGGTTTGCAAATCCCCCTCTATCACACTAAATTGAAGTAATTTGTTTTTTGCAATGTTTTCTAGGAGCGTTGTTTTGCCACTGCCGGGCGAACTCATTAGATTGATGACAAAAAGATTTTCTTTAGCGTAATTTGCGCGCAATTCCCTTGCGACTTTATCGTTTTTGGATAGAATCCTTTGTCCTACTTCAATGCTTTTGATTCCATTTTGCGATTCCATTTTGCAGCCTTTTATTTTTGGCGCATTGTAGCAAATTTACGCATAAAACCAAAGTCAAATTTAAAATCTAAAACCACTAATGGCAAGTTTGCTATAATTCCAAATTAAAAAATTTAAAGAGAATGATAATGATAGAAGTTTCAAAGCAAGCAAATCTCCCAACGCAATTTGGAGATTTCAAAATCCAATCTTTCAGAGAAAAGAAATCCTTTCAAGGCGAATCTTGTGTTTTAGAACATTTGGTGCTAAGGACGGATAAGATTCCAGAAAATCCCCTTGTGCGGGTGCATTCGGAGTGTTTGACAGGCGATACACTTTTAAGCCTTAAATGTGATTGTGGTGGAGAGCTGCACGCGGCATTGCACAGAATCGCAAAGGAGCAGGGATTCTTGATTTATTTGCGTCAAGAGGGACGCGGAATCGGGCTTTTTAACAAAGTCAATGCGTATGCCTTACAGGATACAGGATTGGACACGATTGAGGCAAATCTTGCTTTGGGATTCCAAGAAGACGAGCGTGATTATGCAATCGTGAAGTTTATTTTTGACTATTATCATTTGCGTCAAATCCGATTGCTTACCAACAATCCAGCCAAAATTCGTGCATTTGAATCTATGATTTCACTCACGCGTGAGCCAATTATCGTAGAGTGTAACGCACATAATGCGCATTATATGGAGGTTAAAAAAACCAAAATGGGACATTTACTCTAAAGGAATCCAATGCAACAAAAAATCAGTTATCAAGAAGCAAAAGAGATTCTACAATCCCAAGACATTAAGACTTTGGGGGTAGAACGTGTGTTCTTGCACGATGCTTTGGGGCGTGTGCTTGCGCGTGATGTGATTGCAACACAAGAAATGCCAGAATCTGCGTGTGCGAATATGGACGGATATGCGATAAATTCCAAATTTTTGCAAGAAAATGCCAAGATGCAAGAGTTTATCATCTTGGGAGAAAATCCAGCGGGCAATGCGCAGGATTCTCTCTTGCCCCTTGAGAAGCCTTATGCAATTAAGACCTTTACAGGGGCAAAGATTCCACAAAATGCCGATAGATTAGTGCCCCTAGAGCATACAGAGAGGGAATCTCAAACCCTGCGCATTTTAGAGATTCCAAAGGAGGGGCAATACATTCGCCAAAAAGGCGCAAATTATCATAAGGGCGAGAAACTCCTCTCGCAAGGGACGCGACTAAATGCTAATCATATCGGGCTTTTGGCAAGTTTGAATTGTGTGTTTGTGGAAGTCTTTGAACGCGCAAAAGTCGGGATTCTCGTTAGCGGTAATGAGTTACTAGAAATAGGCGAGAGCACGCAAAATGGCGCGAGTATCTATAATGCCAATGGGCATTTACTCGCCGCAAAAGTGTTAGAATGTGGTGGAATCCCAAAACTTTATCCACTTCTAAAAGACAAGAAAGAGGAGGTGGAAAAATATGTCCATTTAGCTCTTCAAGAGTGTGATTTGGTGATTAGCAGTGGAGGAGCGAGTGTAGGGGATTATGATTTCATCACGGCATTTTGCAAAGAGAGAGAAAACGAAATGGTATTCAAAGGAGTGCGAATCAAGCCCGGGCAGCACATAGCTTATGCGCATTTTGAGGGCAAGCAATTCTTTGGTTTGCCTGGATTTCCAAACTCTACTCTAGTAACCTTTGAACTCTTTGTCAAAGAGATTCTATTGCGCTTAAATGGAACATATTTAGAACAAATCATCTTGGAGATTCCATTAACAGAGAGTGTCAGCAAAACGGATTCGCGTTTGGAATTTCGCGTGTGCAATGTGCGTAATCTTGAGGGAAAATGGACAATGGATTTCAGGGATAAAAAGGACTTCCAAAGTGCGATTTTAAACAACTTTTGCCCGCTAGATTCTGCACACAATGGATTGTGTATTTTAGAATCTGCCAAAAGCGTGGGTGAGCGTGTGCGGGTGATTTTACTATGAAATACAAAGACTATTATGATGCAAATTACATTATAGAATTGTCTGATAAAATCCACGCGGTAAGCCCTGCATTTGATGTGCTAAAGTTGCGTCAGATTCTATCAGGGAAGCTAGAGGATAAGGAGCTATTTGCGCGATTGGATTGCATTGTGTTCGCGCTAGTCGAGACAATGGGGACTGATTATGCGAACAATATCCATACCTTTACGCAGCTGCTTGGCGAGGAATTGCCCAAAGCGGAGGGAATGTTTAGCTTTGGCTGGTGGTTGTTTCCTATTTCTCGCTATGTGGAGCGGTATGGGAATTGCGATTGGCGTTTGTCCCTTGACTTCATCAAAGAGCTTACCAAGCGATTCACTGGTGAATACGCTATCCGCCCTTTGCTCAAAGAACACCCAAAGGAAGTAATGGACGCGTTGCTTTGCTGGAGCAAGGAGAGTAATGTGCATATTCGTAGATTGAGCAGCGAGGGCATAAGAATCTCGCTCCCTTGGTCGCAGAAGTTATTTGTCGCACTTGATGAGTTTGAAAAAACTGCGGAAATTTTGACAAATTTGAAAGATGATTCGCAAAGATTTGTGCAAAAAAGTGTAGGAAACAATCTGAACGATTTATACAAGGAAGTCCCCACAAAAGCCACTTGGCTCATTGCAAAGTGGAGGCAAACTCCCACAAGCAAGGCTTGTGAGTGGATTATTAAGCACGGAATGAGAAATCAAGGCAAAAGCAAAATATAAAAAATATTCAGTGAGGATTTTTCCTTATGGATTGCAACGAAAATTTTGAAAATTTTATGGCTGCAAATCCAAGCGACTATTCTGCATATAAATCCGTGCTTAAATAACGTTCGCCTGTGTCGCAAAGAATCGTTACGATATTTTTGTTAGGATTTTTTTTTGCAATCTCTCTAGCCGCCCATAGATTTGCGCCGCTTGAGATACCGACTAAAACCCCCTCTTGCAATGCTGCTTTGCGAGATTCCTCAATTGCCCAAGCGACATCTACCTTTAAAATCTCATCAATCAATTCGGTTTTTAGCGTTTGCGGAATAAACCCCGCTCCGATTCCTTGAATTTTATGTGGTCCCGGCTTTTCGCCACTGATTACAGCGGAATTAATGGGTTCAACCGCAACAATCTTAACATTGGGATTCTTTGATTTTAACACCTCACCTACACCACTTAATGTACCTCCTGTACCCACAGCAGAAACGAAAATATCCACTTTTCCCTCTAATGCCTCCAAAATCTCTAATGCGGTTGTTTCGCGATGACTTTTAGGATTGGCTGGATTTTCAAATTGTTGTAAGATGAAAGAATTTTTAATTTTTTGTTGCAATTCTATTGCACGATTGACTGCGCCTTTCATACCAAGCTCTGGTGGAGTGAGTTCTAGCTTCGCCCCAAGTGCTGCCATTAATCTTCTGCGTTCAATACTCATAGAAGCAGGCATTGTAAGAATTAGCTTAATCCCTTTGGTTGCACAGACGCAAGCAAGCCCAATTCCGGTATTACCGCTTGTGGGCTCAATAAGGGTTGTATTTTGATTGATTGCGCCACTTTGAAGAGATTCTTCAATCATACCTAGTGCGATTCTGTCTTTGACGGAACCGCTAGGATTGAGAAACTCACATTTCGCATAAATGTTTGCTTTTGCCTCATTAGATAATGCGCGTAATTTCAAAAGTGGTGTATTACCAATCGCCTCTGTAATGGAATAAATGACTTTCATTGCTCTACCTTTCAAAATAAATTAAAAATAAAGATAATAATTCTGTATGCAATGTTTATTTCAAAAACTCGCTTATCATATTTTATTAAGTTCATTTTATGTGTGTTTTATAATAGAAATAAAATTAAAATTTTATTAAATCTTAGTTAATATTTGAATGGGTTGATTTTATCTTAGAATGTGTCTAGGAAATATTTTGGAATTTTCGTTTTTTATAATATTTTTCTTGATTGTTGGAGAAAATTTAAAATATAGTGGTGTAAATCTTAAGAATCAATACGCTAAAGTCCAAGCATAATTGTTGATTCTAATTTCATAAAATTCAGCAATCTGAGATAAAAATACTTAATTCTAAAAGAGTTTCAATGCTATTTCTTTATTCTAAAGTGGATTCAGGTATCCAACTTGATTTCTCTTTAAATCTTTACCATACATAGAGAGCCTTGGGGGGATTCTTCATTTTATCTTGATTTCCATAGCATTCTTTTTGGATTCTATCATTGGCTCTAATTTGTATTACTTTTACTTTGTCTCTTTCCATTTACTTTTCTACCCTAAGCTTCCCTTTAATACTAATACCCTCTTGGTCTATTTTAATAATATTCTCTCCAACTTGTAGGATTATTGTAGTATTATTTTATAAAGGCAATTATCGTTTAATATAATTTTCGCTAAAGGGTATATAATATTGCAAACCACTACAATGGATATAGCCCTCATAGAGTTTAAGCTTAGAGGGAGATTCTAAGAAAGTTTGGGCATAGCTAGAGATAACTTCTTTTACGCTATCTGCTATGCTATAATGTTCCCTTAGCTCTTCAAATGTTTCTCCCTCTGGATTTACACTTTTTTTGTTTGGCATTTTTAAAATCCATACCTTTGCCCAATCCTTAGAATCTATATTCCATACTAAAATAAGATATTCCTTTTCATTTAAAGGATGAATAAGATTTCCTTTTTCTTTTTCATAATAGAGTTGTCCTGCTTTATAGTGGTAATATTCTAAAGCACTTATGTCTTCATCAGTAAAGTTTTTATCATCTTCTTTATACCATTCTCTTCCCTTATCAACCATTTCTTGATACAAAGGATTGACTTCATCACAACCGTGGTTGCCATAACTAAGACAGAAATTAGAAGGGGGACTTATCTCTTGAGAGAGTAGTTGTGTAACAATCTTTCCCTCTTTAGAATCTGGTTTGTCTCTTACATTGACAAGATAATCTCCAATGTTTGTTTTAGTTGTAGCTAAGGCAGCAGTAGGGAGAGGGGTGAAGAGTTCGGAGTAGGAGAAGCTTCCCTCTATGGAATCGTAATTCCAATTTTCAACAGAGGGAGGAAAGTTTAAAGCAATCTCTTTAGATAAGACTTGATAGGATTGGATAATGCCAAGACAAAGTATATTGGGAATATCGTTCCATTCATTAAAAATCAAATTAGGATCAAAGTTTAAAAATGCAAACTCTGCTGCATTATAATCATAACCATAACTATACCCTTCAAACTCAATCTCCATAGGAACAAATACACTTCCAAATCTCACTTCAAAGAATCTCTCTTGCTGCATTACACTCAAATCACTTTGAGAGAGAATCTCTTTGACAAAGTCATAGTTAATGTTATAAGGAATTGTAATATCACTTAATTCTCTCTCTATGGAAGCATTTTTATCTATACTCTTCTCAAAGTCTCTTGCAAACAATAAAGCATAATTGATATAAGGATTCTCTTCAGGGAAAAAGATTAAATCAATGCTTTTATTATATTGCATATCAAAAGCCCAAGAGATTCTAAGATTGCCTTTGAGTTTGAGAGTGGAAGAGACTTCTGGAGGCTCTAATTGATAATTAAAAAATAAGGGATATATATAGTATTCATTCGTTTTTAAAGACTTTATTGCCATTCTTTACTCCTTTGTGAAATGATTAATAATTTGTATTTCAATATGCTTTTCCACAAATCCTTTTAGATTCTTTGTCATTTTACCAAGTATAGCCTTTGTAAATTTATCTTTTATATGCTCTGCTAGTATATCTTTCTTACCTGCTTGTAAAATATTATCTATTTGTATTGTTTGTGCTTTATCTTTAAAGATTGGATTTTGATTAATGAGTAAGCAACCATCAGAGTTTTTAGGAGAATTGCCATTATGAATAAGAATCTCTCTACCTGCTCCTACAAAATTATTTTTAAATTTCAACACTTCACCAAATTGTTACTATCTTTCCATTCCACATTATACCTCCCACTAGGGATTCTTAACTTTAGCTCTCCTCCTATACTATCAGGTCCCGGTCTCTCTAAGATATAGGCATAAGGATTTGTTGTTGGTAAGACATTAGGATTATAGTATTCATATTGCTTTGTTTGTTCTCCTATGATATTACCATTTTTATCTACCCTTTTTCTATCTATATAAATATTCATTCTGCTTTTAGTAGATTCTGTGGTTTGCTTAAACCTCTCTATTACAATTAAGATTCTTTTTTGGTATTGAACTTTTAAAGGAATTAAGAGATTCTCTTGAATCTTATACATTTGTAAAGTTTTACAAATGTCTTCTTTAAATCTTTCTTTTTGTTCTCCTAATAAGTCTAAGTCTATTCCTTTTAAATCAAGAGAATTAGGATTATAAGTTACTTCAATAGAATATTCTCCCTCTTGAATAGGTTTAGTATTTTCTTCTTTATGTAAATATAAATCATAATAAAAGCTTTGATTGTTTGTGTTGGGAATACAGAATCTTTGTCTTTCTTGATTCTCTTTAGAATCCTCTTTAAGATTTTCTATTGGGATTCCACTTCTTGCTTTCCATTCTCCTATGATTCTTTGATTCTCTAAGAGACTTAAACTTTGTCCATCAAATTCTAAAGAGAATCTAGTCTTTAGAATTTTTAATTCTATGGAAGTGATTCTATCTTGTAAGACTTCTTTTTTGCTTCCACTTTGTCCATTGTCTTGATAAATACGATAAGCATTTTGTTTGACATCTTTGTCTTTATTGATTTCCACATTCTTATCATACGCAAAGAATATAATGTTTTTATTAATTAATGTTTCTGGATTGTTTGTTTTATTCTCTGTGGTATTGGTTTGATTGTTTTTATCTTGAGGATTAGATTTTAATAAACTCTCATCAAATATATCACTTAATTTTAGAGTAATACAATCTCCTATTTTATCCTCTAATATGACATAACCTTTTGGGATAGAGGTAAGCTTATCATCTTGTGAGATTCTAAAGATTTGTTTCTCTCCAATATCAGGAAAGGCTTCTCCTCTTTTATTCTTACTCTCCTCTGCTAAATAAGTTCCCTTGACTATCTTAAAAGCCCATCTGATTCGTGAATATTCTTTTGGGGAGGGAGAAATAATGTTTTTGGTGATATTGCCTTGTTGGAGGGCATCTATATATTGTTTTTGTTCCTCACCTTTATTAATTTGGCTTTTACTTCGTATATCCTCTGCCCCTCATATATAAAAGCCTTTAATTGTATTGTCTGTTCTGTATCTAAAGTATAGATTTCATTGTGGGGATTGTTTAGGTTTGTGGAATTGAAGTTTAGGTTTGTATTTGAATCTGTGCTTTGGTTTGTGTTTGTATTCATCTTTAAGCTTGAATCTAAATTTAAATTTGTGTTTAAATCTGTATTTGTGTTTTTGTCTATGCCTGTGTTTGTGCTTGAATTTAAGTTTGTATTAGTATTTATGTTCTTAAAGTAGGATTCTCCTTGATTGTTTAGAGGATTCTTTTTATAAGCCTTAAGAATACCAATAGGAAGTGTTGGAAAGTGAGCAAAGACGAAAGGAATAGGTTCGCTTGTATTGCACATACATTCTAAGAAATTAATTTGCTTACAATTAGGATGTAAAAAATGGGATTGTCGATAATAAGTAATAGAACCTTTTGTGGTATTTCCTATAAGTTGCACAAAGACTTGAGAAAAGGCATTGATTTGCTCTTCTATCTCAAATGTATAGATTCCATTGTCTAGTTCTTTAGAGCAAGAGAGAATATGATAGTCTTGAGGATTATAATCCTCTTGTCTTCCACATTTAAAGTCTTTTTGTATATAAAGATTGATAGAATCTTTTAATCCCGAAATTGTTTTACTCTCTAAATCATATATTTGTATGGTTACTTTTTTGCACATTTACTTTTCTACCCTAAGCTTCCCTTTAATACTAATACCCTCTTGGTCTATTTTAATAATATTCTCTCTAACTTGTAGGATTATTGAGCATTATTTGCAAAGATTTTAGAGGCTTCTCCTAAGAGGATTTCTAAATCCTTATTGGTTTGTATTTGTATGTTATCTTTTGCCTGAATTTCATAGGTAGTCTGACTAGATTGGAGCACCTTATTAGCAGAAATAACCAAAGATTTATTGGCTAAGATTCCTAGAGATTGTTTAGTAGAAAGATTTAGCAAGTTTGAGCTTGCAATATTAAATTCTCCCATTGAAGTAAGATTAAGATTGTGTGCTGTATGAATATTTCCACTAGATTCTCCAACAACATTAAAATGTCCTTTTATTTTTTGTGTGCTTACACCCCCCACCTCCACCCACTTATCCTCTCCTACAAACTCACTAGAGTTTTTAGCAATCCTTACTTGATGATTTGCTCCTACATTTAAAGTATTGTTTAATCCTACATTAGTTTCTTTAGAGAGCAGAGTATTTTCTAAATATTCTGCTCCTACATTGATATTTTTAAATCATACAATGTTTTGGAGATGTCCTTTAGTAATAAATTCAGTATAGAAAGCTCCTACTTCTGAAACCTTATTCTTTTGAATGGTTTGTTCATAATTATTGCCTATCTCTTCCTTATAGTCCTTTTGTGCTAAGATATAAATTTCTTCTTTATCCTTATCATTTTTTAAAGTGATTTCATTCCTTGCTTTTGCATCTGCATTCTCTACACCAATGGTAGAATTTGCTAGAGTAAGATAATGGAAATTAATGGGCTTTAATTGATACTCTGTGTTTTCTTGAAACTTGAGTGGTTCTAAATCTTGATTGAAACTATGCGGCAATGTGTTTAAAGAACCTAAGGTATTTAAAGCAATTTCTCTTTTATGTCTTGGATAATTGTATTGGGGCATTGCATTGCTTTGACTATAAAGACTCGCACTCACATAAGGCTTGTCTATATCCTCATCTAAGAAAGAAATAATCACTTCATCTCCAACTCTTGGAGTATGAAAGAAACCAGAATGGAGATTTGCAATCGGAGAGCTTACTCTAAGATAAGGAGAGTAATGATAGGAATAGGCTTTGGTTTGCTGTGTAGAATCATTGTTGGAATCAAGACTTGTTGGATTCTCTCTTAGAGAAAGATTCTCTTGTGTTGGATTCTCTCTTTTGGTTTCTTGATTCCTCTCTTGCACATTCTCTTGTCTTTCTCTTTTGCTTTGTATTTGCGTTTCACCCTGTATTTCTCTTTCATTTTGTGTTTCATTTTCTCTGTTATAGGCTCTCTTATTATCAAGGATCTCTTGAGAGGCAAAGCAATTAATGCGCACTCTTACTCTCCCATATCTATCCGTATGGATTGTGTTTCTCTCTTTTTGTATTTCCTCACTTGCTCCAATCACAATTCCTAAGGTGCTGCTTGGAGCTTTAGGCTTATGCTTTAAAGAGGGAGTAAAGTAAAAGGGTAGGGGTAAAAGAGTTAAGAGATTAGAATAGGCAGGAGAATCTCCTAGAGTGTTTAGAGTCTCAAGAGATTCTTGTGCAGTCTTTGTTGTAGGTGAGGAAATGGTTTCTTCCTTTAGAGGATTCTTTCTGCTTTTGTTAGTCTCTAAATTCTCTTTTAAGAAAGCATTTCCTCTCTTGGCTAGATAATCATTAGAATTAAAGTTGTTTGCTAAAAGAGATTCATTAAGGAGGAAATGTTCCATTCCTATAATCGTAAAGTCTTTTAGAGTCTCTTCTTTCTCTTGAATCTTATTTGCTTGAATGCTTTGGGAGAAATCCATCTTAATTTGTTGGTTTAAAAATAAGTCATAAATGTTACTTTGTGCTTTGAAGCAATGGTGTAAGACTTGCAATCTTTTTTCTTTTAAAGATAGGGGTGTCTTGAAATCATTTCTTTGGCTAAAAGAAGATTCACTCAAATAATTATGCTCATTATAGGTTCTCTCTTGCAGAGAAGATTCCTCACTTGTCTCTTGTAAGCTTAAAGCACTCTTCAAGCTTACACTCTCTAAGGCAAAAGGATTTGAAGCATTCTGACTGCTTTGGGTAAAGTGATTGGCTCTTAAGGTTTGTTGTTTATAAAGACTAGAGATACAAGGTTCATTTAAAGTATTATTGCTCTTAGGATTAAACACAATCCATCTTTCCCCTCTTTTTTCTAAAGAGTGAGAATCTAAATCCTTAAAATAAATGCTCTGTTCATCTTCATAGAAATAGATTCCATTATTGTGGGCAAGTCTTGTGATAAATTCTAAATCACTCTCATTGTATTGTGTAATGAGTTCTAATTTAGGATAAGTCAAATGGAGAGGAGAGAAATCAAGATTCTTACCTAAATCCTCTTTGTAAAACTCTAGTGTTGTTTGGATTACTTCAAGGATGGTTTTGTCTGTATAGATTCTATTTGCCTTATTTAAAGACATTCTAAAGAGGGGAGAGGTGAGTGTAAAGCTAAAGAAATGTTTATGTCCTAAAGCCTTACTCTCTTGAGATTGATTTAAAATATTGGCACTGCTTTGAGAATTGAGTCCTAAATATTCTACAAAGGAGAGAATCCCTGTATAAACTTTGACTTCCTCTAAAGGATTATAAGGGGAGAGAGAGAATCTTTAGATTCTCTCTTTTCTTTAGAGTTCTCCTTAGAATTTAAAGATTCTTTACTTTTTTGCTTTTCATTCTTTTTAGATGTTTGCTTGAAAGAATCTAAGGGAGAAGAAAGTGTTGATGTCTTAGAGAGAGTTAAAGTCTAAAGTCTTATTCTTAGAGAGAGGGTAGGGATTTCCAATCCTAAAGGTAGCTAATTGATCAATTAAGGCATTAGGGTGAAAGTTTAAATTCCTCTTGGGAGGAAGTGTATGTGAGGAAAGATAGGTTGCATTACTCTTAGGGGAATGAGAAAGAAAAGAATCTAAAGCCAAAGGGTATTATTCTAAACTTTCTATATATCCCTCACAGGTAATTACAAATAAAGATTCTAAACTCTCTTTGATATGCGCTTTGGTAATAAGAAAAGTAAGAGAATTGACATTTAAAGAAAGAGAGAAATTATTGTTAGACATAGGAAATCCTTTATTAAATTCTTTAATTGTATTATATGGAAAATAATCAATGAAGTCAGTGATTCTTTAGAGAAAAAAGTATAATTTAAGGGAATATTGAAATTAGGAAATCTCTCTAGCTAAATTTTATCTTTGTGTTTATTAAGGTATCTAGCTCATTAAGATTTAAAAAGGGAGAGAAAAGAAATGAATTTTAGAGTGCAGATTGCTTTGGTATGGAATCTTATGGTGGTGTTTGTTATTTCATTAAAGTTATTTCATCTATTGCATTTAGCGCATTAAGGCTTCTTGGGTAGCCGATATAAGGGACTAGAGCAGTCGTAGTGGCAAGGAGAATTTTTCTCCCATTACCAATATTGAGATTGCCTTGTATGTGTGCCTTGACTTGTGGTTCTGCACCGCCAAGACTAATGAGAATTGCAAAGGTTAAAAGCTCTCTAAAGTTCATATCTAATCCCTTGCGCGTATAATAATCTCCAAAGCAATTTGCGCTTAAGAATCTACGGATATGTTTGACATCTGCCCTTGCTGCGGCATTTCCCTTGTCTATACTTTCACCAAAATAATGTCTCTGTATGGCTAGCCCCTTTTCTTGTCTGTTTTCTCTCGTAGTTGTTGTTTGGGACTCTAAGGGAAGTTTGATTTTGTTTGCTTTAAAAACCTCATTACTCGCAAGGATAAATTCCAAACTTTTACCCATTCCGACATAGGGTGTAGCTTGATAAATGATTTCCTTAATCTCCACAGGGCTCACGCCATTTTTTAGGCTCGCTTGTGCGAAGTTTTTAAATTCACTGATTCCTTGTGTAGCAATGAGACTTCCTAAGATGAGCTTAAGTCTTGTTTGCAAAGGCAGAATTTCGCTCTCTTGATAGACTTCGTCAAAGGCAAAATTGGCATAGTTTTGCATAAATTCCGGGTCAGTCTTGGCGAGTTCGCTAAGATTTGGGTTGCCAAAAAGTGCTTCAAGGTTTTGTTGTGCGTTGTTTGTGAGTTGCATAGAGATTCCTTTTGTCTGATTTTGTTGGTTTGCAAGGAGATTTGTTGTGCTACTAAGAGCCAATGCGCCTGTGATTTGTAGTGAAGTTTTGAGGAACTTTCTACGCTTGTGATTTTGCATTATTGTTCCTTAGAATATGGAATCTAAAAGTAAATTTGATATTATAAATCTTGAGAGCTAGTCTCTGTCAAGAGGATAGTGTGCTTTTGTATCAATTTTCCATCTTAATAACTTTTGAAATCTCTTTATTATCAAATCTTTTAATATTAAGGAATGATTTTTGCTTAATAAATCACAAAGGAATTGATTTAAAGCAGGGATAACTTAAGAACAAGGAGAGAAAATGTCTTATTCTTATTCAAAACAATTTGGTGTGCAGTCGTATGTAGCAGGTGTCAATTATTCAGATTGGATACAAGAAGCCTTGAATCCAGAAAACAAATCCGCCGAAAATAAACGATTGAGTATTACTTCAAGTCAAGAGGATTATTTCAAAAAACAACGTTTGATTCAAGAAGCAATTGCCCAGCTGCAAAGCAATGGGAGTGTGAGTGCGAAGATTGCGAAAGAAGTTGATGTAGAATCTTTGAAAAAAAGCTTGCAAGATGCACAAAATGGAGAATCCAATGCGCTTAGTATCGGCGAGGGTTCAGAATCTAGCGAGGCACGGAAACAAAGCCAACTCAATGCTAAAACCCAAAGCGCAGCTTTGAAATCGGCTATTAATGTGTTGGATAAAGAACAAGTCAAGCCCCAAGATGCCATTCCAAATGTTTTGCAGCAAGCAAGTGGCGTTACAGATAAAGACGCAGACGAAGCCAAGAGGGCAAAAGAAGTCATTAGGCAAAGTGTAGAAAATGATTCGCTGATAGATAGAATGGCAAATAAAACAAGTGGAGGGCTTTTTGATAAGCATGTTTTTACGACTTCTTCTACTGCGCCAAGCAATGTGAGCGAATCGGACAAAATAGCGCACAATCCCTTAGCGATGAACGCAAGTTCGGAAGTGAGTGCCTTAGAATCTCTCGCGGTGGAATTTACTGATGAAGTGAGTGGAGCAAATGTGCGTGTGCCACTAAGCCAAGAAAATGCGGACAAATTAGTAGAACATTTTGGAAGTCTTGAGGCAGCGAGTGATTATGTCAAGGGATTCTACTATGATGCGGCTTATAAAATGGGTTATCTTAGTAGTGATGCCGATGGCGATGGCAAAATTAGCCTAGAGGAGGGCTTGAATCTCAAGAATCTTGTGAGCTTAGTTAATGGGAATTACTCTTCTGTTTCGGAGCAGTTTGGCGGCAATGTGGAAATGCAAAAGAAATTCCTAGAGCAAGTGGGATTTATTGATAATCTAGGCGATTTTATCAATCATTCTATTTCACAAGATAGCAATTTTGATGGAGGTTTAAGTCTTAATGAGATTCTTAGTAGTAGCAAGGAAGCGGTTTTTCTCAAAACTATGCAGAGTGCGAGCGCAAGTAGCGTAGAGATTCTAGTGATTCAAAGTTTTAAAATAGAATTAAATATGGAATCCTTGAGTGATACTTTATTGAATTTGGGTGTAAAAGCAGAGGATTCCGCACAAATCATTGAGAGCAAGAAACTCAAAGACGCTTTGGACGCAAGTTATTTAGAATCGCTAGATGAGACGACAAGAGAAAATTGGCTCAAAAGCGAAGTGTTGTTGAAAAATATGCTGGAGAGCGTATGATAGAGTTAGAATCTCTTATGCTAGAGATTCTATGCTTTGGATTGATAGGTTTTGCCGTGTGGCTATATGGGAGAAAATTCCGATAAATAGAGCTTTCTCTTTGCCTTGCAATTTCTAGTTTTCCCTTGCGCAAGATTCTATTTAGAATCTCGCAATGTTGCAAGCATTCTTGCTTAAAATATTATTCTTTAGAAATTGTAATGCTTAGAATCTTATCTCCTTGTTTGATAGAATCCAATACCGCTAGACTTGCTTTGTCGTTTGGGAGAATGTGCCCAAATACCGTGTGTTCGCCATCAAGATGAGGTTGGGGTGCAAAGCAAATAAAAAACTGACTTCCGCCTGTGTTGCGTCCCGCGTGTGCCATAGAAATCGTGCCTTTAAAGTGTTTGTGTGGATTGTTTTCTAGTTCGCATTTGATACAATAGCCCGGTCCGCCGCGCCCACTTCCTTCAGGGCAGCCACCTTGTGCGACAAATCCTGCAATCACACGATGAAAATTAAGATTATTGTAGAATCCGCTTCGGGCAAGACTTGCAAAGTTCGCGACAGTGTTTGGAGCTTCTTGTGGAAAAAGCTTTAATTTCATTTCTCCCTTTTCTGTGGAAATTGTTGCGTATTGCATTGCGTCAAGATCTTCTTGTGTAGGATTAAATTCTTTTAATTCCATTTTTGAATCCTTAAAGTAGTAAAATTAAAGTTTTTATTGTAGTATTTTAAGTATTAAAAGTTGCAAAAAGGGCAAAAATGGCAAAACTGATTTTGATAGCATTCTTAGCACTAAGTGCCTATGCAAAATATCCAGTGTGGTTACAAAATAGCGTCAAAGTGGTTGCAGAATTTAAAAAACCCAACCAACATATCTCTAGTTTTATTGAGGGTTATGGTCTTGTGATAAATGATAATTTGGTGCTTACAAGTGCTAAAGTTGTCTTGGATAAAGAAAAAGCAGAGGATATTACACTTTATCATACAGAGGTTTTGGGACAGCCTATTGCTTGTCTAAGCCACGCTAAGATTTTGGCATTAGATGATAATTTGGATTTGGCAGTGCTTGAAGTGGAGCAATTCACGGATATTTATTGTAATATTCTACCCACGCCAAATTTTAGAGAATTGGGCTTTAAAAAAAGTTATTTGAATCTTTTGTATGAGCCTTTTAGAATCCCTTTGAGAGAAGATTTAAGTATTTCTTATTTTAGTGAGCAGGATTGGTCGGAATTTTTACGCAGTAGAATCACACTGAAAGATTTTTTGGCACTCTCTGAAGAGACGAAAGAAGCAATGCTTGGAATGCCCTTGTTTATAGAGAATGAGTTTTTAGGATTGAAAGTCAAAGAATTTCCCAATGCGCAAAGCGAGAGTTTAAAAATCGGAATCCTTACACATCAAGAGATTTTGGAATTTTTATGCAGGTTACAAAAAGAAACTTTGGTTTTTAGGGGCAAAGAGGATATTAAAAAGTTTTGTGTGCAGCATTAATTTATCTTGTGATGGATTGAATCTATCAAGAGTATTCAAAGATTGCTTCATAAAGAATCCCTAATGCGAGCGCAAAGAGGCAAAGCCCAGAGAGTTTAGAAAGCTTATTGATAGATTCAGAGAGAAACAACCGAAACATGCTTCCTCCGAGTGCGTAAGTTGTCAGTGCGATAAATTCTAAAATCACCATAATGCTTGCGAGGGTAAAAAGATTGGATTTTGCCAAAAAAGGTGGGAGGAGTGCGAGAAAAAATATATAGGCTTTGGGATTGGAAATAGAGACAATGAATCCTTGAAGGATAAGTGAGATTCTGTCTTTTTTCTCGCAATGCTGTTCTTGTAGTGTTATCTTTTGAGTAGAGAATCTCCAAGCAAGATAAATCAAAAATAGGGCACTTAGCACCTGAAAGATTCTAAAAGCAAGGGAATAGGATAAAATGAAGTTTGCCCCATAACCACAGAGCATAACTACAAGTGTAAATCCACAAAGCGAACCAAACATCATCAATAAAGTTTTTTTGAATCCTACGCTAAGCCCAAGAGAGAGTGCGAGATTCATAGTAACGCCGGGTAGAAAGGACACGGAGGCAAAAGTCGTGATAAACAAAAGATAATCCATTGACTACATTTTATAGTTTTTATGATTAGGAATCGTTGAAGTTATCCCCCCCTCACCCTCAATGCTTTTACTAATGCGCTTGATAAACCTTTGAGACGATTTTCCATTCTCCATTGCTTTTGAATAGTTGGTGTAAATCCGTGAAGTTTAATCCGTGCCAATTTTCCATTATCACACGCACACTTGCGATACTCTCATCAACATAAAGCACATCAATGTGTGTTTTGCAGTCTTTCGCTTCTCCGCTTGTTTCAAGTCCTTTGTAGAGATTGTCTATACCTCCACTCACGATACTGCCGTCTTTGTCTGTGCCGTGCATTAGAGCATTTTGAGTAAAGGCACGTTTGGCTATTTCGCTTTTGCCTTTGTTTGCACCCTCTAGGTAAAAATTAATCACCTTGATAATAGCTTCGTATTCACTGACTTTTGTCATTTTTTCTCCTTTAATTTTATGATAATTCGCAAAGCAATGTGTTGTGCCACCAAGAACCAACACGCCCGCAATTTGCACAGAAGTTTTTAAAAACTTTCTGCGTTGGTAGTTTTGCATTTTAGCTCCTTAAGTCGTGCCCAAATACTTTGTGTAAATGTGCCTTGTAATCCGCAATATAATGTTCTACTTGAGGATTTTTAACCACATCATAACAAGTAAAGCTTGGCAATGCAGACATTCCTATAAATTCGTGTGCCTTGTGCAAATGCAGATTCACTCCATCTATGCCGATTCCTCCAAAAAATTCGTTTTTGTCATTAAATGCGTCTAGCGGAGCATTCCAAGTGGTACTTAAGAGATATTTTTTGTTTTTTAGTAATCCGCCTGTGCCATAGTTTTTGGTAGGATTGTCTCTGTGTCGTCCATCGCCTGTGATGAATTGAGATGCTCCAGCCATAAAGACTTTATCAATATATTCTTTGACAATCCAAGGTTCGCCCATCCACCAGCCCGGAAACTGCCATATAAGGCAATCAGATTGGAGAATCTTTGCGATTTCTTGTGTTTCATCATAACCTTTGTCAATTTGTGTTTCTAGCACATTAAAGCCTAAGGATTCTAAAGTCCCTTTTGCGGTGGCTATCAAAGTCGCACTTAGTCTGCCTTCAGAATTATAGAATGGTTTGCTGCCATTGAGTAGTAAAATCGTTTGCATTTTTACTCCTATTACATTGATTAAACTCTTGCGCAAAAGTTCGCAAGAATTATAAGTTAAACTTTTTAAAAGTGCAATACGGAAAATTTCGTGCGATACATACTCAAAAGAGAGTATAATAAAACTTCAAATAATCTTTTAGGAGATAGGAATGTCAAATACTTGTCCTACACAAATTTCGTGTGATTTATGTTTTGAGGATTCGCCCTTTGCCTATACGCTTTCACTCATAGCGGGGAAGTATAAAATGAGCATTTTGTATTGTCTCTTTCGCTTTGAAGTAGTGCGTTATAATGAGCTCAAACGTTACTTGTCTGGAATCTCTTTTAAGACACTGACAAATGCCTTGAAAGAACTTGAAAGCGATAAGCTAATAGAACGCAAAGAATATCCCCAAATCCCACCAAAAGTAGAATATCGTCTCTCCAAAAAGGGAAAATCTCTGATTCCGATTTTAGATTCTATGTGTGAATGGGGCAAGGAAAACAAAGAATAATTCCTAGAGAATAAAAAGCAAAAATTAACTTGCTTAAAAGTATAATTATATCTTTAATTTTAGAGGTTGATAATGTCCAAATTTGAAACAAAATATATCTTTGTAACCGGTGGCGTTTTAAGTTCATTAGGCAAAGGAATCACTTCATCATCTATTGCAACTTTGTTAAAAAATTCTGGCTTTGAAGTTGGAATCTTAAAGATTGACCCTTATATTAATGTAGACCCGGGCACGATGAGCCCCTTAGAACACGGTGAAGTGTTTGTAACGCACGATGGGGCAGAGACAGATTTGGACATCGGACATTATGAACGTTTCTTGAATATGAATTTTTCTTCTAAAAACAACTTCACCACGGGGCAAGTTTATCTAAGCGTGATTGATAGGGAGCGCAAAGGCGGTTATTTGGGGAAAACGATTCAAGTTATTCCCCATATTGTAGATGAGATTAAACGTAGAATCTCTCTTGCGGGCGAAGGGAAAGAAATCTTAGTCGTTGAGCTTGGAGGCACGGTTGGAGATATTGAGGGCTTGCCTTTTTTGGAAGCAATGCGTGAAATGAAGCACGAATATGGCATTGAACGCGTGATTAGTCTGCATGTAACTTTAATCCCACTAATTCGCGCCGCAGGTGAGCTCAAGACAAAGCCGACACAACATAGCGTGCAGGAATTACGGCGAATCGGAATCACACCACAAATCATTATTGCACGTACCGAGAAAGAGATTCCAAAAGAGCTCAAAAACAAGCTTTCTATGAGTTGCGATGTGGATTATGATTGCGTGATAATGGCGCAAGATGCTAAAAGCATTTATCAAATGCCTTTGAATTTTTTAAAAGAGGGCGTGTTAGTTCCGATTGCTAGATTCTTAAAATTGCCTGAATTTAAGCCTGATATGAAAGAATGGGATTTGCTAGTCAAGCAGATTTTAGCACCGCAAGAGGAAGTAACGATTGCATTTGTGGGTAAATATTTAACCTTAAAAGAATCTTACAAATCTTTGATAGAAGCTTTGATTCACGCCGGCGCAAATTTAGATACGAAAGTCAATATCCAATGGATTGATAGCGAAGAGTTAGAGAAAAATGAGGAATCCTTGAAAAGTCTAAAATATGTCAATGGAATCCTAGTTCCCGGAGGCTTTGGCGAACGTGGAATCGTGGGTAAAATGAAAGCAATTGAGTTTGCGAGAGAAAACAAGATTCCATTTCTTGGAATTTGCTTAGGCTTGCAATTAGCAATCTTGGAATTTTGTCGCAATGTGCTTGGGATTGAAGATGCGGATTCTATGGAGTTTAACCCAGAAACGAAAAATCCTGCAATTTATTTGATTGAAAATTTCATTGACCAAAATGGCAAAAAGCAAATCCGCACACACACTTCGCCTATGGGTGGCACAATGCGACTAGGAGAGTATGAATGCTGCACGAAAGAGGGCAGTAAGCTAAGAGCCGCCTATGGGGGACAAGAAATCATTAAAGAGCGACATCGTCATCGTTACGAAGCCAATCCAAAATATCGCTCCAAACTAGAATCGCAAGGTATGATAGTGAGCGGCGAGAGTAATGGACTTATTGAAGCGATTGAATTAAAAGAGCACCCGTGGTTTGTCGCGGTGCAGTTTCACCCAGAATTTACTTCACGTCTGCAAGCACCCAATTTGGTAATTTTAGAATTTATCAAGCAGTCTTTGGCTTATAGTAAAAATTGCACCCTTAAAGATTCTCTTTGATTCCGCATTTGGATTTGCTTGATATTCAAGCAATAGAAGCGAAGCTTGCACAACGTTTTGCAGAAGATACAATTGTAAGCCTAAAAGACTTGCCATTGCCCAAGTGCCTTGAAAATCTACCTAAAATTGCCCAAAGAATCGCAGAGGCAATCAGACAAAACAAAAGAATCGTAGTTGTGGGGGATTATGATGTAGATGGGGTAGTCTCTTGTGCGATTCTCTATGAATTTTTTAAGAAACTCCACTATCCAATAAAGGTTGAGATTCCTAATCGTTTTTTAGATGGTTATGGCTTATCCGCCTCCGTCATTTCGCGTTTGGATTGCGAGATGATTATCACGGTGGATAATGGAATCAATGCGATAGAAGCAGCGGAAATTTGCAGAGAAAGGGGCATTGAACTCATCATCACAGACCATCATACACCCCAAGAGGAATTGCCTCAAGCATTGATTTGTAATCCGAAGCTATCTAGTGAGTTTCCAGAGCCAGAAATCTGCGGGGCTTGTGTGGCGTGGTATCTCTGTGCTGCATTAAAAAATGAAATGCAATCCAATGTGTCAATGGTGGAGTTTTTAGATTTGCTTGCCCTTGCGATTGTAAGTGATGTAATGCCATTGCGTGGAATCAATCGTGTGCTTCTCAAAAAAGGCTTGGAAGTTTTGCGTCAAAGCAAAAGAATCGCACTGCTTGGGCTCAAAGAACATTTTTCAAAGTATAATTTAGACGCACAACTGATTAGCTATTATATTGCGCCTTTATTAAATTGTGCAGGCAGAATGGAAAACGCACTCTTGGCATATCATTTTTTGATTGCGGATAATTTTGCAGAGTCTAAACAACTCCTTAAGAAATTATTGGACTTGAATGCTAAGCGCAAGACTTTACAAAATACCATTTATGAAGAGGCAAAGGCAATGTTTTGCGCACAAGAGAATCATCAGAATTTGCCTTTTGTTTTGGTATTTCATCAATCTTGGCACGAGGGAATCATTGGAATTATTGCCGCACGATTGAGTGAGGAATTTCTAAAGCCAAGCATTGTTTTGACTTTAAAGGACGGAATCCTAAAGGGGAGTATGCGTTCTATTAATGTAGATTGTATGCAGGTTTTAGAGGCTAGCAAAGAATATTTGATAGCCTTTGGGGGACATATTGGTGCGGCAGGATTGAGTTTGGGTTTAGAAAATTTAGAAAACTTCAAACAACGATTAATGAAGCTTGAATACCAGCAAACGATTCCTGCGCAGGAATCTTATTTTAAAGAGGTGCTTGGGAGATTGCCTTTGGATTTGATTGATGTGCCATTTTTTCAAAGAATCCAAAATTTTGAACCTTTTGGGCAAGGCAATGCGTTGCCCAAATTCTATACAGAAGCATTGATTATAGAAGTGCGTTATTTTGGCGCAGGGCATAGCAGTGTGAGACTGCAAGAAAATCAAAGCAAGCAAAATGCCTTAGTGTTTTTTCAAGATTTACGAGAGAGTGTAGGAAAGAAAATCGGCTGTATTTATTCTTTACAATGGGATAAATATAATCATAATGTAGTTTTGAATCTTGAACATTATGAGTTTTTATGATTTGCAAGGCAAGTTGCAGAAAATTCATAAGTCTCTACTCTTGCCCCTCATTTATTCCGCTAGAATCTTAACGAGTCTTTTTATAGAAACTATTGAGCAAAGTAGGGAGCAAGAGGAGTGCGCTAAGTAGCATTAGAAGCATTACGAGTGTTGTTAAGAATCCAAAGTAAATTGTGGGGATAAAGTTGCTGCTCATCATTGCACAGAAACCAACCACGATAATTAAAGTCGTATAATACATTGCACTTCCGATAGAATCGTGCGATTTGATAATTGCTTCTTGAATGGAGTTGTTTTTGATTTCAACCTTGAAGCGATGAATGTAATGTATCACATCATCTACGCCAATTCCAAGAGAAATTGCAGCGATTGTAACGCCCATAAGGTCTAATGGAATCCCACTCAAGCCTAAGATTCCAAAAATCGCTCCTAGTGGAATTAGATTCGTCAAAAGCGCAATGATAGCAAGCCTAAGACTTCTAAAAATCCATAAGAAAACAAGAAAAATAATTCCGACTACGAAGCTTAAAGTATCCACTTGAGAGGAAATGAGGTTTTGGAGTAAATTATTATACAACACCATTGCACCATTGACTTGGAGTTGTACTTTTTCATTGAGTAATAAACCGTTTAAATCCTTTGTGATTTGAGTAATGAACTCATTGCGTTTGAGGCTCTTATCTGAATCAAATGTGCGCAAGACGAATCTTAGCTGGTTTTGTTCTAAATTGGCATAGGGCGTAAAAAGTTGAGATTTTAGCGAATCTTGGGAATTTTTATAGAGAAAGGCAAGAGTGAAATCATCGGCTTGGATTCCTAAAGTATCTATCAGTTGCACCAAGCTATGCAAACTCAAGATAGAGCCGACATAAGGATTGCTTTCTAAGTAAGTATGCACGCGTTTGGCTAATCTTAACTTTTGGCTATCAAACCAATAAATATCTTGCGATTCTAACGCATTAAATTCCGCCTCAAAGTCATCTTCAGAATCTTGAGCTTGGGGTTTATCCATAAAAGTAATAAGAATCTCTAAAGGCACTGTGCCGCCCAAGTCTTTATCAATCTTGAGTAAGCCTTGCTTGATTTCACTAGAGTCTTTAAAGTAATTCACAAAGCTATTTTCAACTCTTAGGTTTTGGATTCCATAGAGGCTAAATACAATGCAAAAAAGCGCGAGAGAATAAATCACCTTTGGCTTTTTGATACTCAAAATCGCGCAAAATTCTAAGAAATTCTGCTGCCTTGTAGAGAGTTTGGTAATGTGTTTTGGCTTCTCAAGGAGAGCTAGAATGCTTGCAAAAAGCACAAAGGTAAAGAGCAAGGCAACACTCACGCCCAAGCTCATCACGATACCCAAATGAATAATGGGCAAAATATTAGAATAAACGAGGCTAATAAAACCGATAATAGTTGTAAAAGCAGCAAAAAAGCTTGGCATTTGTTTGGTTAAAAGCGTAGCCAAGAGGAGATTTTTTTGTGAGGCTTTGGGAAATTTGGAATGAAACTCCAAATAAGCCACAATTAAATGCACGACTAAAGAGACATTGATAATCAGCAACAAAGAAACATAATTAGAGGAAACCACCGTAATTTGATAGCCTAATGCAGCGAAGATTCCACTACTCACAACAAGAGTGAAAAAGCAGATGAATAGGGTGAGGAGCACGAATCTAAAATGTCTGAAAAATATCCAAAGCATCAAGGCTAAAATCACGCTTAGGCTTGTCCCATAAGTGATGAGGTCGGATTTGACATAGGCAATCATATCGCTAGCAATGAGCGTGATTCCGCCGATTTGTAATCCCTCATATTTGTTTTGCAAGTTTTTGAGTTTAGCGATAGTGGTGTCGTTTTGTGCTTGTGCCTTTTCTTTTTCTTTTTCAATGAGCTTTTGAATCTCTTGTTTTTGGGATTCGTCTATTGTCGTGTTTTTGAGTTCTCTTAACTTTTCTAAATTCTCATTTGCAGTAAGATAGATTAGAACCCCGGCAGTTTTAGCGTCTTTGGAAATTAGATTTTGCGCATAGAAAGGGTGATTTAAAATCTCGTTTTTTGCCAATTTGAAATCTGTTTGGGGAGAGAGCAAGGTAATATTGGCTTGGAGGGATTCTTGTAAATCCAAATTGGGCACACTTTTAAGCAGGGGAGCATTTAAAATACTTAAGATTCCGTCAATTTGTGGAATCTCTTTTAAATCTTGTGTGAGATTTTGCAATGTTGCAAGCGAATCTTGACTGAACACATCGCCACTTTTGGGGCTTAAGGCTAAGATGAGAAAATCTTGAGAGGAATAGTTTTTGGCAATGGATTCGTAAGTCTTGAAGTCTTTGTCGTTTTCTAGGATTAAGCTATCGGAGCTTGCGTCAATAGGAAGCCTAAGCGCAAAGAAACCAAAGACAAACAGAGCAATAATGCAAAGCGCGAGGACAACCTTAGGCGCATTTAAGATTGTCCGATAGAATCGCAAGGAAAGATTATTGTTTTTGAGATTCAAAGGCAATTTCACTTTTGAGCTTTGTTAGTAGAGTTTGAAAATCGCTATGGGCTAAAATATCGCCAAATTGGGAACGATAAGTTTGAATCACACTAATTCCTAGAATATCCACATCATAGATTTTCCAATCCCCCTTGTCATCGTGAAATTTGAAAATAATGAAGTTTAATTTGCCATCTAAGATGATAGAAGCTTTGAGATTATAGCGGTTGGGTTTGGTTTTTTCTCCACCGACAACTTCTATCTTTTCGTCTTTGTAGAGCTTTAACTTGTCTGTAAAGCTTTTTTTGAGATTCTGTTCAAAGGCTTGGTGGTATTGCTCTTTTTGGGCTTGGGTTAAGGTTTTGTAATCCTTAGAGAGGGAGAGTTGCGCCATAAGATTGTAATCAAAAATAGAATCAAAGAGCGTGAAAATTTCTTTTGCAATTTGTTCTGCTTGTGCGTTGGAGATTGTAGAATCTTTGGGATTTTTTGCGATGTTTTTTTGCAAAATTTCAAGTGTTTTTTGTATATTTTGTGTCATTGTGCTCTGGATTTCGGGCAGTTCTAATCCAAAAGCAAAAGAATAAAAAACTCCCCAAAAAAGGCAGAAAGCAAATAGGATTTTGTGAAAAGTCTTTGAAGTCGTCATTTGGTTTCCTTTATTTATCTAAGATGAGTTCGTTGCGCCTTTGTTCGTAAGAATCGCGAAATAATAGATAGCTATCTAAAGAGTCTTGATAGAGAGAATCCAAAGTCTCTTTATGTCTTGCAGTGTAATTGGCTACTTCTAACACACCAGCACTAATTGCAAGTTCGCTAGGTTGAATATAGTTTGTCGGATAGGCTAGGGTGTTAAGCGGCAGAGCTAAAGTGTCGCGTAGATTGCTAGGTCCAAGAAGCGGCAAAACAAGATGAAATTCACTTCCCATTCCCCATTTGCCAAAGGTAATGCCAAAATCATTGTGATGAGAGTATAAACCATTTTGTGAGGCAACATCAAAGATTCCTAGAATCCCAGCAGTGGAATTAATCGCAAAACGTCCCATTTCATCCATAGCGTTTTTTGGTTCTCCAGCGAGTAAAGAGGCGAGAAAACGCAATGGGAAAGTGAGATTGTCAAAAAAATTATAAATACCGATTCTAATCCCAAGTGGCATTGCACGATTATATACATTTAACGCAGGGCTAATTGCATAATCATAGATTCCCCAATTCACATTGTGCATCCAGCGATTATAACGCATAAGCGGGTCTTTAATGGGGGTTTGTTGGTTATATTCATTTTCAAATTCATCTAAAGATTCTTCTTTTTGTATGGGGGATTGTGCAGAACTTTGTTCCATAGAATCTTGTGCATAAACAAAGAAACTCAAAAGAAAAATTAAAAAGAGCTTGTGCATAAGATTTTCCTATATGTATCGTAAGATTTGTTGTGTCAGTTGAGGAGTGCTTAATCCTAGTTGCTCTTCCACTTCTTCTACTTTGCCATGAGAGATGAAAGAATCTCCAAACTCAAAAGAATGGATTTTGACTTTTAGATGATGTTCTTGTGCAAATGCGCTTAGAATATGCCCCACACCACCGATTTTTGCACTATCGCTAAAAATAAACCAACGGGAATGAGATTCCGCAAGATGAAGCAGAGATTCTTTATCCAAAGGCTTAATGAAGCGCAAATCTACAAGCGCACAAGGAATGTTTCGCGCTTCTAGCTCCAGCAAACAAGCGTGCGCGCGTCCTACACCATTGCCATAGCCAAGCAAAAGAATCGCGTTTTGGGATTCTTTTAAGATTTCTAATTTGCCTAATGTAAAAGGCGTTGGCGAGAAAATATCCTCTTTAAGTTTAAAGGATTTTCTGGGATAACGAAAGGCACAAGGCGCGCTTGAAAACTCATTGGCAAAATGCACTGCAAGCCTTAAAGTCGCTTGGTCTCGAGGCGCAAAGAGCACGAAATTTGGAATCATATTTAAATACGCAATATCAAAGACGCCTTGATGCGTTTCCCCATCTTCCCCTACGATTCCTGCGCGGTCAATCGCAAATTTCACAGGCATTTGCATAATTCCTACATCATGGACAATTTGGTCAAAGGCGCGTTGGAGGAAAGTAGAGTAAATCACGACAAAAGGCTTAAATCCCTCCTTGGCAAGAGAGCTTGCCTGTGTGGTGGCGTGTTGTTCGGCTATGGCAACGTCCCAAAAACGTTCTGGAAAGGATTTAATGAGCGAATCAAGCCCCGTGCCGCTTGGCATTGCCGCAGTGATTCCGACGACTTTGGAATCCTTTTGGGCAATTTCTAACAGAGTTTGGGAAAAGATTTGTGTCGGAGATTTCGCGCTATTTTTGGATAATGCTGTGCCATTTTGCCTATCAAAAGGACTCACGCCGTGCCATTGTTCTAAATGCCCTTCTGCTATGGGATAACCCTTGCCTTTGAGGGTTTGAGCATGCACTACGATAGGTTTTTGAATACTCTTTGCAAGACGCAAAGATTTAATGATTTCTTTTAAATTATGTCCATCAATGGGTCCGATATAATCCAATCCAAGCTCTTCAAACAACATTCCGGGCGTAATAAGCTTGATGGATTCTTCAAATCGCTTTGCGAGGTAGGTTGCATTGGGCATATTGTTGATTACGCTTCCAATTTTGTTTTTGATATTTTGGGTGAATTTGCCCGCAATCGTTTGGGAGAGATATTTGCTGATTGCCCCGATAGGCTCTGCAATGCTCATTTCATTATCATTTAAAATAATCACCATAGGATATTTTCTATCGCCAAGCTCGTTTAAGGCTTCATAGGCGAGCCCCGCACTCATCGCTCCATCGCCAATCAAAATCACAGGGATATTTTCCACGCCTTTAAGGTGAAAGGCTTTAGCGACACCAACACCTAAGGAAATAGAAGTGGAGCTATGCCCTGCAATGAAATAATCTTGGTCGCTTTCACTTGGCTTGGTAAAACCGCTAATGCCTTGCCTTTGGCGCAAAGTCTCAAAAGAATCCCAACGTCCTGTTAAGAGTTTGTGAGCATAGGCTTGGTGGCTGACATCAAAGATAAAAGGGTCTTTGGGATTGTTAAAAACGCAGTGCATACCGATAATGAGTTCCACCGCACCCAAAGTAGAGCTTAAATGTCCCCCGTTTTTAGATACGACTTCTAGGATTCTATCCCGCACCTTTTGTGCAAGCTCATTGAGAGTGATAAAGTCTTCTTCGCTAAATTCCCTTTGACGTAAAAGCTCCAAATATTTAGAATCCAAAGGCATTATAGCTTGTTCTCCAAAATAGATTTTTTCAAAGTCTCAAAACGCATAAAAATATCCCCGTCAATATTCCCCTCACTGCTCAAAATCACCACACCACCTTTGGAAATCGCTTGGTCAGCCTCTAACACGACTTGGTTTAAGTCCTTGAGAGATTCTTTTAATTCCTCTAAATCACCGGGAAAAACCTTGAGTGTTACTTGTGTGTTTTGTGATAAATCTTGTAGAAGCGTGCGCGCTAGGGACGAGGCAATCTTCGCACTATTGGTGCTGATTTCTGCTGCAATGACTTCTCTTGCAATATCTAAGGCAATGGAGCTTAATTCTTTTTCTAAGCCTAGAATGTGATTTTTGGATTCTGCAATATTGCTATCAATGCGCTGAATGCTTAATGCGTAGAGTTCTCTTTGGCTATTGATTTGCGCTTCTAGTTCTTGTTTGGCTTTTTGATAGCCTTCGTTAAAGCCTTGTTCTTTTGCTTCGGCTTTAGCAGAATTGACTTTTTCGCCAATCTCTTTTTCTTGTTTATCAAATCGTTCTTGCAGTTTTTGCAAAGATTGTGCGAGCACATCACTTTTTTGTAGAATCTTATCAATCACTTCAGTTTCAAATAGCTTCAATGCGGGCGCATCAATGCTTGGTTCTGCTTGTTTTGGAGGTTCTACTATCTGCATTGTGGGCTGTGGTGTTTCAACGACTTGAGATTCTGCATTGGCTTGCGCAGGAGCTTCTGTTTTATTAGAAATTTCCATATTTCTAAAATTATATTTTTTAATGTCGTGCCGTTCTTTGTGTGCTTCTGTAATAATGTTTTCGTGCTCATTAATATTATTCAATGGTATCCTCTTGTTCTCCGATTTGGATAATGCCTTGTTCTGAAAGTGATTGGACGGTTTCTACGATTCTACGTTGAGCTGCTTCAACATCTTTGACTTTTACCGCACCTAAAAATTGCATTTCCTCTAAGAATTGTTCTCCCGCCCTTTGCGACATATTGGACATAAATTTTTGCTTTAGTTCTTCTGGGGAAGCCTTGAGTGCTAAAATCAAGTCTTTTTTGTCAATGATTTTTAAAATCTCACGAATCGCATTGTTGTCTAGTTTCTCAATATCTTCAAAAGTAAACATCATCTCTTTGATTGCTGCGGCTAATTGGTCGTCAATTTGTTCAATATAGGCAATCGTTGCTTTGGCTGCTTTTTGTCCTAAGCGGTTGAAAACTTCTGCAACTGCACGGATTCCACCTACTTCTACTTTATAGCTTGTGAGGGATTCTAATTTATTTTCTAGCACCGTAGAAACACGCTTGACGACATTAGGGGAAATATCACCCAAGTTTGCCATACGAATCGCAATTTCTGCCCGCAAATCATCGGAGAAAAAGTTTAATGTCTCTGCGGCATTTGTCGGGTCCATATGCGCTAGAATCAAAGCAATCGTTTGTGGGTGTTCGTGAATAATGAAGTCTGAAAGTTGTTGTGGGCGCACACGAGAAAGGTAAGCAAAGTTTTGAGAGGATTGCATAGATTTGGCAAGCTTGTCCAAAACCTTTTTCGCAGCTTCTGGTCCTAGTGTGCGGTAAAGCAATTCTTTGGCGTATTCAAAACCACCGGTAGAAATATATTGATTAGATTGGAAAATTGCGTAAAATTCTTCTAAAACTGCTCCCCCAAGTGCTTTATCTATCCCTGAATTTTGAGCAATATATTTAGAAACCTCTGTGATAGAATCCAAGTCTAGGTTTGAAAAAATTTCACCCGTGATTTCATCGCCTAGTTGCACGAGTAGAATCGCGATTTTTTCCGCCATTGAAAATTCGTCATATTGTGCTTGTTGGCGCGGACTTAGCGTAATAGAAGGCATTAGTGTTTTCCTCCTCCACCCATATTTTCAAGCCCTAGTTCATCATGCACTAAGGTTTGAAAGAGATTCGCAAGTTCAGCTGGTTTCTCCATTGCAATTTCCTTAATTTTTTCTAATAAGACATTGTATTTGATTTCGTCTTCATTTCCTCCGCCAAAGCCAAGTTGGTCTTCAATTCTACGACGCACTTCATTCAACCTATCACTATTTTCTTCCTCGTCTTCATCAATCTTAATGAGAGAATCAAGCTCTTCTTCTTCATCTGCTCTTGCCTCAAGCATACGCTCACTAAAGGGCACAATGACTTTTTTGTAGAAGAAGAAGAGAATCAAGCCCACAATCGCATATTTAAGCAATGGCATAAAAGGTGCTAAGAGGGCAGATGCGCCCTCTAAGAATCTCTCTAAAGGAGTGCGTGCTTTGAATCCAGAGAGTTGCCCATTGAGTTGAAAATTGCTCACAGAGACTTCATCTCCTCTTTGCTGACTATAACCAATAGCTTGACGCACAAGGGCTGAAATTTGTTCCATCTCCTCATCACTAAGTGCGGTGTATTCTAGTTTTTCCACTCCCTCTTCATCTAACTGACGAGAATATTTGCCATCTACGACAACCGCAGCAGAAAGCCTGCGAATCGTGGCAAACTCTCCTTTGATATTAGAAATTGTTTTGCTAATTTCAAAATTAGTGGTATTTTGAGTTTTTTCGTATCTTTCTTTTGTGTCTTCATCTTCTAGTCCTTGCACAGGACCAATATTGCTTACAACGCCCGGAACCCCGCCAATTTCTTTTGGACGAAATCCTTCACGTTTTTCTTCTAAATCTTGGATACTTCGCACCACATTATTGGGGTCATAATATTCTTGCGTGCTTTCTTTTTGCGCAAAGTCAAATTCTGCGGTAACCTTTGCGACAACGCCCTCTCTTCCGCCTGTAATGGGTGCTAAGATATTGACGATTTTTTCCTCTAAGGTTTGTTCAAAATTTGTTTTGTAACGCAATTGTGCAGCGGCAAGCTCACGCGCGCCTCCTAGTTCGTCTAGTTCGCTTAAGGGCTCGCCTTTTTCATTAACGACTTCCACATTTTCAACGGTTAAATTTGGAATCGCAGAGGAAACAATGTTTTTAATTCCCGAAATTTGTTTTGGAGTCAAGGCTTGCGCGGGTTTAAAAACAAGGACGACAGAAGCAGTAGGAGGTGTTTGCTCGCTGACAAAGACGGTTTTTTCAGGTTGCGCTAAATGCACGGTTGCTTTTTGAATGGGGGCTAAACTCTCAATGGTGCGGGATAATTCTCCCTCAAGCGCACGCAAATATTTAATACGTTGGTCAAAGTCAGTTGCACCGAAGTCTTTAGTGTCAAAAATCTCAAAACCAATTTTGCTACTTTTTGGGATTCCATTGCTTGCTAGCTTCATTCTTTGTTCATAGACAGATTCTTGAGGAATCAGAATCGTATTGTCTTTAGGGATTTGGTAGGGGATTCTATCCTGTTGGAGTTGCTGCACGATTAGCGCGCCATCTTCTGGGCTTACTCCCTCAAACAATACTGCATAACCCGGATATAAGACACCCGCTTTATTGGAGGAATTCCAAACCACAAGAGCAGAGATGAAGCCAACTACCGCAACGATTGTTGCCAAGATAACGATTTTTTGCCTTTGATTAAGCCGCTTATAGAGGCTTCTAATTTGTTCAAATAATGCTTTTAAATCCAATGCTTAATCCTATTTTTGAACTAAATATTGATGAAAAAGTGTGAAAAACTTTTTGTTTTGTGTCTCTGTGCCCAAAGTAATGCGAATCGCATTTAAGCCATACGAAGCAAGGTTTCTAATAATCATACCTCTTTGCAATAAATAATCTGCAATCTGGGTAGAATTGAGAGGTGCTTCAAAATAATAAGTGATGAAATTAGTGAAACTCGGGGTGTATTTGAAGCCTTTTTCTTGGGCAAATTTTTCAAACTCTGGCATTTGGGCAAGATTGTTTTGAATGCTTTTTCTAATGTGTTCTTGGTCTTTTAGAGCCTCAATAGCTGCAGCTAAGGATAAAGTCGTGATATTGAAAGGTGGGCGGAGCTTTAAAAGGGCTTGGATAACCTCTTCCCTTGCGATTCCATAACCTACGCGCATACCTCCTAATCCATAAGCTTTGGAAAAAGTGCCTAAATAAATCGCATTAGGGAATGTCTCAATGAGGGATTTTGGATTGATTTCTTTGCTAGAATCTTTGGCTTTAGCATATTCTTGATAAGCCCCGTCAATGACAATCAAACAATCTTTATCTATTTGTTTTAAAAAATCAAAGGTTTCTTTTGCGTCTAAACATTCTCCCAAAGGGTTATTGGGGATACAAAGGAAAATGATTTGTGGTTTGTGTTGCTGGTAGGATTCTAAAAATTCCTTTAGATTATGTTCATGACTTGCAGTGCGAATGACTTGTGCGCCTACGGCTTTAGCATAGACTTCATACATTGCAAAAGTTGTTTTTGCCATTAAGATTTTGCTGTTTTGATTGGCTTTAGCGTGGATACAAAACTCAATGATTTGGTCGCTTCCTGAACCAATAATCACTTCTTTGCTTTGCATATTATAATATTTGCTCAAAGCGTTTTTTAAAGCAAACATAGAATCGTCTGGATACAAATGCGCATTGCAAGCGTTTTTGATGATTGTTTCTATGACTTTGGGGCTCGCGCCTAGTGGATTTTCATTAGAGGCAAGCTTGATGATTTCATTTTCTGGGATTCCAAACTCTCTCACAACAAGTTCAATAGGTTTTCCCGCTTCGTAGGTTTTAATAGAATCAAGCGTGGTGTTAAAAGTCATCTAAATACCCTAAAATTAAAATAACTTTGCTATTGTAGCAAAATTTAGCCAATAAGAAGCAAAATTTTATAAAATCATACGCATCATATCAATAAACTGGTCTGTGCTGCCCTTGATAACAAAATAAGAGATTCCCTCTTGCTTGGCGTTTTGCAAAATTTCTTCTTCCATTTCTTTGGGAATAATTGCGCAAAAAATAGGTGTGCCAACGGAATCTTTAAACATTTCAATATATTTTTGTCTAAAGTTTAAAATGTTCATTTCCTTTACTTCCCATTCCATTACGACAATATGAATTTCTGCGGGGTGAGACAAGCGTAAATTGTCGCGTGGGTCGTTAGAAGTAGAAACTTGCAAGCTATTGTCAAAATTTTTTAAATATTCCTTGTAATATTTGCTATCTTTAGGGTCTTCTTGGATTAAAAGAATGTTTTTTTTGGAAAATGCTTCAAGATACTTTAATAAATCAAAAAGCCCTTTGGTTTCTTTGCTTAGTTTATTGTGGTCTAAACTGCGCAAAAAGTATTTGAGAAAAGTTTTAGAACTATAAGTGCCTGTAATGCCTGCTTCAATAAAGAATCTTCGCACGCTTAAACTACGTTTTGCCCGCTGCCATAACAAAGAATCCAAATCGTAAGCTTTAGCATTTAAGAGTTTAATAAAATCTTGTTTTAATTCTTTTGTAAGGGGGAGATAGCTTTTCAAAAATGGCTCGAAAAATTTCTCTGAAAAATCCTCCCCTGCTTTGGTGATTTTTGCTAATTTTTCTTTTTGTTGTGAGAGATAATGAAGCAAATCCACATAACGTTTGCGGAAGCTTTTTAAATTGTTTTGTGCTTGGAGATAGCTCGCACTACTCGTGTCATTGCGTGCGGCAAATTGGCTTTCCATATTTTTAAGTGCCTGTCCCATAGAGGCTTGCTGGATTGTAGTGCTTTTGATGATAGATTGTGTGGTTTGGATTAATTCCTCGTTTTTGACAAACTCAATTTGGTGTGCAAGAAAGATTTTTTCATAGGAGTATTGTGGAGGATAGGAAGATTTTTTAATAAAAGATTCATATTCCTTATCTAATTTTCCAAGCTCGGATTTTAGGTTGCTTAAAGCCAAGTTTGGAATCGTACTATCTAGCTCAAATAAGTCATTATAGGCTGTGAATAAGAATCGCTTAATGCGTAAGAAATCTAAATCTTTTTTGGAATTAATTTCTTTTTCATAATGCTTGATGAGATTTTCTACCCCTCCAAAATAGTCATAAATGCAGTCTTTAATGCTTTTGGTTTGGTGGATTGTGAATTCTTCTTTTGGCTGTTTTTTGGGACGCACCACGCTGACTTGTTTGTTGTTATCTGCAAGCTCAAATTCTACTTCCATATTGGGTGAAATTTCTTTGAAATCTCCGTCCCATACGCGCAAATCAAATTCAAACTTGCGTTTGTTGTGTGCTTGTTCAATTAAACCGCGCTTTGCTTGCGCATTTAACCCAACCAAAAAACCATTCATTTTGTCCCTTGTAATAAAATTTTATTATATCAAAAATTTATTTGGATAAGGTTTTGCGATTCGCACTAAATCACTCAAAAATTGATTTTTTTGTCTAAGCCAATAGGCTTTATCGCAAACTAAAATAATCCCCTTTTTTGCACGAGAGAGTGCGACATTAAGCGCAAAAAGTGCATTTTGATTATTGGAATTGTTTAGGTGATAGTGCAAGATAACAGGGGAGAAAAGCACATAATCAAACTCTTGTCCTTGAGAGGAATGAATCGTCCAAACACATTCTTCCCTATAAAGAGCAGGCATAAGTTCAAGAATCAACCGACGTTGATTGACAAAAGGAGTAAGAATCGCAAAATCTTGATGTGTGTTAAGAAACTCGCGCGCTAAATTGCAGCATTGCAACGCTTCATTATGATTTGCCTTGTCTAGGGGCTGTGCCTTAGGCATTTGTGAAATATCTAGGCAATGCAAATAGGTCTGCGTGCTTAATCCTTGCAAATCGTTCTTATAAATGTAGGCATTGAGTAATTGTGCGAGATTGTTGCCATAGCGATAGGTTTGCGTGAGAGTAAAGGTCTGTGTAATCGGAGGATTTTCGTTTGGTAAAGTAGAATCCAAAAAAGGAGAATCCTCATCTAAATTACTCTGTGTTGCAAAGAATTTTTCCATAAAAAGTGCAGAATATTGCCAAAGTCTTGAGGGTTTCCATTGGGATTCTTTAGCATTAGTAGAACCCAATAAGCACACGGGTTGGAGTTGTTTGTGGTCTCCTAGAAGTGTGATAGGTTTGTTAAATGCGCAAAGTGGCAGAGTTTTAATTAAGGGAGAAAATCCCGCTTCATCAATGAAGAAATGCTTGAAATCTATCGTATGCAAATCATTTCTGCGCAAAAAAGTATCTAAAGTCATTGCGATAACTAAGGCTTCTTGTAGAGATTTTTTGTAATCTATGGCTTTATTTATGAGTAATAAATCACAATTTTTAGGGAAATTTTCGGCAAATCTTTGACTAGGTGTGCCAAGTCTTAGAATCTTGGAAGTTTCAATGCCAATTTCGTCTAAATTGACAATCAAAGTCGTTAAGCATTGTTCTAAGGCGTTATTTGTGGGCGCAAGAATCGCTACTTTGAGATTGGCTTTGAGATAAAACGCCAATGCGTGCAATAACACGACTTTTGTTTTGCCACTGCCCGCAGCACCCCAAACATAACAAAAGGGGCTTTTAAAGATTCCTTTAAGCGCATTGAGTTGCTCTAAATGTGGCGGGATTTGGAGCTCTTTTAATGCGTCAATATCGGGATTTAAAATAGGCGGAATCGCAGGGAGTTGCAAGGAATAATCTTGCAGATAGAAATTAATGACATTTTGAACTAAAAATTTCAAATCCGAAATGAGTTGGAGCGATTCTTTTTGTTGGAATAGTTTTTCACAAAGTCTTTCCTCTACATTAAGGCTTAACACTTTGGATTTTTCATCATAAGAAAGAATGCTAATGTCCTCTTCAGATTCTTTTTCTAGTGCAAATTCTCCTAGTGGAGTACGGAGAATGAGGGTTTCAGTGCTTTTTAGTTTGTATTCCAACTGCAAACGCAATCCAAAAATATCTTTAGAAATATTTTGGACTTTGATAATCTCAAATCCTTTGTCGTAAGTTTGCATATATTGCAGATAATTTTCTGCTGCTTGAATCAAAAAGGCTTTGGAGCGCGAATTTAAACTAAACAGGGCGCATTCCTTGATATTTATAGTATGCCGCACAAGCTCCCTCACTGCTCACCATACAGCTTCCTAGAGGGTTTTGTGGTGTGCAAAGAGTACCAAAGAGTTTGCAGTCAAAAGGTTTTTTGTTTCCTTTTAGAATCTCACCACACAAACAGCCTTTATGCTCTTCCTTTGCGATTCCGCCTAGATATTCTTTAAAGAGAATGCCCGCGTCATAGTTTGCAAATTCTTCTTTTAAACGTAAGGAGGAATGTGGAATCTCTCCGAGCCCACGCCAATAGAAGCTATCATCTAGTTCAAAATAACGTTGGGTGAGTTCTTGGGCTTTAAGATTACCTTGCGTTGTTACGCTGCGCGCGTATTGTGTTTCGACTTTAGGGGATTTGTTTAAGACTTGTTGGACGATACTCAAAAGACTCTCCCCAACATCTAAGGGTTCAAATCCACATACAACAATAGGAATCTTAAATTTCTCGCAAAGCGGTTGGTAGATTTTAGAACCTGTGATGACACTGACGTGTGAGGGTGCTAAAAGTGCGTTGATTTGGCAATCTGGCGCACTTAAAATCACTTCTAGTGGGGGAGGTACTAAGACATGATTGGTGTGCAAGAAGACATTTTGTAGTTTAAGGGAAATTGCGCGTTCTAGCAAGGCAGCGGACATTGGAGTGGTAGTTTCAAAGCCGATTGCAAAATACACTACGCGCTTTGTGGGATTCTCTTTTGCAATCGTTAAGACTTCTAGTGGAGAATAAACAAACCGCACATCTAGCCCCTTTGCTCTAGCGTTTTGTAGGCTTCCATAGCTTCCGGGCACTTTAATCATATCCCCAAGTGTAACCAAAATCACATCTTTTTGGCTTGCAATTTTGTAAGCGCAATCAATGCGACTTTTGGGCATTATGCACACAGGGCAGCCCGGTCCGTGTACAAATTCTATTGTGCTAGGCAGAAGTTCTGGCAAAGCATATTTCATAATCGTGTGTGTATGTCCGCCACAAACCTCCATAATCTTTAGAGGTTGTATCAAATCTTTGCTTAAAACTTTTAAGGCATTAAAGATTCTGCTAATGGCTTTGCTATCGCGGTAAGTGTCAATGTAGGGATTGTGTATCATATCATTCTCGTAAAATTTTTGTAATTAAACCATCAAAGTCTTGTGAATAAGGAGGATTGAAGCCCATTACAGGAATCTCATAATATTGCGTGAAAGTTTGTGTATGCGAAAAGGTAATTGCTTGCACATAAATTTTAAACAAATAACGCGGCACAAGGCTCAATGAAGCAGTGGGAGAGAAATCCTCCTTTGCCTCATTGTGATAGTCTTTGAAATAGAATTGCACTTCTTGTAAATTTTCATTGGGATTGCGTTCATAAAGGATTTGAAAACGATTAATGAAAGTGTTTGCAAAATCTTGGGGCACAATATCTGTATCGTTGGCTTTCAAATATGTAATCTTGGGGTAAGAAAAATTAGGATTTGCTAAAGGGGGATTGGCGCAACCCAGAAAGACAAATAAGCCGATACTTAAAAGAAAAAATGTTAGAATCTTGCTTTGCATTCTATTTCTCTTGGATTAAAAGAATTTTGAAGTGCAAATTCTAGCAAAATAAATAAGGATTTTAAAGTTTGAATCGTATTTTTGTTGCAAAAAAACCACTTTTTATTTCTTCTAATCATTATCTCAATCTTTTAAAGCGAAGATTTGGAGAGAAAAAGGGCGGATTTAGTGGAATCTTAGACCCTTTTGCTTGCGGAGCGTTGCTTGTGGCATTTGGGCAATATACGAAACTTTTTCGTTTTTTGGAAAAATCCCCCAAAGTCTATCAGGCGACACTTTGGCTTGGAATGGAGAGCGATTCGCTAGATTTGGAAAATGTGCGCAAGGTGCAGTTTGTGCCGAAATTTTCTGAAAGCGAAGTAGAATCTGTTTTACAAAGTTTTGTTGGGATTGTGTCCTTTGTGCCTCCAAAGTATAGTGCCAAAAAAATACAAGGCACACAGGCATATAAATTAGCGCGTGCGGGAAAAGAGGAATTGTTAGAGCAGCATCTCAAAGAACAAACGATGTTGGTAGATAAAATAGAGTTTTTGGGCTATTCTCACCCTTTTATTAGCTTTAGGGCTTGGGTAAGTGAGGGGGCTTACATTCGCTCTTTAGGGGCGTTAATCGCAAGGAAACTAGGCTGTGTCGGCTCTCTTAGCTATTTGGAACGTATCAGTGAGGGAGGATTGAGCTATCAAGGGGAGAGGGCGTTAAATCCTTTGGAGATTCTGCCTTTTTCCAAGTTGGATTTGCGTCATCATTTGTTTTTACGTTCTTTAATGCAAGAGGGCAAAAAAATTTCTCCAAAAATGTTGAAAATTAATGAATTTGGAAAATATATAGTGCAATTTGAAGATTTTTTCTCTATAATTTCATACGAAAATCAAAACTTACAATATTTAGTAAATAGGATTCCTTTATGTTAATTTTATCAAGAAAAGAAAACGAGAGTATTACTATTGGTGAGAATATCACAATTAGGGTGATTTCTATTGATAAAGGTAATGTAAAGATTGGTTTTGATGCGCCCCCAGAATTATTAATTTTGCGCGAGGAATTAAAACTTGCCATTTCAGAAGAGAATAAAAAATCTCTCCAGCAGCAAACACAAGGCAATGTGCTTGATAAACTTGTGGCAGCTAGAAAGAAAGTTTAAAGATAATGGTTTGCGATTCTTTGACGCAAGATATTTATAAATCCTATGCAAAAATTAATTTATTTTTAAAAATTGTCGGCAAAACTTGCATTAATGGAGTGAATTATCATCTCTTAGAATCGCGTTTTATGAGAGTGTCAAGCCTCTATGATACTTTGGCTTTTGATTGGAATACGCCTGCTTTTGAGATTGTGGGAAATTTTGATTGTGCCACAGAACAAAATACTATTTTTAAAACCTATCGTCTCCTTATGCCTTATCTTACAGAATCACAAAAACAAACATTAGAGCATTTAAGCATTAGAGTAGAAAAAAACATACCAAGTGGCGGGGGATTGGGCGGAGGGAGTTCCAATGCCGCTTGTTTTTTGCAGGTAGTGAATCAGAAATTGGCAATGGGTTTAGACTCAATAGCTTTGATGAATCTTGGCGCACAAGTCGGGAGTGATGTGCCGTTTTTTTTAAGCGGTTTAGAGATTGCAAATGTCAAGGGTAGGGGAGAAATTATAGAATCTTGCCAGCAAGAGAAAGAATCGCAAGGATTTGCACCTTTTGAAGTGGAAATTGTGATGCCAAAACTACATTGCAATACCGCAAAGGTGTATCAAAAATATGCGGAATCATTTTATAATGAAACAAAAATCCAACAAACTAAAGCACAAAATTGGTTAGAGAAGTCAAACCAAGCCATTTTGCAAAACAATGCTTTAGAAAATAATGATTTGTTTGCCGCGGTTTTGGCTCTTTATCCAGAGTTGGAATCTTATAGGAAAGAGGGATTGTTTTTAAGTGGAAGTGGTAGCTCTTTTTGGCGATTATCATCAAAGGAATCCCAAGATAAGCAAGCGTTGTATAAAGCTTGTGATTTCAAAGAGGCAAGAAGATGAAAATCATCGCAACAAACAAAAAAGCAACTTTTGATTTTTTTATTTTAGAAAAATACGAAGCAGGGATTGAGCTCAAAGGGAGTGAAGTGAAATCTATTCGTGCGGGACGCGTGAATCTCAAGGATAGCTTTGTGAAAATCATTCAAGGAGAAGCCTTTTTGTTTCAAGCGCATATTGCGACACTTGCAACAACGAATCTCCATTACAAACCCGATGAAAAACGTGCACGCAGATTGCTTTTGCACCGCAAGGAGATTGATAAACTCTTCGGCAAAAGCCAAGTTTCTGGTATGAGTATTGTAGCATTGAAGCTTTATTTTAATGCCCGCAATAAAGCAAAGCTAGAAATTGCTTTGGCTAAGGGTAAGAATTTGCACGATAAACGCGAATCTCTAAAAGAAAAAATCCAAAAACGAGAGATTGCACAAACCCTAAAAGAAATGCAAAGAAAATAAGGAAAAAAATGCTTGGATTATCCCTAAAAGAATTGGTAGAATATGGAGTGATTGGAGTTTTAATGTTGATGAGTGTAGTGGCACTTTGGGCAACATTGGAGCGACTATTGTTTTATAAATACATTAAACTCGTGCTTTATACAAATAAAACAGAATTAGAAATAGACCTCTCAAAGAATCTTACTTTGATTGCTACTATTGGTTCTAATGCTCCCTATGTTGGGCTTCTAGGAACGGTGTTTGGGATTATCATTACCTTTGTGCAGATTGGACAATCCGGTATGGTAGATACGGCAAATATTATGACAGGGCTTGCACTTGCGCTCCAAGCCACAGCGGGTGGATTGCTTGTAGCGATTCCAAGCATTGTGTTTTATAATCTCTTAATGCGTAAAAGTGAAGTTTTGATTGCGCAATGGGAAATTATGCAGGAAAATAAAGCAAACAAAGGCGTGCAATGAAGCATTTTAGGAGAATGGATAGCATTAATATCGTGCCTTTTATAGATATTATGCTTGTTTTGCTTGTGATTGTCCTCACAAGTGCGACTTTTATCGCACAAGGCAAGATTCCCATTGCCTTACCACAAGCACAAGGTTCTGATAAAATCACGCAACCCTTAAAAACGCTTGAAATCACCATTGATGCACAAGGGCAATATTATCTTGATAAAACTCCTATGAGTTTGGAATTAATCCAAAGTGAAATCCTAAAGATTCCAAAGGATACACCTATTTTATTGCGGGGAGACCAAAAAAGTTATTTTGAAAGTTTTATCGCTTTGGTTGGGGTTTTGAGCTCTAGCGGGCACGATAATATAGATGTGCAAGTGGAACAAAGTCAATGATAAAGGATTTTGATGTTTAGAGAAAGCTATGATTTATCAACGATTATTTCAGCGGTGGTTACCTTTATGGCTGTCGTGCTTGCGATTCGTTTCGCGCTCTATCTAGCGAATCGCAATAACTCACAGATTCAAAAGCCTGATTGGCTAGAAGATGAACGTTTTGATGTGCAGACGAAAAAACACAAACGAAAATAAATCAAGATAAGGAAGAACAATGGAGAATCTAATCATCAATGCAATTTTTACTGCATTTATGCTCGCACTTGCGTTTTGGGACTATCTAAGCTATGGTAAGCAAAAGCATCGCGATTTTAAATCTATCATTATGAGCACAGGGGTTTTGGGGACATTTGTCGGGATTTTTGTCGGTTTGCAAGATTTTGATGTCGGCAATGTAGAAAATTCTGTCCCCTCATTGCTTGCGGGTTTAAAAACCGCATTTTATACTTCAATTTTGGGAATGGTATTAGCGATTCTACTCTCTATTGTGCAAAAAAGCAAAGCCGTCAAGAGTGATTTTGAAAATATGCTAGATTATTTTTCCTTACAAGCAGGAAAGTTAGACAAATTAGAAAAACTAGAGAAGTTGGAATCTCTAGGCAAATTACAAGAAATCGTTACGCAAAATCAGCAACAAATGGATTCACAAAATGCTTATTATAAGCAGCAAGTCAGTAATTTTAAGGTTTTAGAGGATAATTTTGTTAAAACCAATGTCTCCTTAAAAGAAGCAATGCACCATCTTGCACAAGGGGCGTCAAAGGAATTGATTGCGGCATTAGAGGGAGTGATTAAGGATTTCAATCAGCGCATTACGGAGCAATTCGGAGATAATTTTAAAGAATTAAATAGTGCTGTGGCGCAGATGATTTTATGGCAGAACAATTATAAGGATTCCATTATAGGATTGGATTCTAGCCTTAAAGGCACATTGAAGCTATTTGAATCTACAAAAGAATCCTTAGAATTGATTGCGCAGCGCAATACAGAAGTATTGGAAGTCTATAACGCGTTAGCGCATAGCATTGAGGCTTCGCGTATTGAGAATGAGAAGCTCTCACATCTTCTACAAGGCTTTGAGAGAATGCACGAGGACGCAAGGGAAGCCCTTGTGAGTGTAGAAAATCTAAGTCAAAATTTGCAGCACACACATCAGCAAACATTGGAATACACTAAGGAATCGCTAGAGGAAGTGCAAGATTTCTTGGCAAAAAGCACAAGGACACATCAAGAGCAGACACAGAATTTATTAGAAAATAGCTTCAAAGCACTTGAGGAAGACGCACAAAGGCAATCAGAACAACTCAACGCCTTGCAAAATGCTTTTGGTGAATTTAATCAGGCGTATTTAACACAAAATGAAGAGCATTTGGCTAAGGCATTGGAATCCCTTAAAGCAAAATCCCAAGACTTTATGGAATCTTTAGTGGAGAGCGATTCCGCATTAAAGCATAAAAACTTAGAGATGATAGCGCAGATTGAGGGAAGTATCAAAGAACGTTTAGAGGGAGTTAAAGAAAGCTTTGAAAGTAGTTTAGAGACACTAGAAAATGCGCAAAAAGAATCCTTATTATTGGTAGAGGAACAAACAAAAAGAAGTGATGAAGCCTTGTTGCGTCATACGCAAGAAATGGAAAGTTCTTTAGAAAAAGCAAGCAATAATTTGCAAGCATTAGGCGAGCAAACACAAAAGAATCTCACGAAAAATTCTGATGCGCTAGAGCAACATATTACTAATGCGGTGTTAAACTTTGATAAGCTTCTAGGAAATACGACAAAAACCCTAGAGGAAAATTTCCGAGATTCTAAAGATACGCTTACAACACTTAGCAAAGAGATAGAAAGCTCTATGCTGACAACTACAAAGTCTTTAGATTCTTTGCTTAATGACACGGCAAATACTTTAAGCCAAAGCACGCAAAATATTGAAGAATCTCTCGTGCATACCAATCAAACCTTAATGGATTCTTTTGCCCAAAGCACACAAAGCATAGGGGAGGGATTCCGAAGTTTTAATGACAATGTGAGAGAAAATCTAGCCAAAACCACAGAGGAAATCGGGACGAGCGTAACGCGTTTGATAACGCAGAATCAGACACATAATCAAAATCTCCAAGATTTAATGGCAAAAAGCGTTGATACATTTAGCCAAAGTTTAGAAACAATGCACAAAGAGAGTCAAAACCATAATGTAGAGATTCAGAATCAAATGCGTAGCAGCTTTGGTGAATCCTATAAAAATGCGTTGGAATCCTTAAGCGCATTTTTAAAGAATACAACCAATGCGTATCAAACACAACTCACGACATTGGCGCAAAATACACAGAAGACAAGCCTAGAAACACATCAGAAACTAGAGCAGGATTTGCAAATGCGCTTACAAGCTATTGCACAAGGTTTTGAAAGCAATGCGCAAAAAGTTTTGGCAAGCTCTGAAAACTTGGCAAATCATTTGCTAAAATCAAACAATGCGCAATTAGAATCGCATACAAAAGAGATGATGGCGAGTTTTAGCGCGTTGGATAAGAGCATTAAAGCAACTTTAGTTGAAATGGCAAAAAACTATCTGACAAGTCTTGAGATTCTTACAAAACAAAGCATAGAAACTCCTAAAAATGCGAGTGTGGAGCTATTGAATGAATTTAATAAACTGCAAAAAAATCTAAGCGATGCGCTTGATAAGACTTATCTATCTTTGGAAAATAACCGCAAAGAAATTGATACGATTTTAAGAATCATACAAACCAATATCGCAACTTCTTTGAATCAAACCTCTAGTTTGAATGAAAATCTTTGTAAATCTCTCGGTGATTTGGACGGGGCACTTTCAAATATTACTTTAGGATTCCGTCAAGATTATGAATGGTTTTTGCGCAGAATCCGAGAGTTAATGGGAGCTAGAGGCTAATGGCAAATTCTTATAGAGGCAATGAATGGATTAGCATTTCGGATATGATGGCGGGTGTAATGATGATTTTTTTGCTGATTGCTGTTTCTTATATGGTAGTCATTAGCAAAACAGAGAAAAAGCTTGCGATTCAAAATGCCGAACTTTTAGAACTGAATCGTCAGATGAGTGATATTGCAAAAACCCATAAAGACTTGCAAACCGAGCTTTACCAAGATTTGATTTCGGAATTTTCTAGCAATTTAGAACGTTGGAATGCCGAGATTGATACAGATAATACGGTGCGATTCAAAGAGCCAGAGATTTTATTTGACCAAGGAAAAAAAGAAGTTAAAATGCGCTTCAAAGAGATTTTAGATGATTTTTTCCCACGTTATATCAAAATCCTAAGCCAAGAAAAATATAAGCAAGATATTGAGGAGATTCGCATTGAGGGGCATACTTCAACAGAATGGCAAAATGCAAATACATTGGAATCTCGTTATCTTGGAAATGCTGAACTCTCTCAAGCAAGAGCGTTAGAAGTCTTGAAATATTGCTTTGATAATAAGCAAATTGACACGCAAAAACAATGGTTGATTAGTGTTTTACGTGCTAATGGATTATCTTTTGCTAAGCCTTTAGAAACGCCTGAACTTTCAAGGAGGGTAGAGTTTAAAGCCCTGACAAAAAGCAATCAAAAGATTCTTAAGATTTTGAATGTCAATCAAGAATTACAAAATGCAGAGAATGGCGAAAATTAAATTAATTGGCTGATTAAGATTTCAAAAATGCGTCAAATTTGGCTTGTAAAAAAAGCGGTTGGTAGGATTGCTTGGCTTTGCGCAAGCCCTCAATGCCTAAATCTTCTTCTCTATTAACAAAAGGATAGGCACTCCATTCGTGAGCCAAAAATTCGCGATTAATTGCCTGATAAGCCCCTTGATATTCAATGTCGGCTTTTTCAATATGGATTACAGCGGTATTTTCGTTGAGAGGTTCTCCAAAACTAAAGGCGATGATTTTGTTATCTACGCGCAAGATTCCACCCTTAAAATCTAGTCTGCGAAATTGCTTGAGCGATTCTATAATGCCAACATACTCATTTCTTAAACCATCGCTTGCAGTATCGTTTATCTTGCCAAACCAAGCTTGGTAAGTGGCAATCAATTCATTAAGATTATCATTAGTTAATCTTTCGTAAGTAAAGGCATAACGTTCAGTAAAGCGATTGAGATGTGTTTTTTTCTTGTGATATTTTTTACCCTTTAGCTCAATGAGTTCAGGAGTGGAATAAATGTAATCACTGCGGTCCTCACGATAAATAAAATCAAAAGTATCGGGGAATAGGGATTCTAATTCGGTTTTATCTACTTGGCTTAGAGAGTGGATAGAGAATCCCAACCCCTTTGCTTTGCAGATTTCTTGTAATTGCATTAAGGTTTGTTTTTTTTGATTCAAGTCATTTTGTTTGTGGATTGGATAAAAGATAAATGGATTTTCGTTAGGGTATTGTGTTTTGATAATTAAACAATCATTAAGAATCGTCCAACTGATATGACGCGCATAATGCCAAAGATAAAGATTAGTAAAGGTAAGGTCTGAAACAAGAATATTTTGTGAAGTAAAGAAGCTAGTAAGCAATTCTTTATCTTCAATATCAATTGGTTTCCATTGCATTTGCATTCCTTTTAGTTAAAAGGATATTTTAATACAAAGAGTTAAAAAGAAATATTAAGCTTTTGTGCATTTTCTTGTTTAGGGAGGAAATTTTTTGTTTGTTTGAGTTTGCGCATTTCCATACCTAATTTTTCTTTTTGAGCCTTAGCGTATTCTGTGATTTGCTCCATAATCGCTAATGCTTCAAACATTTCATCGCGTGTTTTGAGAATGGGTGTATTATCCAAAAGTTCATTGATTTTGTTATCGTTTTTGTTTAGATATGCTACTTTTAATTCATTAAGCCAATTCATAATTTACCTCTTTCCATGCTTCAAGCAATCCTTTGACTACTTTAATCACAATATCAATTTTGTCTTTATTGTTTTCCATATTTGCTTGCGTTAGGAGCTTGATTTGATGTGTATAAAGCCCTGTCAAATAGTGGGCGACTTGCCCACCTTTCTCGTAATCAAGCGAATTTAAAAGCTCTACAAAAATATCCGTAGTGCGGTTAATGTAATAAATCTTTTTCTCAATATCTTGAGAATCAATACAACGTTTCGCCATAGAGGCAAAGCGTAAAATACCCTCATAGAGCATTTCTACAAGCTTTGCTGGCGATTCTACCGCAACAGAATTTTGCTGATAAGAACTATAAGCCAAATTACCTTTCATTGTTTATTCTCTCCTAATTAGATGAATACATTGATTGAATCATATTTGAAATCGTATTGGCATTTTGATTAATCTTTGCAATCATTTGGTCGTAAGCTGACCATCTTTCTGCCATCATATCATAACGATTATCAATGGATTCCTGTGTGGAAGTTTTATCCTTGTCAAGAGTTTTTTGCTCATTCACAAGAGAGGTTTCCAAGTTTTTTAGTGTAGAATTACTACCCGTGATTAAGCTATCCATCTTTTTCTGAAGTTGTGTAAAAATACCATCTACTTCTGTTTCTACTCCTCTAACGGTAGCAGTGGAACTTCTAAAGAAAGCCATTGCTGCATCAGGGTCATTCTTGAATGCAGAGTTGAATTTCTCTGTATCCATTTCAAGCATTCCATTATCGTTGAAGTAGATTCCATATTTCATAAGGTTATTTCCTTGAGCATCATTAGAAGAAATAATAGAATTAAATCCTCTAATGATTTCTCTAATTTCACTACTTCCATTAAATACTCCAGCAACCTTAGTGTCTTCATCGTAGCGCATTAATTCTTGAATTTTATTATACATTGTGTTGTAATTATCTACAAACTTTTGGAACTCTTCTGCGATTCCAGAATCATCACGGGTAACACGTACAATAACATCTTTATTAGCTTCTGTAACACTAGTGAGTTCTAAAGACAATCCAGAAACCACATCATCAAATGAGTTTTTATCGCGCTCAATTGCGATTCCATTATAGGTGAATTGTGCGTTTTGTGCTTTTTGAATATTGGTGATATTCATTTTTTCTAAAAGCTCTTGACTTGTTGTATAGTTGCCTGATTGTAATCCTATGGAATCTAATACTTTAGTTTGCTCTGCTGCTTCACCAGTTGAACCAATTCTTACACTCTCACCATTTAAACTATTAATAACTAACTTTCCATCTTTGACTTCTGCACTGACTTTATCACTTAAATTTGTGTTTGTATTGATTAAGTCCGCAATGGCTTGTGCATTGCTAGAGCCTGTTGTATTGTTGATTGTGCTTAAGTCAATAGATTCGCCATTAATGGTAAGTGTCCCACTCAATGCTCCACCTTTGACTGCAGAACCTGTGATAAGCGGTGTGTTGCGTGAGGCTACAGATGTTTTTACGAAACCCAAATCAGAACTCACATCACTTACACCCTCTGCAGCTTGGACTTTGACATTTGTTGTGGTAACAAAAATATCTCCGCCCTTAGAATCGTTAATCATTAAGCCTTTACCTGTGGAGTTTAAGCCGATAGTGATTTCACCATTTTTAGCCAATTGTGCCAACTCTTGTTGCGTTGCACCATTATTTGGATGCACCTGCCCCATTGAAGTATCGCCCTCAATAATTTTTTGGATTGCTTCAGAGATTAACTTTGCGTTATCTTCAGAGGTGTTGCCAATTTTACTACCAATTTTTTGCAAATCAACAACAATATCTGCACCCCTGATATTAATACTTAAATATCCTTCTTTGATATGTCCGCCCGGCATTGCCGCACTCTCAAGCGTGCTTCCGAAATAGATTTTGTTTTGCGCACCAGAATCTTTTCCTTGAATCATTAATTGGTAAGGATTGTCCCCGCCTGTTTTCATAATGATTCCCATCATTTCACCATCAGTTGCATCTGTAATGGCTTGTCCCACTTCTGCTACGGACATACCTGCTTTAATGTCAATGTTGTAATTCGTACCATTATGATAAAACTTCAATGTTGTATTGTCTGTGCTAAACACACTATCTCTTGAAGAGAATTTCATACCTACCTGATTGACATCATTTTGCGCAAGCTGCTTGACATTGATTTTAATATCTTGAATCGCCAAGCCGTCTCCCGCAGTAGCCTTTACACCGCTACCTTCTACGGTGGTAGAACGTTTGAGGTAAGTGCTATAATCTGACAAATTCTTGAAGTTGGTATTGAGCGAAGACATCATTGTCATCAATGATGTAAGCTCGGTTTGTTTTTCCATATTGGTTTGAATTTTTGTAGTAATGGGATTGATTCTATTTTTTACCTCTTGTTCTTTCATTTGGTCAATAATATCCCAGTTGAGAACTCCACTACTTCCGATACCTAATGATGCAAAAGTTCCTAAAGCCATAATAGTCTCCTTATTTAAATCTTAAGCTTGTTTGTCAAAGATAATTCCAACGACTTCTTTCATCTTTGCCATAAGCTGCATTGCTTCATCGCTTGGAATCTTACGAATCACACGATTAGTGTCCTTTTCGCTCACGGTAACAAAAAGTCCCTCAATGTCTTCATTGAATCCAAAGGTAACATTTGTGTTTAGAGGATTCAATTCTCTATTAAGTTGTTGTGCTAATTCATTGAGCTTTTGTTTTTGCTCTTGAATCTTTTGTTCCTCACTTGTTTGATCAATTTCCTTTTGCACGCGTTCTGTTTGCGTCATTGATTCTTGCACTTGTGGGCTATTTTGACTGCTTACGCTTGTTTGTGTTTGCGTAGAGTAAGCATTCCCTGTTGTGCTAGCAATATTCATTCCATTTTCGGCAATAGTCATAGTAACCTCCTTATTATCTATGTGAATTATTCAATGAATATGCGATTACAAAATCACTTATAAAAGTATATCGGATATTTATCAAAAAAATAAAGAGCAAATAAGCAAAATTTGCAAAAATATTTGAAATACCTTTGTAACCTCTATGAATTTGTTAGCATAGATGACGAGACCCATTAAATTTCTTGTGTGGAATTAAAGATTCTTTGTGGTAATGAGTTCAAGCGGGTCAATATGCTTGTCTTTAAGAGTTACTTCAAATTTCAAAGCATTTTCTACTCGCCCGATAGTGTAGCCTTTCTTGACCGTGCTGCCGGGTTTGATTGTCGGTGCAATTTTGTCTAATTGCGCATAGATAGTGTGCATATTGTCCTTATGCTCAATGATAACTACGCGTTTAAGAATCGGGGTGTCTTTTGCAAAGACAACTTTGCCATCTAGTACGCTTTTAACTTTGTCATCACCCTTAGGAGATAGGGTTACAGATTCATTAAAGACTTTCATTTTATACACAGGGTCAAAATAAGGTCCAAAATGTTTTTCAATGGAAAAATTTTCTAATGGAGCAATGGTTTTTGCTCCTTTGTATTTGGTTGTGCCGATATTGTGGTAAGAGCTTGCAACTTGGCGCACATCAAAGTCATCATTAGTCTTTGGCTTTTGGGTTGCTTGCGATTCTTTGGAAGTAGAATCTTTGTTTGTGGCTTTGGGTGCTTGTTTGAGCAAAGACTCTTGCGATTCTTTGGTTTTGGCTAATTCCTCGCGTTTTTTACGCTTTTCTTCCTCTTGGCTTTTGAGGATATTAAGATTGACAAGAATCTCTTGTGCCGCATCACGTTCTTTAACGATTTTTTGCAGCTCCCCATTGTATTTGGTGATTTCTTTCTGATAATTGGCGATGAGTGTTTCTTGTTCGTTTTGAAGTGCTTTTAAATGGGTTCGTTTTTGGTTTTCTGCATCAAGAAAGTTCTTTAATTGTTCAATTTCATTTTTGAGATGATGAAGATTTGCAATTACTTCACTTTGTTTATCACTTAGGGTGCTTAAATGTTTTTTGGTGGCAGCACTTAAGGATTTGAATGCCTCCTCTGTGATTAAATCTTGTATGGATTCTGGCTGAAAATCATTCAATAGAATCGCGAAAGAAACTTCTTTGGCAATTAAATCCATCATTTCAAGTTCAATTTGTTTGCGTGTTTGAAATAAGGAATCCTGATTGCTACTAAGTTTTTTTATCAAAGTAGATTTCGCATTGTATTCTTTTTGATTCTTTGCTATGCTTTGTTCGTTCTCTTTAATGGTTTTTTGGAGCAATTTATGCTCTTCTTTTTGTTGATTAATCGCATTGCCTAGTTCTTGGAGTTTAGCATTAATTTGTTTTTCTTGACGCTTTTTGTCTTCTAGGGTATTTTTATTTTGATTGATTTTTTGAGTAATTTCCTTTTCATTGATTCCAAAGAGTAGGGAGGATACGATAATAAAAATCAGTCCAATACGCATTTAAACCCTTAATCTCTATGTTGCAAACTGACAATCCATACTGCAATGAGCGAGACAGCAAGTCCGGTTAAAAGCAAGACAATGGAATCTAAAATGGGTGAAAAAATTTCCGGATTTAGCCCTAATTCTTGAAAGAAAATGAGCAGACTTGGGTTTTGAGAAATGTAAATCAAGCCACTTGCGACGATGAGGGTCGCAAAAATCGTATCAAAACAAGCAAGGCGAAAGAGAACTTGAGAGCGCATCCAAAGAGGTGCTCCGAGTAAAGTCATAATCTCCATTCTTTCTAAATGTTGGAATTTCCAGATTTCAATTTGCTTAAACATTAACAGCAGACTAATGAGCGCAATGAAGCTAGAAAAAATCATCGCACTCCCATTAATAATTAAAAGTAATTGATAAATTTGGCTATGGCTTTTGGTAAAAGTTTCAATGCGCAAGATTCCGTCTAATTCGCTTAAAGTCTTATGAATAACCTCCAAACGCGCACTGCTGGGATAGGTATTGAGCGTTAAGGAATAGAATCTCGGAAGAGATTTTTTCAGCAACACGATATTGGCTTGGCTAATGCTTTTGCTCAATCGCTCAAGGATAATCTTAGAATCAATGGGGCTTAAATCCTGTACTTCTCCGATTTTATTGCGTAGAGTCTCTAAGCTTAATTCTTTGGTGCTTGCGAGGATAATCGCATAGTTTTTGCCTAGTTTGCTCTCATAATCACTTAGGGTGCGATGCACAAGCAAAATGCTTTCCAATGCGAAAAGAAGGGCGACAAGAGGGATAATTAAACTTAAATGGTTTTTAAGAGAGTTCATAAATGACCCCTTCTTCAATATGAAAATGACGATAATTCACGCCTAAAGTCTCTGGGATTCTGTGTGTTACTACTACTACCGTGATTCCAAGTTGCACATTGACACCTCTTAACAAATTCCATATCACTTCAGAGGAATAATCATCTAGGTTTCCTGTCGGCTCGTCAGCAAGAATCAAAAGCGGGTTATGAGAAAGCGCGCGCGCCATTGCAACGCGTTGCTGTTCGCCCCCGCTTAATTCCAAAGGATATTTACTTCCTTTATGGGAAAGTTTAATATGGGCTAAAAGTCTATCAGTTTGTGCTTGGCACGATTCTTTAGTAAAACCTCCAATAATCATTGGAAGCATAACATTTTTTTCTACATTAAAATCCTTAATTAGTTTATAATCTTGAAAAATAATGCCTAGATGTCTGCGCAGAATTTCAATGTTTTTTTTGTTTGCTTTGAACATTTCTACTCCACAAACTTCCAAAGAACCACTTTTGAGAGGCAAATCCCCATAAATAGAACGCATTAGTGTGCTTTTTCCGCTTCCGCTTGGACCACTGATGAAGACAAAATCTTTAGGATAAATATTAAAACTTGTGTTTTTAATGATGATTTCGTTTTTATAACCTAGATTAATATTCTTTGCTTGAATGATTGCGTCCATTGATGATTCCTTAATTAGGGTTAAAGTCGTTTTGGATTAATTGGAGGAGCTGTTTGTGCGCTTGATGATTAAGGTAGGTTGGCAATGGATTTTCTTTGAAATACTCTATATGATTCGTCTGCAAAACATAACGCGTTTGAGGATAATTAAAATCCCCAAAGGAAAGTTTAAGTAAGCAAGGAGATTGCAAAGAGGATTCCTGAAAGTTTGTATCCATAGAATGCTTTGTGCGGAATTTTATAGAATCATCAGAGGCGCAGAAATGAGAAGTATTGAACAATAAATCCTCTAAATGTAAGAAATAATCGTTTTTCACTATTTTGGTTTTTTGGTAGTTTTTTAGGGAAAACATTAGAGGCTTCAAATCCGAATCCAAAAAGTCAAAATCAAATTTCAATTTGCGTGGGGGAGAGGAGTGTAGGGCAAAAAACTCAAGATTGTAAATATCTTTCTTTTGTCTAAGCCATCTTGCTTCATATTTGCTTGTAATGGCTTCATCGGTATTGACTTGTGATTGCGTGCAAAACTCTGTTGTGAAGTTTTTAGCTAGGCTTTGGGCATAGTTGAAATATTCTAAACTATCTGTACGTAGTTGCAAATGTCCTTTTTGTTTTAAGACGCGAGCACTTTGGGATAAAAAGGCTTTGCTTAGGATTCTACGATGAGGCTGTTTGTCCCAAGGCACAGGAAAATGCACAAAGATTTTATCTAAAATATTAGAGGGTAAGATTTCTAAAAAAATGCGCGCATCATAGGCAAGAATCAGAATGTTGTTAAGCCCTAAAAGTCCAATTTGACGCGCTACTTGTTCTAATGAAGGGTGATGAATCTCTAAGCCAATATGCAAAATTTCGGGGTGATGTTTGGCATTATGTAGCAAATGTCTCCCGCTGCCAAAGCCAATTTCTAGCCAAATTTGCGAAAAAATATCGGAATCTTGCGCGGAATCCTTAGAATCATTACAAGAATGGATATTTGCAGATGTTCGCAATTTTAATTTCTGTGTTTTTAATAGATTTTCAAAATCCAAAAAATCTTCAATCTGTTTGATAAATGGGAGTTTGTGCTCTAGTGCAGTACTTTTGCCTTGTAGATTGTGTGTGAGGATAGAATCTTGAAAATCCATTAAGATTTTTAATGCACATTTGATAATTTCAATCGGAGAGATGCGCGAATTTTTATCACAATGGACAATGGTTTCTTGAATTTTTTTAGAAAGTTTTAAGCGCGTTTTGATTTCTAGGAAAAAATTTTTGATTTTTTCTTTGGAATCTTTAGGGGTAAAGCAAACTTGCAGTAAAGCAAAATATGGATTCTGCATAGAAGTAAAGATTCGCTCAAAGCAAAATTCCCCCAATGGGTGCGCAACCTTTAAGGGGAGATTGGGGAGTTTGAGCTGCGCGGTTTTGAAGTGTGGCATTGTTTTATTTGGGCAAAGAGAGCACAACTTCTTGCGATGGTTTGGATTCTAATCCATTTTTATCCAAAGCACTGACACTATAATAATATTTTTCACCCGCTTTGATTTCTCTATCAATAAATTCCGCTGTTAGGACTTTGTTATAACGCAAAGTCTCTCCAAAAAACATAGAATCTTTTTTATAGACGATATATTCTGTGGCACGTTCGTCTGTGGGAAGCCATTTTAATACAACATAGCCATTTTCAATTTGTGCATAAGTGATGTTTGGCGCACTTGGAACTGCTAGGGTAGAGCCGGTAATGGGTCCAACCTCTAGGCTGTCAATACCGTCCTTATCTGTGGCGATAATTTTATAGTTGTATTGCTCACCATCTTTGCTAATAATGTCTTGATAGGAGTTTGTATTGCTAGGTAGTGTAGCAAGCGTGGTATAAAGACTAGAGATAAAACCAGAGCGTAAGATTTTATAAGAAGTTACTTCAGGATTTTTGTGTAAATCCCAACTTAAGTTAATTTGTCTTGGAATATTGTTAGTAGCTTTGAAATTAGTGATTGTTTCAGGCTTTGGTTTGGTGGTTGCTTGGACACTTTTAGAGGGGAGCGAGCGGGAATTATTCGCATTATAGGCAAGGATTTGGTATTCATAAGTTGTGCCATCTTCTAGTCCTGTATCTAAATATTCTACAAGCAAGCGGTTAGAGACTTTATTGAGCTCTTTCCAATTACCATTTTTATCCCTACGCTCTATGATATAGCCACGAACGCGTGTGTCTTGATGTGGATTCCAAATAATTTTTACCTTTCTTGGATAGTTGCTGATTGCTTCAACATAACTTACAGCGTCAATGGAATGCGTTTTGGCGGTAATAGCAGAGGAAAAATGAGAAACATTTTTTTGTTTGTCAAAAGAAGCGAATTGATAAACATATTCTGTATTGGAGTTGAGTTTATTGTCTGCATAATGTGTAGTGAAACGAGAATCTATCGTAGCAATTTTGCTAAAATTTTGCGCATTGGCTTGCTTGCGGTAGATATAATAGCCCGCAACTTCTGGGTTTTGAACCAACGCCCATTCAAAGCCAATCGTATTAATATCGCTTAAGACGCGAATATCTGTTGGGGGCGTGATAGAGCTATTGATACTAGGATTGAGAGAAGCGGCACACCCGCTAAAAACTAGCGTGAAAACAGCAATGATTCCACAAAGAAAAATTCTGAATGGATTGCTTAAAAGCATCGGAAGTCCTTATAAATGAAAATTATTAATTAAGCAAAGTAAAGCTTAATTTTAACACAATTACATAATTTAGCGCAAGATTTATCAGAAAGAATTATGTCATTTGTATCAAATTTGCGTCTATTTAAGGGAAAGCGGATTGGTAAAGATTGTCTAAAGGAAAGAGGAGGTTTGCACAGGAATCTTGATAAGACTTTAAGTCAAAATGCAAGTTTAAAAAATCCTGCATTTCTTTGAAAAGTGGGGCATAAATATGCAGAATCTCCCCATTTCTAGGGTGCTGCAAATACAATAAGTGAGAATGGAGCAAGATTCTTTCTTGTAAAGTATCTTTTGAATCATTAGGAGTAGAATCCCTATAACCATAGAAAAAATCTCCTAAAATATGGCGGTTTAAACTGCTTAAATGTGCCCGAATCTGATGTGTCCGTCCAGTAAAAAGCTTTGCTCCAATTAACTCATAATTGAATTTCTCATTGCGCGCAGAGGAAATTTTGAAAAACGCAGTTTTGGCAGCTTTTGCGTGGGGATTAGCCTTATGAGTAACGATATATTTCAAACGATTTTTGGAATGTCTTAGCAGTGGAGAATCTATGATTTGCGATTCTTTTAAACTCTTGTCAATCACACAAAGATAATAACGTCCCATTTGACGCGTTTGGAGTTGTAGCTTTAAGTTTTCGTGGGCAAAATTGGTTTTTGCGATAACGATTGCACCACTTGTGCCTTTATCTAGTCTATGGACAATACCAGCACGATAGGAATCACCAAGGTTGGAGAGGGGGAAATTTTGTTGTTGCAGCCAATGCACAAGCGTGTATTGGCTGTCTTGTTCGTTGGTGCGATGCACGATTAATCCAGCAGGTTTATTAAGCACTAACAAGTCTTCATCTTGATAAAGAATCGGAATCTCTAAGTTTTCTAATTTGTTTAAATTCTCTTGTGGGGAAATGTCTTCTTGAATGGAAATAGTATCGTGGGTTTTGAGAATTGTTCCAAGCTTGTTTAATTTTGTCCCATTCAGTGAAATTTGTCCCTTTAAAAATAATTTTTCCACCTGCGAACGTGAGATTTGGAGCATTTTGGCTATAAAAATATCGGCTCGGATTTCTCTCTCATCGTCTTTTAGGGTGAAAGTTTGGCAGGGAGTTTCTTTAGGATTCGGCAAGGTTTTGGAATCTTGGGCTAAAGAGAAGCAAGAAAATGAGGAATTGTCTAATAAGTCTTTAGTTGGCATTGTGTGTGAAAAATTTTTCATTGATATAAAATCTTTCTGTGGAAATTATGTTAAAATTGCACTTTAAAATTATGCTTTGGATTTGGTTTTGTTTAGATTCAGTAAAATTTTATCATATTTTGATTGGACTTTGCCTTTATTAATTACACCCATTATCTTATTTTCTTGGTTTTTAATCAACGAAAATAGCGAATTTTTAGGCAATAAAGTCTTAGTATATGTTTTTGTTGGAATATTGATTTTTGCGATTGTTTTTTTTATTCCTGTGCGTCAAATCCCGTGGTTTATTATTGGTTTTTATTGTGTTAATATCATGTTTTTGGTTTTGGTAGAGTTTTTTGGGGATACACGTTTGGGTGCGCAAAGATGGCTTGAGATTCCATTGATACATTTTACCTTTCAACCATCTGAAACGATGAAGCCCGCATTAATTTTAATCATAGCCTATTATGTTAGCAAAAAACCTCCTCCCAAGAGAGGCTATAAATTATTAGACTTTCTGAAATTATCCTGTTTGATTCTTTTGCCTTTTTTATTGGTTCTCAAACAACCAGATTTAGGCACAGCACTTGTGTTGCTATTAATGAGTTTTGGGGCATTATTTTTGATTGGTGTAAATTATAAAATTTGGCTTACTTTGGCGGTTGGTATTTCTTTGTTATCACCTATTTTGTATGCGAATTTACACGATTATCAAAAAAAACGTATCGTGGATTTTATTTCTAAAGAGCCAGATTATCAAGTAAAGCAGGCAATGATTGCGGTTGGTTCGGGGGGAATATATGGCAAGGAGAAAGAAGAAGCAACGCAGGCATTGTATAAATTTTTGCCTATCGCAACGAGTGATTTTATTTTCCCTTATTTTGTGGAGAGATTCGGCTTTATCGGTGTGATTGCGTTGTTTATTTTATATGGTTCTTTAATTTTTCATATTTTTTCTATGAGCCACGAAAATGAAAAGGATTATTTTCTTAAAACTATATCTTATTGTGTGGGATTGTTGATTTTTATTTATTCAGGAATTAATATTGCTATGACGATTGGATTAGCACCGGTAGTTGGGATTCCATTGCCACTTTTTAGTTATGGGGGAAGCAGTTTTATTACATTTATGATTCTTTTTGCTGTCTTAGAAAATTTACTTGCCTTTAGGTATAAATTTGTGTATAATCATAGATCTTTTTCACAAAGGGCCCTTAGCTCAGCTGGTTAGAGCACTCGGCTCATAACCGATTGGTCATAGGTTCAAGTCCTATAGGGCCCACCACATTACACTAAAATTATTTTTTATCTTAGGAGATATTTGGATATATGGAAAAAATACAATGTCAAAATATCAAATGTCAAGGTTGTGTTAAAAAAATCAATGAAGCACTTTTGCAAAAATACCCTTCCTTACAAGTAGATATAGCAAGCCAAAGTGTGGAAGTAGAAGCAGATGAAAATGGAATTGCAGAGATTAAACGCAAACTTCAAGAATTGGGGTTTTTGAGTGAGAGTGGAATCTTTGGCAAGCTGAAAGGATTTTTTGCGAAATAAAGGTTTTTAATGGAGATTTTGTTATTTATTACCATTATAATTGTTGCGATTGCAATTATGAATTTTAAAGATTATTTGAATAATCCACAAAAACGTCCTCGTATCCATAGCAAAGAAAATGATAATGATGAAGTGAATGAATATCAAAATCCTTATAAAAATCAAGAGCAAGCCCCAAGCCTTAGCAGAGAAGAAAAGATTAGGAAAAGCGAATATGGTTTAATTGTCGCGCTTTTGTCCAAGCTTGCCCAAAGTGATGGCAAAGTATGCGAATTAGAATTAGAGCTTATGGAAAATACTATGCAAGACATTGCAGAGGCACTGTGTTTGCAAAGCACAATGAATCAAAAAGAAGAAGTATTAGAGGTTTTGCATAAGATTTTTGATACCACAAATGAAAGTGTGGAATCCCTCACTCAAAGCTATGCGATTCTTACAAAAGGACAATACAAAAGCCGTCTGAAATTGGTAGAATATTTGATTGCGCTTGCATATGCAGATGGCAAGCTAGGCGATGAGGAACGAGAGATTATCCTAGATGTTGCGGCGTATTTGGAAATCAATAATGATGATTTTAATGTCTTATATGATGCTTTTGAAGCATTTTATGCTCAAAAGCAAGCGGATTCTACTTTGCAAGAAGCGTATGAGACTTTGGGCGTCAGTCAAGAAGACGATATGGAACATATCAAAAAGACATATAAGAATCTCGTGCGCCAATTTCACCCGGATATTTTGTATCATAAAGGTTTAGACCAATCTATTATGGAGACTTGCACTCAAAAGCTACAAGCAATCAACCAAGCATACCGAAAGATTAAAGAACACAAAAAAGGCATTATGTCGGATTGAAATTAGGAGTAAAGATAAAATGAAAGAAGCAGATGTTTTGCACGATATTGCAAAGATTTATCGGCGTATAGAACACCAAAATAGGCAGATAAATGCTCTTTACAATTGCGTCAAAACAGACGAAGTTCCACGTTTTTTAGAAAGTGTTTTTGTGAGGATTCCACATAATCGTGAATCTTTACTTGCCTGTTTGGACCGCGTGGTAGCATTACAAGAAGCTCCTTTAATTAATATCTTGCAAAAGTTTGAGATAGAAGAGGAGCAAATCATTAGCCTAAGAATGCAGCTTCTCAAAATCACGCGTGATTTCCATATGGAGAAACATCGGTTATTATTAGGATATATTACAAAAGAGCAGCTTTTGAGCCCATTTTTAAGGGCATTATTCCAAGTGGTACATAATATTGGTTTATGCTTCAATGATTTTTTTATAGCTTGGCAAAGAGACTTAATACTCGGAATCAATCGTGAGTTAAGCCAAACCTATCAGAAAGATTTGCAAAAGATTTTAGAAGTTTTAAAGCCTAGTTTGGAGGTTTCCTCTGTCAATACGCATTCCTTGAAAAATATTTTAAGTGATGAGACTCTAAAAGAACTTCCAATCCAAGAAGATGAATTGACGCAAGAGGGTGAAATGGGAGATAGGAGCTATTCTGTGCCCGTATTGAAAGATTCTATCTATCAAGCAGTTGCTTATGCAGAGTTTTTTAAAGAAGAATTTGTAGCCTTAAAAAAAGCTTTGGAGACAGGAATGGAATCCTTAGAAAAAACTCCAGAAGTTTTCCCAAAATTAGAACAAAAAAATGCTTATTTAGACTATTTTAAAACCTTAAAATCCGCCCTAATGCAGACAAATCCCAATCGTTTATTGGCTTCTTGGCGACTTGTAGATAAGGCTTGGATGGCGATTTCTACTCCTTTGCAGATTGGACACCCTTTAGAGTATTACGAAGACCATTTTAGAAAGGCTGTCGCTCCAGAATGGGATTTGCGTATCGCAAGAATTTATGAGGGTGCTGATTTACTTAATCCACAAGAATCACAGGATTGTAAAATTTCTAAAGAATCTATGTTGAAATTCTATCAATTTTATAGCTCAAAAGCACCTAAAACAAAGTATAAAGAAGAAATTGATTCTTGTGTCGAGCAATCTTTGCTCAAGACGCAGAGCTATGGTGGATTGCCCGCGCTTTTTTATGGGGCAGAGCTTAATGGGCTCTTCAGTGCTCAAGTCGTACCAAATGATGAAAAAGTAAGCAGAAAATATGGGAAAAAGATTTTTTATTTTCCTGACCGCGTGCGCGAATTATCTCTCGCAAAGCCTTTTATGCTTTTATCATCTAAAACTTTTCCTAAAGAATTTTTAGATTCCAATAGGGAATTATTGTTTTTTAGAAAAGAAGATTGGTATAAAGTCTATGAGATTTCGACGATTGGGCACGAGTTTGGGCATATTTTGTGGGTGAGTTCTGATAGTGAATTAAAGATGAATCAGAGCGGGCAATTCAAAAACATAGAAGAATTTAAAGCAACAATGGGCGGGCTGATTTATTATTTTTTATCTGCCAATCAACCTCTTCTACAAGAGCTTATTTTGAATACGATTGCGCGTTCAGTGGGCTTGATTGCTTGGATGAAAGAAGATGATGTATTGCCTTATTATTGTGAGGGTTTAATCCATTTAGAAATCTTATTTAGCGCGGGGGTTTTGCGTTACAAGGGTAGTTTTGATGCAATTGCATTAGAAATAGAAATTAATGAGAATACTAAACAATCTTTGAAAAAGCGATATTTAAGTGTTTATAATCAGTTGGTTTTGACTTATTTAAATAAGCAAGATGCTAAAAGTTTCTTAGATTGCTATGCTATAAAGGATTCTGAAGGGAATTATAAACCTTTAAAGCCAGAAATAAGGACTTTTGTGGAGGATTATTATCAACAATATCAAGCCATTGGGCAAATCACAGATACGCTTACTCCGCAAAAGTGGCAAGAAGCTTACAAGAAGCAACATAATTTAGATTAAAGAGGACTGATGCCGATTGGTAATAATGAAATTAATAAAGCACGAGAGGCGATTTATAAATTTGCAGGCATTTATTTGCCATCAAGTAAAGATTCTACAATTAAAAATCGTTTGGATATATTAAAACGTAAGCTTGGGATTCAAGATTTTGATGTTTTTTTTAATCAAATCAAGCAGGGACAATTTAAGCAAGAATTTATTAATGCTTTTACGACTAATAAAACAGATTTTTTTCGTGAGGGATTTCATTTTGGAGATATGCTAGATAGAATCTTGCCCAAAAGATTGCGAGAGAATGAACCTATAAAGGTTTATTGCTCTGCGAGTTCCACAGGTGAAGAGCCTTATTCTATCGCCGCAACCTTGCTTTATGCAAAAGAAATTTATCATTCTGATACACCTGTAAGCGTACTTGCCACAGATATTGATACTTCTGTATTGGAGTTTGCTAAAGAGGGTAAATATCTTGTCAATACTAAGTTGAACCCCTTGCCTAATTGGTTGGATTTGAAAGATTATTTTGATATACGAAATAAAAACGAGAATGAAATTTTTATGGACGCGAAGTCAAATCTAAAAAGTATTTTGACTTTTAAGCAGCAAAATCTTTATGACTCAAGGTATCCCTTTGGGGCAAAGGAGTTTGATATTATCTTTTGTCGTAATGTTTTGATTTATTTTAAAGTTTCAGACCAAGAGCAGATTTTAAGCAAGATGTTTTCTCATTTAAAAATGGGTGGAACATTATATCTTGGGCATTCAGAAAGTATTTTGAATCTTGCTTCTAAAGTGGATCGTCTAGGGAAAAATATCTTTGTAAAGGTGGCAAATTAATTTGGTAAATACTAGTGAAAAGTATCATCCGGATTTATTGTTAAAGTCTGAACCTTATAAAGGGAATGATGGCAGAAAGTTAATTGCTATTGGTGCAAGCACGGGAGGAGTAGATGCGATTGCGAAAATATTGCAAGCATTACCTCGTGATTTACCGCCTATTGTAATTACGCAGCACATACCGGGCAATTTTTCTACTTCTTTTGTCCAAAGACTTGATAGAATCTCTAAACTAGATGTATTTGAAGTGCGTGAAAAAATCCTCTTAAATGATTCTGGTGTCTATTTGGCGGCAGGCGGTTTGCATATGGTTTTAGAGAAACGACACGATGGCTATTATGCTAAACCACAAGAGGGGATTCGCATTTCGCGTCATTGTCCAAGTGTAGATGTAATGTTTCGTAGTGTTAATAATGTAATTGGCAGAAATGCTTTGGCGATTATTATGACAGGAATGGGTGATGATGGAAGTATAGGAATTAAGGATTTATATGATAATGGGGCTTATACGATTGCACAAGACGAAGAAAGTTGTATCGTCTTTGGAATGCCCAAACAAGCCATTGCCAAAGGTGCAATTTGCGAGGTTGTAAGTTTGGATTCTATCATTGAAAAAATCTTAAGTTTTGCAGCAGGGAATCTCAAACGTTTCAAAGAAGAATAATGGCTGGATTTTATTATCCAAGCGCAATGATAGAATCTAGCTTTGAGGTAAAAGGTTCGGAATTTATCTCTTATTTAATTGCAATAAGCGAATTTACAGACTTTGTTGCACAATCACGTACGAAACACCTAAAAGCAGTGCATTTTGTAACTTCTTCGCGTAGATTCAATGCACAAGGGCAAGTGGAGGAAAGCTTTAGCGATGATGGAGAGCCAAAAGGCACTTCAGGGCTGCCTACATTGAAAGTTTTGCGTGGATATGATTTGATAGAATGTGGCGTGCTAGTGATTCGTTATTTTGGCGGCACATTGCTTGGTACAGGAGGGCTTGCGCGAGCTTATACGCAAGCGGCAAAAGATGTAGTGATAAAAGCAAAAGAGCAGGGCGCATTGCAGCCTTATATCCCTAAAGAATCTCGTTGCATACAGATTCCCTTTACAATTTTTTCGCAAGTAGAATACCTCATCAAAAGGCTTGAAATTAATATCATTCAAAAAGAATTTTTAGAGAATGGAGTGCATTTAACATTAGAAGCGAGTTTGGAAAATTTACAATCTTTTTTAGCTAAAGTGGAATCGCTAAAGTATAGTAAGTAAAATCTAAAAATTCTCTTCAAACCAACCCGCAATTTCACTACGAATCGTTTGATGCAGAACAATGCCCGCGAGAAAGTCATCTTGTTTTGCTTTGTTTAGTAAGCTGATTAATCCATTGCGGTATTTGCTAAGATAAGGGTGGTCAATCTGCATAGGGTCGCCTAGAAATACAATCCTAGAATCCTCCGCCATTCTCGTGCCAATGAGTTTAATTGTTGCATTGGAGGCATTTTGCGCCTCATCAAAGATGACAAATTTTTTGGCGATACTCACTCCGCGTGCGTGGGCAATGTCTAATACTTCAATATTGTGTTTATTTAAAAAATACTCTGTGGCTTCTTGGCTTTGTATGCTGTTTGCTTCTCCGCGATATTCTATGCGTTTTGCGAGTGATTCCTTTTGCATTTTGGTGATGATAAAATTAATGGCACTAAAGAGTGGATACATAAAATAATTTAGTTTTTGATTTTCATCACCTTTGCGGAATCCAAGTTCCGCTTCTTTGTCATTTGCAGTAATGGTATTGCGCAAATAAACGATTCCATTGACTACGCCCTTTTTTAGCAAGTGTAAGCCTGCCTGTAAGGCAATGAGTGTCTTGCCGCTCCCAGTCGCACCGCTGCAAATCGTGATTTTATTCTTGCTGTGCGTTAGAAGTGCATAGAGGAATTTTTGCTCCAGATTAATTGGATTGATATAGAGTTTATCCTCTTCTAAGCGTGTATCAAAGTCTAATTCACAAAAGGCATTGTCTAGTTTAATGCCATAGTGTTTTTTACCTGTGAGATAGCGACTATTTTCAGTATTGTCCTCTTCGGCAATCTCAATTAAACTCCAATTTGTGAGGGCTTGGAATGTAGCATTACACTCAAGAATTTCTTTTGTGTTGTTTTTGTGGATTTGAAAATGATTTAAAAAATCAATGGCTTGAGGATTCTCAATGCGGTCTCTCATAAGAGATTGCGAGGAGACATTCAGCGAGAGAGCATAAACCTTGAGGGAAATATCATTTGTGAGTAATACAAAGTTGTAATCTTTGGCAATTTCTAAAATGCGTGCGTCATTGAGCCCATAATCTTGGAATTTGGTTTTGTAATTTGGTCTATGAATGATTTGCAAAGGAATCTTGTGCTGATGAATTGTAAAATAAATTGTATGGATTTTGTCCTTTTCTATCGCACTAAATTCCGATACAGAAGTAGAATCTCCTAAAATATTTCTAAAAAACTCTCGTGCAAAAAACCCTGTTTCGTTGCTTAAATCTTTCTTTTTGTCTAATTCGCTTAAAGTTACATCACAGATAAAAATTGTATTCTCACCCTCTTGATGCAGAAAAAAGAGATTCTCTACATCATCTAAAATAATTGAAGTATCAATTAAGTAGGATTTTTTCACTTATTGGCAACCTTCACACTCAATACTGCGGTCCATTGCGTCTGTGTTGCTTTCGGCTTCCACGCTTTGAGAACGCAAATAATAAGTGGATTTTAAGCCCAATTTCCAAGCCAACATATAAATTTCATTTAAATATTTGCCACTTGCGAGATTCAAAGCCATAAAAATATTGGTGCTTTGCCCTTGGTCAATCCATTTTTGACGAATCGCAGCGGCTTTAATTAGCAAACGTTGGTCAATTTCGTAAGCAGAAGTGTAGTAATTCCAATTTTCTAAGCTTAGATTGGGCGCGACGACTGGAATCAATCCGCTTAAATTCTCTTCAAACCATTTGCGTTTGTAAATCGGCTCAATCGTTTGTGTCGTGCCTACGAGAATAGAGATAGAGCTTGTAGGAGCAATCGCCATTAAGTAGCCATTGCGAATCCCTTTAGTTTTGACTTCCTCCCTTAAAGCGTCCCAATCATAGACAAACCCAAAAAGTCCCCCGCGGTCAATGAGTTTTTTAGCTTCATTGTTGGCTTTATCTATCGGAAAGATTCCTTTAGACCATTCCGAGCCGATAAACTCACTATACACTCCCTTTTCTTGTGCAAGCTCACAACTTGCCTTAATTGCATTGTAACTGATAATTTCCATTATTTCGTCAATTTTTGCTAAATGTTGGTCGCTTCCCCACTCAATGTGTTTTTCTGCTAGCATTTGTGCTTCGCCCATTACTCCTAATCCAATGGCGCGATTATTGAGATTCGTAACTTTTACCTTGCGATTGGGGCAGAAGTTTAAGTCAATGACATTATCTAGCATTCTAACTGCGATGGGCACAACGCGTTCAATATCTTCTTTGGTGTGTATTTTGGAGAGATTAATAGAAGCAAGATTGCAGACTGCGGTTTTGCCATCGTGAGATTCCCTTTGAGCAATAAAGACTTTTTTGCCTTTAATGCTATCAGTAGAAGTAATCTTATTAGAAAGTTTTTTAATACCACAATCGGTAATGATTTCTTGGTATTCAGGATAGTCTTCAATCGTTCCGTCTTCGTATTCTACGCGCACAAAGCATTCATTAGGCTCGGTATTTTGGAAAATCTCCGTGCAGAGATTGGAGCTGCGAATGATTCCTGTGTGTGGGTTTGGATTGGCACGATTGGCGTTATCTTTGAAGCATAAAAAGGGAGAACCCACTTCAAAATAATTCGTTAGAATCCTTTTCCATAAATCTTTTGCCTTAAGCGTTGTTTTTGGGATATTGGGGTCTTGTTCGTATTGTATATAACGCGCTTCAAATGCGTCTCCATAAAGATTCGTCAAGTCAGAGCAAGTCAGCGAATCAAAGAGATTCCATAAGCCATCTTCGCTCACTCTTTTCATAAATAAATCTGGAATCCAAAGTGCAGGAAATAAATCGTGCGTTCTTCTTCGCTCTTCCCCGCTATTTTTCTTAATATCTACGAAATCAAAAATATCACTATGCCAAGGCTCTAAATAGACTGAAATTGCGCCTTTGCGTGTGCCTAGTTGATCTACTGCAATGGCAATGTCATTGGTAATTTTCAAAAACGGAATCACCCCGCCTGCTGCGTTTTTGTGTCCGTCAATGAAGCTTCCAAGTCCGCGTATCTTGGAGAAATCCCAACCGATTCCACCACCATATTTACTCAAAAGTGCCATTTCTTTATAGGAATCAAAAATTCCTTCAATGCTATCGGGTGTGCTTCCGATATAACAAGAGCTTAGTTGATGACGTGGGGTTCTTGCATTGGAGAGTGTGGGAGTTGCCGCCATTACTTCAAATTTGGAAAGCAAGTCGTAGAATTGTTCAGCCCAGAAATTCGGGTCTTGCTCGTTTTGAGCTAGAAACATTGCAATGCCCATAAACATATGTTGCGGCAACTCAATAGGGTTGCCCTGTTTGTTTTTGAGCAAATAGCGGTCATAAAGTGTCTTGATTCCTAAGTAGGTAAATTGCAAGTCGCGTGTCTTGTCAATTTTTTTGTCTAATCGTTCTAAATCGAATTTTTCTTTCATTCCGCTAATGATACGATTCTCACTCTCGCCTAATTCCAAGTATTCCCGCAAAGTTTTATAACCATTGAAGCCATTGACGCGATGATAGAGGTCATAGAGAAAAAGTCTTGCAGCGACAAAACTCCAATTAGGGCAGTCAATATCAATCTTATCCACAGCGGTTTTGATTAGAGTTTGTTGGATTTCTTGTGTGGTAATTTTATCCCGAAATTGTAGTTTCGCATCAACTTCTAATTCACTCTGTGAAACCCCCTCTAATCCTATTACAGAATCACGCGTGTATTTTTGGATTTTGGTTACATCAAGTGGTTCAATTCGTCCATTTCTTTTGATAACGGTTAGCATAAATTCTCCCTTATTTGCTTTTTCTTTTTCTCTGTGTTGGGTCTAACACCTTTTTGCGGATTCTAATGTTTTTGGGGGTAACTTCTAGAATCTCATCTTCTTCAATCCATTCTAATGCGCGTTCTAGGTTTAAATCTCTTGGCGGCACGAGTTTAATCGCCTCATCACTCCCGCTTGCACGCATATTGGTTAGATGTTTGGCTTTAACAGGATTGACATCTAAGTCATTTTCACGACTATGTTCGCCAATCACCATACCAACATAAACTTTAGTTTGCGGAGGGATAAAGAGCACGCCACGTTCTTGAATATTTCCTAGAGAAAAGGGTGTTGCTTCACCATTTTCCATTGAGATGAGTGCGCCATTTCCCCTTGTTTCGACACTCCCGCTAAAGGGGCGAAATTCTAAAAAGCTATTATTCATCACTCCCTCTCCTTTGGTATCGGTTAAAAATTCGCTACGATAGCCAATCAATCCACGCGCTGGAATCTCAAACTCTAAACGCGTATAACCTTCTCCCATTGGATTCATTGCCTTAAGTTCCGCCTTTCTGCGTCCTAGTTTTTCAATCACACTTCCTGCGTAATCTTGAGGTGTGTCAATGACTAAAGATTCAAAGGGTTCGCATTTTGTCCCCTCAATTTCTTTAACAATGACTTCAGGACGTGAAATGCTGAACTCATAATCCTCACGACGTAGGTTTTCTGCTAAAATCGTGATTTGTAATTCTCCGCGCCCACTGACTTTGAATTTTCCCTCACCCAATTCTTCAATTTTCATTGCGATATTGGTTTGCATTTCTTTTTCCAAACGTTCTTTGAGTTTGTTGGCAGTTACATGTTTGCCCTCTGTTCCTGCAAAAGGGGAATCATTGACGGCGAAATTCACGCTCATTGTGGGTTCTTCTAGGTGCATAGGGTCAAGCGGAATCGGATTATCCGGACAAACGATAGAATCTCCTACATTAATGGAATGAAATCCAGCAAGTGCGACAATGTCTCCCGCTTGTGCTTCCTCAATCTCGGTTCTAGCCAATCCATAAAAGCCGATGAGTTTAGTGATTTTTCCCGTGATTTTCTCGCCATTCCCTTTTGCAAGCATTACATTTTGCCCTTTTTTGACCTTGCCATTAAAGATTCTAGCGATTCCAATTTTGCCTACATAATTATCATAATCAAGGGTGAAGATTTGGATTTGAAGCGGATTTGTGCTTTCTCCACTTGGGAGGGGCACATATTCTAAAATCGCGTCAAAAAGTGGTTCTAAATTCTTTTTCTCGTCTTCTAGTTCTTTTATCGCATAACCATCACGTGCCGCTGCATAAACGATAGGAAAGTCTAGTTGCTCCTCATTTGCTCCCATTGCTGAAAATAAGTCAAAGACTTCATCAATAACGCGGTCGGGTTGTGCTGCTGGCTTATCAATTTTATTGACTACGACAATGGGGCGGATTCCAAATGCCAATGCCTTTTTGACGACAAATTTTGTCTGTGGCATTACACCCTCTTGCGCATCTACAAGCAATAACACCCCATCTACCATTTTTAAGACACGCTCTACTTCCCCCCCAAAGTCTGCGTGTCCGGGAGTGTCAATAATATTAATTTTTGTTCCTTTATAATTAATCGCGGTATTTTTAGATAGAATCGTGATTCCACGTTCTTTTTCAATCTCATTGCTATCCATTACGCGTTCGTCTATTTGTTCGTGATTTGCAAAAGTTCCCGATTGTCTAAGCAATCCATCGACAAGAGTAGTTTTTCCGTGGTCAACGTGCGCAATCACGGCGATATTTCTAATTTCTTGCATTGTTGTCCTTGAAATAAAAATTAGATTGTGGATTCTATCTAAAAGAATCTTAAGAGTTAGCAAAAATCTTTGTGGAATAGTGTTTGCTTATCTCCTCGTAAAAGTTCTTAAATTTCAAAGAAAGGCGTAACAATGCTCTCTTTATTGGAAGTTGAAAAAGTCAATCAAAAAAATGTCATCAAAACCCAAAATACTCAAGGTGCGAGCGAGGGTGAAAGCGGAGGATTCGCTGAAATCTTTAATTTTCTAAACTTGGATAAAAGCACCAAAAAATCCGATGGAAATTCTAAAAAGATTGCCTCAAATGCGCAGGAATCTTCCCAGAATCAAAGTTTCAATAAACTTTCAAAAAATGAGAATCCAAGCAGTATTTTAAAAAGTTTAGATGAAAAATACAATCTTTCTAAAAATTTCTTAGAGTCTCAAAAAACAGAATCACAAACCAAGAATGCAAAAGCCAATATTCCTAATAACACTCGCACTTCTCTTCCGACTAGCACGACATTAAAAAGCGCAAGAGATTTATTGGAGTTTTCAAAGTCTCAAAAACAAGAAGCAAAGACTTTAAGGGATTTAAATGCGGTGGCAAATGATTTGAAGCTCAATATCCAAAAAATCAGTTTGCAAAAGGGCGAAGAGAATCAAAATAAAAATATCAAAAATCTTTTTGCCAAACAAGAAATCTCGCCTGCTAAAGAATTTCTTAATTCTAGTGAGAGTATTAGAATCAGTAAAGAAGCAAATTCACAAATAGTGCAAAAACCCAAACAAGAATCCCCTAATATTTTGAGCAATCTTTTGCAAGATAAGGAATTGATAGATAAAAAATCGCATCAAACTTCCAAAGTTACCCAAGTCAAAACGGACTTAAAGGATTCTAAAATCCAAACTCAAAGTAAAGAATCTCTTGATAAAGAGGCAATAAAAAATCCTAAAAAAGAGGAAAAAATCCTTAAAAGTTCTAAAGATTTTGACAATAAAGTATCCCAAAAGGAAAAGGTAGAATCCAAAACAGAGATTAAAACAAACCAAACAGAAACTTTGGAGACAAAGGATAAATTCCAAAAAACAGAATCAAAACAAGATTCTAAAGAAAAGATAGAAAAAGCTCCAAACAAAGAGCAAATTAAACCGACAGAATCTACACAAGCAAAAGCGCAAGAGAAGATGGGAGACAAAACAATCAAAGAATCTCAAGAGGTTTTAAGGCAAGAATCCCTCAAACAAAACTCTATGCAGAGAGAGGAAATAAAACAAGAAAATATTGTGCAAGAAAAGGTTGTCAAAGAAGCGATAAATAAAGAATCTCAAAGTCCAAAAACAACTAATCAGACGAAATTGGCGCAAGACTTTGTCCAAAATCCTTTTGCCCCAAAAGACAAAAAGGAAGTGAAAGATTCTTTTATCAAAGAGGAGAGGGAAGACAAAAGGAATATCAAGAATCCAAAGGCTAGCACGGCACAAAATGCTAACAACTTGGGCACTTTATTAAAAGAAGAAAATATAAGACAGGAGATGAAGCAGCAAGATATTTTCTTGGATAATTTGTTGAAAACCACAGAAAAATCTACCCAAACTCCCAAAGAGACATTGCGAGAGGTTGTTAAAGAAGTAAATAAAGGAAATCAAGAGAAGTCAAAAATCAATCAAGAGATTTTTCAAGCCACTTCACAGGCACAAGTAGAGAATCGCTTCAGTGTGCAGAATACATTTTTGCATTTTAGCGATAAGTTAAGGGAGGCTTTGCAAAACTATCGTCCGCCAATCACAAAGCTTTCTTTGGAATTAAATCCAGAGAATCTAGGAAGCGTGGAGCTAACGATTACTAAGCGCGGAGAGAATATTTCTGTGCAAATTAGCTCCAACCCCAATGCCTTACAACTCTTTATGCAAAATGCGCAAGAGTTTAAAAATAGCTTAAGCAATCTAGGACTTAATGATGTGAATTTGGAGTTTAAAGATAGCGGGGGGAATAGTCTAGGAAATGGAGATTTTAGCGGTTCTAATGGTGGAGAGAATGGAGGATTCCAAGAACAAAACAAAAGAGGAAATGCTCCAAAAGAACAAGAATTTGAGCAAAATTTTGATGAAAATTCAAAAAACACTCAAAAATGGAACGAAAATAGCTTACACATTTACAAAGAAGTGAATAACCCTTATGCCAAAGTGGCACTTGTGGAGATTAACTTTTCATATTATGCTTAAGGAGTAAATTATGTCATCAACAACAGCCACAGGTTTGCAAGGAAGCTACCAACAACCAACTTCCACAAGCGCAAAAGAATGGAGCAATCCCCTAGATGATAAGGAGATTCCAAAAAATGAGAGCGAAACAGGCGGGAACTCTCTCTCTAATGAAGCGTTTATGCGATTGTTTTTGGAGCAACTCAAAAACCAAGACCCAACAGCTCCAATGGAAACACAAGAGATTCTAACCCAAACTGCGCAATTAACACAAGTAGAAGCGCAAGAAAAAATGAAAACGGCAATGGAAAAAATGACAAGCGCAATGGAATCTATGCAAGAAACCAATAATAAGACGATTGAATCTCAACAAAAAATGATAGAGTCTCAAGAAAAAATGCTAGAATCCTTAGGCTTGCTTTCTAATAGCATTATGGATAGCAATATTCTAAGTGGCTATAACTCTGTGAGCGTGATTGGCAAAATGGCAGAGACAGGCTTAGATACGATTACCATTGAGAAAAATGACAAAGTTGAATTTGGGCTTTACTTTGATGAACCTATTGACGCAAGCAAAGGGAATCCAAAAATCACGATTGTTTCTAATAAAGTGGTTACAGATGACAATGGAAAAGAAGATGTGGAAAAAACAATCGTTAAAGAAATTGACCTTAGTGCTTATGATGGAAAAAGCGGTTGGATTACCTTTGAATGGGATACAAAAGATAATGGCGGAACTTATGTCAAAGCTGGGGATTATACTATCACAGCAGAATATAACTTGGATTCTACAACCAATAAATATTTAGAGACTTCATTGGGGCGCGGAGTAGTTCAAAGCGTCATCTTTGATAATGGTGTGCCTTATGTGAAACTTGGTGAAATGGTTGTTCCAATTACTTATGTTTATTCATTTGAGCCAAAAAGTTAATAAAACAAGCTGCATAGATAAGGATTGATGATGACAGGTGCATTTTATAATGGAATCAGCGGTGTTAGAACGCATCAATTTGGGATTGATTCCACTTCTAATAATATTTCAAACATTAATACCATAGGTTATCGCGCAAACTTACCGGAATTTAAAAGTCTTTTTGCGGTAAGTATGGATTTTGTCAATTCTAGCTCTCCTATTTCTAATGATTATAACTATGGTTCTACAATAGGTTCTAACGCAATTAATGCCAATGACGGGACTTATGTAAGCGCAGACGGAGATTATAATGTCGCATATAGCGGTAAGGGTTGGTTTGTCGTTGGCTTAAACAAAAATGGTGCTTTTGATATTAATGCACCTGTTTATGACGGAACACAGAGAAATTATTTTACACGTGATGGCTCATTTGGTTTGGACGGCGAAGGGTATTTGGTTAATTCTAGCGGCTATTATATGTATGGAATCAATCTAGGAAAAATTGCAGCCGATGGAACATTGACAGGCACAAACAATCTACAAGCAGACTATGCAGGGCTTTCTGGCTCTAATTTGCAGCCTTTACAGATTCCTAGAAATTTGCAGTATAAACCTACTCTAACCACAGAAGTAGGGTTGTCTATCAATCTTAACCGCACACAAAACCCAAAGGGAATCGGAAATTTACAAGATGCCAATGGAAATTTTAGTATGGATAAATTTCTCACTCAAGACATTAATTCTATGATGAATGCAAGCGGTGATTCACTAGACCCTAAAAACTATAAAGACATTAGCATAAGCCTTGAGAGAGGGGGAGTTACCATACAATATACTTTCACTTATGGGGCAGAAGAAAATGGCTTTAAAACAATGGGTGAGCTAATGAATCTTATCAAAGAGCAAACCGGTTTGAATTTGGGGTTGAAGCTAGATAGTGAGGGAAATCCTAGTGATTGTTCCTTGTATCTTAGCAATGCAGGTATGCAAGATGTCAAAGTAAGCGTTAATGGTAAGCTTGCGGATAAATTGGGATTAAAAGCTACAAGCATTAATTTAGAATCTGCCTTTGGCGGTGTTGTGAAAGACTTTGTGAGTGGCGCAGAATACCAAAATCAAGAATATGTCAAATATCAGGGTATGATTTTTCAAAAAAATGGCGAGGGTGTCGCTAATGGCAATCCTATTGATAATCCTAATGGTTGGACACTTGTAGATAGTAGCGGAGTCTCTCCTTATCAAGAAGTGCAAGCAAAGGGATACGAAAAAGATGCGTTTGTCGTCAGTGGAGGCAGGATTTATAGAAAATTAACAGATGCGGGAGAGGTTACAGAAATCATTGACCCACAAACAGGCGCGACTACGATTGCTTTGCCACAAAATGACGCAACGAATTGGGAAGAAGTAGGAAATGCCACATTAGGAGAAGTTCAAGAGTATGCACAAGGAACATTCTATGCAGAAAATTCTGTCGTGAGCTATAATGGAATCCTTTATCGTAAAGTCAATAGTGCAGGTAATACGAATCCTTTAGAGGATAATATGGGTTGGAAAATGCTAAGTGTTTCAAGCATTAGCAGCACACAGCTTCAAGTGCCTACCTATGAGACAAATACTGAAATTTATAGCGATTCAGGCGAAAAATTTCTTTTAAGAACCCAATATATCTTGCTCAATCAAGCCGATAGGAGTGTAACTCCAGAAGTGCTAGAACGTTGGGAAGTGCGCAGCAGTATTTATAATGGAATCGGGGAAGTGATGATTAGTGAGAATCCAGTCATCAATGAAATCACTTTTAATGATGATGGCACAGCGAATGCTCCAATATTCCAAGTGCCTTTCAATGGTGGAAGTGTGAGTGTGAATTTAACCCAATCTGCGGACGGCAAAACCTCAAGCAATTTTGCTTATGCGGATTCTGATACAAAATCCACTACACAAGATGGCACAGCAGCAGGAATAATGAAAGATGTTGTGATTAATGACGATGGCATTATTCTTGTGAATTTTACTAATGGCAAGCTAGAGCCAATCGGACGCTTTGGAATTGCTGCTTTTGTGAATGACCAAGGGCTTAGCAAAGTGGGCGGGAATTTGTTTCAGATTAACGCACGCACAATCAATGGAGAAACTGCGGTTGTCAGCGGTCCGCCTTTACTTGCTTGGGAAGAGGGCGGCACAGCAAGCTTGAAGTTTGGTAAAGTCTTAGATCATATGCTAGAAATGAGCAATGCAGATACAGGGACTTCATTAACAGACTTGATTGTCTATCAAAGAGGCTATCAAATGAGTGCGAAATCTATCACGACTGCCGACCAATTAATGCAAGAAGCAATTCAGCTCAAACGCAACTAAATTTTTACTTGTTGCGTTTTGATGACGCAAAAGAATCCCTACCAATTTTCAGTTTTGACTATTCTCTTTGTTTTTGGGTTCATATTCTTCATAGAGCATTTCTCCTGCACCATTATCATAGACTTTGTAATACAATGATTTGTTATTCAATGCTGTTGTGAGAGTTAAAACGATAAATGGCAACATTCCATTATTTTTCAACTTTGGTTGGCTTTGATAGATTCTTTTCTTCCGCAGATAAAGAGAGACCAAACTCGTCAAAACTTCTTCTACTGAATCATTTAAAACTGTTGTTGCCCATTCTTCACTATCGCATCTGTAATTGGGTTCTTCATTTATTTTCCTGCAGCCACCCAACACTAATATTGCAAAAAATACATAATATCAAACCAAATCTTTTCATTTTGCCGCCTTGTCATCTCTTATTGCGATTTACAATGTATCGTGCGTAGAATATTGAAGGAACAAACAATAAAGTATTTAGAATGAGCAATATTGTTCCTTGTAAAAAACATATCAAAAATGCGTGTGTAGGTGTTTGGGTGTCTTTAGGGACGATAAATTGAATTACTATTGCATTCAAGAGCGGTATAAAAGCAATGATGCGAAGTGTGTCATTGTATGCACCCCTAAATTTATATGCAATAACACCAAAACAATAGAGATATAAACCAAAAAATACACAAAATATTGTTGTAGTGGATAGCAAATCTGGAAGCAGGAAAGATAGTAAAATACTTGGCAATAAACTTCCTAAAACCCAATACAATAAATGCCTCAAATAAATATTTTCATAGAACCAAACATCGTTAATCTCAGTAGCAGACTTTGCCACACCTACTAACTGCTCCACCAATTGCTTTGCTAGGGTTTTAAATCCATTCATTTTTGCTCCTTAAAATTAAAAAATAGCAAAAATTCCACCCCCACCCCCCCCTTTTTTTTTTTATTTTTTATGCGTTCATGCCCTAATCCATAAAATGCTTCATTCTCATTTGCTTCAAAGCTGACACGGATTT
>NZ_JAAVGY010000057.1 GCF_014799995.1 Helicobacter sp.
CTGATTATGTAGCAAATGGTAGTGATGAAGACAGACAAAGAGTTCGTGTAGAAGTTAGATATAATTTCTAATTTCAAAAAAGAAGCCTAGTATAGCTTCTAATCTAATGATGAGGATTCTCTCCTCATCATTCTCTTTCTTGTCATTGCGATTCCTTATCTCGTCATTGCGAGAAAACCTTTAGGTTTTCGTGGCAATCTATAATTTTGCATACTTATAATTTCACAACTTCAGTCATTGCGAACATTATTTATAATGTGTGGCAATCTATAATCTTATTTACCCTGCGTATTACTACATTTGTCATTGCGATTGTTCCACCTTGTCATTGCGAGCGAAGCGTGGCGATCTATCATTCTGCATACTTATAATTTAAAATTCAACAATGAAATCATTTTATTTGTGCAATATTATAGATTGTTTCGTCATTCGCTTTGCTCATTCCTCGCAATGACACAAGTTGTGTATTTCATTTATGCTGAATCGTAGATTGCCACAGCCCTAAAGGGCTTCGCAATGACGATAAGCCAACCACCACGTCATTGCGAGGGCAAAGCCCGAAGCAATCCATAATCTTAAATCTCGCCTTTGATAATCTATTTTAATTAAGATTCCATTGTTTGATGAAGTGCAGTATTATAGATTGCCACGATTCTATTGCATAGAATCTCGCAATGACGCAGTGGAATACGCAATGCGTGCAATATTATAGATTGCCACGAAAATTTTTCAAATTTTCTCGCAATGACACAAGCTAAATTAAAATTCTCTGCAAGAACGCAGTAACTATGAGGAATTATGCTACAATATTAATGAATCTAAAATCAAAGATAATGAATGCAAAAGCAAGGTTTCTTATATATTCTATTTAACAAAAGAAATGGCACACTTTATGTAGGTGTAACGAGCAATTTACACAAAAGAATCTACGAACACAAAAACAAAATAACACAAGGCTTTAGTTGTCGCTATGGTGTGGATAAACTAGGATATTATGAAGTGTTTGAGGATATAAAGGAAGCTATTAAACGAGAGAAACAACTTAAAGCAGGCAAAAGAAAAAACAAACTAACTTTGATTGAAACAATGAATCCCAATTGGCAAGATTTGTGTGAAACATTGTAAAGAATTATTTGTTAAGACGAGATTCTTTTATTTGGACTGCCACGCATTATAAATAATGCTCGCAATGACGATAAGCTAACCACCGCGTCATTGCGAGGGCAAAGCCCGAAGCAATCCATAATCTAGCAAAAATAAAATCTACAAAAGCTTTGCAATGACACAAATAGGAATCACACGAAGCGAAAACCACACACCTTTAAAGAAAATAATGGAATCTTAAGATATTTTAGTTTATTATTTTTTAACTTTTATTTGGAGGTGCTGATATGGCATGTTTTGTTGAATCTATCGTAGTTGCTGGTGTTTTGAGTGCGGTTAAAAGAGGTGTTGCCAAACAAGAAAAGGCAAAGGGAAGTGTGCAAAAAATTTCTTGGAGTAGAAAGATAGGTTGGCTCGTAAATATGCTTCTAGGCGGGGCATTTTTGCTTTTCATTGAGCATATATGGCACGGAGAAATCGTTGCTTATCCGCCCTTTTTGACTGCAATGAGCTCTCCAGAGGATACGCAAGCAATGATTTATGAAATCTTAACGATTGGTAGTGCGCAAGTAGCTTTGATTGTTGCGATTTGGGTTGTAATGGTAGTTTGCGCAGAGAGAATGTATGCTAATCTTACCTCGAAAGCTCAAATGGCATAAGGAGGGAATATGTGTTTATTAATCACTTTGTTTGCAGCAGTGATTGCAAGCATTTGTTGGTTTGTGAACAATCCGCAAAAAAATTTGCAGTTAGGCACTCTAAGCCTTATGTATTGGGGCGCAGGGTTAATGTGGATTGTAGATTGCTTTGCTGCTTTGAGTGAGGGAGAGCCATTTCTCAATATCAGCAGTGATGATGCGGTTTTGGGCGCAGTAGTTGTGCTTTGTGGCTTGATTGTATGGTTTGTGCTTTTAATCTTTAAGAATCCTAAACGACTTTTTGCGGGTTTGACAAACTAATTTAATAGCTAAGATTTTTCTTAGCTATTGCGTTGTTTATAATCTTGATAAGAAAACTCTTTAAATAATTCAAATTCTCCATTTTCGTGAAGCATACCGATACTTGGTAGCGGAATCCCATTGAATGTATTGTTTTTGACAATAGTATAATGCACCATATCTTCAAAAATCAAGCGGTCGCCAATTTTAAGCGGTTCTTTAAAACTATAATCGCCAATCACATCTCCTGCAAGACAAGTGGGACCACCCAAGCGATAGGCATAAGGCTTCTCGCCTTTAAGTCTAAGTTTATGGTGTTTTTTGTAGGTTTTTGCCTCAAAACTATTGCGCACCATTGGGCGATAAGGCATTTCAAGGCAATCAGGCATATGCGCTGCCGCGCTGACATCTAAAATCGCAACCTTAATGCCATTTTGCACAATATCTACGACACTGCCAATCAGGAATCCGCATTGCCAGCCAACCGCTTCTCCGGGCTCTAAATACACTTCTGTCTCAAATTTTGATTTGAAATCTTGAATGGTTTTGACAAGCAAATCCACATCGTAGTCTTTGCGTGTGATATGATGCCCTCCACCGAAATTAATCCAACGCATTTGTGGAATATATTCACCAAAATGCGCGATAAAATGTTTTAAAGTGTGTTTGAGTGCATCGCTATTTTGCTCACAATGCGTATGAAAATGCAAGCCACTAATTCCCTCTAATCCAAATTTTTTAATCCCCTTTTTAAATTCTTTTGGCGTGATTCCAAGCCTTGAACCCTCTACGCAAGGGTTATAGATTTCTGGGCTTACCTCACTATATTTTGGATTGACGCGCAAGCCGATTTCAATTTTTGGCTTTCCCTTGCGTTCTCTAAGTTGGTTTTGGGATTCTATCATCTCTTTGAAAGTCTGCCATTGTTTGAAAGAATTAAAAATAATATGGTTTGAAATTTGCACAAGCTCTTGCATTTCTTCTTGTTTGTAAGCAGGGCTAAAGGTTGTGATTTCTCCTCCAAATTCTTCATAACCCAATCGTGCCTCATAGATTCCACTTGCCGTGATTCCACTCAAATAAGTCTTTGCAAGAGAAAAGCTTTTCCATAGAGCATAACCCTTAAGGGCAAGTAGGATTTTTGCGCCACTTCGTTGTTGCACGGATTGCAATAATTGCAAATTTTGCTTGAATTTTTTTTCCTCTAGCACATAGCAGGGGCTCGGCAAGGAGGCAAAGTTCTTGGGATAGTGGTGCGTTAGGAATCTTGCTCTAGCGGATTTGGCATTGGTGTCTTGGGTTGGCATTGTTGCTCCTTTGGATTTTTGATAAATTCTAACAAATCCTTGCTTGTATAGAGATTTGTAGGAAGATTTTGCAGACAAATTTTGAAGACTTCTAGTGCGGTTTTGGAGTCTTGTAAGGCGCGGTGTAGATTTTGATGATGAATGCCCAAAAAATCATTTAAAAACCCTAAGGAATAGCGTGGGGCTTGTAATGTTTTTTTGGCAAGTTTAATCGTGCAAAGTTTGGCATTATAAAGATACCCAAAGCCGTGATGATAAAGGGAGTGGCTTAAGAAATGATAATCAAAATCCACATTGTGTGCTACAAAAATACAATCTCCTAAAAAGAGCTTGAAAGATTCTAAAACTTTGGTGATTTTTGGTGCATTTGCGAGCATTGGGGCACTAATTCCTGTAAGCTGGGTGATATATTCTGGGATTTCCTCACAGAAAATCAGCGATTCAAAGGTATCGGTGATTTTCCCATTGCTAAATTTCACCGCACCAATTTCAATTGGGCAATGGACAAAAGGATTAGAACCATTGGTTTCAATATCTACAATGCAAAAAGATTCTGATTCTATGGGCGTGAGACTTGGGCGATAATATACTTTATCGTGTGCAAATTGTAATGGGATTCCACTGCCTTTGATGATTTCAAGTTCGCTTGCACTCTCGCCAAACAAACCCGCTGCTTCAGAGAGTAGCGATAAAAATTCGTTTTGACTTAAAGGACGTTTTTCTAATCTTGAAAGGATTTTGTCGTAATGTCTTGGCATTGGTGAATCCATACGCGAAATTTACAGCATTTTTGCTTTTTTGCTGATAGAGAGCACCATACCAATCATAATGCTTGTAGCCAAAATAGAACTTCCACCATAGCTTAAAAAGGGAACAGCGATTCCTTTAATCGGGATTAGCCCAGAGATTCCAAAGGCATTAATCAGAAAGGAGAATCCCAAAATAACCGCTACTCCAGAGCAAAAAAGATAATACATTGTGTTTTCGCAGCGATTGGCGATTTTAAGAATCCGAAAAATAAGCGCGAGGAAGAGCAGGCTAATACAAAATAATCCTATGAAACCGACTTCTTCGGCAATACCTGCTAAGATGACATCAGTATGCACTTCGCTTAAGAATCCTAATTTGATTAAGCCATTGCCCAAACCTTCACCCAAGATTCCGCCATTGGCAATTGCATTGAGGGAATGTTGAATCTGATAGGGCTCGGGCAAGTTTTCAACGCGCAAGGAATTTGCAATGGATTGTGGGAAAAGGGAGAGAATCAAATCTTGTGTCCCAGCCCACCAAGCTTTAATACGCATAATGCGGTGTGTGCTTGTAATAATGACGATGATAAAGAGTGCGAAAGCTCCGCTTAAAAGATATAAAAACAATTTAAAAGACGAGCCGGCAAAAATCATCATAAGGGCTAAAGTTGCTCCTAAGAGCACGATTTGTCCCAAGTCATTTTGCAGAATCGCTATCAAATACACTGCGACTAAAAAAACTGCGACATAGGGCAAGAATGTGATAAATTCTTCTTTGAGACTTTTGCGCTCTAGTAAAGAAAACTTGCGGGCGAAACTCCAAGCCAAAAAAATCACAAATCCAATCTTAAAAAATTCAACAGGTGCGAGTGAGAAAAAGGGTAGGCGAATCCAACGTTTCGCTCCCCCTGCGCTTGTTGCGAGGCTTTCGGGCAGGAAGTGCATAATTAACATTAAAAAGATTCCACCAAAGAAAAGGGAGAATCCAAACCACAAAATAAAATGGTCTGGATTGCAACGCGAAATCCCCCACATTAGCATAATACCAAGTATTCCTGCAATCAGTTGGCGCAAAATGAAGTGAAATTCCCCATAGTCATAATACAAAATAGCAAACGAAGAGAGAGAATAAGAAAAAATAATGCCAATAGTAATTAAACTTGCGCTAATAACGAATAACGGGCGATCAACCATTAACTTCTCTTATGGGACGAAATAATAGACAAGTAAGAATCCTCCAAAAATAAGAATCCCAAACAAAATCAATGCAAGCACAAAAGCCTTGCCTCCAGATTCAAGAAATTTCTTGAAATCCACTTGAAGTCCTAAGGCACTCATTGCCATAACCAAAAAGAATCCAGATAAAAATCTAAAGAAAGCAACAATTTCGTGTGGCAGTGGAATCAGGGAATGCGCAATGACAACTCCTAAAAACCAAAAAGCAAACCAAGGAATGTGTAGTTTTCTACCCCCTCCCTCTCTGCTTTCTGCGAAAAAATAAGGAATCACAAGTAAGACGGCAACCAAGAGTAAGACACGAATCATTTTTACAATCAAAGCGATTTCTTGCGTTTCTTGGGAGATTGCTCCTCCCGCACCCACAACATTTGCTAGCTCGTGCAAAGTAAGTCCGATGTAATATCCCTCTTGGATTGGGCTTAAGGGCACGAATCCTAGCGCATAGACTAAAGGATATAAAAACATTCCCAAGAGCCCAAAGATAACAACTGTTCCTACAGCAATGATTCCTTTATAGGGCTTGGATTTGAGGGAAGATTCTAGTGCCAACACCGCTGCTGCTCCACAGATTGCGCTTCCTCCGCTGACTAGAATCGCAATTTCTTTGTCTAATTTCAGAAATTTTACACCGATAAAATACCCAATAACCAAAACAAAAACCACTACAACAATACTTAATGCGATTCCATTGAGCCCCACAGAGGCAATGCTTTGTAGTGTTACATTAAAGCCATAGAGAACAATCCCAACCCTTAAAAGCTTTTTCGCGCTAAAGATAACGGCTTTTTCACAAGATTTTTCGGCTTGTCTAAAGAGCGGAGAAGCGAAGATTCCAAACACAACGCCAATAATTAAAGGGGATAAATGGATTTGTGTGATAAGAGGCAGTGAGGCGATATAAAAACTCGCCAAGCTCACCAAAAGCACTAATGCAAAGCCATTGAGCCATTCATCAAGAAAAGTTTTTAGAATCCCATTTTTTGATGATTGTGCGATTTGAGACATTGGATACCTTAAGAATTTGGAGTTGATAAAACAAAATTGAAGTGTAGCAAATTCTCTTTAAAAACTCGTAATGATTTTGTAAATTTTATCGCTTTAGCAAATGATTTGTTCAATCAAGTCGGGTTTATTGGCACTCATAAAGTGAAATTTTTGGTGGAGTTTATAAAGCGTTGAAAATAAGATTTGGTTTTTTTCTAATCCTACCTGCATTTCTATGCCTTTCTCACTCGCTTGTTTCATTGTTTCAAGCCAATTTTTGGGGACAAAAACACCGGGCAATTTATGGTGTAAAAAGAGAGCGGTTTTATAAGAAAAAATAGGAAAAAACCCAAAGATGAGCA
>NZ_JAAVGY010000058.1 GCF_014799995.1 Helicobacter sp.
CTAAATCTATTTAGCACTATAAAGCCTGACATATAGTATTTGTCAAGGCGAAGACTAAAATTTATCATAAAAGATTTTGTTATAATAACAGCATAAGGATTGATAATCGCAGAAAAAGCGGGGTGTAATGCTAACTTGGAATAAATCACTACAACCACACAAAGATGAAATCTTGTATGAGTTTAAGTATAGTTTTCCTAAGGGAAAATTTAATCGTTTTGAGCGGATAGTAGATAGAATAGCAACAATAATAGTTTTATTTGTCTCACTTGGATTGATTGTAGATTTTTATAATTATAGTGCAATCTATGATACGATGATTCTAATCTTTAGTTATCCTACATATTTGAGCTTAGAAAATTGGCTTGTTTTGGGGTTATATAGTATTCTTATTCCTCTGCCTTTTGCGTTGGTTTTATGGAGTTTAAACTCACTCTTGTTTCGTCAAAGAAATGCGATTTTTCTTACTAATGAGGGAATGTATATACGCTCTAGTGGTTTTTTAAAGCTATGGTATCAGCATAGATTCTATAAATATGGGGAATTTGGGTTTTATGTGCAGAAGATAGGTGGTGCTATCTATACGAGCAATTGGACGATAAGAATAAATGATATAAATACACAATATCGCCACTACTTTCATAATCTTTCAAACAAAGAATCTAAAGTTTATGTGATAGTTGATAATGATGAGCAAGATATGAAAAAGCTCCTTGAAATCCTAAGAGAAAAAACACAAGAAGCCTTAGAAAGACAAGGCAAGGCAAATCAATATGATTTGCGTGAGAAAATTAAACATTTACATATAAAGGAGTGGTAATGGGATTAGATTGGAGCAATTTTCCCTATATGAATGATTCAGATTATTTCCAAAGAGAAAAGATAAAACAAGAGGAGGAGCAAAGAAAGTTTCTCTATCGTAATGAAAAAATAGTATTTTTAAGATTAAAATACATTTGAAATTATAAAACCTGATACCTAGTATTTGTCAAGGCGAAGACTAAAATTTATCATAAAAGATTTTGTTATAATAACAGCATAAGGATTGATAATCGCAGAGAAAGCAAGGGGTGTAATGCTAACTTGGAATAAATCACAACAACCACACAAAGATGAAATCATTTATGAGTTTAAGTATAGTTTTCCTAAGGGGTGGTTTTATCGCGTAGAGAGATTAATGATAAAATTAGTTTTTTGGGTCGGTTCTTTGTTTACTCTTTTGATGTTGCAATACCAAATAGAATCTACACTCAACTTTATAACCTCTAATTTAATAATGCTACAAAATATTGAGATATTAGACTATATTATTCTTGCTTGCTTGTGTTTTATTATTTATATCATTCCTTGTCTTTTACTCTTTCTTTTTATTTGTGCTTGTATTAATATCCTTTTCTTATGTCCTTATCATTCTATCACCTTAACACACAAAGGTGTATATATCAAATATGCTCCTCTTTTTTCCATATTATCAATACAAATTTTATGCTTATGGGAATTTTTCATTTCATAGTTATTTTGGTGGAAAGATTTTTTGGGCAGTAAGAGTTTGTGATGATATAAGCAAAAATTATAAATTCTTTGATTTTAAGCACTCACATACAATACCCTTTTTAGAATATGTGGGAATGCAGTATGAACAAGAAATCATTAGAATCTTGCGCGAAAAGACGCAAGAAGCCCTAAAGAAACAAGGCAAAGCAGAAATATATAATATAAATGATAGAATTAAAAATATCCAAAAGGGGTAAAAATGAATGGTAATTGGAATAAATCACTACAACCACACAAAGATGAAATCATTTATGAGTTTAAGTATAGTTTTCCAAAGGGGTGGGGAGATAGGGTAGAGCGAATCATAGACAGGATTAATTGGCTTATTGTTTTATTGGCATCTTTATTGTTTTTGTGTGCTTTTTATGAGGGCATTTTTTACCCAACGATAAAGCCTATTTTTGCATCACATTTCAATATGCAAACATTGCTTGGAATATTTGTATTATTGCTTGTATTTTTTATCTTGCAACTCCCTCTAATCACTATGATAGTCTTTAGTCTGCACACTTTTATTTTACAACCCCACAATACTTTTGTCCTTACTTCTGATGGTATTTACATCAATGCTACACGTGGGATTTTATTATGGAAAACAAAACAATTCTATCCGTATGGGACATTTTCGTTGATGACGCAGAATATTTGGGGGCTTGGTTTCTCTCAATCCTCTTTGGCGATAAAAATTTGTGATGATATAGATAAAGAGTATAGATTATTTGATTTTAAACACTCAAAGTTTTTTACTTTTGCAATCAATGGCGAAAATGATATTAAAGAATTCTTACAAATCCTAAGAGAAAAAACACAAGAAGCCTTACAAAGACAAGGCAGAGCAGAAAAATATAACCTTAAAGAAAAAATTAAAGATATAGATATAAAGGAGTGGTAATGGAATTAGATTGGAGCAATTTTCCCTATATGAATGATTCAGATTATTTCCAAAGAGAAAAGATAAAACAAGAGGAGGAGCAAAGAAAGTTTCTCTATCGTAATGAAAAAATAGTATTTTATCAAATCGGGGATACTTTAGAAATTATGGTGCAAGGTGTTAAGTTTCAAGGCAATGGTTCGGATATTGGTATGGGAGTAATTGGGAGTATATTTGCCGCAATCAGTGAGGGGATTAAACAGGTTGGCAATCAATTTAAGGATACCAAAGGAAAAATACCTAAATCTTTTGGATTTGCTAAATGGACATTTATCCTAGAGGGATATTCTCTTGTGTTTGTGTATAATCAAGGCACAAAAGAATGGTATAGAGGGTTGGCAAGTGTTGGGTATGAAGTGATTATTTTTGGCATTACTGCTTCTATCATAGGCTTAATAAGTGCTTCTTGGTGGCTTGCCCTCATCATTGCAGCATTCATTGCCTTTATAGCTGCTCTTTTTGCAACCTCAAAATGGGGTAAAAGCGCATTAGAATTGATTTCAGAGAAAATACAGAATCTTACAGAAACCATTAAAGCCAACCTAGAAAAGGCAAAAGCATTTTTTGAGGCAAACGAGCAAGACTACTACAAGCCCTTTAGAAATAAAGATTTTATGAAAAATCTCTGTGAGGATTTGACTTGTAAGGATTTCAGTGAGCAGAGTTTGCGCGATTTACTCGTATATAGTAGCTATAAGAGAGATAATAATGAGTGGCAAACCTTTGTCTATTATCATACTCGCTTAAGTCTGCAAGATATATTTGATAGAGAAAATGGCACATTCAAAGCAAGCTATAAAGCAATGCGTGATACTGCTTTTGAAAGAGGAGTTGAATCTCAAAAAGAAGCACGACTTACCTACAATGCAAGTAAGCCAAAAATAACTTCTGTGTAGCAAAGATTTTATCTTGCTTAGAATCTCCTCTCCTCAAAAACTTTTTATTTCTTTTTGTCCTTATCTTTCATTTTGCCTCCTTGCTTTTTATGAGAATCTGCCCTCTAAGCATTAAAAATATAATGCTTAAAATCACCAAGCACACTGCCGCCAAAACTGCAAAACGTGAGCCGTTGAGTGAGATAAACAGCCCACAAAGCGAAGTGCCAAGCGTAAGACCGATATTTCCAGCACTGATAAAAAGCCCATTTGCGAGTTCCTTTGCCTCTGGGATAGGTGAGGTTACAACAAATTGCGCCATATTATTACCAACCCCCGCAAAGATTCCAAGAATGATGAGAATCACACTCGCACCCCACGCATTGCCTCCACCAAAAAAGAGTGCGACATATAACACAATGAGGCTCAAAGGCACGATTCTTAAAGTCGCATTGGGCGCACTCACAAGACTTTTACCCGCAATGAAATTGCCGATGACATTGCTTAGCCCATAGATAAGCAAAAGCGCGCTAATGAGATTAAAAGAAACCTGTGTGAAATTGAGCAAAAACTCACTCATATAGCTATAAAAGCCAAACATTGCGCCATTTAGGAGCATTACAACAATGACAGAAACCCACACTATGGGCTTTGCCAACACCTTAAATTGCCCTTTTTGCGTGGCTTTTTGCTCCTGCTTTTGACTTGGAATAAACGCAAGTGTAGCAAGGAGGCTTAAGGCATTTAGCGCACCAAAAAGATAAAAGACATTTCAAGGCTCGTATTGCTTGCGATAAAGCTAGTAAGCGGCACACCAAGCGTCATACCCGCAGAAACAGCGATAAAAATCTTTGCGATTGCCTTTGGGGATTCGTTGTGTGGGACAGAATCCGCTGCCATACTAAAGGCAAAGGCGCAAAAGATAGGGTGAAAAAACGCTGGAATTGCACGCAAGATAAGCAACACAATAAAATTTGTGCAATCGGCACAAGGATAGAAGAAATCCGCGCGGAAGCTTTGTTGCTTCCAAAGAAAAATATCGCACATAAAAGAGCTAACAATATCCCTACATAAATGGTGATTTGTCCATTATGATAAGCCTCACTCCCAACAAAAATTTCAAAGCTAGAAGTCAAAGTATAAGCTTGCAATCCATTAAATCCATAGGTAAAGCACAAAATCAGCGAAATCGCAAACACGATTCCAAATGCCCTAGAACCCAAAGCACTTTGTATATAATATGCAGGACCACCTTTATAGCCATTCTCTCCATCTTTTTGCTTATACACTTGCGCCAATGTGCTTTCAATAAACGCACTTGCCCCACCTAAAATAGCAGTTATCCACATCCAAAATAACGCGCCAGCTCCACCACTGCTAATCGCCACAGCAACCCCAACGATATTCCCAATGCCCACACGCGAAGCCGTAGAAATCATCAATGCACCAAAAGGAGAAATATGCTCCTTATGGCTTTTCTCTAGTAAAACAGAAAGGGCGGAGGGCAAAAAGCGAAGTTGTATGAAATTCGTGCGAATCGTGAAATAAAAACCACAAAACAATAACACGAAAACGAGAAAATAAGTATAAAGAAATGTGCTCGACACATTAACCAAGTTTGTTAATATTTCCATAAATTCCCCTTTGTTAGTCCAACTTTTTGCCTTTGTTTAAATTTTCGCAAAACTTAAAGGAGCGGATTTTAGCCATTCTCTCTTGAAATCTACTTTAATCATTAGAATATCTACCGAGTTGGGATACATTATAAAAGAGCGATTCTAGCCCTTGACAAACACCGAGTGTAAGGGGCTATAATATCAAGATTATTTTATAACAAGGAAAGTAAATGATAATTTATTATGGCATAGCCTTAATGATGGGGATTACTATCGCTATGCAAGCACCCATTAACGCCGCGCTTGGACGCTCTTTGCAAACGACTCCTTTAGTGGCGACTTTAATTTCTTTCATTGTAGGCTCACTTTGTCTTTTGTTACTTGTTTGTTTAAGTGGCGATTTTTCTATTGATACCATAAAGTCTTTGCCTAAACAAAGTTTGTGGAAATTCTTAGGCGGAATCTTGGGCGCATTTTGCCTTTTTGGTATGGTTTGGCTTGTGCCAAAAATTGGACTTGTTCATCTATTCTTATTTATGTTAGTTGGACAACTCATAATGGGAATGCTATTAGACCACTTTGGTGCTTTTGAATTAAATATAAAACCCATTTCTTGGTATAAGATTCTAGGGCTTAGCATTATATTCGGTGGGCTTTTAGTATTTTTTGCCAAAGAGATTAAAGAGGGATTCTAAACATTTGCTTGAAATTAAAATATTTTGTGCAATAGAATCATTCTTGGAGTTGTGCTTTGACGCCTAATTCTGTAACAAATAATTAATTTTTAAGCATATCCCACAAGCCATCTCCAATACCACAGATAAAACCACCATCGGTTTGGTTTCGGTTTCGGGTAAGAAACTCTCCGCTGCTCACTCAAAAATTCCCAAGTAAAATTATGCAGAAAAAGTCGTGAATAGCCATATTCTGCGCCATAATCATACACTTCTTGTTTCTTGCGTTCGTGCAAGGAGTAATTTGGAGATTCCCTTGTCCTTATTAAATTATGATAAGAGCTAGAATCCATTGTATTAGTTGATTCAATCCATTCCTTAGAACGAAATTTTTTGGGTAGATATTTTAATTTTGAACCGCTCCATTTATGTAGTTTTTTGAAACTATCATCTTCTCTGCCATAATGCCCAGCAAACTCTTCATCATACCCAAAAAACCGCATAAATCTAGCACGACTCATAAAAAACATATTGACATGCCCTCGGATACATTCTCCTTTTTCATTCTCACGATAAATCTTATATACATTGCGTCCGCAAGGCTTATGGCGCACCAAATGCCACAAAGTATTTTCAAAGAGATAAAAGTCCAAATCTGACAATACAATTTTATCGCTTACTGCGTAAGTTACTCCTAGATTCCTAGCCCCTGCTTGATTCCACGGAATATCTTCTTTGATTTTTATCCAACGCAAATTGAGATTAAAATGTGGAATCTCATAATGTAGTGGAGAACCATCATCTACTACTACAAACATTATCAAGTCTAAAAGTTCTGGGGAATAAGATTCGTAAAGCCTCAAAAGAGAAATCACAGAATCAATGTTTTTTTGATTACAATAAAAATGCGTAATGTAGGTTAGTTGAATCTGTGCATAGCCTTTAGCAAATAATTGGGGGGGGGGGGGCACTAGGTAATAAATGCTCGCCTACCATTGTAACTCCTAGTTTAAATTATTAAAGTTAAAATAATACAAAATATTTTGATTTATTTCAATGAATTTAAAGCCACCCAAAACAAACAACAAGAAACTTTATTCATTCCTCCCAATCTCCAAACTCTAAAGCCTTGCCACGATACAAATCTTTGCTTGCACATTTACCCAAAATTGCGTTTAAATACTTTGGTGCGATTCCATATCCCGGACGAATAGAGCGGATAGAATCCCTTGAAATCCTTTCGCCCTTTTTAATGTCTTTAATGACATACAAAGAACGCATAAAGGCTCTGCCCTCTTTGGATTTTTCACTTAACTCATAAGTTGGAATCCCAAGCAGCTCTTCTACTTCTCGCACCGCTTTTGCCATCTGTGAAAACTCCTGCGGCTCAAGGCTAAAGGTACTATCCACACCCCCAAGTTTGCGCTCTAAGATAAAATGTTTTTCAATCACCCTAGCACCAAGAGAAGCGGCGACAATAGGCGCAGTGATTCCTAATGTATGGTCTGATAGTCCAACTTCTACTCCGAAATCCTGTTTGAGCTTAGGAATCAAACGCAAATTTCCGCTTTTGAGCGGTGCAGGATAAGAGCTCGTGCATTGCAAGAGTGTAACCTCCGAATTTCCCGCTTGCCTGCATACTTCTATGGCTTCTTGAATCTCTTCTTTTGTCGCGATTCCTTTAGACAAAATTATCGGCTTGCCCAAACGCGCTATATAGGCAATCAATTCTAAATCCACAATTTCAAAAGACGCAACTTTATAAATAGGATTCCCTAACTCCTCTAAAAAATCCACGCCCTTTTTGCTAAAAGGGCTAGAAAAGCACACAAGCCCGAGTTTGTGCGCATAGTCAAATAGTTCCGTATGCCATTCCCACGGCGTCATTGCCTCTTGGTATAAATCATAAAATTTTTTCCCTTCCCACAAAGTTCCCTCTATACGAAAATCTTTCAAATCACAATCAATGGTTAAACAATCTGGCGTGTAAGTCTGTAATTTAATCGCATCTGCGCCAGAATCCTTTGCTGCCTTAATCGTCCGCAATGCCAAATCTTTATCTTGATTGTGATTCGCAGAGAGTTCAGCGACAAGAAATATTCTATCTTTTCTCACCCACACCTCCTTAAAAGTCTTTCAAATTTTGCTTAAGATTATATCGGAAAATATTATAAGGCAACAATAAATAGAAATTTTAATGAGATTCTAGGAGGAAATCATAATCCCTATAAAGCCATTATTATATAATTCTTCCTTGAGAATCTCTTATTGCTTTGGGATAATTGCGATAATGAATCTCTAATAAGCATCCAATTTCAAGCGTCCGACTCTTATTGTTTAAGATTCTTAATATCCTCATTGCACAAACGTGATACTCTTCAAATTCTATACCTTCTAGCCCATTGTCTGATTCATAACAAGTCTCTACGACTGCCTCCACTATATCTCCACTCTGAAGCGTCAAAAGATATTTTTCATAAATATTTGTAGAAATTGCTAAAAATAAATTTTCCATTATTTCCTTTTCTTTTTTGGAAAAAAACATAAAAATCCTTTTATTTTAAAACCCTTTAAAATAAAATAGTCTTTGCGAATCAGCCAAAATAACCACGAAAATCTTTTTTATATTGTCGTTAAGTTAAAAATGAAATTTAGAATAAGGTATAAAGAGTAAAGAAAAGTGGCTCCGGATGTAGGATTCGAACCTACGACCAAGCGGTTAACAGCCGCCTACTCTACCGCTGAGCTAATCCGGAATAAGCTCTATTAAAAAGAGGCAAAATTATATATAAAATCCTATTTAATGTCAAGGAATCTTATCGTTTTTTAAATATCTTGTAAATTTAAACTTAAAAATACTACAATTTGCTTCAAGTTAAATTACACAAAATGAGGTTTTTATGGGACGAGCATTTGAATACCGAAGAGCAAGCAAAGAAAAACGATGGGATAAGATGTCAAAACTTTTTCCAAAACTAGGCAAAGCAATCAGCATCGCCGTCAAAGAGGGCGGAAGTGGCGACCCTGATATGAACTCCAAACTCCGCACTGCCATAATGGCGGCTAAGGCACAAAATATGCCAAAGGATAATATTGAAGCGGCTATCAAACGCGCCTTAGGAAAAGACGGAATCCAAATTACAGAGGTAAATTATGAAATCAAAGCCCCTCATGGTGCTTTATTTTTCGTAGAATGCGCGACAGATAACACCACGCGCACGGTAGCGAATCTCAAAAGCTATGCCAATAAATTAGGCGGACAAATGCTAACCAATAATTCCTTAGAATTTATGTTTGCACGCAAAGCACATTTTGAGATTGACAAAGCCACTGCGGGAGATTTAGAGGAGCTAGAACTCACACTCATTGACGCAGGATTGGATTCTATGGAAATAGAAGAAGAAATCGTCCATATTTATGGAGATTATACGAGTTTTGGCACGCTTGCAAATGCGCTTGAAGAACTGAAATTAGAAGTCAAAAAAGCTGCATTAGAACGCATTGCGACAAATCCTGTTGAATTTAGTGAGGAACAATTAGTGGAGATTGAAAAACTGCTTGATAGAATTGAGGAAGACGATGATGTACAAGCGGTATTTACCAATATTGCTTAAATTTTGAATCTCTATTATTAAAAGATTCGGTTTTTAAGCACTTCAAATTTTGTAGATAAATCATTTAAGGATAATAAATGTTAGAAAAATTAACAAAAGCTACTTTTGAAAACACAATCCAAGAGGGAATCTGCCTTGTCATAGTCAGTGCGCCTTGGTGTCCGGATTGTCGCAAAATTGAACCCATTATTGAAATATTACGACAAGAATATGGCACACAAATGAAATTTTTTGCCATTATGGCAGACGAGGAAGAGGCACTTAAAGAATCTTTAAATGTGCGTAGAATTCCTACACTTATTTTTTATAAAAACGGCGTGGAAGTGGGCGAAAGATTAGTTGAGCCAAACTCCAAGCCTCTCATTGAAGAGGCAATCCATTCCGCACTCAAGGCTTAAATCATTTCTTGCGATTCTATTTTAAGAATCGCAAACTTTTTCACCCTCCCCTTAAAATCAATCATACGGCTTTAATTTCTTTAATTTTATTTATAAATAAGCACTTTTGGGTTAAAATGAAAGGTTATTTTTATAAATAATTTATAATTTTCAAGGATAACTCAATGCAAAATCCTCACGCCAAAGGTGGTTTTATCAAGATTCTTGGGCTTGTAGTGTGCATCATTGTCATTTTATTTGGAATGTTTATGTTAAGCTCCGATGGGTTTGAAAAAGAATCTCCTACGATTCATCTCAAAAGCACCTCTTGGAATCTCAAAGGCACATTCCCTATTGAAATCAGCGACAATGCAGGAATCAAAAGCTACAAGGTTTCCTTGATAGATAATGGGCAAAAGATTCCACTTGAGATACAAAATCTCACAGAACAAAATCCAATGTGTATGATAAAAAATGCAAATACTGCTCCTTTAGCGCAAAATATTACCACCCAATCCCCTGTAAAAAAATTTTGTATTGGTATCCAAAAGCCCGAAAATATCAAGAACAATGTGCAATCTCTCTTGCTTGAAATCAGCGTAACAGACACAAGCAAATGGAATTTCTTTAAAGGCAACACAACCACAGAGAAATTCCCGATTCAAATAGACACCAAAAAGCCGCAAATTGCGGTGATTGCAAACTCTTATAAAATCACCCAAGGAGGAAGCGCGCTTGTCATTTTCAAGGCAGAAGACGAGAATTTAAAAAGCGTCCGAATCACCAACGGGGATTTGGATTTCACACCCCAGCCTTTTTACAAAGACGGGTTTTATATCTCCCTCCTTGCTTGGTCTAAACTCCACGAGAACTTTAATGCCAAAATCATTGCAGAAGATAGCGCAGGCAATCTTAGCGTTGCACCCATTAACTATTTCAAGCAAAAAAAGCAATATCGTAACTCTACGATTCCGCTAACAGATGCCTTTATTGATGGCAAAATTTCTAGCCTTGTAGAAGAAATTGGAGAGAAAAATTTAGGAGATTTTGAAGATAAACTCTCAATCTTTCGCTATATCAATGAAGAAGTGCGCGAAGACACCTTTAATCGCATTTTAAAGGCTGCTTCGCTCATAGATACAGAATCTCTTGTAGAAAATTTCTCCATTGGAGCGTTCGCCCCTCTAAAGAATGGCGCGGTAATGGCAAACTTTGGCGACCACCGCACCTTTATCTATCAAGGAGAAAATGTCAGTGAATCCAATCATATGGGGTTAGACCTTGCGAGCGTGAAACAAGCACCCGTGATTCTTAATAATGCGGGCATTGTTACCCTCAATGAATTTGTAGGCATTGATGGAAATGCTCTTGTGATTTATCACGGACTTGGACTTTCTACACTCTATGCGCATTTGACGAGCACGGAAGTCAATGTAGGAGATACACTAGAAAAGGGTGTCATCATCGCAAACACCGGAAACACAGGACTAGCATTAGGCGACCACTTGCACTTTAGCGTGCTTGTGCAAGGCTATGAAGTATGGAATGCGGAATGGATGGATTCTGCTTGGATTAAAACAAATATCACCAATGTGATTGCACAAAGCAAAGAAATTATAGACAAACTCTAAGGGCAACGATGGTCATAGCAAGACAAAAAAACTTTCGTGCATTTATTTTTATGCAAGGAGACGCGCAAGAAACCATTACTTATATTGAAAAAAACTTTGTTTTGCTAAAAGACTTTTTGATGATTTTCGCTTATCCTGTCAAAACAGCTGATTCCACTTCGCTTTATGATTATCTTCTTTTTAAGAATCTAAATTTCATAGAATCGCCAGAAATCAAAAAGGGTGAAACGCTTGGGCAAATCCATTTGGGTTTGGAAAATCCTCAAACTCTTTCTGCGATTCCACCCAACAATCATAGCAGCATAGATTCTAATGCAGAATCCCAAACTACCAAAGACGAAGCAAAACCCACGCTCGTTTTTCATCGCACGATTCGTAGCGGGGAAGAAATCATCACGCAAGGGGACTTGACAATTTTTGGACGCATTAATAGTGGCGCACATATTCAGAGTGAGGGGAATATACAAATCTTCGGCAGTATTAGCGGCAATGTCTTTTGCAACGGAGATTATATGATTTTGGGCAAAGTTGTAGAGGGAAATGTCCTTTTTCACGGAGAAATTTTAGATAAGGAACGCCTACAACATAACCAAAACAAAATTTATAAAAAACAAAATGAAATTATGATAGAGGAGCTACAATGAAACAACAAACCATTGCAAAAAAAGTAGAATTAGTCGGCATTGGATTACATAAAGGCGTGCCCGTCAAAATGACTTTAGAACCTTTAGATGAAAATTGTGGCATTCATTTTTATCGCAGCGATGTAGGTGTCAGTATCCCTCTGCACCCAAATAATGTTATAGATACCACAATGGCAACGGTGATTTGCAAGGAGGGGCATAGAATCTCTACCATTGAACATTTGCTCTCCGCTATCCACGCCTATGGCATTGATAATCTAAAAATCACCTTAGATAACGAAGAAGTGCCCATTATGGACGGCAGCAGCATTGGATATTGTATGCTTCTTGAGGAAGCAGGCATTATCAAGCAATCCTCCCCTAAAAAAATCCTAAAAATCAAAACACCCATTGAGGTTAAAGAGGGGGATAAATTTGTGCGATTCGAACCCAATGACGCGTGTATTTTTGATTTCTCTATCCATTTTCCTCACCCAGCAATTGGCACACAATCTTACAAGTTCAAATTCTCTACCAAAAACTACAAAGAGGAGATTGCGCGGGCAAGAACCTTTGGTTTTTTAAGCGAAGTGCAATACTTACGTTCTATTGGTCTTGCGCTTGGAGGCTCATTAGACAATGCTATCGTGCTAGATGAGACAACGATTCTTAACAAAGAGGGTTTGCGCTATAAAGAAGAATTTGTTCGCCACAAGATTCTTGATGCAATTGGCGATATGTCGCTACTTGGGATTCCATTGCTTGGTGCATATGTCTCTTATGCAGGCAGTCATAAGCTCAACCACTTATTGACAAAAAAACTTTTTGAAAATAGCAATGCGTTTGAAATTTTAGAAAGTGAAGAATCCCAAAAGATTTACGAATACGCCCTACAAAATGCGTAAAGTCTTTATCCTACCTAATATTGCGGATCAGCCTACATTCGTTGGCGTTTATGCCAAGATTCAAGAATCTTGGAATCTCGCAGAATCTCACGCAATCACTTGCCCCCTAAGTGATGGGCTCGTGCCTTTATTTATGGATTTACAGAAGCAAGGAATCACATTAGAGAGTTTATACTTTGTGCGCGGTCCGGGGAGTTTTATGGCTCTTAAGCTCATTTACCTTTTTGCAAAGACCCTAGAAATTGCACAAAATGTGAAGCTTTACGCCACACACGCATTTCACTTTAACGAAAATTCCCCTATTAGAGCGTATGGAAATTGTTATTTTATCCGAGAAAATCCGCTATGTGCGAATAATGGAGATTCCATTCCCCACACACTAGAGGAGGAAGCCCAAAAGCTAAAAATTGCCTTACGAAGTTTTGATACTCCGCCACAAATCAAGCCCTTTGTATTGCCCAATACCTTAAATCTCACGCTTTTTGACACGCAATTAAAACCTCTTTATTTACTTCCACCTGTTTAAAGGTTCTCAATGTCTATTTCACACGATAACGCACCCAACCATTACCTAGCAGATTCCACAAAAAAACCCAAAATGAGCCTCCAACGTCAAGCCACGATTGTCTCAAGCCTCACTGCTTGCATATTGATATTAGTCAAATTTATAGTTGGAATCCTAAGCGGTTCTGTCGCCATACTTGCAAGCGCGATTGATTCCTTGCTTGACTTATTTGCCTCACTTTTCAATCTCTATGCCGTTACAAAATCCGAAAAACCTGCGGACTTCAAATATAATTATGGTATGGGAAAGATAGAATCGCTTGCTGCGGTGATTGAGGGGAGCGTGATTTTAGTTTCTGGTATTTTTATTTTATACCAATCTTTCAAGAAACTTATCTTTGGCGGGGAATTGGCTTATCTTGGTTATTCGGTTTATGTAATGGTTTTTTCACTTGTTTTGACGACTGCACTCGTTGTTTATCTCAACTATATCGCCAAAAAAAGCAATAACCTTGTCATCAAAGCAGACGCCCTCCATTATAAAACAGATATTTTGAGTAATGGCTCAGTGCTCATTGCGCTTATTCTAGTGCATTGGACAAACTTCCACGCAATTGACGCAATTTTTGGAATAGGAATCGGAATCTATGTAGCCCATTCCGCATTTGACTTGCTAAAAGAAGGCGTATTTATCTTACTAGATAGAACCTTAGATGCACAAAAGATAGATTCTATCAAACAAATCATTGCTGCTGCTCCACAAGTGCAGAGCTATCACGACTTGAAAACGCGTCAAAGCGGCGAAACAAACTTCGTAGAAGTCCATTTAGTCTTTGACCCACAAATCTCGCTACTAGACGCACACCAAGTTGCAGATTCTATTGAACACGCAATCTACAACCTAGAGGGAAAATGGGAAATCATTACACACCTTGACCCTTATGATGATGAAGGAACAATATGCAATATTTGCTAGATTTTTTGCAAACCAATCCCATTAACAAAACTAAAATTTATCCTTTTTTGAAATGCAATCACGAAGAAGCTTTGATTTTGCGCCATTTATGCGCGGAACTCTTAAAAGGCAATGATGAAAATCTCTGTTTGGACATCATTAATGCTCTCTTTATCCCGCAAGATGAAGCAGCGATTCTAGGATATTTGCCTCATTTTAAAAATCTTTTGGAGCTAGGCTGGATTAACCAACAAAGCTTTTTAAAGAATCTTAGTCAAGAAGTTATCTTGCTAGAATTATTAAACACGGCTTTTAGCTTAAGCTCTAGCTTTTTAAAGCTTCTTGAAGAGGGCGGAATCAATCCTAAGCTCCCAAAAATTGCCCCCTATAACAACCATTTAGAATATCTCAAAGACCAATTCCTCTCCATTGAGCTAATGCACAGCCTAAGCCCATACAAAAAAGACCATTCCACTTCCCCGCTTTTAAACAAAGGTATGCAGAAATTTAAATTACTCCAACAAAGAATTAACGAACGTTTAGATTTGACAAAAGAAAAGTTGAGTTTGGAAGTTTTATTTAAAGAATACAACCTCAACCCACAAGAAAAAATCATTTTTATTGCGCTCTTGCGTGAGGAATATTTAGGCAAAGAGAGCGAGGGAAGAGAATTAAACGCCCTCATTAATCTTGTGAGTATGAATGATTATGAAAGAATCAAGAATCGTGCCCTTTTAGACGATAGAAGTCGCCTAGTAGAAAAAGGCTTGGTGGATTATGATGAAATTCTAAGCCCTTTTGGAGGAATTAACCGCACCTTTTTTATCCCTGACGCGATTCTAAAAAGAATCACGCACCCACAAAATTACAACAAAAAAGAACGTATCAGCCTAAAATCACTCGTCTTAGAGCAAGAAATTTTTGAATTTTTACACCCAAAAATTCCTTTGAGCGAAGTTGTGCTAAGCCCAAGCACGAGAGCGACACTTGAAACACTGCTTAAACAAATGGATTCTAAAGTTTTACAATATTTAAAAGATTGGGGAATCAAAGATAAAAAACGTGGGATTGATGCGAAAATTATTTTCTATGGTGCGGCAGGCACGGGCAAAACATTAACCGCCTTAGCCCTTGCAAAATCCCTTAAAAAGCCTGTTCTAAGCTTTGATTGCTCTAAGATTCTCTCTATGTATGTGGGTGAGAGTGAAAAAAATGTCCGCAAAATCTTTGAATCCTACAAGGATCTTTGCACACACAGCAAACAAACTCCTATTTTATTGCTAGACGAAGCAGACCAATTTTTGAGCACACGCACGACTAATGGAAGCGGAGCGGATAAAATGCACAACCAAATGCAAAACATTTTCCTAGAACAAATTGAACGATTTGACGGAATCTTGATTGCCACAACCAACTTATTAGAAACACTTGATACCGCGTTTTCAAGACGTTTTAATTATAAAATTGAATTTAAAAAGCCAAACTTTGAAGAACGACTGCAACTTTGGGAAAAACTACTCCCCAAAAACGCGCCTTTTGAAGAAAATTTCAATATTAAAAAACTTGCAGAATTTTCTTTGAGCGGAGGACAGATTGCCCTTGTCGTCAAAAATACCGCTTACAATATCGCAAGCCTTAAAAAACCGCAATTTAGCACACAGAGCTTTTTAGACGAAATCAAGCGGGAGCTTCATTCTAATTTTGACGGAGGGCGCGAAATGGGATTCCACACTTAATGTTTGCCACAAATGCTGCGCAATTTTGCAATGGTAAAGGAATCGTGGGGAGTTTTATAAACTTCCGCAACCTGCAATAAGTTTGCAATTCCCAAAAATCACAATTTACATAAAATCTCTTTAAATTTCTTGAAAAAGCCTTTTATTTTGGCTTCCGATTCTGCTAAGATACGCGAAACATTTTAGGTGAGTTTGATGACAAGATTTTCCAAAGCGGGATATGTATTATCCACTGCTGGCAGTGCGATTGGACTTGGTGGAATCTGGGGATTCCCTTATTTGGTGGGACAAAATGGAGGATTTGCATTTGTTCTTGTTTTTGTGCTTGCGTTTTTGTTCTTTGGCGTGAGTGTATTTATCGTGGAAATGCTCTTTGGGCGCACAAGCGGACAAAATAGCGTAAGCACCTTTGAGGAATTTGCCCCTAAGAATCTGAAATTCTTAAAATATGGCGGATTTATGGTGATTTCTGGCGTCCTCATCTTTGCCTTTTATGTCGTTGTTTTAGGCTGGTTGGTACATTATATGTTCTTAAGCGTCATTGGATTACCAAAGACTTTAGAAGCTACACAAAACTTGTGGGGGGGGTTTATCAGTAGTCAAATTGGGTGGCAAATGCTCTGGCATTTTATCGTCGTCGCACTCTGTGCTTATGTCCTCAATCGTGGAGTTAAAGCGGGAATTGAGAAGCTAAACTTAATTCTAATGCCCTTGCTTTTATTCATCTTTTTAGGCTTGCTTGTTTATTCTATGGCTCAAGACGCTTTTATGGAATCTTTTAAGTTTTTGTTTAGCCCAAACTTTGAAAAAATCAATTCCGAAGTCATTATCCGCGCAATGGGGCAAGCCTTTTTCTCGCTTTCTCTGGGTGTAGGCGTGATTCTAGTCTATTCTAATTCTATGCCCAAAGAGGGAAATTTCGTCCGCTTTGCAGTGGTGATTGCCCTGCTTAACTTTGTCTTTTGTTTGGTGGCGGGTTTAGTGATTTTTACCTTTATTTTTGGTTATGGCGCAGAACCAACCGAGGGCGTTGGGCTAGTCTTCATCTCCTTGCCGCTCATCTTTGCCAATATGGGCACAGCAGGACAAGTGATTGCGTTTTTGTTTTTCGTTTCTTTAATTTTCGCCGGCATTACTTCAGCCGTCTCTATGCTTGAGCCTCTCAATAGTTATTTGATAGAACGTTTTTCTATGAAACGTCATCTTGCAAACCTCATTAGCGTTTTGAGTGCCTATCTGCTAGGTATTATCGCACTACTTAGCAATACAACTCTTTTTGCAACAGACTTAACTTTCTTTGGAAAAAATCTTTTTGATTGGTTTGTTTATCTCACAAGTTCCTTTATGTTGCCATTGGCGGGTGTTTTTATGTGTCTTTATATGGGTTGGCTTCTACCAAAAGAACGCGTTTATGCTATGTTGGAGGGGAGATTAACAGGAATCTATTTCAAGGGTTGGTATTTTGTGATTCGTTTCATCGCACCGATTGGAATCCTTGCGGCGATGATTAACCTCATCTAATTGTAATTCACAAAATTAAAAATTGGCTCGCGTTGCAAGCCCCAAAATCTCTTAAAATGTGGAATCCTTAAGGATTCCACATTGCATTTAGCTAATGATTTTTGGTTCGCTAAATGCAGTAACTTCAGGCAATGTGCCTGTGTATTTTTCAATATTAACCAAGCCGGTATGCGCGATATTGCCATTGGCTAGTTTTGAAGTAGGTAAATCTAGTGTGAGGACATTGGCGTTTCCGTATTTGCACAATCCGTTCGCGTCAGGGTCATACCAACCCCCTTCACAAAGGCGCACAACACCTTGCAAAATATCATTGCTCACCACAGCCCCCGCTAAGACTTCGCCTCTTTTGTTAAAAACACGTACCACATCGCCATTTTTGATTCCTAAATTCTTCGCATCTTGGGTGTTAATCAAAATCGGCTCTCTCCCTTTAACCGCATAACTTTCACGCAAAGCGGTATGACACATTTGTGAATGCAATCTGCCTGCGGGGTGATTAGTAAGCAAATGGAATGGTGCTTCTTTGGTTGCATTTCCCAACCATTCAATTGGTTCAAACCACATAGGGTGCGCCTTACAATCCTCGTATTTATATTTTGCAATCGTGCGAGAATAAATTTCAATTTTGCCTGATTCTGTGCCTAGTGCATTCAGAATCGGGTCTTCTAAAAAGTCGCTAAATCGCACATAATCTTCACTCTCTAGCGTAGGAATAAAAGTAATCGGCTTATTTTTTGCCCAAAATTCCTCAAAGCTAGGCATTGGAGTCGCAAACTCTTCTCCATAGGATTTTGTTTGTTGCAATGCACTTTCGTAATATTCTTTAATGAAATCTTTTGCATTCTTACCATTCTCTGTATAAGCGTTATAGACTTCCTCGCCATATTCCTTGCACAAATCCGCAAAAATCACATAATCATCGCGACTTTCACCCACAGGCTCTACCGCTTGTTTCATTGGCACAATTTGTAGATTGGAATAATCCCCCGCCATTGTCAAATCATCTCTTTCATACGAGCTTGTCGCAGGCATTACAATATCTGCCATTTTTGCTGTGGGCGTCCAATAGATTTCATTGACAACAATCGTTCTTGGTTTGCGCCACGCTTGGACATTGGTATTGGTATCTTGGTGATGCACCAGAGGATTCCCTCCAACCCAATAAATAAAGTCTATCTTTGGATAAGTGATTTTCTGTCCATTATGGTCTATCTTTTTGCCCGGATTTAGAAGTGCATCTGCGATTCTTGCGAGAGGAAAAGAATAGCTTGCGGTATTTTGCAACCATTCCGCTCCTCCTTGTGCCGCTCCTGCTTTGGGCAATCCTACGAATTTTCCATTTTTCCAAATCCCAACAGGACCTGCGCTGATTCCACCAATCACGCCTCCCTTACAAGTTGGCACGCCACCCCCGCTATAATGATAGCTCAAGCCGAATCCTCCGCCTTTTGTGCCAATTTGCCCCAACATTCCGCACAATGTTACTAACATCCAATGCGGCTGCTCTCCGTGGTGTGCTCTCTGCATTCCCCAACCGCTCATAATCATTGTCGGATTATCATAAAATCTTTCGGCTAGAGATTGAATCACATTTTCAGGGATTCCACAAATCGCACTCGCCCATTTCGCGTCTTTTTTAATGCCATCTTGCTTGCCCTCTAAATACTCCCTAAATTGCTCAAACCCAATTGTATAATTTTCCAAAAATTCATAATTCACTTTATTTGTAGCGATTAAATGGCTTGCCATTCCAAGCATCATCGCGACATCAGTATTTGGTCTAGGCGCAATCCACTCTGCATTTAAGAACTTCGCAGTCTCTGTTTTGATTGGGTCAATACAAATCACTTTAATTTTGCTCTTTTGCAATTTCTCAAAATATTCCATTCCTTTTTGTTCGTTTGCCGTCCAAGAGATTCTTAATGTCGTGATTGGGTCTGCCCCCCAAATCACCACTTGCTTGGAATGTTTCAAAAGGTTTTCCCAAGAAGTTTGCTGCTCATAGACTTCTAAAGAGCCAACCACATAAGGCATAATCACTTGTGAAGCACCGGTGGAATAATCTCCACTTACACCTACAAAACCTCCAGTTACATTTAAGAATCTGTGCAATAAGATTCTGCAATTTTGCATATTCCCGCTAGATTTCCAACCATAGCTTCCACCAAAGATTCCTTGAGTACCACTTTTTGCTCTTGTTTTTTTAAGCTCTTTTGCAATAAGCTTGATTGCTTCCTCGTAGCTTACGCGCACGAATTCTTCCTTGCCTCTTAAATGGGGTTTGGGATTGTCTGGATTCTCTAAATAGCTTTTGCGCACATAAGGATATTTGACGCGTGATTTATAAACCATATCCGCAGTATGATACCATAGCGGATTATCTGTTTTAGTGATTTTATCGTAAGGCTCACTTTTCGTGATTTTTCCATTTTTGATTGTTAGATTCAAAACGCCCCAATGCGCAGCAGTCAGCACCTTACCATTTTGCACCAATCCGGAATCTACCATATTCTTTGGTGGTTCTTTACTAAAACTCATATTAGGAATTAATGGCAAAGCACTTAACCCCGCTCCTAGTTTCAAAAATCTTCTTCTACCTAAACTCATTTAATGCCTCCTTTGAAATCTTTTGCATTTTTTTGTAAATATTCAATAACAAGCCAATGGTCTTTTTTGTCAATGCCTGTCCTGCTAACCATTGAGCGAAAAGTGGATTGCCATTGATTGACGCCAAACTCTTGTTCTTTGTGAAGTGCGTGACAGATTCCACAATTTTGTTCAAAAAGATTCTTTGCCTTAAGGAACATTTCTTGATTATCCTTAGCGAAATCCTTTTTTTCTGTCCAAACTTCAAGACTTACCAAATCCCATTTTCCTCCCTTGCCCGCAACCCTTTGTGTAAAATGCAAAGGAGTATCTTTAGAAAAAGCCGCAACCATAATCCTTTGAGAATCGTTAAAATAAATTGCAAAGGGGGCTTGCGGATTGTTATAACCACTGATACGAATCTTTACCCAATCTCCCTCTTGCTTGAGAATTTGAAATGGATTCGTTGGCAACAGCCTACCTACTGCCTTTGTCCCTTTATCAAGATAGAGCGACAACACTTCCTCGCTATAAAAGTCCTCTTTGCTATGCAAAAGCGAGATAATCGCTAAACACAGCAACATTATTTTTTTCATTCCACCTCCTTTTAGATTGTAAAATCTTAAAAGTATATAACTTTCCGCTAGATAGATTCAAATATATCCCTTTTAAAAAAATTTGTAATTTTTAAGTAAAGTTCTACTATAATTTAACCTTTAGGCTTAAGGATTAAGCAAACAGCTCTTCTCTATCTACTTTCTTTAGCTGTCATTTAATCTTTTTAGGAGTTTTTTATGAAATTGGCAATTTGGCCTATTTTGGCAGGAATTGCGCTTGGAGTTCTCGCGCCTATTTTGGTGTCTTTAGGGAATCCGGGCAATATGGGTATGTGTGCGGCGTGCTTTACGCGCGACATTGCAGGGGCATTAAATCTACATCAAGCGGGCATTGTGCAATACATTCGCCCCGAAGTGATTGGATTGATTTTAGGTGCATTGCTTGCGTCTTTAATCTTTAGAGAATTTCGCCCACGCGCAGGAAGCGCGCCGATTGTGCGATTTATGCTTGGAATCTTCGCAATGATTGGCGCATTAGTCTTTTTGGGTTGTCCTTGGAGAATGTGGCTAAGACTAAGCGCAGGAGATTGGACGGCGATTGCGGGCGTGTTTGGATTAATCTTTGGAATCCTCATTGGAATCTTTTTCCTCAAACGCGGATTCTCACTTGGACGCAATCGCCCTGCTAGCAAGATTGTAGGGCTCGTGTTTCCACTCTTTGCATTAGGATTGCTTGGGCTTCTTTTTTGGGGACTTATGGGGGAAAATACACCGATTAAATTTTCTGCCAAAGGTCCGGGCTCAATGCACGCGCCTTTAATCATTTCGCTTGTTGCTGGATTATTTTTAGGCGTTATCTTCCAAAAAAGTCGTTTTTGTATGATTGCCGCCGTGCGTGATACGATTTTAACAAAAGATACACATATTTTACAAGGTGTAATTGCTTTAGTCGTTGCTGGGTTTATTACGAATCTTGCATTAGGATTCTTTAATCCCGGATTTAGCGGACAACCCATTGCGCATAACGACACACTTTGGAATTTCTTGGGTATGGCATTAGCTGGAATCGCATTTACATTAGCGGGAGGTTGTCCGGGACGACAAATTATCCTTAGTGGCGAAGGAGACGGGGATGCGGCAGTGTTTGTGCTTGGGCTTCTTGTAGGTGCGGCATTTGCACATAACTTCGGACTTGCTAGCTCGCCTGCTGGAATCGGAGCAAACGCACCTATGGCAGTCTTAGCGGGCTTTGTTTTCTGCTTGCTTGTCGCAGTCTTTGCGAGAGAAAAACGATAAGGAGTATTGAATGGTAGAACTTGATGTGCGTGGGCTTAGCTGCCCCGAACCTGTGCTAAACTTAAAGCCTCTTTTGGATAGAGGAGAAAGCGAAATCAAAGTGCTTTGTAGCTGTGGTGCGAGTAGCGATAACATTCGCCGCCTCGCCAAAAATAGTGGATATAATGTGCTAAGCGAAACACAGAATGATGAGGACTTGGAATTTATCTTAAAAAAATCCTAAATCCTTCTAAATACAGAATCTTGCTATTTTTATTATTGTGAAACTCGCAATAATAGGCAAGATTCAAGATTCGTGTCATCTTTGCTTATTTTAATCCAATCCACAAGGAATCCCAAAATGCAATCACTAGCCCAAAACCTTAAAAATCACATTTATTTGGATAATGCCGCAACCACTTTTCCTAAAGCCCCCGGAGTCAAAGAAGCAGTGAGTGAGTTTTTGGAAAATATTGGTGCGAGTGCGGGGAGAAGCGGGCACTCTCTCTCCATAGAATCCGGTAGAATCCTCTATCAGACGCGCAAGGCTCTCGCTGATTTGGTGGGCTTAAAAGATTGCAAACGCGTCCTTTTCACACTCAATGCCACAATGGCGATTAATATGCTTTTGCAAGGATTTTTAAAAGAAAAAGACATCGTGGTTGTTACACAAATGGAACATAATGCGATTAAACGCCCACTCAATGCGTTAAAGGAGCGTTTGGGGCTAGAGATAAGAGAGATTCCTTGCAATCCTACGCACACGCTTGACTTGGCAGCTGCCAAAGAAATGCTTAAAGGCGCGAAGCTTTTGGTGTGTGCGCATATCAATAATGTTAGCGGCGCAATGATTCCGCTAGAGGATTTAAGCACACTTGCGAGGGCGCACCAAGTCGCTTTCTTACTAGATGGTGCGCAAAGTGTCGGCTGCGTAGAAATGGAATCTGTAATGCAACAAGTGGATTTTCTCGCCTTAAGTGCGCACAAAGGCTTGCTCTCACCAATGGGAGTGGGGGCATTGGTGGTTGCAGATTACTTTGATATTCAAAGAATTACACCTCTTGTTTTTGGTGGCACAGGAAGCTTGAGTGAGGCGGAGATTCAGCCTGAATTTCTGCCCGATAGGTTTGAGAGTGGCACACCCAATATGCACGGAATCGCAGGCTTAAAGGCAGGTTTAGAATGGATTAAGACACAAGGAGTTGCGAGGATTTGTGCGCACGAATTATCCTTGCGCCAACAACTGCTAGAGGGGCTAAGCGGAATCCCAAACCTCAAGATTTATCACACGCAAGGACGCAGTGGCGGGACATTGTCTATTGATGTGTGCAACCAAACGCTTTCAAGTGTGGGGGAGATTTTGGATAGAGAATTTGGAATCTGCGTGCGCGTAGGTTTGCACTGCTCACCCTCAAGCCACAGAAGTCTTGGGAGTTTTGAGAGAGGAGGCACGATTCGCTTAAGTCCGGGCGTGTTTAATACGAGTGCAGAAATAGAATTTGTTATTGAAGCACTCCGAAAAATCGCAACAAGAGATTCCAAATGATTAAGGGCTATATCCTCGTATTCACGACTTCTAGCGCATTTGAGAGTGAGGCAATCTTGAAAGATTTGCAAATGAATGTCAAACTCGTGCCAACGCCACGCGAATTTTCAAGCGATTGTGGAATCGCGGTGTATTTTGAGGTAGAAAATGAAGCAAAATTTGATAAAATTTCCAACGCACTTGGAGAGCAAAAGATTGAGTATGAAATCAAAAGAATCTAAATGCGTCCTTGCGCAATTTCGCTTGTAAAATCAAAGATTCTATTATAAATTTTCGTATGCAAGAGGATAGATTCAAAAGCAAGATTCTTTCATCTAGCTTGCCCTGCAAGTTTAAAAACTTGCTCGCAATGATTTAGGAAAAATAAAAATTTTGCTTTACTCCACCGTTACGCTTTTTGCTAAGTTTCTTGGCATATCCACATCATTGCCCAATCGCACTGCAACTTCTAATGCAAAAATTTGTAAGACTACCATCATCGCAAAAAATTCCACCATATAATGCGAATATTGTGGAATCTTTATCCAATCATCGCAGCCCTCATAATATTCAGCACTTAAAGAGCAAATCATCGCATCGCGCGCACTCAATTCCTCCACATTACTTTTGATTTTGTCATACAAAAGATTCTGTGGCATAAGGGCGACACAAAACAATCCCAAATCCGCCAACGCAATAGGTCCGTGCTTCATCTCGCCACTGGGATACCCCTCTGCGTGCAAATAGCTAATCTCTTTGAGCTTCAGCGCACCCTCAAGGGCTAGAGGATAGAAAATATCCCGCCCGATGAAAAAGAATCCGTGTCCGTGCAAATATCGTTTAGATAATCGCCTGATATGCTCGTGTGTCTTTTTATCTACCTTGGTTGCACGCACTGCCTCTAGCATTGTTTGCGTTTCTTGCTTGATACTTTCTTTATTTAGGATTCCAAATTTTTGCGCGATGAAATTTGCAAGAATCCAAAGCACCATTACTTGCGTGGCAAAGGCTTTGGTACTTGCGACACCCTTTTCAATTCCCGCACGCGTGAGCAAATTAAAATCACTCTCACGCACAATAGAGCTATTATCCACATTACAGATTCCAAGCGTCTTTAATCCGCTCTTTTTTGCTAGCTTCAAAGCCTCCAAGGTATCCGCTGTCTCGCCACTTTGGGAGATTACAATGAAAAGTTCTTTGGAATGCAAAATAGGCTTTCTATAACGAAATTCGCTTGCAATTTCTACCTTTGTCTTGAGTTTTGCTATCCGCTCTAGCAAATAACTTCCCGCAATCGCTGCGTGGTAACTCGTGCCACAAGCGCAAAGCGTGAGAGATTCCACACTGCTTAAATCCAATCCGTTCAATTCCTCTAGGCTAAAGGAATCCTCATTCACGCGCCCCATCATCGTTTCTAGCAAGACTTTATGTTGTTCGTAAATTTCCTTTTCCATAAAAAATGTAAAGCCGTCTTTCTGTGCAGAGAGTTTGTCTCCACTTAATGGCTTTGGATTAGGTAATGTGTGGAATCCTCCTACCTCTATCGCCCCCATTGCACCATCTTCTAAATAACACACTTCCTTTGCAAGCCCGATAAGCGGAGCGTCAGAGGAAGCAAAATAAATCGCCTCCTTGCCCAACGCGTCCTCTCCTCTACCAATAATCAAAGGGGAGCCATTTTTCGCATAATAAATCGTGTGGGGAGACTTTTGTGTAATAAGTAGAATCGCATACGCACCTTTGAGTTGAGAAATCGTGCGCTTAAATGCCGCCAATGTGTCTTGAGTATCCTCTAAATGCGATTCAAACAAATGCACAATCACTTCTGTATCGGTTTGAGAAATGAATGTGCGCCCTTGTTTTTGCAAAGCCTCTCTAATGCTTTGGTAATTCTCAATGATTCCATTATGCACGACATTGCTAAACTTTCCAAAATGTGGGTGCGCATTCACTTCCGTTGGTTTCCCGTGTGTCGCCCAACGCGTATGCCCTATGCCCACACCAAATCCACTAGAATGGAATCCCTCGCATTTACGTTCTAAATTGACTAATTTTCCCACTGCTTTAAATGTGCTTAACTCGTTATGGCTTAACACCGAAATGCCGGCAGAATCATAACCGCGATATTCTAACTCCTTTAAGCCATTCAATAAAATAGATTTTTTCTCATCATTGCCAATATAACCGATAATTCCACACATTGATTTGCTCCTATAAATAATTTTTATTGTGGCATAAAATATGTAAAGAAATAGTAAATAAACTGAATTTATATTAACTTTGTGATAAAATGATTATAAATTATCAATTTGTCATCAACAAAGCAATCCATACAAGGAGATAGAAATGGAAACTTATTTTTTCACAGGTGCGGCAGGTTATATCGGCTCACATACGGCTTATTATTTCTTGAAAAACAGTCAATGCAAAATCGTAATTTTTGATAATTTATGCAGTGGATTTAAGAAAAATGTAGAATTTCTTATCCATACTTTTCCTAACAGAGTAGAATTTGTGCAAGGCGACTTGGACGATTCTATCGCCTTAGAAAACGCACTTAGTCGCTACAATTATCACGCAATTATTCACTTTGCCGCAAGTTTAATTGTGCAAGAATCTGTGCAAAATCCTTTAAAATATTTTCAAAACAATGTTGCAAATACTACGAATCTCTTACAGATTGCACAAAAGCTTAACATTAATCAATTTCTTTTTAGCTCCACAGCTGCGGTCTATGGCGAGCCAAAGGAACACACTCCGATTCAAGAATCCGCTACACCTAGTCCAATCAACCCTTATGGAGAATCCAAACTAATGATTGAGAAAATTTTGCATTCCTTAGAAGTGGCGAATCCAAACTTCAAAAGCGTGATTCTACGATATTTTAATGTCGCAGGTGCATTAATGGACAAACAAGGTTCTTTAGGGCAGAGGACAAAAAACGCTACACATTTAATCAAAGTTGCCTGCGAATGCGCGACAAACAAGCGGGCAAAAATGCAAATTTTTGGGTGTGATTATGAAACTCACGATGGCACTTGCATTCGGGATTATATCCATATTGACGATTTAGCGAGTGCGCATTTCTGGGCTTTAAAGGCTCTTTTAGAATCGCAAACTTCAGAAATTTACAATGTAGGCTATGGCAAGGGATTTAGCGTCAAAGAAGTCATTGAGTGCGTTAAAAAAGTCAGTGGAAAGGATTTTGTCGTAGAATCTGCAAGTAGGCGCGAGGGAGACCCTAGCATACTCGTGAGCGATAATCATAAGATTTTAGCAAAAACACAATGGCAACCTCAATTTAATCAGCTTGAAACCATTTGCAAAAGCGCGTATTTTTGGGAAGAGAAGTTGTAGTATTGCTCCTCTCTTTTTAAGTTTGATAACTAAGGTGGTCTTTAAAGATTAATTAGAAATTTGTGTAGCTAAAATAAAGCAAAAAGAAGCGGCATTAACCGTTTCTTTTCTCCATAATTTCTTTGGAGATATTGCTTGGAACTTCTCCATAGTGGTCAAATTCCATTGTGTAAGTTCCACGTCCTTGAGTTGCCGAACGCAAATCCGTAGAATAACCAAACATTTCAGCCAATGGCACAAACGCATTCACAATTTTTAAGCCCATTCTATCGTCCATAGAATTGATTTGTCCTCTTCTGCGGTTCAAATCTCCAATCACATCACCCATATATTCTTCGGGCACTTCTACTTCTACTTTCATCATTGGCTCTAATAAAACTGCACCCGCCTTGCGACAAGCGTCTTTAAATGCCATAGAACCCGCGATTTTAAATGCCATTTCAGAAGAATCCACATCGTGATAACTACCATCAAACAATGTAACTTTGAAATCTACCACAGGATAACCTGCTAAAACACCATTTTGCATTGCTTCTTGAATCCCTTTATCAACAGCTGGGATATATTCTTTAGGAATCACGCCCCCACTAATATTATTGACAAATTCATAACCTTTGCCCGGCTCTTGAGGTTCAAGCTTGATAAAGACATGTCCATATTGCCCGCGCCCACCAGATTGTTTTGCATATTTGCATTCTTGCTCCACACTCTGACGAATCGTTTCGCGGAAAGCAACTTGAGGTTGCCCAACTTCTGCTTCTACCTTAAATTCTCTCTTTAATCTATCCACAATGATTTCTAGGTGTAATTCGCCCATACCAGAGATGATAGTTTGTCCTGATTCTTCATCGGTATGCACCCTGAAGCTTGGGTCTTCTTCTGCAAGTTTTGCAAGAGCTAGAGCCATTTTTTCTTGGTCTGCTTTAGTTTTTGGCTCAACAGCAATAGAAATAACAGGGTCTGGGAATTCCATTCTCTCCAAGACAACAGGCTCTTTTTCTGAACAAAGTGTATCTCCTGTGAGGGTTTCTTTCAAGCCTACAAACGCGCAAATTTCACCCGCATAGACTTCTTTAATATCTTCGCGTTTGTTAGAGTGCATTTTGAGCAATCTTCCTACACGTTCTTTTTTGCCTTTAGTGGAGTTAAGGACATAGCTTCCTGATTCCAAACTACCGCGATAGACACGTACGAAAGTTAATTGTCCTACAAATGGGTCTGTCATAATCTTAAATGCCAAGCCCGCAAACTCGCCATTATCAGTTGATTTGACAAACACTTCTTTTTCTTCATCTCTTGGATCTACTCCACGAATATCTGCAACTTCCGTTGGGGCTGGTAGATACTCTACTACGGCATCAAGCAAAGTTTGCACACCTTTGTTTTTGAAGCTTGAACCACAAAGCATAGGGATAATTTCCATTGCAAGACAACCCTTTTTGATTCCTGCTTTGATTTCTTCAATGCTTAATGTCTCCCCACCTAAATATTTTTCCATTGTCGCTTCGTCTTGTTCCGCCACAGATTCTAGCAATTTTTCACGATATTCTTCTGCTTTTTCTACCAACTCTGCTGGAATGTCCTCAATATCATACTTTGCTCCCATAGATTCGTCATTCCAAACAATTGCTTTCATTGTGATTAAATCTACAACCCCTTTGAAATTATCCTCTGCACCAATTGGAATCACGAGTGGCACGGGCTTAGCCTTTAACCTTGTGGCAATTTGGGATTCTACATTATAGAAGTTTGCGCCGATTCTATCCATTTTATTGACAAACACAATTCTAGGCACACCATATTTGTTTGCTTGACGCCAAACGGTTTCGCTTTGAGGTTGCACTCCACCTACTGAACAAAATACCGCGACTGCACCATCAAGGACACGCATAGAACGTTCTACTTCAATCGTAAAATCCACGTGTCCGGGGGTGTCAATTAAGTTAATTTGATAATCTTTCCAAAAACAAGTAGTTGCCGCAGAAGTAATTGTGATTCCACGCTCTCTTTCTTGTTCCATCCAGTCCATTGTTGCCGCGCCATCATGCACTTCACCAATCTTATGACTCACGCCTGTATAAAATAAGATTCTTTCTGAAGTCGTTGTTTTACCTGCATCAATGTGTGCCGCGATACCAATATTTCTAATTTTATTTAAGGGGGTTTTTCTTGCCATTTTTAATCCTTATGCAAAGATAATTTGAGATTTGAGATTTTGTAGAGTTTTAAGGAATTGAGAAAATCCCTTAAAAACATAATGATTACCAGCGATAGTGTGCAAAAGCTTTGTTTGCTTCTGCCATTTTATGCACATCTTCTTTTTTCTTAAATGCTGCGCCACGTTCATTGGCAGCATCAATGAGCTCATTTGCCAATCTATCAATCATTGTGCGCTCATTTCTTTTTCTTGCAGAATCCAATAACCAGCGAATGGATAAAGACTGCTGTCTTGCAGGACGAACCTCTACGGGAACTTGATAAGTCGCTCCCCCTACGCGTCTGCTTCTGACTTCAACCAAAGGTTTAACTTTTTCTAGTGCTTTTTCAAAGGTTTCGATTCCCTTTTCTTTGGTTTTTTCTTCAATTTTTGTAAAGGTCGCATAGATAATCTTTTCTGCTACACTTTTTTTACCATCATACATCATTTTGTTGATAAATTTTGTTACAACAATGTTATTATAGATTGGGTCTCCCAATACTTCTCTTTGTGGTGCTTTTCTTCTTCTCATTATTTTTTACCTCCCGCGTCTGCTTTACCTTTTTTCGCCCCATATTTACTACGTGAAACGGTGCGCTTAGCTACTCCAGCGGTATCCAATGCACCCCGAATAATATGATATTTCACACCGGGTAAGTCTTTAACCCTACCGCCACGAATGAGCACGATAGAGTGTTCTTGTAGATTATGTCCTTCACCGGGAATATAACTAATGACTTCAAAACCGCTAGTTAATCTGACTTTTGCCACTTTTCTTAACGCGGAGTTAGGTTTTTTAGGTGTTGTTGTATAAACACGAGTACAAACTCCTCTTCTTTGAGGGCAAACTACCAAAGCTGGAGACTTTGATTTCTTGATAACTTTCTTTCGTTCTTTTCTAATCAACTGATTAATAGTTGGCACTTGTCTTCCTTCCTAAAATAATTTAATAGAGAAAATGAAGCGGATTATAAGCAAATCACACTTTATTCTTACTTAAATTAAGGTTTGAATAACCTTAATTCACCTTTAATTTTCTTTAATTTTTACCCTCTTACCTTTGTAAATACCTGTTCCAACCGGAATCATACGACCCAATACGATATTTTCTTTCAAATCCTCTAAATGGTCAATTTTTGCCGCAATACTCGCCTCTGTGAGCACTTTAGTGGTTTCTTGGAATGACGCCGCCGAAATCACGGAATCACTACCGATTGCTGCACGCGTAATTCCTAACAACACGGGTTCAGCAATCGCTGGAATCCCACCCATTTTAATAATGCGTGCATTTTCTTCTTTAAAATGTCGCTTGCTCACCAAGTCTCCCTCAATGAATTTCGTGTTTCCACTATCATAAATTTTGACTTGTCTTAGCATTTGTGAAACAATGATTTCAATGTGTTTATCAGCAATGCTTACCCCTTGTCGGCGATAGACTTGCTGCACTTCGCTCACAATATATTTATAAAGTTCTTTTTCACCACCAATGCGCAAAATATCTTGACTTGCGACAACACCTTCTGTAATAGCTTCACCCGCATGGACAAATTCCCCTTCATACACAAGAATTTGCTTGGATTTGTCAATCAAATATTCTGTGCTTCTACCATCATTGGCTGTGAGGATAATTCTTTCTTTGCCGCGAATAGACTTACCATAACTTACGATTCCGTCAATTTCTGCTAATACCGCTGGATCTTTAGGTTTTCTTGCCTCAAACAATTCAGAAACCCTAGGCAAACCTCCAGTAATGTCTTTTGATTTTACAAGGGCTTTAGGCGTTTTTGCCAAAATATCTGCCATTTCTACTTTTGCACCATCAGAGACAAAAATAGCAGTTTTGGGGTCTAGTGCATAACGAATCAATCCACCATTTGCCGTAGATAGAACAAGTGTTGGCTTGTGCGCACTTGCAATATATTCATTGACAACCAATCTTGTTTGCCCTGTTAATTCATCGGTTTGTTCTGACACGGTGAGTCCGGGTATAATATCCTCAAACTTAATCGTTCCCGCTTCTTCAGAAATAATAGGGTTAGAATAAGGGTCCCAATCCGCAATAACGATGTGTTCATCACTCTTTGGTTTGGCAATTAGAGTATTTTTCTCCACCTGTTGATTGTCTTGAACCTCAATAATAGAACCCCTTGCGATATAATGACGTGCGGCTTCTTGGTCATATTCATCAGCAATCACAGCAAACACACCTTTTTCGGTGATTTCTTCTCCCTTTTGGAGTGCGCGGTATCGTTCTAGGTGGTCGCCTTGCAAGTAATAATACTTCACGATACCCTCTTCTCTTGCATAAATTTTTTGCGTAATAGGTGCGTTATCCTCAACCTTTAAATCACTCGCATAAGAGATTCTGTTAGGAATATTCCAACTATCCTTGATAATATCTACAATACTCCCCTCATCGCGCACATAATGCCCACTAGGATAAGGGATATAAAACTTCCCTTCAATCTTACCTGTAACGCCAGCCAATTCATTGGGTTTAGCAACATCAGACTTTCTTAGTGTAAATTTTGCAGTTTCTTTCTCGCCAATGACTGAAACAATCACTTCATCATGCACTATATCTACTTTTAATTCACCCTCAAAAGGAGCTTTAATCTTTGGCTCTACCAACAAAATCGCGGCATTTCTTCTATTAGAAACGATAGTCTTGCCCTCGCGATTCTTATAAGTCTTGACATTATAGTAACGAATAAAGCCCTCTTTATCCGCAATGACTTGGTGTTCCTCTTGACTTCTGCTTGCTGTTCCACCAATGTGGAAAGTTCTTAGCGTCAATTGTGTTCCGGGCTCACCGATAGATTGTGCGGCAACCACGCCGACTGCCTCACCGATTTTAGAAATCTTGGATTCTCCAAGGTTTAGCCCATAACACTTCGCACAAACACCCTTTTCGGCTTTACAAGTAACAGGTGTGCGGATAATTACAGATTTCACTCCCGCTTCTTTTACTTTGCGTGCTTTTTCCTCATCAATCATTGTGCCCTCACTGATGAGTACTTCATTTGTAATTGGGTCAATGATATTCTCTGCAATCACGCGTCCGAAGATTCTTTCTTCTAATGGCTCAATGAGTTCGCTCCCCACAGTAATATCTGTAATCTCAATTCCCTCATTCGTGCCGCAATCATCTGCTACAACTTTAACATTTTGGCTCACATCAATTAGCTTTCTTGTCAAATAACCGGCGTTAGCAGTTTTCAAAGCGGTATCTGCCAAACCTTTACGCGCACCGTGTGTAGAGATAAAATACTCCAACACATTCAAGCCCTCTTTGAAGTTTGAAGTAATCGGTGTTTCAATAATCGTTCCATCAGGTTTTGCCATAAGTCCCCGCATAGCAGAGAGTTGCCTAATTTGCCCCGCACTACCTCTAGCACCAGAATCTGCCATCATATAGATAGAATTGAAGCCCGCCTTATCATTTTCAATTAACTTCATCATCTCATTCCCCAACGCATTGTTGGTGTCTGTCCAAACGTCAATAATCTTATTATAACGTTCTTGTTCTGTCAATAAGCCTGCTCCAAATTGTGCTTGAATATCCTTAACCTTTTTCTTCGCACCCTCTACGACTTTATTCTTATTGTTTGGCACGATAATGTCATCGGCGGAAATAGAGATTCCTGCTTTGGTTGCATATTTAAATCCTAGATTTTTAAGATTATCTAAAAAGCTTGCGGTAATTCCCACTCCACCCTCTTTATAAACATAATCAATCAAGGTCGCAATGTCTTTTTTCTTCAACACTTTATTCCACAAATGCACAGGCACAAAATCTGGCAAAATGGATTTCAGAATCATTCTACCAATCGTTGTATTAATGATTCTATCTTCTACAAATGCGCGCACTTTAGAGCCTACCTCCACTACCCCCGCTTCTAAGGCAATATGGATTTGGTCAATATTGGAGAAGAGTTTATGTTCTCCCTTAGAATCGTCTTTTGCCAAAGAAAGATAATAAAGTCCCAAAACCATATCTTGACTAGGCACGGTAACTGCCTTACCACTTGCAGGCAAAAGAATATTCATAGAGCTTAGCATCAAAAGCTTACACTCTGTAATTGCCTCTTGAGAAAGTGGCACATGCACCGCCATTTGGTCTCCGTCAAAATCCGCATTAAAAGCGGCACAAACCAATGGGTGCAACTGAATCGCCTTACCATCAATCAATTTAGGGTGGAATGCCTGAATGGATTGTTTATGCAAAGTCGGCGCACGATTCAGCATAATCGGATAATTCATAACGATTTCTTGCAGGCTTTCCCACACTTCATTGGTTTTTTGCTCAATCATTTTCTTGGCTTGTTTGAGTGTAGTCGCATAGCCTTTTTCTTCTAACTTTGCCAAAATATGTGGCTTAAATAACTCTAATGCCATATTTTTAGGCAATCCGCATTGGTCCATACGCAAGTTTGGTCCTACGACAATAACAGAACGTCCGGAGAAATCTACGCGCTTTCCAAGCAAGTTTTGACGGAATCGCCCTTGCTTACCCTTAATAATTTCAGACAATGATTTGAGTGGGCGTTTATTTGCACCTTTAACAGCATTCGCATTGCGTCCATTATCAAAAAGTGCATCTACGGATTCTTGAAGCATACGTTTTTCATTGCGCACGATAATCTCTGGTGCGTCTAGCTCAATCAATCGTTTCAAACGTTGATTGCGGTTAATAACGCGGCGATAAAGGTCATTAACATCACTCACCGCAAATTTACCGCCATCTAAAGCAACCAATGGGCGCAAATCCGGAGGCAACACCGGCAACACGGTTAGCATCATCCATTCTGGGCGATTCTGCCCACCAGAGACTACGAAGCTTTCTACAACTTTGAGACGCTTGATGATTGTTTTCTTTTTGGCTTCAGAGTTTGTGGCTTTGATAGCTTCTTTTAACTCTTGAATTAAATCTACTAAATCAATTCCCTCAAGCAAATCTTTCACTGCTTCGCCACCCATTTGTGCGATGAATCCTGTATGCTCAAAACGTTGAGAAAGGCTCTGGTATTGCTCTTCATTCAACACATCATATTTTGCGACAGGCTTTGTTCCCTCATTGTCATAATAAGCTTCGCCCGGCTCTTTTACAATATAGGCTTCATAATACAATACGCGCTCTAAATCTTTCATTTTCACGCCAAGCAATGTTCCGATTCTGCTTGGCAAAGAATTGACATACCAAATATGCGCTACGGGCGTTACAAGCTCAATATGCCCCATACGTGAGCGGCGCACTTTAGAGCTTGTTACTTCCACACCGCATTTTTCACATACGATTCCTTTGTAGCGCATTTTTTTGTATTTACCGCAGAGACATTCATAATCTCTTACAGGTCCAAAAATCTTAGCACAAAACAATCCATCTCGCTCGGGTTTTAGTGTGCGATAATTAATGGTTTCTGGTTTTTTAACTTCTCCATTACTCCAACTACGAATCTTCTCTGGGCTTGCAAGCAAGAGTTGGAACGCATTAAAATCACTTGGTCTATCGTCCTCTTTGATTGTAACCACCTCATCTACACCCTCTTTGTTTTTGGCAAAAACATTCACATCTAACGCCAAGCTTTGGAGCTCTTTTGTCAAAACATAAAAAGTTTCTGGAATCTCGGATTCCTTAACTGCTTCGCCTCTTGTAATTGCCTTATAGGCTTTTACGCGCCCCTCTACATCATCGGACTTAATGGTAAGCATTTCTTTGAGTGTATGGGCTGCACCATAGGCTTCAAGAGCCCAAACTTCCATTTCACCGAATCTTTGCCCTCCAAAGAGTGCCTTACCTCCAACAGGTTGTTGTGTTACAAGACTATAAGGTCCCGTGCTTCTCGCATGGACTTTTTCATCAACCAAGTGGTGGAGTTTGAGCATATACATATAACCCACATTGACACGTTCCATCATTTTTTCGCCCGTGCGTCCATCGTAAAGCTCTGTTTTACCATCATTGTCAATTTTGGCGAGTTTAAAGAGTTTTTCAAATTCTTGCGCATTTACACCTTCAAAGACAGGAGTTGCGAATTTCACGCCTTTGCTCCAATCTCTAGCGAAACTCAACAATTCTTCATCACTTAATTTTTCTAAAAATGCCTTAGAGCTTTTCATTCCAGAATTTTCAGCAATTTCTTGCATTTTAGCCCTAAGTTCGCTTGCCCATTTACCTTTTTCTTCTTCAAAGATATCGGCAATTTGCTCGCCTAATTGTTTGCCTACCAATCCCAAATGCACTTCTAAAATCTGTCCGATATTCATACGACTAGGCACACCTAGAGGATTCAAGACGATTTCAACTGGGCGACCATCTTTAGTGTAAGGCATATCTACTTCTGGAACAATATTGGAAACAATCCCTTTGTTTCCGTGTCGCCCCGCCATTTTATCACCCACTTTTAATTTGCGTTTTGTAGCGACATAAATTTTAACGAGCTTGACTACCCCACTTGGCAAAATATCATCTTTCTCAATAATAGAAAGCTTTTCTTCGTGCTCTTCGCTTAGATTCTTTTTCTGTTCCAAAAAATTAGCTTTTAGTGCATCGTATTTGTTTTGAATCTCTTTTGAGTAACTCTTAATGAGCGTTCCCATAGCAAAACGATTAATATTCTCTAATTCAGCCTTAGGAATCACTCCACCCTTTTTATACTCTTTATCTCCTACTTTTGCCGCACTTGTTAGCTTTTCTTTAGAGAGAATAGAGCTGATACGCAAGGATTCTTCCCTATCAAGCATTAAAAGCTTATCGTGATGTTCCAAATCTAAACGAGCTTTTTCCTCCTCATAAGCGACAATGGCGCGTCTATCTTTATCATAACCCTTTTTAGTAAAAATCTTGACATCTACCACTGTCCCCTCTAGGCTTGGAGGGCAATAAAGAGATTTATTGACGACATGCCCTGCTTTCTCGCCAAAAATCGCTCGTAGCAAACGCTCTTCAGGCGTTGGCTTAACCTCACCTTTGGGGGAGGCTTTCCCTACCAAAATCATTCCACCGCTGACATAAGTTCCAATTTTTACGATTCCGCTTTCATCAAGATGCGCCAAATCTTCTTCGCGAATATTTGGAATATCCCTTGTAATTTCCTCCACTCCGTGCTTTAGCTCTCTTGCTTCAATTTCTTTTTCATAAATATGAATAGAAGTAAAGGCATCGTTACGAATCAGTTTTTCACTCACTACAATCGCATCTTCAAAGTTATATCCATTCCACGGCATAAAAGCCACACGAATATTTTTGCCCAATGCCAACTCGCCTTGGTCCATATTCGGACCATCTACAATCACTTGACCCGCCTTGACTTCATCTCCTGCTTTCACGATTGGACGTTGAGAAAACGAGGTATTTTGATTGGTGCGGAGGTTTTTTTGTAAAGAATAATGGTCAATAAATGCACCATTTTCATCTTCTCCTAAAATATAAATATTTTTAGAATCTACTTTTTCTACGACTCCTGCACGTGTAGCCTTGATTGCTTCCCAAGAATCTCTTGAGACGATTTTTTCAATTCCTGTGCCTACCAATGGAGCATCTGGACATAAAAGTGGCACTGCTTGACGTTGCATATTAGAACCCATTAAAGCACGGTTTGCATCATCGTGCTCTAAAAACGGAATCAGACTTGCTGCAACTCCAACAACCATTCTAGGACTTAAGTCAATCAAATCTACTTTCTTGGATTCCATTAGAGCAATTTCGCCATCTTTTCGGACTTCAATCATTTCTTCTTTAATAGTTTGATTGCTTGTTAAGATTGTGCTTGCTGGCGCAATCACTGCTCCCTCTTCTTGTGTGGCTGTCAAATACACAATTTCATCGGTTACTTTACCATCTACCACCTTACGATAAGGTGCTTCAATGAATCCTAACTCATTGACTTTTGCGTAAGTTGAGAGCGTATTAATCAAACCGATATTTTGTCCCTCTGGTGTCTCAATCGGACAGATTCTACCATAATGCGTTGGATGCACATCTCGCACTTCAAATCCCGCTCGCTCTTTGACCAAACCACCCTCACCCAATGCAGAGAGTCTTCTTTTGTGTGTTACTTCAGAAAGTGGATTGGTTTGGTCCATAAATTGTGAAAGTTGCCCACCTGTAAAGAATTCTAAAACCGCACCTGTTATCATTTTAGAATTTACCAAATCGTGTGGCATTAATTCCTCTAACCCTGTGCTAATCGTAGAGAGTTTATCGCGAATGGCTTTTTGCATTTTAACTAAACCTATATGCAGTTCATTTGCTAATAATTCCCCAATTGCGCGGATTCTACGATTTCCTAAATGGTCTCTATCGTCAATGCGCCCTTGTCCATTCTTAACATGGATTAAGTATCGCACGGTTTTGATAATATCTTCATGTGTTAGCACGGTAACATAATCTGGCACGCCAATATCTAGTTTATGATTCATTTTCATTCGCCCAACACGCGTTAAATCGTAACGCTCAGGGTCAAAGAATAGTTGTTGCACAAACTGCTTCGCTGCTTCTTTGGTAACAGGCTCACCCGGACGCATAACTTTATAAATACGAATCGTTGCCAAGTCGTTTTCATTATCAATCTTTTCAGTTTGTTTCAAAAGCTTTAGCGATTCCGCATCGGCAATAAACGCATTAATGATAGAAGCATCTACGCCTGTCGCCAAATCATTGGCAATCACAAAGTCGTTAATGTTTAATTCTGCTAATTTTTTGAGCTTGCTTTCGTCCATTAAGGTTAAAGCATCAAACAAGATTTCCCCTGTTTCTTTATCTATAATGGGTTCTGCCAAATAACGTTCCATTAGAATCTCTAACGGATATTCAATCATATTGAGTTTTTCTTCTTTGAGTGCTTTGGCTTTTTTAGCTGTTAAACGTTTCCCTGCTGCAATAATCAAATTTCCCTTAGAGTCTTTAATGTCAAACTCTACGCGTCCTACAAATTCCTCTGGGTCAAAAGCAATCAAATATTTGCCGCCCTTGCATTTGATATTCAAAAGAGGATAAAACATTTTCAAAATGTCTTGACGCGAATAACCTAATGCGCGGAATAATATTGTAACAGGCACTTTTCTACGTTTATTTACACGTACAAATAAGGTATCTTTCGCGTCATATTCAAAATAAAGCCACGAACCCCTATCGGGAATAATTTGTCCTGTATAAACTAGCTTATTTGAAGTGCTTGTAGATTCCTCTTCTTTAAAAATAACGCCCGGGCTTCTATGCAGCTGATTCACAACCACACGTTCTACGCCATTGATAATAAAACTCGTGCGGTCAGTCATCAATGGAATCTCGCGCACAAAAATGCTTTGCTCTTTAATATCCTTGACGCCTAGCTTCTCTCCTGTCTTTTCATCTCTCTCCCAAAGCACCAATCGGATTTTTATTTTTAAGGGAATTGAGTAAGTCAAACCTCTCTCCATAGCCTCTCTAACGGTGTAACGTGGCTTACCATACTCACAACCTGCGTATTCAAGGCTGATTCTGTTTTGTGCATCGTGTATTGGGAAAATAGATTTAAAAACCTTTTCAATCCCTGAATCGCCATTATCTTGCCCCATTAGAAAAGAATCGTAACTATTTCTTTGTAATTGGAGCAAATTAGGAACAGCAATATTTTGAGGGATTTTCGTAAAATCAACTCTTAATCTATTTCCGGATTTTAAACTTACTGGCATATTTATTACCTCATATATCAATGTAGAATTTTGGAAGAAAAATGAAAGGGAGAAAAAATCTCCCTAAAATTATTTAATATCGACTTTAGCACCTGCTTCTTCAAATTTAGCTTTGATTGCATCAGCGTCTTCTTTTTTGATGCCCTCTTTAACGGTAAATGGAGTTTTTTCTACTGCATCTTTTGCTTCTTTCAAGCCAAGACCTGTTACCTCACGAACGACTTTAATTACATTGATTTTCTTATCACCACTATTGGTTAAGATAACATCAAATTCAGTCTTTTCTTCAGCAGCGGCTGCACCACCACCTGCAACTGCACCGGCTACAACTGTTGGAGCAGCAGACACACCAAATTTTTCTTCAAACGCTTTTACAAGCTCTGAAAGTTCCATAACAGAAAGATTTCCGATATATTCTAATACATCTTCTTTTGAAATTGCCATAATTTTCTCCTAAAATTTTATTCCGCTTCTTTTTGTTTGCGCAAATTATCCAACCCTGTAACAAAGTAACGAGCAGGAGCAGTCCAAACGGACAACAACATACCGATAAGTTCTTCTTTGGAAGGCAATTTTGAAACGGCTTCAATATGTTTTGCATCTACAATTTCGCCTTCAAAGTAACCTGATTTTACTACAAGCTTGCCACCCACAGAATCCGAGAATTTACAAATTGTTTTTGCGAGTGAAATTTGGTCTTCACCCCAAGCAAAAATATTATTCTCTTTTAACTCTAATCCCTCAACTCCAAAGTTTTTAAGCGCAATTAGTGCAAGAGTGTTTTTGATGACTTGAACTTTCACTTTTTGTTCTCTTGCGTTTGCTCTTAAAGTTTCTAATTGTTTGACGGTTAATCCTTTGTAATCACAAACCGCAATGGCATTAGAAGCCTTAAACTCGGTAGTAAGATTCTCAATTAGAGCAGTCTTTTCTGCTTTTGTCATTTCAACCTCCTTTCAGACGAAAGACTTATATGGGGTAAGTTTTAAGCATTCGCCCCCATAGTCATTAGTCTAAGATAAAAACAAGAATAAATTATTTCATATCCATTAATTCTTGAGCATCTAATGTCAAAGATGGGCTCATAGTTAAAGAGATTGTCGCATTTTTAATATACTTACCTTTAGCACTTGCAGGTTTTTGCTTATTGATATTTTTTACCAATGCAATAATGTTTTCTTCAAGTTTTTTCGCTTCAAAACTTGCTTTACCCACAGGAGCATGCACAATACCCTTTTTATCCACACGATAATTAACTTGCCCACTTTTTGCGTTGCTGACTGCTTTGGAAATATCCATTGTAACAGTGCCTGTTTTAGGATTCGGCATCAAGCCTTTTGGTCCTAGTATTCTACCTACTTTACCCACAAGAGCCATCATATCTGGTGTTGCAATCACCATATCAAAGTTCAAATCTCCACCTTTAATTTGCTCTGCCAAATCTTCATCTCCCACAACATCAGCCCCTGCCGCTTTTGCTTCATCGGCTTTAGCACCTTTTGCAAAAACCGCTACACGCACGCTTTTGCCCGTTCCATTAGGCAATACGACTGCACCGCGAATCATTTGGTCTGCATGTCTTGGATCAACTCCTAAACTCAACGCAACCTCAACTGTTTCATCAAACTTAGCCGATGCTAAAGATTTAACTGTTGCAGAAGCGGTTGTAATATCGTATATTTTTTTGCAATCTACCTTATTGATTAGATTTTGCATTCTTTTTGTTAGTTTTTTTGCCATATTTTATACTCCAACGCGTCTTTTTAATCTACAACTTCAATGCCCATACTACGAGCACTTCCCTCAACAATTTTAATTGCTGCTTCTTCTGTATTTGCATTCAAATCGTCCATTTTTGTTTTGACAATATCTAAAACTTGTGCTTTTGTAAGTTTTCCCACTTTATTTTTTAGAGGATTGTCTGAACCTTTTTGGATTCCTGCCGCTTTTTTAATCAAATCGGTAACAGGTGGTTTTTTGGTGATAAAGGTGAAACTTTTATCTTGATAAACCGTAATAATTACGGGAATATTAAAGTTCCCCATATCTTTTGTTTTTTCATTAAATGCTTTACAGAATTCCATAATATTGACACCACGTTGACCCAATGCTGGTCCTACGGGCGGTGAGGGATTCGCTTTTCCAGCTGGAATTTGAAGCTTAAGTTCGCCAATAATTTTTTTTGCCATAACTTATCCTTGTTTTTAGTTGTTAAACTATTTTTTCCACTTGTGAATAAAGTATTTCAATCGGAGTGCTGCGACCAAAGATTGAAACATTAAGCTTTAACTTTCTGTGTTCCATATCGTATTCTTCTACGGTGCCTGTGAAGTTTGCAAAAGGTCCTTCTATGATTCGGACAACCTCGCCTGCCTCAAAAATAATTTTTGGTTTAGGAGCTGCGCGATTCTGCACTTTTTCAATAATGTGATTAATATCCGCTTCACTCAAAGGTGTAGGTTTTTTTGCCTCACCGATAAAACGACTAACTTTGGGTAAGGATTGAATAGTATGCCATAATGCAGTGTCAAGATCTACTTTAATAAAAACATATCCCGGATAAAGACTTCTTTCGCTAATTTTTTTCTTATTGTTTTTGACTTCAATAATATCTTCTGTTGGAACAACAATATCTGTCAATCTTTCTTCTAAATGATGTTCTTTGACGAGATTCTCAATACCACGTTTCACAGCTTGTTCGCTACCAAAATATGTTTGAATCGCATACCAATACAATGCCATAAACAAATCCTACTAATTATAAAATACTTGAAACAAAGCTACCAAGAATGAAATCAACCAATGCCAAAAATAGAGCAATAACCGTTACAACAACAATGACAGAAATAAAAGCATTTCTTACTTGTTCTTTTGTAGGAAAGATAACTTTGGATAGTTCTTCTTTGGATAATCTATAATAGGTAATCAGTTTTTTCATTACTTTGTTTGTCTCTCTTTATTCCAAAAATGGCAGGCCAGGAGGGACTCGAACCCCCAGCATTCGGTTTTGGAGACCGACGCTCTACCATTGGAGCTACTGACCTATAATTTACATTGCTAAGGGAAGCCCCTTAGCTTTTTAACTTCACTTCTTTGTGAATGGTATGTTTGTTTAATCTTGGGCAGAACTTTTTAAGCTCCAGTTTTTCTGTTTTGGTTTTTGCATTTTTTACAGTGCTGTAATTAATGTCCCCGCATTCAGAGCATTTGAGTCCGATTTTTACACGATTACCTTTAGCCATAATTGAGCCTATTCAATAATTTTTGTAACCACACCAGCACCCACAGTTCTACCACCTTCGCGAATCGCAAAACGTGTTCCATCTTCAAGTGCAATAGGATTGATTAATTCCACTGTGATTTTAATATTATCGCCCGGCATTACCATTTCTACACCCTCTGGCAATGCAATAGAACCTGTAATATCTGTTGTTCTAACATAGAATTGTGGTCTATAACCATTAAAGAATGGTGTATGTCTTCCACCTTCGTCTTTGGATAGAACATAGATTTCACCCTCAAATTTTTTGTGTGGAGTAATAGAAGATGGCTTACATAGAACCATACCTCTTTCTACTTCTTCTTTTTTTGTTCCTCTTAATAGAACCCCGACATTATCTCCCGCTTCACCTTGGTCTAGTTCTTTTCTAAACATTTCAACACCGGTTACGGTTGTTTTTTGTGTTGGGCGGATTCCTACGATTTCAATTTCATCACCAACTTTTACGATTCCTCTTTCAATTCTTCCTGTAACAACAGTTCCACGACCTGCGATTGAGAAAACATCTTCAATTGGCATCAAGAAAGTTTTATCAGTTTCACGCACAGGAGTTGGGATATATTCATCTACCGCATCCATAAGCTTCATAATTTTTTCACTCCACTCACCTAGATTGCCTGATTTTGCTTCTTCTAGTGCTTTGAGTGCTGAACCTGCGACAATTGGTGTATCATCGCCGGGGAATTCATAGCTTGAGAGAAGTTCTCTGATTTCCATTTCTACCAATTCTAACAATTCTTCATCATCTACCATATCTTGTTTGTTCATAAACACAACGATATAAGGAACGCCTACTTGGCGAGACAATAAGATATGCTCTCTCGTTTGTGGCATAGGACCATCCGCAGCAGAAACAACTAGAATCGCTCCGTCCATTTGCGCCGCACCTGTAATCATATTTTTAACATAGTCTGCGTGCCCGGGGCAATCCACATGCGCATAGTGTCTTTTTTCTGTTTCGTATTCAATGTGTGAAGTTGCAATGGTAATACCGCGCTCTTTTTCTTCTGGAGCGTTATCAATATTATCATAATCCTTCATTTCTGCTAGACCTTTTGTTGATAGAACAGCAGAAATCGCAGCACTTAAAGTTGTTTTACCGTGGTCAACATGCCCAATTGTTCCAATATTTACGTGGGGTTTAGACTTGACGTATTTTTCTTTAGCCATAAGCTTCTCCTAAATTTAAGTTAAATAGCGGTAATTCTACACTATTTTTACCAATTTTAAAATTAAGAATCGTAACATTTTCTACAATTCCATCACAATCTTTGAAAAACTGGAGCCCATAAGCGGGATTGAACCGCCGGCCTCTTCCTTACCAAGGAAGTGCTCTGCCACTGAGCTATATGGGCATAATAATTAAAAAGTGTTTTGCTGATTAAAATAAGATTTCGTAGAATCAGCTCCCAGTATGGAGCGGGAAACGGGGCTCGAACCCGCGACCCTCAGCTTGGAAGGCTGATGCTCTAGCCAACTGAGCTACTCCCGCATGGCTTATGGTGGTGAGACGTGGATTCGAACCACGGAAGTCATAAACAGCAGATTTACAGTCTGCCCTCGTTGGCCACTTGAGTATCTCACCCCAAAATATTATCAATAAAACTGGTCAAACACTGAAAAATTATAATAAATTATGGAGCTGGCAAAGGGACTCGAACCCCCGGCCTGCTGCTTACAAGGCAGCTGCTCTACCAACTGAGCTACGCCAGCATTCTTACATTTTTCATAAAAATGAGATGAGATTCTACTACTTTTTATTTTAATTGTCAATACTTTTGTTTAAAATTATTTCGGTATAATCCTGTTTGCAAATGATTTTTAAGTCCAAGATTTCGGTATCTTAAGACTTAAAATCTTGCAAAATCTCATTTGAAAGGCTTAAAATATGCAACACAAGCATAAAGTTCTACATCCTAAAGGGTTTAGAAAGAAATACTTTTCACTTGCGGCAATTTTGGCACTCAATAGCGCGCTTTTAGCGCAAAGTCAAAACATCGCCTTGAATGAAAAGTCAAATCTTGTAGAATCTCAAGACTTGAAACTTTCTATCACCCACGCAAAAGAGTTTGTAGAAAATGACGATTTCAAAGAAGAATTTAGTGCAGAGGAAATCCAACAATCCAATGCTCAAAATATCTACGACTTCTTGAATCAACATTCTCTACTTAAAATCACAACATATGGCAATCCCTACACTGCGAACATTGATTTGCGCGGATTTGGACAAAATGGACATAAAAATCTCGCTATCATTGTAGATGGAATGCGCCTAGACAATATTGATTCTACGCCTGTTTCTTTGAGTGGAATCCCACTAGATTCTATCCAAAAAATAGAAATCTTAAGAGGCAAAGGCACAACCAAATATGGCAATGGTGCGACAAGCGGAATCCTAAAAATCACTACGAATCGCAAAGCAGGAGGTGCATTGAATGTGGGTTATGCGAGCTATGACACACTCAATTCACAATTTTTTGCGCGTCATGTAGGGGATACTTTGAACATTGGAGTGTATGGACAATACCAGCACAACGAGGGTGCAAGAAAAATTACACAAGGGAGCGAAGAAAAAGACGGAAGCCATAATAAAAATGGCGGAATCACAGCCTTTTACTACCCTAGTGATTCCACACTTTTTAGGACGAACCTCAACTATTCCCAATACGCTATCAAGTATGCAAGCCCTCTTACAAAGGCACAATTTGATAGCAATCCCACACAAGCCCCCTTACCCTCTGCTTGGGGGGGGGACACTTTCACACACCAAAGACGTTGGGATTTGATTTATAGTTTGGGCTTCACACATTTTGGAGATTCTGGAATCATAACTGATGTTAATTTTGGCGGTATGCGCAACGAAAGTGAATATATTAACTTTGACAATAAATACAATGGCAAAGGAATCTTTGGAGATTTTAACTCCTCTTTTCGCAACGATTCTTATCTTGCAGAAATTGGCGGCGAACTCAAGACAAATTCACGCATTAACAACCGCATTACTAAGGCGCAAGTGGATTCTGTGCTCCTCTATCTTAATGGAGAAAAATACTTCGGGGATTCCACCCTCAATGCTGGAATCTCTACGCAAAGGGTGATTTCCAAACAAAATGGAGAGGGAGCTTATAGCAAGCAAGATAATTTATGGGGCGGTGAGCTGGGATTTCATTATCCCTTAAGTGCGCAAACTTCACTCTTTGCTTCTTATTCCCGCAGTTTTATTACACCCAATGTGGATTGGATGTTGCGCTATGACCCGATTACTTATGCTCCAATCCCAAATAATATTATTGACACTGCGACCTTTGATACTTATCAAATCGGCACAAAAAGTTTGTTTGGAATCCACGAGTTAAGCGGAAATCTTTTTTGGATTAATGGCAATAAAGAAGCTTATTATGGCTTAAATAAAATGACAGGCATTTATGACAATCAAAGCCTTGATAAGACGCGTAGAATTGGGGGAGAAGCGAAATTCACCACACATTTTAATGCACAAGTGCATTCTAGTCTAAGTTATGCCTATGTTGATGCGACAATGCAAGGCGATGAGGGATATAAGGGCAATACGATTCCGGGCGTCTCTAAGCATACACTAAGCGCAAGCCTCAACTACTTACCTATCACGCAATTAAATCTTGGAATCTCTTATAAATATGGCTCACGAGCGTATGATTATAACGACTTTGACAATGCCAATACCAAAGCCCCAAACTATCAAAGTCTCAATCTCAATGCAAGCTATCAGCTAAAAGGCTTTGAAATCTACGCCTATGTGCAGAATCTCACCAACCACAAAAATGCGATTGTTGTCTCTCAAAGCTACTATCCTTATGAGTTTGAGCGCGTTTTTGGCGGTGGCATAAAATACTCTTGGTGAGATGATGCGCAGCATTTCTCTGCGATTCTATTGCGCCTATAAACTCTTAAACTCCCTTTTCTTGGGGGTTTCATTAGGGACAATTTTCATCATCTATGCTCCTTTAAGCCCCAAAACCTATTCTATTGGTGGAATCTCACTCGCACTGGGCGCGTTTGTTTTGACGTTGTTTTATACCAAAATCCTCCAAACAAAGCCTTACAAAAGGATTCTTTTAGGCTTGGAAGTTGTGCCCTTTGGCTATATTTTGGCTTATTTGCTCTTTCCTGATACTTTGTTTGGTGCGATAATGATTTACGCACTTTACCAAATTACCTTTATCTTTGGGGATTATTTAGGACGCGCAGAAACATTGATTTTTTCACGCAAAGTGATTTTATCCGCATTGGACAAACACAAACAAATCGGCTATCTTTTGGGACTCGGAATCGCATTTGTGTTTTATACAACCCTAGAATTTTTTGGAATAGAGCAAAAAGAATCGCAAGTTTATAGCATACATTTTTTGCTGCTTTTGCTACAATGCGCTGTATTTATGACACTTTTTTATTCTTTCAAAAAGACAAAGGGACAACAATGCAATCGCAAGGCTTAAAGGCAACCTACCGCAAGACTTTCAAGGCGAATCTCATCAAAACACGAATGCGCAAAAACCTCTATGGGCTAGATTCCAGAATCCAAAAACAACTCAAAGCGCATTTGCAATGCTATATCCAATCCCATAAAAAGCACTCCAAATATCCTATAAATTTGCTTTTTTATTCGCCTTTGCCCTTAGAATTTGACATTAGAAAACTCTTGAGATTCTATCGGAAAACAAAAAGGGTGCGGGTATTCTTGCCCTTTATGCACGAAGAAAGCTTCAAAGCCGTGCCCTATCGACTTCCTTTACAAAAGAAATCCTTTGGGGTTTTTGAGCCTAGCGATTCTAGCTATCACGCAACCATAGATTGTGCGATTGTCCCTGTGCTTGGAGTGGATAAAGAATTGCGGCGCATAGGGTTTGGTAAGGGAATGTATGATAGATTTTTCGCGCCTTATCAAGCCTCGCGCAAGACTCCAAAAATCCTTTTTGTTTGCCGCAATTTTAACTATGCTTCAGAAGTCATCACGCAAGACTATGATATTCGGGGCGATGTGTTGATTACTCCTCTTTATGCGCTCTCTCATCAAAGTAACGCACGACATTCACTTAAAACAAAATAACAAAACAATTACTTAAAAAAGCTATTCTAAAACAATGGGTTGGCTCAAAGGCATATGCGCACCCACTACCGGTATTTTTTCACTTTTCAGTCGTTGCAAAACCTCTTTGCGTGTTTTGATAGCCTCGTCCTTATCCACATCAAAAACCAATGCAATCTCTGGCATTGCAATTTGCAAGGCATAAAAGTGCATAATATCAGCCCAAAAAAGAAGTTTGTCCTCTTTGTGCTGCAACAAAATCATATTATGCCCTGGAGTGTGTCCATAGGCTGGAAGCGCGAGAATCTCTAAATCCCCCTGAAGCAAGGGTTTGTTTGGAGTGAAATAAACAATTTCTTTAAAGCTATTAATGGAATCTTTAGCGTGTTTATCTCCGACATTCTGCCAATAATCAAACTCTCTTTTGTCTATCATTAGTTTGGCATTAGGGAAGTTATTTTGCCCCTTTTCATCTAGGATTCCGCCGATATGGTCTCTGTGCGCGTGTGTAATAAAGATATGCGTAATCTCATCAAAAGAAACATTCAATGCTTCTAATGCAGTTTTGAGATTCTTTTGCGTATGGGGATACCCTGTATCTACTAATGCCGTAAAATTGGGAGACTTAATCAGCAAAATATTATGCTCATTGGGTGTGAGTTTGGCAGAATTTTGCTCTACGAATTGTTTTTGCTTCTCATCTTGCAAAGCGAGAAAATCCAAGCTCAACGCACTTGTTTGCAGAGAAATCACATAAACTTCGCTGCTTGCCATTTTGATTGGAGAGACATTCCCCCCAAAAGCAAAATTTAAAAAAAGAAAAAATACAAATAAAGGCTTAAACATTCCCTCTCCTCTTGGTTTTGTGGTTGGATTATATCACAAAAAATCCTTAAGATTCTAATCATCAAAAATCCTTCCATTGTTTAATTTATGAAGTGCATTATGATAGATTGCCACGAAGTCTTACGACTTCTCGCAATGACGAGAAATGGGACTTAGAGGCGAGATTCCAAATTATAGATTGCTTCGTCATTTGTTTTACTCATTCCTCGCAATGACGCAGTGGAGTATTTGCGTATTCCTTTCTTGTCATTGCGAGGGCTTGCCCGAAGCAATCCATAATCTCGCAAATCTATAGCTTTAAATCTTCCTTTAAAAATTACTTAAACTCTCATTAAACTAAAAAAGAGTAGAATAAGAATTTATAAAGATATAAAGATTTTCAATAATTAATCAATTATATCAATTCAAGTTAGGGTAACAAGTTTAATAAATTACAAAATCTAAATTTCTCCAAATTATAACAAGCTTGCTTTTAAACCTTTGTTTTCCTAACGAATCTTAAAGGTATTAATATGGTAATATGGGTGATTACGAGTTCTGTATTGTCCGCTTTGCTTGCCGGAGGTGGAAGCTATCTTATCTCACACAAACTCTCGCGTGCGGATTCTAAAGTCTTGCTAGAGCAAGCAAAGGCAAAGGCAAAAGCAATAGAATATGAGGCGGAAAGATTCCTACAAGAATCTAAAATCAAAGCCAAAGATATAGAGATAGAAGCAAAAGAAAAATGCGATAGAGAGAGTGCTAGAATCATCAAAGAATACGAGCTAAACTCATTAAATTTTGAGAAAGAAAAATTGAGAGAATCCCAACGCATTGAAAGGGAACTCTGCCGACTTGATAATGAAAAACAGCTACTTAGCAAAGACCGCAATGCGTTTTTTGAAGAGCAGAGTGCGCTGAAAAAACTCAAGAATACTTATCAACAAAAGCTAGAAGAGCTTACAAAAAATCTCTCTAAAGTTGCTTATTTGACCAAAAACGAAGCCAAAGGTATGCTACTAGAACGTATCAAAGAAGAAGCCAAACTAGAGTGCGCAAAAATCATTAGAGAACAAGAAGCAAACGCCAAAGCCGAAGCAAAGGCAAGAGCAAACTATATCCTAGCAATGGCGACTTCGCGCTTCGCAGGGGAGTTTGCCGCAGAACGTTTGATTCATACGATTGTCCTGCCAAGTGATGATTTAAAAGCACGCATTATTGGCAAAGAGGGACGCAATATCAAATGTCTAGAAATGATTTGTGGCGTGGATATTATCATTGACGACACTCCCAATGTGATTACTGTGAGCTCTCACAATCTCTATCGGCGTGCGATTGCAGTAGAAACGATTAATCGTCTGGTAGAAGACGGACGGATTCAGCCTGCACGCATTGAAGAAATCTATCAAAAATGCTTTGAAGATTTTGAAGAAAATGTGTATCAAGAGGGCGAACGCGTGGTGCTAGATTTGGGCTTAAATGGAATCCACCCCGAGATTAAAAGGCTCATCGGCAAGTTGCGTTATCGTGCAAGCTATGGACAAAATGCCTTGACACACAGCCTAGAAGTCGCCAATCTTGCAGGGATTATTGCGGCAGAATTGGGCGGGGATTGTATGCTTGCCACGCGCGCGGGATTATTGCACGATATTGGTAAAGCCCGCACACACGATTTCAAAGGCACGCACGTAGAGTTGGGGGCAGAAATCGCAAGACGATACAATGAACACCCTGTCGTGCTCAATACGATTCTATCCCACCACGGCGATGAGGAGATTAAGAGCGTGGAAGCTGCGGCGGTTTGTGCGGCTGATGCTCTCTCCGCTGGGCGTCCGGGCGCAAGACGTGAGGTACTAGAAAACTATCTAAGGCGCGTCAGTGAGATAGAAAAAATCGCAACTTCCAAAATGGGCGTTTTACACGCTTATGCAATTAACGCGGGGCGCGAAGTGCGTGTGATTGTCAAGTCTGAAGACATTAGCGATGAGGAATCCTATCTACTTGCCAAAGACATTGCCAAAGACATAGAATCGCAAGTGCAATATCCCGGCGAAGTCAAAGTCAGCGTAATCCGAGAAACAAGAGCGTATGCGGTGGCGGGGTAAAGAAAACCTAGTTTATAGAGGAGATTTAAAATGTTAAGAGATTTTATCAAGAAAATTCATAATGCAACCCCAGCCAAACGCAAACACTTTGCAGAAATTAAAAGACTACAACAAGAATTATTTAGATTCTATTTCAATCCTTATGGGACACACAAACTTGAGTTAATGCTCCGTAACGCTAGTGTTCCCGAGCAACATTACAACATTTTTTATAAAATGCTATCCTTACAGAAATCAAATCATTATGATTTCTATTATGAGGATATGATACCCCCCCCCCGACAGCAGAGTAAAACAAGACAATCCACCTTTGGTATGTATTGATGGCGGAGCCCACAACGGCGTAGTTACAGACTTAATTTTATTTTGCGGTGGAATCTCTTATGCTTTTGAGCCAAACACTATCCTCAATGGACTTTTGCAGCTAAAATACAAAGATAATCCAAATGTAATTGTAAGCAGCAATGCACTTTCAAACAAATTCTATTCTACAAAATTTCTCATAGACAAAGGAGGAATTCTTTCGCAAGGGAATCGCATTGGGCAGAGTGATATGGACGCCACTCAAGAATCTTATGATGTCAAAGTTATTGATTTAAGCCAAGTGATTGAAAAAATCATCCTGCCAAAATATCAAAGAATCTATCTACTAAAACTAGATATTGAAGGTGAAGAGTTTAATGTTTTGGATTCTATCTTAACTAAAAAACTCTACCAACACATTGATTTCATTGTTTGTGAAACACATGAGAGATTTTTTTCTGATGGTGATGTCAAAATGCAAAAACTTAAAAGTCGTATTCAAGAATATGGAGCAAAAAATATATTCCTTGATTGGATTTAAATCAGAAAATGCAGTTTATTATACACCCTTAACAAATCTGACCAAATCCCGCATAAATCTCGTTGGATGTCGCCAATAAAGTCTAATGGGGTTTTCTTGGCATTTTTCTTGGCATTTCTGAAAATAAATTTCCATATACTTTGGATGAGCAATATACAAAGGCTCTTCAGGGATTAAGCCTTTGTTCTCTAACAAATGAACTTTTGTTTGATGAACAAACAATAATAAATTTTGCCTATACCAAAAACAAATTTTTTCATTGTTCCAAAAATTTTTGCGAATATCAAAGCATACATAACCAAATTCAGAGAATAAATCTGCCCAATATTTTGGGGGTTGCTCATTGAAATGGTCTGTTCCTCCTTGATAAGGAATTGCAGCAGAAAACAAAACAATATCTGAAAATTTAGTCAAAAGATCAATAAAATTTTTGGCATATTGTGCTTCTAAATGTTCCGCTACCTCCAAACTTTCTGCCAAATCAAAAGGCTTAGCCTCATACTTTGCCCCTGAATCTTGACATACGATTTTAAAAACCTCATCTGCATTCTTTCTTAAATCCACTCTCTTATAATAATCTTTTTGGGAAATATAAAACAATCTTTCGTCTACATCGTTGCCATCAATGCCAAAAATTCTAATGTTTGGTTTAATATCCTGCCACGCCTTTAACCAAGTTCCAACACCACAACCAATATCTATTATGCTTTTTATGTCGGTAAATGCCCCCCCCCCCCGCTAAAATACCAGAAATAACTTCTTTTGCAGAATCATAACTTTCTTGTGCTTGAGAGTGATAAAAATTCTCATCATAATTGTTTTGCTTTTTTGACATTTGCATCTTCCTAAAAACAAAATTTTATATTAAAATACCAAATAAAAAAGGATTTTACCATAAAAAATACGATTCATAGTTTTTGGTTTAGCAAAAACATTAAAAAAAATGCTATTAGCGACATGGAAATATTATGTATTGCTTCCTATCTTTCCTGTAATCATCCTTTTACACTTTATACTTATACACCACAAGATGCTTCTATGCTGTATTTAACAGAAAGATTACAGCTCCATAAAAATTTTTCTAATTTTTCCATTAAGAATGCAAATGAAATAGTGTCGCAAGACAAGATTTTTTTTGATAATAGAGGCGAAGTTGGAATCGCAGCCTTTAGCGACTATATTAGATACTATATTCTTTATAAAGAAGGGGGCTGGTGGGTAGATACAGACACGATCTGTGTCCAAAATTTAAAATCCCTTGATATGCCTTTTGTTTTTGCTTCCGAAAGACAAAAAGACGGTTCTATCATTCCAACCACATGCGTTATAAAAGCCCCAAAAGGTTCTCCAATGTTACTAAAAATTATTCAAGAAATGGAACAAATAATCTCGGATAAAAAAAATAGAGCCGGAAGGTTAAAACTCGAAAATATCTTGAGATTTAATTTCCCTATAAAAGTCAAATGGGGAATCATCGGTCCACTCTTTTTAGGAGATTTTATTGTGCGGCATAAGCTAGAAAATTATGTTGTTGATGCCAAATACTTTTGTGATATTAATTGGTTTGAAACCAAAAATTTCATTACGCCACATACCAAGATAACAATTAATAAAGATATATATATATATATATCATCTTTGGAATGCTATGTGGTCAGATTTACAACTTGATAAAAACGCGGAATATCCTAATAGCCTTTGGGAATATTTTAAGAAAAAATATCTAGCATTGAGTGATAATTAAAATGTCAAAACTTTCTTGCATTATTATTGACCACATTAATTCTAGCGACCAATATTTTCTCTCAGAACAATACAATATTATTGCTTTAGTTACTAGAGATATTGAAGCAGCAAGAGTCAAATATGGAACATTTTGCGAACACTTTCTCTCCTTTAAAGTAACACAAAATTTTGAAGATAACTACAAAAATAATTACAATCTCACTTATGCTGATATAGAAAATTTTAGATCAACTCAACTAAAAATTGAACATGGATTGCAAAGAAAATTTACAGATATGGGTACTATCCAACAAAAATATCTTAACGCTCTTGCGTATTGGTTAGAAATTTTTGAATCGCACACGGTAGACGCTGTAATATTGATGGGACAAAATCACTCAATGCCTTATGATTGCATTCCTATTGATATTGCTGTCTTTAAAAATATTCCCACCTTTAATATTTGCACTCCTTTAGGATATGGCAGTGTTTCTCTTGTGCAAATTATTTCATTGAATCAAAAGAAATTTATCAAAATCAACAACAGCTCAAAACACTTGCACAACATACATACTTTTGTAAATGGGTTACAAGAATATTATCAGAAAAATCTATTTAAAAAGAAAAGGATTGGCTTTGCACACCCATATAAATTCTTTTTTAAAAAGCAGGTTAGAAATTTTCCATACTTCATTGCTGATATTTTAAAAACTCCTTATCAAAAATACAGACAATCTTTCATCAAACAGCCATTGCTTACAAGAGGTGAAATCTTTACTTCTAGCATATATGTAAAAAATCTCAAAAAACTATATGACAAAATATCAATAACCCCATCTTTAGAGCAAAACTATATTTATTATTCGCTGCACCAAGAACCAGAAGCAAGCATTATGGCTACAACCACTTTAAATGCTCAACTTTTTATTATACAATGGCTATCTGAATGCTTGCCGAAAAATTGGAAACTATACATCAAAGAACATCCAAGCACTTTCTTCTGCTATGATACAAATGATTATTTTCTGAAAAACATTCATTACTTTAGAAGTCCATATTTTTACAAACAAATACAACTGCTTCCAAATACTTGTTTAATAAGTATTGAGATGTCAAGCAATATACTAATACAAAATGCAAAAGCAGTTGCATCTATATGTGGTTCTGCGCTTTTGGAATCTATTATGATTCATAAGCCTATAATAATATTTGGGGAAAATACATTATGCCTTGAACTGCTTAAAGACGCTTTTAAAATTAACTCAAAAAACTCACTTCAAGAAGCTATCAATAAAATAGGGGGGTATTCGCCCTCTTATTCAGACTTCGACGAAGTAATATCCAACTTCACTCTTTTAAGCAACGATATCAATTTCAAACAGAAAATGAAACAAATCATCTTAAATTCTATTGTTCAACAAATTAATAAAGATGCAAATTAAATTTTTTATTATTATCCCTATTTACAATGTAGAATCATATTTGCCCAAATGTTTAGATTCCATCTCAAATCAAACTTATCCTCACTTTGAAGCAATTTTAATCAATGATGGCAGCACAGATTTTAGTGAAAAAATCGCTCAAGAATATGCAAACAAAGACCAAAGATTTATACTTTTCTCTCAAGAAAATCAAGGGTTATCGTTGGCAAGAAATAGAGGGCTAGAAGCAGTCAAAGATAAAATAACGAATTTTGATTCTACAAACAAAGATAAATTCTATATTTGTTTTGTGGATTCTGATGACTATTGGGAAAAAGACGCATTAGAAATTTTCTCACAAATTGTTTTTTCAAATACAGATAAAAATATAGAAATCATTATGACAGATTCTATTTTTAAAATACAATCCCAATCAAAAATATTAATAAAACATTATTTCTTGAAAAATGAGCAAATTTTGGAAAACACCGTTGCTCCCACATTATTGATAGAATACCTAAAAGATAATTTGCACTCTGTTCCACAATTTGTTTTTCAAGCCAAATTTCTTTTTAAATCCAAAACAGCTTTCATACCTCATATCATTCACAAAGACAATCCTTTTTGTTTGGAAATAATTTTAAAAACAAAGGCAATCTATATCAACTCCAAACCATATTATAATTACACTTTTAATGATAATTCAATTACTAAACAACAAATGTCACTATCATATATAAAGAAAAAAATATACTCTTATTACACAATTATTAAATATTATGACGAAATTTTAGCTTACTATGATTCTCCTATCATTCAAAATCATATCAAATCACAAATAACTCTTTTACTACAATCCTTAATTCGATTTCTTCAAATCATTGGCTACTCTAAGGATTTGAAAATCTCTAAAGCAAATCTGTTGCCTTATGCTCGCTTTTTAAATTATAGAAAAAGATTTTGTCTTCACTTTCCTTATGTTTATGGTCTGCCAAAAAGAATCAAACAATACTTAAAATCTAAATTCCAGACTGGGAAAATATAAATGCGCATACTTTGTATTACCGACAAGCCATACAATGAAGAAGAATGCACGCTTAAAGGCGTTTTTGAGAAATATCTCTTAGAATATGCAGAAGTGCATTGTGCCTATTTCACTAAGGATTCCAGAGTCTGCCAACCCCAATTTAAAGCGAATCGCTTTATCCTACCCTATTCTACTAAGCATAGAAAATTTATCCAATGCTTTCTCAATCTTGGGGGAAACTTGCTAGATTATGATTACATCATCGTGCGCAATTTTTATGGAATCGCTAAGCAAATCCTACCTTTTCACAAACAGGTGATTTTTTGGGAGACTTTTCCACATGATTACCGCAGGCTCTATGAGGCACAAAGGGACAAAAAGCACCTATGGCGCAAGAAGTTAGAATACAAGATTAAATTCTTTTTGCACAACAAAATCCTAAACAAATGTATAGCTTATATGGGCTCTACTTTACATTTTAAATCTTTTCATCAGCTAAATATCCCCATTTTTTCTCTCCCAAATGGTATTGACTTTGACCTTTTAGATTTAGAATCTATCTCGCACAATACACACTCCATAAATCAACCCTTAAAACTAATTTATATCGGCTCTATTGACGCAAATAGAGAATTAGCAAAGATTGTAGAGGCAATTTCTGAAGCAAAAGGGGAGTTTGTCTTGGATATTTTTAGCGGAAGTTCTAATAAAGAAGTGGAAAAAATCCTCCACATTTCTACTCAAGATAGTAGAATCACACTTCACCCGCCCCTACCTTTTACAGAAATGCTTCAACGGCTAAGCATTTACGACATCGGATTGGGCATTATTCCCAACACTCCCCTTTATAGTGTTTCTTCTCCGATTAAAGCAATGGAATATGCGGGCAATGGTGTGATTCCATTGCTCAATGATTTACCTGAATATTTGCGCCTCTTTGATGAATCCACTGCATTTTTTACACAAAATAGTCCAAACGCTATCACGCAAAGCATAGAAAGAATCTTAAATACACCCAAAGAACATTTACTTAGCAAAAAACAAGCCACTTTCAAAAACGCTCAAGCAAAAATGGATTATAAAGTCATTGCAAAAAATACCTATGAATTTTTGCTCTCTTTGCATTCCAACAATATACCAAACCAAATTTTAGGAGATTAAATGCTAATTTATGTCAAAAGATACTTGGCAAAATTCCTTTGCGCCTTTATCCCTATTAAATCCTTGCGTCAAAAATTACGCAAAAAGATAGAGAATCGTTGTATCACAATCACAAGAGATGCAATAGATTCTTTTATCCCTCATTCTATTGCACATTCTATCAATACCTTTTGCAACGAGGATTTTTTAGCTCTAAACTTCGCCAAAGAGCATAATTTACCTATTACGCAAGAAATTTTGAATCTCTCCAATGCCTCAAAAACCTCTAAGCCTTATGTTGTAGAATCGCAAAAAGCCTTAAGATTAAGGACATTACTTAG
>NZ_JAAVGY010000059.1 GCF_014799995.1 Helicobacter sp.
GGGTCGGGGGGGGCTAACCCAGAAGAGTTGCACCAAAAGTGCAGTTGGAATCATACTTAAGAAATATAAAATTAAAATAAAATTTGCTAATCTTGGGGAAAAATTGGGGGGAATGTGATTTTATTTGATAGGAGAAGAGTTGATACAAAACTTAAGCCAATGGTGGCTCGAGGCGGAATCGAACCACCGACACGGAGATTTTCAGTCTCCTGCTCTACCGACTGAGCTATCGAGCCATTTCTAAATCAGAAATAGAATTACAATTTTATCTTAAAATTTTTAATAACAACTTAAGCCTACTTGAAACCTCATAATATCAAAGCTTCCAACAATATAAAAGCACTCATTATAAGCGATTCTGCGATTCTGTTTTGTAAGTGCAAATTATCCTAATTTTTTCATCAAATAAGCCTGCACGCCTTTGGTATTACAAAATGCGCGTAAATTTTCATAACCATAAAAAAACGCAAGCTTGAAAAATTCCTCAATCGCATATTCATTGGCTTTCTCTACTAGAATCACTCCTCCGCTTGCTAGTCTTTTGTGCAAGGATAGAAAATCCTTTTTACAACGTTGATTCCAAGCGGCTTCATCTTCTACAAATGCAGTCATTAATTGCTCTTTGCTGATATTATGAAACCATATTTTCAATAAGTTTTTATTAAAATATTCGCGCACATTAAAACGATAAGGGGCATAATGCGCCAATTTTACCCTTGTTCCTTTTAATGCCTCGTCTAACTCTTTTTCACTATGCAAAAACTCCGGTGCTGCTTTGTGCAAAAGCAAAACCCTCATCGGGTCAATCTCACTGAAAATCACTTTATATTTTTTGAGTACAAAATCTTTTATATCAATATATTCAAGCTCTTCAAGCTCCCCTTTACCTGATTTTGGCATTTTAAGTGCTTCTGCGCTTAAATATTTAATCCACAAATTAATGGCATCTTTAGGCTCTCCGTCCAAAAACAAACGAATCGCCATTGCTTCATTATAGGTTTTAGGGTGCAAGAATCTTTTGACCCCACAATCTGGAAATTCTCCTATCGTTTTAATTTCACCTAAACGACTTTTAATGCCTGCCAAACTTGGATAAAAAAAATCGGATTCAAAGTTAATTCTTACTAATGGATTATTATCATACACTAAGCACTTGCGTTCATTAATCGCCAATTCAAATGCAAAATTATCTGCACTCATATAAGGCAAAATGACTTTGTCATCAGGTTTAGTATAAGTTGAAATAATTTTTTCATTTAAAGATAAAAAATCCCAATCAGAAATCTTTACTAATTCTTTTAATTTTTGTGATTCCACATCACAACCCTCTTTTAGATAAATTTTATTAAGATTTTAACATAGCTTTCTATGTTTTTTATTTATTTTTTAACTCTCTCATCGCATAATTTACGATTTATTTGCTAAATTTTAAAGGAATCGTATGCAAATATTTACAACCACGCAAGATTTACAAGCCTTTATCCATCAATTCAAATCTCAAAATCCCACAAAAACTATTGGTTTAATCCCGACTATGGGGGCTTTACATAAAGGACATTTATCCCTTATAGAAGCAAGCCTTGCGACTTGTGATTGCTCTATCGTCTCTATTTTTGTCAATCCCACACAATTTGGAGCAAATGAGGACTTTAACCAATATCCTCGCAAAAAGGAAGCGGATTTACAAATCTGCACAAAGGCAGGTGTAGATGTCGTATTTATGCCCGATACCGTGCAAATGTATCCGCTAGATTCCACACTACAAATCACTTTCAATGCACCAGCGGCAATGGCGAATATCTTGGAGGGCAAAACACGTCCGGGACATTTTAATGGTGTGCTTCAAGTCGTTCTCAAGCTCTTTAACCTTATTCGTCCCAATAAAGCGTTTTTTGGGCAAAAAGACGCACAACAATTACTCATCATTCAGAAAATGGTGCAAGATTTGTTTTTGCCCTTAGAGATTGTTCCTTGTCCTATTGTCCGCAATGAAGAGGGGTTAGCGTTAAGCTCACGCAATGCCTACTTAAGCCAAGCAGGAATCCAAAAAGCCTTACAAATTTCTGCTTCCTTAAATGCGATTACCAAAGCCATTATGCGCGGCATTAAGGATTCTAAGGAATTAAAGAAAATTGCTTTAGAAGTATTGGAGGGGCTAGAGGTAGAATACCTTGTGATTGTCAATCACGCATTACAAGAAATAGAACAAATAGAAAAAGATTCTACCCTAATTCTTATTGTCGCTCGCGTTGAGGGCGTGCGCTTGTTAGATAATTTATGGTTTTAGTGAGCATTGATGACAATTTTAATCATCTAATGAGAATTGATAAAAGACTTTAAGGAATCCTTATGCAAATTTTTATCGCGGGAAGCCATACTGATGTGGGGAAAACTTCGGTTAGTGCGGCATTATGCTATGCGTTTAAACTAGATTATTTCAAACTCGTTCAAGCAGGCATACCAACAGATAGCCAAAGAATCCAAGCTTTAACACCCACGACCAAAATCCACACTAGCGGAATCACTTTGCAAACTCCTGCTAGCCCTCATATCGGTATGCAAAAAGAAAATGTGCATTATGATGGCTTAAAGATTCCATTGCCAAAATCAGAAAATTTATTGATTGAAAGTGCTGGCGGGCTTTTTACTCCCCTAGACAAACAAAAATGTATGATTGATTTTTTGAGCACATTTTCTTTGCCCTGCATTTTGGTAGGTGCATACTATTTGGGCGGAATCAATCATATTTTGCTAAGCATTGAAGCATTAAAAGCGCGCAAGATTCCATTATTAGGGCTCATTATTAGCAAAGATTCTAATTCTCAAATGGACGCTTTTATAGAATCTTATACTGCAATAAAAATTGCGCATTTTGCGGAATACCATAATCTCGCAAGCTTTTATGAAAACGCAGAAAAGCTAAAATCCGAAATCCAACATCTCAAAATTATTTAAAATACAGAAAAAAGCATATTTAAGAGAGAAAACGCTAAAATAGCGCAAAAATTTATGAAGGTATGCGATGAAATTCAGACTTGCACATGCGCCTTATATTGGAAATAAAATAGCATTAGATTTATCAAACTGCGGATTCGTAAGCGTTCTACACGGCTTGGAAAGCATTTCAAGGGTTGCACAAAAATTCATTGAAGCGAATATCCAAGAAGAAGCAAATCTTGAAGAAAAAACAAGAGAAATCTTAGAGGAAAATTTAGATGAAATTGAGTTTATGCGGGCAGATGAGCACCAACTCTTTTGGAAAATCAAACAAAGACTAGCAGAGAATGAAAACTTTATCCTAAGCTTTGAAGACCGCTACAATCACCTAGCACACAAGATTCTTGACGAACTCTTTGAGGAAGATTTGATTGACTCTGCCACTTCCGAAACGCGCATTGTCAATGTAATCTTCAAAGCCATTAACAGCTATTCAAGAATCTATAATGAAGTAGAAGAAATCGTGCAAGAACGTATTGCAAATTACAAACGAAAAATCGTATTTGGCAGTGAAGAATATGATTTAATTTTTGATAAGCTCTATCAAGAGGAGCTCAAAAAGAAAGGATTTTTCTAATGGCATCTTCACACAATGGGCTACAAGACGCTTGGGTTTATTTGGCAAATGGTTTGTTTTTTAAGGCAAAAAGCTTTGGTGCGGCAAAAACAAGTGTAGGGGAGCTCGTCTTTAATACCTCACTTACAGGTTATCAAGAAATCACAACCGACCCAAGCTATGCGGGACAATTTGTATGCTTCACAATGCCAGAAATTGGAATCGTAGGGACAAATAAGCAAGATATGGAGAGCCGCAAAATCTTCGCGAAAGGGATTCTGTGCCGTCATTACAATGCGGACTTTTCTAATTTTCGTGCCAACAAGAGCTTAGGAGAGTTTTTAAAAGAATTTGACGCAATGGGGATTAGTGAGATTAATACACGTCTTTTAACAAAAACCTTGCGTGAGCAAGGCGCGATGATGATGATTGCTTCGACTGAAATTTCTGATAAAGACGCTCTCAAAAAACTCTTAGAAAATAGCCCAAAGATTGAAGAAATCAACTATATCAAAGAAGTTAGCACACAAACACCTTACCAACATTATGAGGGCAAATTTGACTTTGGCATTATGGACTATACCACCCCCAAAACACACCAAAAAATCCTCGCGATTGATTTTGGAATCAAGCGCAGCATTCTAAACCAGCTTGTCAATGCGGGCTTTAGTGTTGAAGTCGTGCCGCATAACTTTGACGCAGAATCGCTGATTGCGCGCTATAAGCAAGGAGAATTTGAAGGGATTTTCTTGTCTAATGGACCGGGCGACCCGCAAGTCTTACACACTGAAATTGCAGAAATCAAGAAGTTGATTGCGGCTAAGATTCCGCTTTTTGCAATTTGTTTGGGACATCAGTTGCTTTCCCTCGCACACGGCTACCCCACACATAAGCTCAAATTTGGACATCACGGCGGCAATCACCCGGTAAAAAATCTCCTCACACAAGAGATAGAAATCACCGCACAAAACCATAATTATTCTGTGCCAGAATCTATTCAAGAGATTGCAGAAGTAACACATCGCAATCTTTTTGACAACACAATAGAGGGAGTGCGCTATAAAAATGCGCTCATTTGCTCTTTTCAGCACCACCCAGAGGCAGGACCGGGACCGCTAGAATCCGCAATGCTCTTTAATGAATTTGCCAAACTGCTTCAGAGTGCAAAGGCATAAGCCTTTACCCCTCTTTCAAATGCTATCAAATTCCGCCATAGAATCGCAAATTGCTCAAACGCTTGAAAACCTCAAATGCGATTCCAATTACCGCACTCTGACGCCTCAAAAACATCGTGGATTCCAGATTGCTAGAAATTCACACAATCCCAAGAGGAACGATAGCCCAAAATGGCTTTTGAATCTTGCTAGCAATGATTATCTCGGGCTATCTACCGATGAATCTTTTAATGCGGCATTTTTGGATTCCGCGCTTTTTAAGGAACACTTACATTTTAGCTCCTCTTCCTCGCGTCTTTTAAGCGGAAACTTTGAAATTTATACAATGTTAGAATCCCATTTATCTCGCACCTTTGGCAAGCAAGCCTTGCTCTTTAATAGCGGTTTTCACGCCAATTTAGGCGCACTTGGCGCATTAAATTCGCTCAAAAATGTGCTTTTTGTCGCGGATAAATCTATCCACGCAAGCCATATTGATGGATTAAAATCCTTTAAACCCACGCATTTAAAGCGATTTGCGCATAACGATATGCAAATGCTAGAGAAAATCGTAAGAGATAACGCACCAAAATATGCCGCGGTGTTTGTCTTGAGCGAGGGGCTTTTCAGTATGGAGGGAGACTTTGCCCCCTTGCGCCATTTAACGCAAATCAAACAGCAGTTTGACAATGTTTATTTGTATCTTGACGAGGCACATAGTATCGGGAGTTTTGGCAAGAATGGATTAGGAATCTGCGCGGATTTTGGGCTGCTAGATTCCATTGATTTTATTGTGCTCACCTTTGGAAAAGCACTCGCTTCTATGGGGGCTTGCGTGCTCTGCGATTCTTTGTTTTATGAATATTTTGTCAATTTCTCTCGCTCTCTCATCTACTCTACGGCTCTCCCTCCGCTTAATATTGCACGCACTCTCTTTGGCTTTTTGGAGCTTCCAAATCTTGAAAGGCAAAGAGCAAGCCTTACACGTTTAAGTGCGGATTTCAAAGCATTGCTTATGCGTGAGCTAGAGCTAGAAGTTCTAGGGGATTACAATATCATTAGTTTGGTTTTAGGCGATAATGCGAAAGCGGTGCATTTCTCTCAAAAGCTAGAACAAAGGGGCTATTTCGCCCCCGCAATCAAATCCCCAACGACTCCCAAAAATCGCGCTCTTTTGCGCTTCTCACTCACTGCCAACTTGCCTTTTGCGGCTTTGGAATCCCTAGTGCAAACACTTAAAAGCATTCATAATGAATCTTGATTACAATTTCAAGTCTCGTGAAAATCTTTTGCTAATCTTTGGAGGCTTTGCTTCTCACCCCTCGCATTTTCTCTCCTTTATTCCTAAGGATTACGATTCTATCGTGGTATCCTCTTACCGACATTTAGACTTTAGCGCACTCCAATCTTGCTTAAAATCCCTCAACCCAAAACCAAAAATCACGCTTTTAGGCTTCTCTATGGGTGTTTTTGTCGCGCGTGTGTTTTTAGAATCCCTAGAGCAAGACTCTCCCCCTATTGTGCGCAAAATTGCAGTCAATGGCACAGAATTTGGGATTCATTCCCAATTTGGAATCCCGCTTAAGCTTTTTAAACTCACACAAAGAACCTTTGACTTGGAGGCTTTTAAGCGCAATTTATTTGAAAAGTCTTTAGACAAAACGCAAGATTTTGTTTTCCTAGATTCCCAAACCTTGCGCGAAGAATTGGGATTTTTTATCCAAGCTTGCGCACAATTTGACACTATTACAGGCAAGATTTCTTGGGATAAAATCATTATTTCCAAACACGACTTGATTTTTAGCACGCAATCCCAAAGGAACTTTTGGATTGACTTTAAAAACAGCCAAGCGCAAATCTTGGAGTTTGACGCCCCGCATTTTGCCTTTTTTGATTGGCAGCTCTAATGCAATCACACAAAGAGCGCATTTGGCAAAGATTCCAACAAGCCAAGCCAACTTATGCCCAAAGCGCAAAGATTCAACGCACAATGCAGCGCACCCTGCTTACACTTCTACAAAAACACTGCCCAATGCAAAAATTTACCAATATTTTAGAGCTTGGTTGTGGCAATGGAATCTTGAGCCAACAATTTGCACAGATTTTTGAGTTTGAATCTTATTTGGCGGTGGATTTAGTGGATTTTTCGCAAGATTTTGCAGCAATTTCGTACCCCATAGACTTTTTACAAGCCGACTTTGAGGATTTAACGCAAATTGAAAAAATCAATCCCGCATTAAAATACGATTTGATTTTGTCCAATGCGGCAATCCAATGGGTGCATCAGCCAAGCTTTTTGCCACGATTGAGTGGCTTACTAAAGCCCAAAGGATTCTTAGCCTTTAGCACCTTTGGCAAGGCAAACTATCAAGAACTGCGCGCAATCTTTGGAATCGGATTAGAATATTTAGATTTAAAAGACTATGCAAGGATTTTAGGGCGGGAGTTTGAGATTCTGGAATCCTTTGCGATGAAAACACCTCTGCATTTTCACAACACCCTTGCCCTCTTTAAACATCTCCGAAACACGGGTGTTAATTCCTTACAACTTGGCTTTAAGCTAAACAAAACCCACCTAAAAGACTATGCGACACGATTCCACAATGTCTTAACCTACCACCCACTTTACATTATCGCCCAAAAACGCGAATCCTAAAGATTCTCTTTGAGGCTTTTAAGCTTGGAATAATCAATTGCGCCTTTAGCAAAGATTCCTGATTCTGCGTCTTTGTGGCAAGTTTGGCAGTTTGCCTTAGACTTGATTGCTTGCGTCTCAAAAAGTGCGGGGTCAATGTCTTGGTGTGCAACCTCCCAATAAGGATACTTTGTGATTGCCAAAATATTTTGTGGCTCTTTGGCAATCTTGCTAGAAATTTTTGTCTCTACAAAGTCGCTTGAATACTGATTCAAAAAGGCTGAAATCCTTGCGTGCGATTCCTGCTCTAAGCTTGCGTCCTCTCCAAAGTGATTTTCCAAATCACTCATCATAGAATCCCAAGCAGACTTGGGCAGCAAATAAGGCGCATAGGCAATATGACAACTGCCGCATTCTTTGGTGTATTCCCTCAAGGTTTCTTGGGCGAAAATATTTCGCGCAGAGGGGCGCAAAAGCATATTATTGGGGAACAGCAGATACACCAAAAGCACGAATAAAAAAACCAAATACACTGCAAAAAGAATTTTTTGTGTGAAATTTAGCACGACACTTTCCTCGCGGATTGTTCGCTTATAGCCACTTATCATAGAATCCAATGCGTCATTTTTGTTAATAAACTTATCTATCAAGCTTCCACAAATATGGATAATGATAACCCCCAAAAGCGCATTGGCGAAAAATTCGTGCAAATCCTCAAAAGCTTCAAAATAGCTATATTCAAAGAAAAGGTTGCTAAAGATTCCGCCCTGCTCCTCTGCGCCATATTGCAGCATTCCGCTTAACATCGTCCCAAGCCCAAGCACAAACATCAATACGATTGCGAGGCTTGAGGCGGGATTATGCCCGACATAATGCTTCTTCTCTCCCAGAATAGAGAGGAGATATTCTAAGATTCCGCGAAACTTAAAATCCTTAAATAATGAATGCTTTGTGCCAACAAATCCCCAAACAATGCGAAGCAAAACGCCCACACCAAAAAGGATTCCAAAGACACAATGAAAATATATCCAAGCGTCAATGTCCGCGCACAAATACGCAAGCACAAAGGTAAGAATCAGAAAATAATGCAAAAACCGATTAACAAAAGTCCAAATATAACTTTTAATCACGCCAGATTCCATAGTTTGGAATATTAATCGTACGTCCGCCATAAACGCCCTCATCTGCTTTTGTATGGCAAGCCGCACAACGAGCAATATTTCCAACCTCTTTTTGTGTTACCATCCATTCCTTAAGCTTCCTATGCTTTTTTTGGTGGTATGGAATCTGTGAAATAGAGGTATATAAAACTCCCGACTGCATAGACTTTGTGAGCTTCGCACTGCGGCGATACTGCGTTGCTTTCTCGCTTGCATTGTCCAATAAATATTGTGTGATTTCTTCAATTTCTTCTTTCTCTAGGCTCGCGTCTGTGCCATAATGTGAGCTTAAATTCTCCATAATATATTGCCACGAAGCACTTGGCAAAAGACCCGGCTGATAACCAAAATGACAGCTTGCACACTCTTTCTTGTAGGTTTCATTATCTACGGCTTTGACTTCCGGAGCTTTTCCGAATCCTTTCGCATAGGCAGAAAAGCCACAAACCATACAGAGTAAAAGAACGCTCGTGAGTTTTGATAAATTTTTCATCGTTTTCCTTTTTGTTTATTGCAAGATGAGATAATAGAGCACATCGCCTTTTTCTTGTGCTGTTCCCTCACGCAAAAAGACATCTTTGAAGTTTCTTTTCAACCACTTTTTCACCTCTTTAACATCACTTAGACGCGTAGGATTCACGCTTGGAGCTAGAGGCTCTAGGGTTTTGTTTGTGAAGATATTGGTTGCTTGAGTTTTCAAGTCTTGATTGTGGCAACTTTGACAAGAAAGTATCGTGTCGTTTTTGCCTTTGTTTTTGGTAGCAAAAATTCTTTCGCCATTTTTCGCGTTAAAATCAACAAAATTAGGATTCTCTGCCTTTGCTTCGCTCTTTAACTCCTTGATGTAGTCTTGCATTGCGAGATTAAATTCCCCTGCAAAACTAATGCTTCCTGCTAAAAGAATACCGCTACAAATCTTTACAATCTGCTTTGTATTTTGTTTGCTCATTTTTTCTCCCTTTAATGATGAATGATTTTGGAATCATAAAGCAACAATGTGAAGAAAATGTTAATAAGAACTTGATAATTTCTTGACAATTTGAGATTTTAAGATAGGAGAAAAGAGCGGGCGGAGACGCCCCCAAGCTAAAAGGTATATTTTACTTTTGCCCAAGCATTTCTACCGATTTCATAAATCCTATTGCTAATGGGATTCTCCACATTTAAACCAATGCTATTTTTGGATAAATGATAACTATAAAGCTTATTGGTGCAATTCTCAACACCCATAGTAGCCTGCCAACCCTCATAACGCAATCCCGCATAGAGATTTAGTATCGCAAATCCGCTAGAATCTCCGAAATCTTTGCCAATCACATTTCCATATCCCACATCAGAACGCGTCTGCTTCGCATTGGCAAATAATTCGCATTTTAAAAACATTCTTTGGTTATCGTATTTTAAAGCAACACTTCCAGAAAGCGGAGCAACTTGCGCTAAAGGCTTATCTTCGCGGGTGTTTTGTCCATAAGTATAACCAAGCATTGCCTCACAAAAGGTATCAGGCAAAAACTCATAAGCCGCCTCTGCTTCTACACCACTCAAAAAGGCATTGGTATTGAAGCTGCGCGTTTGAGCAGCAGTGTAATCTAATAAAATATAATTCTCCACATAAGAAACAAATCCCGATAAACTTGTGCTTAATTGCTCCCCTTGATAATTCCAACCCATATCTAGTTGCGTATTGGCTTCTTTTTTCAAATCCATTCCGCCTACTTTAGAAACCTCCCAAAAGTCCGGAATCCTCTCTGCAACCCCAAGCCCAACATAAAAAGTAGAATCCCTTAAATAATGCTCATAGCGACCAAAGGCACTTAAAGCCGTTTGTTCTTTTGTTTGGTTTAGTCTATGGGCTTTTGTCTCTACATAGTCTCCCCTCACACCCACAAAAACCCCTGATTGCGCTCCTACATACCATTCACCTTGTGCAAAGATTCCAGCAGAATCAAAGGTATAATTTGGCTGATAGCTCTGCCGCAATGCCGCTTCCGCTTCACCTCTCGTGCTTTTCCCTGTGGAAGCGCGCGTTTGGTGCTTGTCTCTATCTATATCTCCCCCAAAATACCATTTAGAGAGTTCCAAGACTTTTTGGTATTCTGCCCTCACTCCACTATTGGTGCGCTTAGGATTACTTAGGCTATAAAGATTGCCCATTTTAGGCTTCCCATTGGTGAGCGTATAGTTATCCATAATATGGTCAATAGAATTATAATAAGCCCTTAAATCTAACAAATCCTTGTCAAAATAGTTTTGGAATCGCACAGAATAAGATTCTCTATCAAATGCGCGTCCGTCCATTGCCCTATCTGCATACGCCGCTTCACCTTGTCCAATATCCACACTTAATTCTAAGGCACTCGTCTCACTTGGGGTAAAACTTCCAATTACCGCACCCGAGCGTCTCTGATATTCCGAATGCACGATTTCTTGTGCTCCGTCTTGATAGTCATTGCGCCGATAATCCGCATAGAGTGCCTGCACATTGCCCAGTGCATTCCCCGCACTCAAATACATATTAAAGTCCAATCTATCAAAACTTCCCACTAATGCATCTGCATTAGCATTGAAACTAGGGCTATCCAAGCGCAAAATCTCCCGCTCAAACAACACGCCTCCCGCACTCATTGCACCCCATCGCACATCTTGAGGACCTTTAAGCAAAGTAATCGTATTGTAATTTTGTGGAAAGACATAAGTGAGTGTCGTGTCCATTCTCCCACCACAGCCACCATTTAGGTTGCTCCCATTGACAAAAATCGGCAATCTCCCGCCGCCTTGCGAACGATAAAAAATCTCTGTGCCTCCCCCGCCTTTCTTTGCAACAGAAAAGTTTGGGATTTTCAAAAAGCTCTCGGCAATATCGCTAGGATTTAGCAAGGAATCCTTACCCAAAACATCGGCATAATCCACTTGTGTAGGAGCAAGCATAGAAGAGTTTGTATGCTTAATGAGAATAGAATGATGCTGCACTTCATTGCCACAAACGCCTATAGCTAAAGCACACATTCCCAAACAAATCTTTTTCATAAAATAACCTTTAATAATAAAATGAGAAAACTCATTCTATCGAGATTCTGTTAAGATTCTGTTAAGATTCCATATTTTGCCTTTTTTATGGGATTTTGCGAATGTTTATCGGATTTAACGCGCTAAAGTGCGGACTTTTGCTATAATGCGCCAAATCAAAATATAAGGATAGGTATGCAAAAGTTATTCGGATTGGTTTTGGGAACAATTTTGGGCGTATTTCTCACATTAAGCACATTAAATGCGGCATCTCTAAAAGAGGGCAAAGACTATATTGTGCTTAAAACTCCTCTTAATGTCCCACAAAAATCTATTGTAGAGATTTTCAATATAGGCTGTCCGCATTGTGCGAAAATGGCTGGAGTTCTGCCAAAGTTATTTGCAACGATTCCACAAGAGGCGGTTTTTCTACCTTATCATATCATCACAGGGAGTGCCTTTAGTGCGCAAGCAAGTGAGGTTTTGGCCGTTGCGGTGGCAATTGATGAGGAACGCAATCTCACCTCAAAAGATATTGAATCCTATTTCAGACGCGCAAGTAATGCGTATTTTGACGCATTTTTCAAGACAAAACAACATTTCAAAGACAAAGAAGCCTTTATCACCTTTGGGTTAGACGCAATGGAGATTTCACAAACACAATTTGAAGTACGGCGCAAACAAAAAGAAGTGCAAGACAAGCTCAAAATCTGGGAAGATTCTATCGGGCAAACCGGCATACAAAGCGTGCCAAGCTTTGTAATTAACGGCAAATATTTAATCATTATGGATAAAATCAAGGATATAGAGGATTTTATTTATAAGGTAGATTATTTGCTTGGAATTTAAGTTCATAGAAATTTGAAAATATCTTGATAGTTTATTGACAAAGTGCTTTTATAATTTCAAGCGTAAAACGAAAAACCGAACAAGGAGCAACAATGAAAACCTTAAAATTATTTGGAGCATTTGCAACAGCTGCGATTCTTTCTACCTCTGCAATGGCGGGATATGACTTTGATGTACGCGGGCAAATTTCAGCCGTAGATGACAAAAACAAAACCATCACTCTCTCTAGCGCAGGCGGACAACTTATCATCAAAGTTCTGCCCTATACAGAAATCAAAGGCGATGATTGTGGCGCATTTGGACAAGATATTTATGGAACTTTCAAAGACCTAACCGTGGGCAAATTTGTAGAAGTGGAAGCCGTCCCTTATGGTGGATATAATGCCTATGCAGACAACAATGCGCAAGCTATCAATCCCCAAAACGGCTTACCAAAAGATATGCAGCTCACCGCCAAAGAAATTGAGTGGAAATGCCGTCCTCAAGCCTACTAATCCTCTTGAATGGGGGAGCATTATTGCAAGATTGCATTCAAGGCTTTTGTATGCAACTCTTATCTTGTGATTGCGGGATTCCGCAAGGAATCGTAGCAATCTCGCCACTTTGTCATCGCGCGAGAATCGCTTACGATTCGTGGCAATCTATAATATAAAGTCTCGCCTTAAGGATTCCATTGCAAAATTTACTTTTTGCAAGATGATAGATTGCTTCGGGCAATACCCTCGCAATGACTAGACGCAAGATTATGCTTCGGCTTTGCCTCGCAATGACGCGAGGCGAGATTCTAAGCCACAAATTACCACGCACGACAAATTACATTCACAAAGACGCGGAAGATTCCACACCAACGAAGCCCCACAATGACAAACCGACCCCTCCATTTACAATTGCACATTCATAGATTCCCAATCATTCATTAAACTTTAAGAAAACTTCCCTTATAATTCAATATATGAACAAATGCTCATATATTTTTATTTCAAAGGAGATTCTATGCCAGAAATAGATGAAAATCGCGCTAAATCCCTCCAAGAAACCCTAAGGAGGCTACCTAAAGAGGAGTTGCTTTATGACCTCGCAGAATTATTTAAAATCTTTGGAGATTCCTCAAGGATTCGGATTTTATCCCTCTTGCAAATAGAGAAACTTTGCGTCAGCGAAATCTCACAACTCCTAAACTTAACCCCGAGTGCGGTTTCTCATCAGCTAAGAATCCTGCGTCAAGCGCGTCTTGTGCGCTACCAAAAAATCGGCAAAGAAGTCTTTTATTCGCTAGATGATGACCATATTGAAAAGATTTTCAATCAAGGCTTAGAACATATCCAAGAAATGTAAGGAAATGATGATGAATTGTTGTAATGCAGAATGTAAAACTACACAAAATCCAGAATCTCAAAGCACGCAAGAAAGCTTAGAGCAAAAACCCAGCAAAGTCCTTTTTATCGGCTCTCTTATCCTCTATGCTTTTGCACTTTTAATAGATTTGGATATATTAGGATTCTCTTTGGATTCCACCCTTTTAACTCTTATCTTTGTTGTGTGCTATTTTGCTTTGGGGTTTGGGATTTTAAAAGAAGCTTGGAGTGGCTTAATAAACCGCGAATATTTCAACGAAAATAGCTTGATGGTGCTCGCCTCTTTGAGCGCATTTGCAATTGGTGAAAGCGCGGAAGCAGTAGCGATTCTAGTATTTTACCGAATTGGCGAAAGCTTGCAAGATTGCATTGTAGAAAAAGCCAAAAAGCAAATCCGTTCCTTAAGCGCACTCAAAATAGAAAATGCAAGAATCCTACGCAATGGAGAGCAAGTTTGCATTGCACCAAAAGAGATTCAAAAGGGCGACACGTTGCTTGTGCTTGCAGGAGAGAGAATCCCTGCTGATGGCGATATTATAAAAGGAGAGGGAAACATTGATAATTCCGCCCTCAATGGAGAATCTATCCCACAAACCGTTAGCGTAGGCGACAGTGTGCTCTCCGGCGGGATTAATTTAGACGGAATCCTACACATCAAAGCAACGCAAAATTACGCAAATTCTGCCTTTAGCAAGGTTTTGCAACTCATTGAGGAGGGCAATGCACAAAAAAGTCGCGAGGAAGAGTTTATCACGAAATTCGCCCGCTATTATACGCCAATTGTTACCCTTTTGGCTTTTTGTGTCGCATTCTTTCCAACGCTCTATTTTTGGGCATTAGGAGCGGATTTTATGGAGGTTTTCAAGACTTGGTCTTATCGTGGAATCATTTTCTTAGTCGTTTCTTGTCCTTGTGCTTTAGTGATTTCAATCCCATTAACCTTTTTTGCCTCTCTTGGAAAAGCGTCCAAAATGGGAATTTTGATTAAAGGCTCAAGCTATCTTGAATCCCTCTATTCCGCGAAAGCTATTGTATTTGACAAAACCGGCACACTCACCAAAGGCGCATTGGCACTCAAAGAAATCCAAGCCTATGCACAATACGATAAAGACTTCATCTTAAGAGCTGCCCAAATGTTAGAATCGCATTCTAATCACCCCATTGCAAAAGCCATTCTAAACTTTGCGATTCCACAAAGCAATCAAGACAAACTTGAAAACCTCAAGGAACACGCGGGTGGTGGAATCACTGCTAGCATAAATGACAAGAGATTCGCACTTGGTAATGCGCGCTTCATAGAATCCCAAACCAAGCACACACTACAAGAAAAACAAAGCGCAAAATGCCAAGTCTTCTTAAGCCTTGAAAATGAAGTGATTGGCTCAATTATCCTTGAAGACGCAATCAAAGACGAAGCAAAAGAAGCATTGGCAAAACTTAATGTGCGTGGAATGCAGCAGATTATGCTAAGCGGCGACAAGCAAAGCGTGGCACAAGAAGTCGCCCAAAGTGTGGGTATCAATGAATATTATGCGGACTTGCTCCCCAATGAAAAAGTTGCGCACCTAAAAGAGATTCTAAACAAACAAAAGCAAAAGGGGCAAAAGGTCATCTTTGTAGGCGATGGAATCAATGACGCACCCTCTCTCGCCCTTAGTGATATTGGAATCGCAATGGGCAAAGTCGGTAGCGATGTGGCATTAGAGGGCGCAGATGTCGTGATTATGGACGATGATTTGAACAAGATTCCACAAGCCCTTGAGATTGCGGACAAAACGCGAAAGATTCTGTGGGAAAATATCTTCTTTGCACTAGGTACAAAAGTCGCCATTATGGTTTTTGGTGTGTTAGGAATCGCTAATTTGTGGCTTGCGCTCTTTGGCGATGTGGGCGTGGCACTCCTTGCGCTACTCAATGCCCAACGCACAATGCGTTAGGCTTCGCGTTGGGTGAGCAGGCTATATTATTAAAGCTAGCATTACTTATGCAGCTAGGATTGAAATTTGTCAGTGCGCAATGTCTGCGTGATTCTACAATCTTGACAAACACCACGAGCGCAGCAAAATAACCCAAACCTTTACTTAATATCCTTAATCCTATCCGAATATTTTAGGCGATATTTTTTGATATTCTCCTGTGCGACTTGCTGCATATCTGCGGCTTTGTCAAACTCATCTAAAATCTCTTTTCCTAGCAGGGTTTCAATCGCATCTTCACGCGTTACCACTCCATAGAATTGCCCATATCTGTCTTGCACGACAAAGAGTTGTTCTTTTTGAGCAATAAAAAGGTTCAACAAATTCAGCACAGAGAGGCTAAAGGACACGACATAAACCGGACGCATTAAGTCCCCAATGGTTTGGGGATTGGGTTTTTCTTGCGCATTCAATCCTGCCTCCAAAATATCTTGCGTATAGACGATACCGATGACGGAATCCACATTTTCGCCATAAACAGGAATGCGTGAATAATTATGAATATCGCTGATACTTAGTGCTTTTTCTATCGTATCACTATAACACAACGACACCACCACGCTACGAGGCGTAAGAATATCAATGGCTTGATAATTTTTGAGTTTCAATAAATTTTCTATAATATACTCTTCGCGCATAGAGATAGAACCGCTTTGATGTCCTATTTGGCTTGCAGCTAGAATCTCATCACGTCCGATAAACAAGCTAGAACTCGTCTTAACAAAACGCGTAATCAACTTAGCAATAAGGACGAAAGGGAAGACAACCTTTAAAAGATAATGGATACTTAGGGTAACATAAGGTGCTAAATTTTTCCAATAAGTCGCCCCAATGGTTTTGGGCAGAATCTCGGAAAAGTAAATCAGCACGATAGTAAGAATTGCCGCACCAAATGCCTGATAATCTAGCCCATACAAACTTGCAACTTGGATTCCAACCCCTGTGGCTGCCGCAGTAGTCGCAAAAGTATTCAAAACCAAAATCGCCCCCTCCGCGTCATCTACATTGTCTTTAAGGTGTTTAAGGTATCCGCCAACTTTTGGATTTTGCTTCTCAAAGCTCGCAACAAAAGAGGGTGTAATAGACAAAAAGACGGATTCCATAATAGAACAAAAAAAGGTAAAAACAATCGCAATCAAACAATAAATAACTAAAAGAATCATAGCCTCTCCTAAAGGTGCTGCAAATTACCCACACCAAGTGCAGCATTAATCACATCTTCCATCGCCACAATGCCTACGATATTTTGCTCACTATCCACAACCAAAAACAAATGTTCTTTTTGCGAGATGAATTTCTCTAGCAAATCAAGCAAGCCCATTTGAGAATCTACCTTTGTAATATTTTTTGCAATGCTCTTTAGAGTATCCTTGCTTCTGTTCTCAAAACTTGCGTGCAAAATATTCTTTTTAAACACGATAGAATTAATAGAGTCTATATTACCCGCATACAAAGGAATCCGCGAATATTTATGCACATTGGGAATCTTCAAGGATTCTTCAATGCTCATTTGCTCCTCTAGGGCAAAAATTTCTCCCTTTGGTATCATAATGTCTTTGACTTTGAGCATTTTTTGTAGAATCAAATGCTCCAAAATATCCCCCTCTAGCTCATTGATAGAGCCGCTTTTCTCTCCAAGGTCCATAATCGCCAAAATCTCATCACGGCTCATTTGATTTGCGTCTTTTTTCTTGAACAAATGCGTAATAATGCGTGAGACATAAACGAAAGGGAATGTAATGCAATACAACACAAGAATACAATAAGACATCGGAAGAACAATGACTTTCCAATAAGTCGCTCCAATGGTTTTGGGCAGAATCTCGGAAAGATACAAAATGCACAAAGTCATAAACAAAGCGACAAAGCCCTGCCACTTCTCTCCAAAAATCTCTACTGCTTGTGCGCCAACCCCAGCCGCACCCACGGTGTTAGCAAAAGTATTGACAACCAAAATTGCCCCCACCGCATTATCAATATTTGCTTTTAAGTATTTTAAAATCTTGCCACTTTTGGGGTGGGATTTCGCATAACTCTCCATAAAGGGAGGAGTAATAGAGAGTAAAGCCGCTTCTAAAACTGAACAGACGAAAGAAATCACAATCGCCAACAAAAAATAACCTATTAGAGATAACATTGAATCTCCATAATTTCCAAGCCTTTGTAAGATAATTTGATTTCAAAATATTACCATAAAAGCAAGGCAAGTTTATTAGAATCAAATTCCTAACCTCAAGATAAATGCGCGTCTTGTAGAAAATTCTTGCAAAAACTCCTTACGAGAATCACGATAAACCCCAAAAACATCTACGAAATAGACTGCTTCAGAATGATTGTTTTGCTCCAATTCCCCCTCCAGTCTTTTCACCACTGCTTTATAATGAAAGTCGTCCGCGATGACCATAGAAAATGTAGTAAAATCACCAGAAGTTGCATTAGAAGATTTGAGCTCAACCTTAAGCCACTCCTTAAAACTTAACAAATGTAAATCTAGCCATAAAATTTGCTGATTTATGGCTCTTAAATCATTCCTAAAGGATTCGTTCTTTAGCCCCAAAATCAGCACGAGCGTCCCTAAAAACACGAGCAAAACTAAAGGCAAGAGAATCATACCCTTAGAGTATTTCAAGTTTTTCATTGCCCAATCTCCACGACAAGAGTCTTTGCGCAATGAGGAATCGCTCCTGCACTTGGGACACAAACTTCAAGTGCGAAGCCCAAAGGGGTTTTGGCAACCTTAAAATCTGTAATCTCTTGAATGATTTGCTGTGTATTTTGTGGAATCCCTTGCAGCTGACTTTGGGATTCCAATACGATAGAATCTCCAAAATGCAAGTAAGAAACAGAATTTAAGAAATAAACTTTAGGCTTTAAGCCCAAAGGCTTTTTTGCTTGTATAGAATCCTTAAAAATTGGCGGAATCTCTAATGATATTTTATGCGCATTAAGTTCTAAAATTTTTCCTTGAAACTTGAGATGATAAAAATCCTTTGGAGCGACAAAACCAGAAGAGACAAAAAGTGCTTTTTGTGGCATATTTGGCTTTTGGTAAAGGGAGCATTTTTGATTTAAGATTCCATTAGATTTGGAATCCAAAGCTAAAAATTCTAATTCTAAAAAATGATTCCACTTGGCACTTTTTGGCTCAAAAACGCCGTGCAAACAAGGCAGTGCATAGTCTCCAACGAGGATATATTCTTGTGCTTTTTCATAGAACATTAGGCTTTTGCCCTTCAAACTCAATGGACTTGTACCAATCTCCTCGCCACTACTTATCGTCAGGCTTGATAGATAAGAATTTTCTAGCAAATGTTTGATTTGCAATAAGGCATTTTGTGCTTGGATTTCTTGGATAAAATTGCTTTCCTGCCAATGATAATTTTGATAAATCTTGAGTAATGTTAATCCTCCAAAAACACCAAAAATACCGAGTAAAATCAATGCAAAGAGCATTTCAATTAGCGTAAGACCTCGCCGCATTCTTTGCTTCTTTTTAGGGAATGGTCGCATTGATTTCATAGATTTGTGAGGATTCTAAAATCTGTGAATGGAAAACACAATGGGGCATTATTTTGTTACAAAAAGGAACATTATAAATATCTGTCTTTTGCAAAATCCCAAAATCCTCTAATCCAATCACTGCTAAACTTCCTAAGATTGCTGATATTAATACACTTAATACCAAAATAAAAATTAAAAATTCTAACAGAGTAAAGGCTTTTGCGCTTAAATTCATTATAAACTTCCTAAAAAATGATAGTTTTTAAACATTTTTAAGTTATTATCCAAAAGTTACTGCATATTCAAGCAAAAGTCAAGTGCAAACAAAAATTTAAGAAATTTGAAATTTTATAGCGCAAATCACATTAAGCCCTAAAAACAAAGGAGAAAAAGTGTTAAAAACTTCTATTTTATGTGCATTGGGTGGAATGATACTTCTTTTGGCTGGAAGTTTTGGAAATTTTCAAAGGACACAAAATTTAGAAAGCACGCAAGATAAACCTTGCCTCTTCGTGCAACCTAACGCACTCAATGTGCGCGAAATGCCAAATTTAGAATCAAAAGTTATCCACAAATTACAACGAAATTCCAAAATATGCGAATATTTTGATACACAAAATGGTTATTTGCAAACAAAAATGGGGTGGGTTGCGATAAAATATCTGCATTTAGAACCCCTCAAGCAAAGCCCTGCGCCTGCTTTATCTCAAAACAAAGCCCTACAAATGCGAGATTCTAAGCTCTACCTTGCTTCAACTTCTGTAAATTCAGAATCCCACTCTAACAAGCCTCAAAATAAATCAAAATTCAAATTAACAAGCACAACCAAAGATTCTATTCCCGCATTATCCTATCCAAGCGAACAGGATTTCGTGCAAACCCCCATTCAAAGCCCCATTATTCAAGCAAGAGCTGAAATGGAGAATCAAAACTATACCCGCGCTAAAAACTTGGCTTTGCGCGCCAATCTAGCAAATCCCAAAAATTTAGAAAGCTGGGAAATCTTTGCCAAAAGCTTGTATTTGGAGGGCAATCCACAAGAGGCGATTTCAATCTTGCAAAATTTCTTGCAACAAAATTACGATGAAAACCTAGCAAATCTCCTTAAATCTATGCAACAAGGACACAAAATTTGATTCCAAAAAACACACAAAAGCATTGGACGCTTCAAGATATTTGCAAAGATTCCGCTCTGCGCCTTAATGTAGAGCAAATGCGCTATTTTGGTGCAATCCTTGTGCAAGAATCTAGCCCAAATACCTTAGAAGTCGCTTTATTGGAATCCTCAAATAATCCCCATAAAGACACGCTTCAAAGCCTCTTTAATGATTGCGTTTTAGAATTTGGTGAAATTTCTTTAGAAGATTTTGAAAAAGCTCTTATATGGCTAACACAAGAGGAATTGTTGCAATCTCTGCTAAAGAAAATCCAACAAGAAATCACCCAAGAATCTAAAGAAAAAGATTCTAGCATTCAAAATCTCGTGCGACTTATTTTGCAAGTTGCTGTGTCCAAAAACGCTAGCGATGTGCATTTTGAGCGCGACTTCAATCGTATGCGTGTGCGCTTGCGCATTGATGGCGTATTAGTAGAACGATTTTCTTTTGATTTATGGCTTTTTGCTCCTTTGAGTGCGAGCATTAAGCTTTTGTCGCATTTGAAATTAACAGAATCCAAGCAGCCTCAAGATGGACGTTTTGAGCTAGAATTGCTCCATACAGACAATACACCACGCATTTTTGATTTTCGCGTTTCCACCCTGCCTTTGATTGAGGGAGAATCTATCGTGCTTAGGATTTTGGACAAGCATAAAACGCTTTTACCTTTGGAATCTTTAGGATTTGGAAGCACAGAATTAGCGCAAATACAATCTCTTTTTAACCTGCCCTATGGGCTTGTGCTCATCACAGGACCCACAGGGAGCGGCAAAAGCACTACGATGTATGGAATCCTCAATATTCTCAAAGAAAGAAATCTCAAAATCATCACCCTTGAAGACCCGGTAGAATATCGCCTGCCGCATATTAGCCAAGTCGCCATTAGTCCTGATGTGAGTTTTGCCAATGTCTTACGCAATGTTTTGCGCCAAGACCCCGATGTGATTATATTAGGCGAAGTGCGCGATAAAGAAAGTTTGCAAATCGCAATCCAAGCAGCATTCACAGGGCATTTAGTCTTTGCCACTTTACATACAAATGACGCGCTAGATACTATTGTGCGTTTATGCGATATGGGTTTAGAGCCACATTTCATTGCACAATCTCTAAGCGGAATCATCGCCCAACGCTTATTGCGCAAACTCTGTCCTTGTCAAGACACAACCCAAAATAACGAGGTTGGCTGCGAATCCTGCAACCATACAGGCTATTTAGGCAGAATCGCGATTGCTGAAATCGTGCTAGCTAGCCCGGATTTGGAAGATTTTATCCATCATCGCATCAATAAATCAGAGTTTTTAAAAAAGCTAGAAAAAGAAACTCCTTATTTTACGCTAGAACAAAAAGCGCACCAATTAGTTGCAAGCAAAATCACGGATATGCGTGAAGTTTATCGTGTCGTCAAATAATGCCAAAATTCCAAGTCCAATACAAACAAAAAGGCAAGATTCAAACGCGTAGCTATTACGCCAAAACGCAAGCCGAGCTAAAAGACAAACTCCAATCCCAACACCTCTTTGTGCTGCAAATCACGCCACAATCAAGTCTGAAAGACAGATTCTTGAAGTTAAATCCTCCAAAAACAAAAGAAATCTTGAGCGCATTTTATGAGCTCAAACTTGGGCTCAAGGCACATTTACCCTTAAGTTTGCTCCTAGAAAACCTGCAACACCACACAAAGAATCCCCTTTTAAGTGCGCAATTTGCCAAAGCTCTCTTTGCCCTAAATTCCGGTAAATCTCTCGCGCTTAGTTTCAAAGAAGCAGGATTTTCGGATTTTATTTGCTCTATGCTAGAAATCGGACAAAAAGCCAATATGCTAGAGGACGCCATAGAGTTTATTTTGGTTGAACTCAAGAATACACAAAAAAACCGCAAGCTTTTGACTAAGATTCTGCTTTATCCCCTCTTTGTTATCCTCGTAATGATTGCTGTATTCTTAGGCATTACACTTTTTGTTCTACCTCAATTTGAAGTCTTGTTTAGTGGGATTAATGCGCCCCTGCCATTGCTAAGCAAAAGCTTGCTTTTTATGCGCACAATCGTGCTAGATTATGGTTGGTTTAGTCTGATTGTGCTTTGTGGAATCGTATTCTTTGCCCATCAATCCTATAAAACCTCATCAAAATTTAGATATGCCGCGGATAAAATGTTGCTCAAAATCCCTTATCTAGGTGCGGTATTGCATTATTATCAGCTCTCGCAATTTCTCCTTAGCTTCTTTTGGCTTTACAGAAGCAAAGTGCCCTTGCAGAGGTCATTAGAAATCTCGTCCAAAGCATTAAGCAACGAGGCAATCAAACAAAAAACAGAAAGAATCTTTGAGACAATTACGCGTGGAATCCCTATTGCACAGGCTTTTAGCGCAAGTGGTATCTTGGATACTCTAAGCGTGCAACTACTCTGCGGAGCGCAAAACGAAGAAGGATTTTTGGAATCCCTAGAAGTGCTACTTGAACTACATCAAGAGGAACTTGCAGTGCGCGGGGAAACTCTCCTTACAATGATTGAACCTTTAATGATTTTAATTTTAGGGGCTTTAGTTTTGTGGTTGGCTCTTGCGATTTTTCTGCCTCTTTGGGAATTACCTATGCAAATACAAGGCTTATAGGGCTATTTGCCAGCCTTTGCTGCTTGGATTAAGTCTTGCTCTGTCTGAACCACTTCCTTAATAAAGACTTCAATCAGCTCATCTTGCTTATATTTGCCTACAATTTCACCGCGCTTAATCACGAGCCCATCACCACTGCCAAAGGCGATTGCCACATCTGCGTGTTTCGCTTCACCTAACGCATTGACTGCGCACCCCATTACAGAAACCTGCATTGGCGTCTTGATTTTGGGCATACGCGCTTTAAGCTCTTTTAGAATCGGTACTAAATCGGCTTGCAAACGCCCACAAGTAGGGCACGAAATATAAGTGATTCCTTCTTTTTGACGTCCGCAATAACGCAAAATCCCGCGCGCTACTTCAATCTCTTTCTCTAGCTCTCCTGTGATGGATACACGCATTGTGTCTCCGATACCCTCCATTAGCAGCCCCCCTAAAGCCATAGAGCTTTTAATCATAGAGGATTCCAAATCCCCCGCCTCTGTAACTCCTAGATGGAAAGGATACTCCACCAAAGGTCTAAGTGTGCGATAAGCACTCATTGTGCGCTCTACATCACTTGCTTTTAAAGAAACTTTGAGATTCGTAAAGCCAAAATCCTCTAGCAACTTGATATTGTATAATGCGGATTCCACCATACCTTTAGGCGTTGCGCCATATTTTGTTTCAAATTGTTTCTCCAAGCTTCCCGCATTGACGCCAATACGAATTGGAATCTGACGCTCTTGACACGCATTGACAACGGCTTTAATTTTGTCTTTTGAGCCAATGTTGCCCGGATTAATCCGAATGCAATCCACCACTTCTGCGGCAATGAGTGCGAATTTATAACGAAAATGAATATCCGCAACCAAAGGCAATGTGATGATACTTTTGAGCTCTTTTAATGCCTGTGCGTCCTCTTCATCACTGACTGCTACGCGCACAATATCGCAACCTGCAAGTTGCAAGCGGTCAATCTGCTGCTTGGTTTCTTGCACATTGGCAGTTTTGCTATAAGTCATACTTTGGACAGAAATCGGCGCATCGCCACCTACCAAAACACCCCCCACAGCAATTTGTTTGGTTTTATAACGCGGCTTTAAGGCTTGGGATTCCATAATGGTTTAAACAATCCTGATTATTCTTTTTTATTCTCTTCGTGTTGGTGCAATGGCTGATTATCAATGCACAATAAGGAATCCGCTACAATAGTCGTTAAATACCCCTTTGCATTGCCATCAAAAGGAATACTATCTAGCACTTCTTGCAATCCAATTTCGTTGGCTAGCTTTTTAATCTCCTCGTCTTTGCCATAACGTTCAATATAATATTGAAAAGTCTCTTTCCAGCAAATATCTGGCTGCGCGCCCTCTTTGCCCGGTGCGTTAAGCATAAATTCTGAAAGATAGGCAATTTTTAGAATCGCCGCAATCTTATCTCTCCAATATTCAATATAAAGATATTCTTTTAGATTATCCAACGCGCTTTTACCATTGCCCGCCGCGGCAAAAGAAAAGGCGATTTTTTCATATCTTTTAAAATCATCATAAAGTTTTTTGTATTCTGGCATAGAGCGCAATTCAAAGTAAGTTTCTGCCATTTTAAACGCATCGGCTAATTTACGCTCTTTGCAGGCTTGGGCAAAGTCTAGTTTGATTTGAATCGTTTTTGCCTTTTCGTCCGCAAGGGTTTTAAAAGGCGACATAGAAGCCAATAGCTTACAAATCTCAAGGGCTTTTGCATAGTCATTTTGATTCTCATAGGCACTCACGCGTTGGGCAATTTGGTCTCCGATAAGCAACGCGCTTTTATAAATCAGGGTTTCTTTCAAAAACGGCAATCTATCGCACATTTTAAAATACTCTACGAAATTCTTTGCCTTGTATTCCTTATCTGCTTGGACAAATTTATCACTATTTCTAAGTAATGTCATTGCAACATCTTTTTTGGATTTAACCGTTACAAACGGACGCAATAAATCTTGTGCTTTGACTAAGTTGCCTTGCGGGTCTTGGAATAGCAATCGCTTAGAAACTTCAAAAGACTTTTCCCAAGTTTCTTCTAGCTTGGCATAAGCAACCGTTTCTTTCAAATAAGGATTTTGATCTACTAATTTGTAAGCCTCCATATAGTTTTTGGCTTCAATTGCGTCCATAAACTTCGCTACGGCTTCCTTTTGTTGCCAATAATAGTCAAACTCTTCTCTTTTGCGTTGGTCTAGCATAAAGGGTTCAACCACTGCAGTTGCCTCTTGTAATTGGTCTTTTGCCAATAAATCAATGGCTTTTGCTAGCATTTCTTTCCATAAGTTTTCTAACTTCGTGCGATATTCTTTTAAAGTTTGCAAAAAGACATTTTTTGCGTGAATCAAACCCAATGCACCTTTAAGGTCATTGTTATTAAGCAGCTCTAGCATTTCTTCTTTTGCTTCGTTAATATCTGCAATCTCTATTGTTCCATCAGAGAATCCGAGATAAAGCAGGTTATCTTGGATTCTCATTGTCGTAATCCCACTATGTTCTAAAGTGATAGAATCACTTAAGGAATTATCACTCAAGTCAATGATACGCAATTGCTTGTCTTTTGCTCCTACAAGCGCGTATTCTCCACCGGGAAGCGGACGACATCGTGTAAGCCATACGCCTTTAAATTTGTTTTCTTTGATAAACTTCTGCTCTTGCACATCATAAATCAAAGTCTGTCCGTCTTTCGTAACACAAAATAAAAGCGTGTTATCCGCATAGAAAAACGCGTCTTCAATGAGCGAATCCGTCTTAATATCCGTAGCGACTAAAGTATTTTTAACAACATCAAAAATCATTGCACTTTTACCAAAGCAACCCGCAAACATCAATCGTTCATCTTCGCTAAAGGCAATAGAAGAAATATAATCTGGCAAAGGTGGCGTGCTTAAAATAAGCTGATAATTATCCGTAGAATACACCAATACACGCCCATCTTCTCCCCCTGTGGCTAAATAATCGTCTTCGTGCGAAAAAGAGACTTTAGAAATCGCGAGCTTTTGCCAAGTTAATTGCGCAATAGGCGCAATCTCTGGAGTAGTCGTTACCACTACGCCTTTTGTTGCTTTGGCAAAACCCATAGCGACTTTGGAAGTAGTATGGGAGGTTGCAACTGCTTTGCTAAAATGGTGCAGAGGCTCTACTTCTTTGGATAGCTGCAATGCTTTATCAATGATTTTATTTTCTTTTGAAAAAGTAGAAATATTATAGAAATTATCCATACAAATAATAGAATCTTTATCCGTTGCGATTCCAAGCACACTGCCGACTAATTTTAAACTGCTTTTCACAGGAAACATTCTTGCTCCTTGATTGACTAATTGTAGTCAAATCTAAATCATAATTTATATTATACTTCAAACTCTCTAATTTGCGTTTTAAATTCTTAATTATTCTCAAAACTTTAGCAAAGTGTGTAAATGCGAAAACATAATTTCCCATTTGTATAAAAAGTAAAAAGAATCTTGACTGAAATTAGCAAATTTTGCACAATTCTTTGTTATACTCAAACGATAATTTTATATTAAAGGAAGCTTATGAAAATCACTTATACCCTCACAGACGAATCCCCCGCTTTAGCAACCTATTCATTTTTGCCTATTGTTCAAGCATTTTTAGGCAAAGTCGGCATTGCAGTAGAAACCTCTGACATTTCTCTTTCTGCTCGTGTTTTAGCACAATTTCCAGAAAGACTAAAGGAATCCCAAAAAGTCAAAGACGCACTCACAATACTTGGCGAACTTGTCAATCAACCAGACGCGAACCTTATCAAAACGCCTAATATTTCTGCGTCCATTCCACAATTAAAGGCAACCATTAAAGAATTACAAGCCAAAGGCTTTGATGTGCCCGAGTTTCCTGATGAACCAAAAGACGAAGCGCAAAAACTTATCAAAGAAAAATACCAAAAAGTCTTGGGTTCTGCTGTCAATCCTGTGCTTAGACAAGGCAATTCTGACCGCCGCTGCACCAAAGCAGTAAAAGAATATGCCAAAAAGAATCCCTATCGTGTCGTAGAGTTTCACAAAGATTCTAAAACCTGCATTTCTTATATGCCAAAAGGAGACTTCTTTGACAATGAAAAAGCCCTCTTGATACAAGAAGCAACCAAAGCGAGAATTGAATTTGTCGGCTCAAAAGGCACAGAAATCCTTAAAGACAATCTCAAGCTAGACAAAAACGAAATCCTAGACGCAACCTTTATGAGCGCAAAAGACTTGGACGCATTTTATGCTAAGCAAATTGAAGTGTGCAAAAACGAAAATATCTTGCTTTCTCTCCACCTCAAAGCAACGATGATGAAAGTCAGCGACCCTGTGATTTTTGGACACGCTGTGCAAGTATATTTTAAAGAACTCTTTAATGAATTTGGCGAAGAACTCACACGACTTGGCGTGAATCCCAATAATGGCGTAAGCGAACTTCTAAGCAAAGCAGAAAATAGCCCGAAAAAACAAGGAATTTTGGCAAAATACAATGAGATTCTAAGCAAAAGCGCGCCTTTGTCTATGGTAAATTCTGATAAGGGAATCACAAACTTACACGTGCCAAGTGATGTGATTGTAGATGCTTCTATGCCTGCAATGCTCAAAAATGGTGCGAGACTTTGGAATAAAGAGGGCAAAGAATGCGATACGAACGCACTGATTCCAGACAAAACCTATGCAACGATTTATGAAGCGGTTGTGGAAGATTTGCGCGCTAATGGCACTTTGAATCCTAGCCAATTAGGAAGCGTCTCCAATGTCGGCTTAATGGCAAAAAAAGCGCAAGAATATGGCTCACACGATAAAACATTCATTGCCAAAGAAAATGGAATCTTTAGAATCGTAGATGAAAAAGGCGCGACTCTGCTAGAACATAAAGTAGAAAAAGGCGATATTTATCGCGCCAACCAAGCCAAATTTGAAGCCGTGCAAAATTGGATTGATTTAGGGATTGAACGTGCGGACTTGACAGGAAATAAAGCAATTTTCTGGCTAGATTCCAAACGCCCAAGCAATCAAATTATGATAGACTTAGTCCAAGCAAGATTGAAAGAAAAAGGCAAGGAGATTGCGATTCTACCGCCAAAAGAAGCGTGTTTAGAATCCCTCAAACTCATTCGTGCGGGCAAAGATGTAATCTCCATTAGTGGAAATGTTTTGCGAGATTATTTAACCGATTTATTCCCAATCCTAGAGCTTGGCACAAGCGCGAAAATGCTCTCTGTCGTGCCTATGCTCAATGGTGGTTCAATGTTTGAAACAGGAGCGGGCGGAAGTGCGCCTAAACAAGTCGAACAACTTGTAGAAGAAAACCACTTGCGCTGGGACAGCTTGGGAGAGTTTTTGGCACTTCAGGCAAGCTTGGAATTTTATGCTCAAAAAACAGGCAACAAACAAGCACAGATTCTAGCAAATAGCCTTGATAATGCGATTGGTGAATGGCTCAACAACAACAAAGCTCCTTCGCGCAAAGTTGGCGAGGACGATAACCGCACAAGTCATTTCTATCTCGCGCTTTATTTTGCTAAAGCGTTGGCAAACGATAGTAGCGATTCTGCCTTACAAAGCTTTTTTAAGGGAATCGCGGAGGAGCTAAGTGCAAATGAAAGCAAAATCCACCAAGAATACCTCAACGCACAAGGCGTTAAAGTGGATTTGGGCGGATATTATAAGCTAGATGATGAAAAATGTAGTGCAATTATGCGCCCAAGCACGACTTTCAATGCGATTTTGGCGAAGATTAAATAGCCCGATATTGTATTGTCAATAATGAGTTGGAATAAGGCAACAATTAAACTAGACAATGGGGAGACGATAATAGCACAAGCTCCCCATATCATCTCGGCAAGTCGCAGCACAGATATCCCCGCATTTTATGCTGATTGGTTTTTTCATAGATTAAACATCGGTTATTCTGCGTGGATTAATCCATTTAATGGTAAAAAAAGCTACATTTCTTATTGCAATACACGTTTTATTGTGTTTTGGTCTAAGAATCCCAAACCTTTATTTCCCTATATTCCTATTTTAAAAGAAAAAAAGATTAATTTTTACATTCAATATACCTTAAATGATTACGAAACAGAGCAATTAGAAATGGGTGTCCCCCCAAAACAAGAACGTATAGAAACTTTTAGGGAATTTTCGCGAATTTTGGGAAAAGAATCAGTTATCTGGAGATTTGACCCTATGATATTGACTGACACTATTACAATCAATACGCTTTTAAAAAAAGTGGAAAAATTAGGAGACACACTGCATAATTATACAGAAAAGCTAGTATTTAGCTATGCGGATATTACTTCTTATAAAAAAGTGAAGTCTAATCTTGAAAAAAGCAAAGTGCAATATGTAGAATGGAATGAGGAGCAAATGGAAGAATTTGCTTCTAGGCTCTCTAGTTTAAACGAGCGAAAAGGTTGGGGTTTGCAGCTTGCTACTTGTGCAGAAAAGCTAGATGCTAGCAAATATGGTATAGAACATAACCGCTGTATTGATGGAGATTTAATCGTGCGTCTTGCTTGGAAAGATCCACGACTTATGGATATTTTAGGAGTCAAAATAGAAAATATGCCACAACCAAATCTTTTTAATGAAAGTAAAATTCCGCAAAATGCAATTTTACTGCTTGACAATCATTATTTTTTGAGCATACACAAAAAAGATAAAGGACAACGTAAATTGTGCGATTGTATGGTAGCAAAAGATATTGGAGAATACAATACTTGCCCGCATTTATGCGAATATTGCTATGCCAATGCAAACAAACAAATAGCCCAAAAAAACTATGAAATGCACAAATGCAATCCACTTTCAGATACTATACAAGGAATATATTAATGTCAGAATATCTCAACAGATTAAAAGAATATCAAGACTTGTCTCCGCAAGATACGGTTGATCTTTGCAAACAGCTCGTGCCACAAGAATGGCAAAATTACCCCAGCAGACATCCAGAGATAAATCACGGCATAAATCGCTTACAAACTCCAGAAGCACTCAACTGCTACACTGCTGCGTATGGGAATATGCATTTATATAAATGTCGTATTGCCTTGCAAAACTTCCCATTTAAACGCATTGAAAAACAAGTTATTGAAATAGTTGATTGGGGATGCGGACAAGGGCTAGGAACATTATGCGTCCTTGATGCTTTAAGGCAACGTGAAATGCTAACAAAGCAAAGACTAAAGAACATTACACTTGTTGAGCCATCAGAAATAGCACTTAAAAGAGCTTGTGATAACATTACTAAAGCCACAAATGGAGAAGTCAAATTAAATCCCATACAATGTTATCTACCGAGCAATAATGAAAAAATAGAAAACGAAATATCAGGCATAGAGTATTATTGTCAAAATATCATTCATATTTTTTCCAATATCTTAGATATTCCTACAATTCATTTAGAAAAATTGGCTAATTTAATGACAGATAATGATTCTACCGCCCTTGCTAACAATAGAACACATTATATCCTTTGTATAGGACCAATGAATAAGACTCATTACAGGATTGACCGATTTTGCGAACTTTTTAGGGTGCAAGATTTCTTTTCTAATGTAGAAGAATGCAAAGGCGAAAGGCAATTTACCTGTAAAACAAAATGTTTTCTTTATGATAAAGGTACTCTGAATCTAAATTATTCTTCAGAAGTTCAAGAATTTGATAAATATGAACAAGAAGAAAATTTTGATGAAAGTGATGATAAATTTACACCAAATTGGCATTCTTATAAAGACGGCAAACACACAAATTTAACTACAATCCAAAAGAGTCTAGCAGAAAGCATAGTAAATAAAGAACAAAAAATTAGTGGCGTTGCTGGATCTGGTAAAACTCAAGTCCTAGCGACAAGAGCTGTGAATGCTCAAAAACGCACAGGAGGAGATATTTTAATCTTAACCTATAACATAACCCTCTCTAATTATTTACGATTCCGTATTAATGAAGTACGTGCCGATTTTGATTGGGATAAAATACATATCCGCAACTACCATAAATTTTATAAAGATCAGGCTGAACACTGCTTGTCAAAGCAAGAATTGGAATCAAAAAATTGGAATGATTGGGAAACTTACGATATAGATATTTTCACAGAAAAAGAAATATCAAAATATCAAGCAATATTTATTGATGAGGTTCAAGATTTCAAAAACGAATGGCTACAAATTATTCATCAACATTTTCTTGCTTCAAAAGGTGAATTTGTGGTTTTTGGCGACCCAAAACAAAAAATTTATGATAATCAAACATTGGACAAAGAGGGTAATATTAATCTAGGCATCATCAAAGGAGTGTGGAATAAACAGCTTACAAAAGGGCATCGATTCCAATCCAATGGACAACTAGCTAAGTTAGCATCCGATTTTCAACGAAAATACTTTCAAAATATGCCCATAGAATCACTCGAGAATGAAAGCTTAATTCAAGATTCTTTATTTACATACACAACACCAACAATGCAATATGCAAACATTGACCCAAATATTAACGCCATTACAGATATGATTATACAAATTATCCAAGATAACGAATTTAATACAAAAGAAACAGCAATTATCTCTTGTCAAAAGGATATTTTAAAAGATATAGATTATCAATACAGACAAATAACCAATCAAGAAACAATGACGACATTCTTTCCAAAAGAACCCAATAAGAATAATACATCATACAAATCAAACTTTACTATGTTTGGAGATAAATTAAAATTTTCTACTATTCATAGTTTTAAAGGGTGGGAAGCAGAAAATATTATTTTTATATTAACTCCAAATTGTAAAGCAGAACTTGTTTATACCGCCATTACAAGAGCAAAAGAAAGTCTAATTATTCTTAATTGTGGCAATTTAGAATATAGCTCATTTTTTAATGAAACAATCAAATATTCCTTGAGTTAAAAGATTTACAATATATTGCACTAATAAGAAAGTTAAACTGAAATATATCAACGATTCTCAATACGCCCCAAGTAGAATAGGATTTATTTTATTCTTTATTCTGTAAAAAACTTTCAAACAAAAACTTATGCTCATTTGGCAAAGCCTCAAAAAGCGCAAAGGCAAGATTGCGAATCTCCCATAACGCACTTTTAGAACTCCGCAAGCTTAAAAAGTTTTGCAAACTCCGCGCATTGATACTCCAAGTTAGCTCCGTTTTGTAGGATTCAGGCATTGCAAACTTCACGAAATCATTGCTGATATTCTCTTGCAATAAGAATCGCAAATTTTCCAAAGCCTGCACACTCGCCTTATCCACCGCTTCATTTTGCGTAAAAACCAAAAATTTTTCAGCGCGGGCAAGATTTGCTGCATTTAAAGGCAAAAAAGATTCCGCGTCTTTTAGTTCTTTAAGCGTGTAACGCGTAGATTTGACGCTCAAAGATGCGATTCTGTGGCGTGCTAATTCCTGCAAAGTCGCACGCGAAATTCCTTGAATATAAAAAGTATAATGTAAATGTTCTAAAGTCGAAGCGTGTTTGAATTTATTGCCCACGCGATAAATCAGCTCTTTATCCTTTGCGCCACCATTGTCGCTTTTCTCAAAGCTCTGCCAACAAGTGCGAATCGCGTGAGAACAAACATTTAATTCTGTGTAATTTAAAAGTGTAATTTGCATTAAAATTCCTTAATTTGAAGTTTCAATCGTTGTGCGTGTGTAATCGCAATGGCGATTGCATCGGTAATATCTAGCGGCTTAATTTCGCCCTTAATCCCTAAAAGTCGCTTCACCATAAAGGCAACTTGCTCCTTTTGCGCCTTGCCATTGCCTGTTAAAGCCTTTTTAACTTGCAAAGGAGTATATTCTGTGAAATTGCCCAACTCTTGCAGAATCTTAAGGCTCAAAGCTCCGCGAAATTGTGCAAGCTTAATCACGCTTTTAGGATTATAAGCATAAAACATATCCTCAATCGCAACGGAATCTATTTTATGATTTCTTAGCACCAAATCAATTCCCTCTACAAATTCTAAGATTTGATGTTGCAAGATTCTTTCTTTGATTTTTATCAATCCTGCTTCTTGCAAAGAAATTGTGTTTTTTTCTAATTTAATAATTGCATAGCCACAATTTCTACTACCCGGATCAATACCTAGAATATTCACTAATTGCCTTAATAAAATGATTTTAAATTTGCAGAATCATATAAAATTTTTAGTAATTTTGAGATAAAATCTCCTTAAATTTCACGAGTTATTCACATCTTATTCACACCTGTGAATAACTTTAAAGGCGCGATTTTGAACCAGATTTTATTGCAATTAAAAGAGGAAATTACACCTTTTGAATTTGACAATTATATCAGTCAAATTACTTATAATGAAAAATATTCACGCGAAGATAGAATCGTATTCAATGCTCCAAATATTTTAATTGCGAGTTGGGTAAAAACCAAATACGCTAGCAAAATTGCTCATCTTTTTGAAATCAACAAAGGCTGGAAACCAGAAATTATTGTAGAAGTCGCGAACTCTAGTAAAAAGAAAGAAAACAAGGCAAATGTGCGCAAACCAAACAGCACCACGAATCTCAATCCCTCTTTCACTTTTGCATCTTTTGTCGTGGGCAATTCCAATACTTTTGCCTTTAATGTCGCTAAATCTGTTGCGCAAAACCAAAGCATTAAATACAATCCCCTTGTCATTTATGGTAATACCGGCTTAGGTAAAACACACCTTTTAAACGCGATTGGCAATGCAAATATTCTTGTAGGCAAAAATGTCATTTATACTACAAGTGAGCAATTTTTAAATGATTTTTTATTACACATTCGCAACAATACAATGGAGCGATTCCGAGAAAAATATCGTGCTTGCGATTATTTACTCATTGATGACATTCAATTCCTAAGTGGTAAAGAACAAATCCAAGAAGAATTTTTCCACACCTTTAATGAGCTCAAAGAAAATAACAAGCAAATTGTGCTCACTTCTGACCGCCCTCCAAAAGATATGAAAGGTTTAGAAGAGCGTCTAAAAACACGTTTTACTTCCGGACTTCTTGCGGATATTCAACCCCCAGAATTAGAAACAAAAATTAACATTATCCGTGCAAAATGCGAACTAGATAGAATCCACTTAAACGACACAATTATCCATTTCATCGCGGCAAATATCAATGATAATATTCGCGAAATTGAAGGCGTTTTAGTCAAACTCAACTTTTCAATGAATGTTACAAATATCCAAGAAATTAGCCTAGATTTCGTCAAAGATGTTTTGAAAGAATATATCAAAGAATCCAAAGAAAATGTCAGTATGGATAAAATCATTGACACTGTGGCAAAATACTATAATCTCAAACCTTCCGATATTAAAAGCAAAAATCGCTCTAAAAATATTGTCATCGCACGAAAAATTGTTATTTACCTAGCAAGAACCCTTACGCCAAATTCTATGCCCTATCTTGCAAACTTCTTTGGTATGAAAGACCATAGCACTGTGAGCAAAGCAATGAAAAGTATTCAAGATGAAATCAACGAAAACACAAACTTCAAAACCATTATTGAAGAGATAAAAAACAAAATAAAATAACACTTTTAAATACAATAAAAACAAAGTTTTGCTAAAATAGTGAATTTATGTGAAATTAAAAAGCCTAATTAATTCTCACAAAAGATAGAAATTTAGAAGATTGTAGCACTTATTCAACATTTCAAGCCCTCTACTAATACTTCTAAATTCAATTAAATTAAGGAGCTCTTATGAACATCACAATTCCAAATAGTGTCTTGGATAATATTTTTACTTCTTTGCAACCTTTCTTAGATAAAAAAGATTCTAGTCAAATCACTTCCCATATCTATCTTGAAACAAAAGATAATCAACTCATTTGCAAAGCCACAGACTTCGAAATGGGACTTTGTGCCTTTAGTGATTCTCTTAAAATTAACGAAAACGGAATCGCAACAGTCAATGGAAAGCAAGCCCTAGACATTATCAAACACTTAAAAGAAGGAGAAGTCAATCTCTACACTCAAAATGAAAATTTACATATCCAACAAAACAAAAGCTCCTTTAAACTTCCTATGTTTAACGCTCAAGAATTTCCAGCTTTTCCAGAACACGAAAATTTACCAAAACTAGAAATTAATTCCCTACAACTCATCGCCTCAATGAAAAAAATCTTTCCTGCTATTGATACAAATAATCAAAAACGCGAATTAAATGGGGCTCTTTTAGATATTAAAGAATATTCTTATAATTTTGTCGCAACAGACACTAAACGTCTTGCAATGGTAAAGTTTGACAACGCATCAGGAAGCAATTTAGCATTGATTTTCCCTAAAAAAGCCATTACAGAGATTCAACGTCTATTCTTTGACAATATTGAACTTTTTTATAATGAAAAGGATATTATTATCAAATCTCAAAATTACATTTTCTTTTCTCATCTAATCAATGGAAAATTCCCAGATTACGAGAAAATCTTGCCAAAAGAAGTTGCTACACAACTTACGATTCCTAAGGCAAAAATCATTGAGGGAATCAAAGTCATCAACTCTGTAACAAATGATGTCAAGATTACTTTCAAATCTAATGAAATTTTATTTGAATCCTTAAGTCAAGACAATTCCGAAGCCAAAACACAAGTTGAAATCAATCTCTCAATTAGCGAAGAAATTGAAATAGGCATTAACTCTCGCCACGTCCTAGACTTCTTAATGCAAATTGACACTGCGGACTTTATTTGGGAACTCAATGGCAAAAACGCACCTTTTGTATTAAAAAGTGAAAACTTCTCCACCGTTGTAATGCCAATTATCATTTAATTATTTTAAAATAGAATCTTATTAGGAATGAAATGGAAGATTTAGAATACACAGGACAAAGTATTAAAGTTTTAAAAGGCTTAGAGGCAGTTAGAAAACGTCCGGGAATGTATATCGGTGATACAAATGTTAGCGGCTTACATCATCTTATTTATGAAGTGGTAGATAATTGTATTGATGAGGCAATGGCAGGATACTGCACCGAAATTGAAATCATTTTAACCAAAGAGGGTGGCGCGAGGATTTCCGATAATGGACGTGGAATCCCGGTAGATATTCACCCAACAGAAAACATTTCCGCAGCTACAGTTGCTTTAACCGTGCTCCACGCGGGTGGGAAGTTTGACCAAAAAACTTATTCTGGAGGATTACACGGGGTGGGTGTTTCCGTTGTCAATGCTCTTTCAAAATCGCTTCAAATGACAATCTTTAAACACAACCAAATCTACCGCCAAGACTTTGCACAAGGGATTCCACAAAATGACTTGGAAATCATTGGAGAAACCAAACGTAATGGAACAACGATTGAATTTGTCCCTGACGATAGTATCTTTGAAGTAGTAACTTTTGACAAGGAAATCTTGAAAAAGAGATTCAAAGAACTTGCTTACTTAAACCATCAAATCACAATTCATTTCAAAGAAGAACAAAGCGATTTTGACGAGACTTATCATTTTGAGGGTGGTTTATCGCAATTTATTAGTGATATTAACAAAAAGCCATTTATTTCCCCTATTATTGGATTTGAGGGTAAAGATGAGAATGTAGAAGTAGAAATTGCTTTAGCCTATAATGAGGGCTTTGATGAGAAAGTCTTGAGCTTTGTGAATAATATCCATACGACTGATGGCGGGACACACGAGGCAGGGTTTCGTATGGGCTTGACACGTGCAATTACAAATTATATTGAAGAAAATGCCAATGCTCGCGAAAAAGATTCCAAGATTACAGGAGATGACATTCGTGAGGGATTAATTGCGATTGTTTCTGTCAAGGTGATTGACCCGCAATTCGTGGGACAAACAAAGGGCAAATTAGGAAGCTCTTTCGTGCGTCCAATCGTGCAAAAACTTAGCTATGAGAAAATTTCAAAGTTCTTTGAAGAAAATCCAAATGAAGCAAAAGCCATTATGCAAAAGGCACTCTTGGCGGCACGTGGGCGAGAGGCAGCGAAAAAGGCAAGAGAACTTACACGCAAGAAAGAATCCTTTAGTGTTGGCACATTGCCCGGTAAATTAGCGGATTGCCAAAGCAAAGACCCAAGTATCAGTGAGCTTTATCTCGTGGAGGGAGATTCTGCTGGAGGCTCGGCGAAACAAGGGCGCGATAGAGTTTATCAAGCGATTTTGCCTTTGCGTGGAAAGATTTTAAATGTAGAAAAAAGTCGCCTAGATAAGATTTTAAAGAGTGAGGAAATCAAAAACCTTATCACCGCACTAGGTTGTGGAATCGGAGAGGAATTTGATATTCAAAAGGCAAGATACAATAAAGTCATTATTATGACAGATGCAGATGTAGATGGAAGCCATATTCAAACGCTCTTAATGACTTTCTTTTTCCGCTATTTAAAGGGAATTATTGAAGCGGGGTATTTATACATTGCGCAACCACCGCTTTATCGTTTCAAAAAAGGCAAAAAAGAAATTTATCTCAAAGATGAAAAGGCTTTGAGTGAATATCTGATTGAAAATGGAATTGAAAACTTTGAATTTCAGGGAATCGGCACGAAAGAACTCATTGAGTTTTTTAAAATTGTCGCGCATTATCGTTCGACTTTACACAATCTCAAAAAACGTTTTGCTTTGATTGAAATTGTGCGGTATTTGATTGAAAATGACGATTTGCTCACACTCAAAAATGATGCACTATGTAAGACAATCAAAAAAAGAATCGTAGAGCTTGGGTTTAATATCCTAAATGAAAATATAGAAGAAGATAAAATTCATCTTTATGTGCAAACAGATTCTGGTTTGGTAGATATTAAGATTGACGAAGAGCTCTTTACCCACCCACTTTTTGAGGAAGCGCGTTTTGTTTTTAATAAAATAAAAGAATTTGATTTGGAATTTTTACAAGGGCAAGATGCGGTAAGTTTGTTAGAATCCATAGAGGAAAGTAGTAAAAAGGGCGCATATATCCAAAGATATAAAGGTTTGGGTGAAATGAATCCAGAACAACTTTGGGAAACCACGATGACACCGGAGAATCGCCGATTGATTCGGGTAGAGATTCAAGATGAAGCAGGGGCAAGTGATGTGTTTTCTCTATTTATGGGCGATGAGGTAGAGCCGCGTAGGGAATATATCCAAAGCCACGCCAAAGATGTGAAACACCTAGATGTGTAGGAATCTGAAATGTATTTATTAGCTGGGATTCTTGATTTTTTTACAAGCTTAAATGGAATCTTTTACACGCTTGCCTATTTGGTAGGTGGGATTCCATTTGGGCTATTATATGGTAAATTTTTTGGTGGAGTAAATATTCGGGAAATTGGGAGCGGAAGCATTGGTGCAACTAATGTCTTGCGTGCATTGAAAGAAAGCAATCCAAAGATTGCTAAAAAAATCGCAATTTTAACAATGCTAAGTGATGCGCTAAAGGGTGCTGTGATTATTATGATTGCAAAAGGCTTTGGTGTGAGCTTTGAAGCGCAATGGATGATGGCGGTTCTTGCTATCGTGGGGCATTGTTTTTCGCCTTTTTTGCGATTAGAGGGTGGCAAAGGCGTGGCAACTTGTGTCGGTGTGGTCGCAGTATTTTTGCCTTTAGAAGCGGTTTTGGGCTTGCTTGTGTGGTTTGTTGTGGGGAAATTGTTAAAAATCTCCTCCTTGGCTTCACTTTTTGGCGTAGTTTGTGGTATAGGTTCTAGTTTCTTTTTGCACCCAGAGATTCCACATATTACAACCCATACACCTTTAGTATTAATGATGTGCATTATCTTTTATAAGCATATTCCAAATATCGTGCGTCTCATTCAAAAAAAAGAACAAAAGGTAATATAATTGCGTCATTGTATCGTCCTTGCAAAGCAATGAAATGTCTTTGCGTCATTGCGAGGAGTGAAACGATGAAGCAATCCATAATCCAAAATCTCGCCTTAAAGATTCCATTGCAGCGAAGCAATTCAAATGTAAGAATCTCGCAAGGAAAATAAGTAAATTAAAGATCGAAAGGAAAATTATGATAATTTTTGGAAGAAAATTTAATGAGAAATTAGATTCTAAATTTCAACCACTCTTTACAAAATTTATTGAAAACGAAATGCTTTCTTTAAGGAATCTCGTGATTCCTAGTGGTAACAAATCTATCGCGAAGAATCATTTTTTGCTTTTTAATTATGACAAACATTTTCCTAAATTCAGTCATTTAAACTTGGGCGATTATATCCAGACTCTCGCAGTAAAAAACGCCCTTTCAACTCTTTTCCCTAGTGCGACTTATCAATTTCACGATAGAGATTCTCTCTCTAGCTTCTGTGCGGGGGGGGGGGGGGGAAAAAACTTGTAAATGCCTTA
>NZ_JAAVGY010000060.1 GCF_014799995.1 Helicobacter sp.
GCAAGTTTGGATTCCATTTTGCCCGCAATCCAAAGAGGGGTGATTGGTTACAATGATTGCGATGATGGAAGCGAGGAGATTATTTTAGAATTTTGCAAATCTTATCCTAGCTTTATCCCCATCAAATATCCTCACAATGTAATTTTTCAATCTCCTGTGAAAGAAGAAAATAAGTTCTACACTTATTATAATTATATAGTTTCTTATATACCAAATGATGAATGGTTTATTAAAGTTGATGTAGATCACATTTATGATGCCAAAAAACTCTATAAATCTTTCTATCTCCTCAAGCAAAACGATATTTTAGCTCTCTCTCGGATAGATTGCTTCATAGAAAATGACCGCGTGTATCTTATCAACTCATCAAAGGGATTCTATATGAGGGCTGGAGACCAAACAATGAGAAAGGTAGATAGATACAATTATGAAAGAATTGTTCCTCTTGATGCTTCACTCCAACTCAAACACCACGATTCCTTAATCATCGGCAATCCCACTGCACAACAAAAAGCAATTATGCAAAAAGGCTATCTTTCTTATGAGGGCAAGAAAGATTCTCCTTATAGGAAAGTGTGTCGCTCTGAACTCTGCCACTATCACTTCCCTGCTGTTAAAGCATCAAGAATGAGAGAGGAATATTTATCTAAACGGGGAGGAACGATTCTCCTGCAAGACTTTATCAAAACCAAAGATTGTCCTATTGATACAGAAATAGACCCAGAAATGCTAAATGAAGGGCACATTCTAGCACTTTATAGCAGATTTGATTTGGATAGATAATGACAAGTTGGCTTCTATTGTGAGGGATAAGAGAAACGAATGACGAAGCAATCTATAATAATGCGCTTCATAAATTAAACAATGGAATTTTAAAAGTTATTGGCGAGATTCTAAATTATAGATTGCTTCGGGCAAGCCCTCGCAATGACAAAATAGTAAAATTGCAGGTTGATAAGATTATGGATTGCTTCGTCCTTGAAGCCCTCGCAATGACGGGAAGCCAAAGCGTCTGCCACTGCGTCATTGTGAGACTTCGTAGAAGTCGTGGCAATCTATAATTTTGTATAGATTAAGTTTATTATGGAATCTTTAATGTGCTTGCAATGACTGAAGCACTTGGCTTTCCGCAATGGTAAAGGCTTAATATATCCGATACATTACCCGAATCCGAATCTTAGTTTTCACGCTTGGATAAGGATAGTCTTTATAAGCGATTCTAATCGTCCGCACACTATTATCATCTAGCAGGGTAAAACCACTTGGCGTGAGAAGTTTTAAGTCTGATATATCGCCGTTGGGATACAAATAAAACTCCACGATATTATCACCTTGCTGCCCCATTTTACCCGCAATTGCAGGATATTTTAAATATTTTTGTGTGATACGTCCGATTCCGCTTAAATTATCCCTGATAAACTGCCTCTGTTCCGCATCAAGTGAGCCAAATTCCTCACCATAAAGGTCTTTTATCTCTTGATTGGACATATCCTTGCCAAAGTCATAGATTGAAGGACTTTGTGGCGCATTCATTGCACTTTGAGCTTGTGGCTTTGCGAGGCTCTGCGCTAGCGATTGATTTGAGGATTGGGGAGTCTGCCTTGCCGGTTGTTTAGATTGTGCGGGTTTGGACTTGGCAGTTTTAGTGGGCTGCCTTTGCGTCTGTGTCTTTGGGGATTCTTTTGCTTGTGGAGGTGTTTTTGTCGTTGAATCAGGCTTTGGAGTTTGTTTTATCTCCCCCTCTCCACCTTGTGAGAATCTAAAGTGCTTTAGGCTGACACGTTCTCCCTCTTGTGTCCCCATACGCGGAGGGTGATAAAAGTCATCTGTGCGCCATTCCCACAAAAAAAGCATAAGCAGAATCGTATGGATTGCTAACGACAAAAAAAGTGCAACAAAACTATTTCGTTTCACTCGGCAACTCTTGTTCCAATAATTCCTTAAACGATTCTTGCGCTTGATTTTGTTGCAATTCTATTTCCAAACTATAAGAATCAACCAACTGCGCACCATTAGGAGAAACAATCACCAAATACCGCTTCCCATAAGCTTCAAATACAACCAACTTGCTATGGAATCCCAATGTCGTGATAGACTGCACCTGCACTGCGCTTGAGAGATTCTTTTTATCAAACAACGCACCCAATACGCTAGATTGGGCGCATTTGACTTGGGGAGTATTCAGGCGTGTTTTGACATACCACAAAAACAACAAAAGCCCGACTAAAATTAAAATTACGCCAAAATACTGCAATAGATTGATATTTTCAAGAGGAGATTTTCCCATTTCAAAGGCAAATTCCGAATGAGAATCTGGCTTCATTCCCTGCAACAATGGCTCTGCTGTATGTGTATTTTTATAGGCTTCATCGGCAGCAAGGATTCCGCCCCACAAGTACAACCCGCACAAAAGTGCAAAAACCACTTTCATACCGTGCCGATACTCTCTCTTGTCAAATAATAAACAATCGCATTAGAATCCAAGATTTCATTGACACGAATCGCTAGGTTTTTCTCATATACCATTACCTCGCCCTTGCCAATAATACGTCCATTAATGTAGATTTCCACGCTCTCACCTGCGGGTTTTTGAAGGTCAATGATAGAACCCTTTTCAAAGCGCAAAATATCTAATAAGGGCACTTTTGTAGAGCCAAGCTCGGATTTGAAAATCACGCCCATATCCAAAAGCCCGCTATAATTGTGCATAATCCCGTCTAAATATCGCGCTAAATCCTCTTGTTTAGGAGCTTGGATTTTGGCTAATGTAAATTCATCTGCTGGCATTCTTTCCCTTTACCTGTGCAAAAATAGTGAGCACGGCGCGCCCTCAAGCGTGAAATTCAAATGATTGTATTGCTTGTCTTGAAATTCACCATAGCCAAACACGCGTGGAGTATTGATATTGAAACTCTTTTCTTCTTTGATTGCAATCACCTTGCTTAATCCAATCGTTAAATTGGCTAACTCTTGTGAGAGGTCTTGCAAAGTCAAATCATCTTTTGCGTGTTCTCCAAATAATCCAAACGACAAAATATTCAAAAATTCTTTAGAGCTTACAAAAGTAACCGTACCCTTAGTATCATCACCAAAGATAAGATCAATGCTAGAGATATAACCGCGTAAAAGCTTATCATTGCAACGCGTGGGTGTTTTCTCAAGCGTATCTTGTATGGCTTGGATAAATGCCTTTTCAATGATTCCTTTCATAAAAATGACCTTAAATTTAAGTTAAACAAAATTAATGAATCATTATAGCCAAACTTTATTTATTTTTGCTGTAAATTCTGCTTTTTGAAAAAATTTTATTTCTCTTATTCTTTGACTTGATTGCATTGTGTTACTATTTATAACTTCGCTGCCATCATAATATCATAACCATTTCGGATTTGCTGTAAAGCTCACAAGCAGCCAAATCTTATAACTTGGAATCTCAAGGGATTGTTCAATCTTATTGCGAATCATATCCATTTCACTAATGCTTATCCTTGCGTTTGCGTCTGTGATAAGGAGATTGACCTCAATCATAAAGAATCTCCCGCTTTTAGCCACGTGCGTATCATAATCCGCAAACCCATACTCCGCACTTAGAGATTCCATAACCTCTGTGATTTTATCGTCTAGCTCTTTGGGTGCAATCATCATCAAATCCTTTAGATTTGCGATACAAATCCCTAAAGGCGTCCAAGCCAAAGATATGCTTAAAAACACAAGCAGAATCGGGTCAATATAGCGCGTCAAGGGCTCTTGTTGCTCGGGGTCAAACCACACAATCATTCCAAAAGCAAGCAATGCACCCAAATAAAGCACGCAGTCAATTTTCCATTCCACATTATCTACGCCAATTAGCTCGGAATCAAGACTTTTAGCAAAAAAACGCGTATAGGCAAAAATACCAAAACACAGCACAAAGGCACAAAAAGTATAAACGACTGCACCATTGATTTGCAGTGTATAGCCCCCGCCCAAAATATCCCTTATCCCTCCAATCAAGGCATAAATACACACGATAAGCAGAATCAGGCTTTTAAAGAGATTCACCATAGGCTCAAAACGTACATAACCATATTGGAAAACATCATCATCTTCACGATAAATAAAGCGCGAGGTAATCACGCTTAACAACCCCAAACCTACCGAAACAAGAGCGATGATTCCATCAAAGACAATGGCAGAGCTCTTAAAGCTCAAGCCAAAGGCGATTCCTAAAACCGCCAATAACAACGCGCTATACATAGAAATCTTTAACACAAATTGCTCTTGATGATTCTCCGCTAGTAAGGGCTGCACGACTTGCAAAGGCTGGGAAGCGTTTTGACGCACTTTTCTACCATAGTTGTTTGTTGGAATCTTTAGCTTCATTCATCTACCTAGAATTTTACGCAAGATTATAACGCATTTTTATAATTTACAAGAATCGCCAAACACATCTTAATCCTTACGAGATTCCATATTATAAAATCGTGGCAATCCATAATGCTACACTTTAAATAAATCAAGCAATGACAAAAAGTCAAGCCCCATTAATTTAAATTTTATTTAACCAATATTAATACATTTTAAAGACATTTTTGCTACGATTGCGCTTTTAAACTTCACAAAAAGGACAAATTATGCTAAAAGTTTCTACACTTTTATCTGCTTCAGTTTTGTTGCTCACATTTGGCGCATTTGCCGGTTGTGGATCTAATAATTCTAAAGATTCTGCAGAATCTCACAATGCTAATCCCGCTGCAAGCACTGCATTAGGAGTGTTTGCCAATCAAAGTGGCAAGATTGACATTGCTGGCGGCACGGCGCATATTCCCGTGATGAAAAAGGCAGCAGAAGCGATTATGGCATCTAATCCTCAAATCACGATTACCATTACAGGAGGCGGCACAGGTGCTGGAATCACAAAGGCTGGCGAGGGCTTGGCGGATATTGGCAACACTGGACGCGCATTAAAGCCACAAGAAATTGAGAAATACAACCTCATCTCTTTCCCTTTTGCTGTTGATGGCGTTGCGATTGCTGTGCATAAAGAAAATCCTCTATCTAATCTCACGAAAGAACAAGCAAGCCAAATCTTCAGTGGTGCAGTCAAAAATTGGAGTGAGCTCGGAGGCAATGAGGGTGTAATCAATCTCTATGTCCGCGAAGATGGTAGCGGCACACGCGATACCTTTGAGGGCAGAGGCTTAAACAAAGGCACAGAGATTCCACAATCCGCAAATGTCGTTAGCTCCAATGGCGCGATGAAAATTGCGATTGCACAAGATAAAAATGCGATTGGTTATGTCGGAATCGGACATTTAGATGATAGCATTAAAGGAATCGCATTTGAGGGCGTTACACCTACTCAAGAAAAGACAAAAGAGGGCACATATCAAATCAGCAGACTTTTGTATATGAACACAAAAGGCGAGCCACAAGGGCTTACAAAACTCTTTATAGATTATATCTATTCTGAAGATGGCGCAAAATTCATTGAGCAATCAGGCTATATTCCACTTCCAAAATGAAACTAGTCGCAACACTTGCGACACTTATAGCATTGAGTGGTATTTGCCTACTCTTTATCGTGATTGGGGGATTTGGGCTACAAACGCTCGCTTCTAATCCCGGCTTGACTTTGCACTTTAGTTGGAATCCCAAAGCAAATGAATTTGGGGTTTTGACAATGCTTGTCAATTCACTCATTCTAAGCTTTAGCACTTTGCTTGTCGCATTTCCATTGGCATTAGGAATCGCTTGTTGGTTGATTTTGCCAACAAAGTCCAAAGTTGGCAAGATTTTGCAGGGCTATTTAAGCTTTCTCGTGCGCCTTATGGGCTCTATTCCAACCGTTCTTTATGCGTTTGGCGCATTGTTCTTGCTCGTGCCCATTTTACGAGAAACTTTTGGAGGGAGCGGGCGGAATCTTTTAGCCTGCATTTGCGTTCTAAGTTTCGTTGTCCTGCCTACAATGGTTTTGCTCCTAGAATCAGGACTTAAAAAGCCCTTTATCCACCAGCATTTCAATGCACTTGCGCTCGGAATGCGTAGCTTTGAAACTCTATCCTTTATCGTGATTCCAAAGGCTAAAGGCGTGCTTCTTGGGGCATTCTTGCTCGGCTTTGGGAGAGCCTTTGGCGATACGATGATTGCGCTAATGCTTTCCTCCAATGCACTGACTTTTGCAACCTCACTTCTTGACCCTTTGCGTGTTTTGAGCGCACACATTGCGTTAATTACCGCTAATGAAGCCATTGGAGATGCGTATAATGCGCTGTTTGTTTCTGGATTCTTGCTCATTGTCGTCAATGCGCTCTTGGCTCTTCTTGCGCGTGGAATTTTGCATAAAAATTCCGCTACCATTTAGGAATCCTAAATGAAACGCAAAATCGCAAATGCTCTTTATCTTTTAAGCCTTTGGGGGACGCTTTGCGTTGCTTTAGCCGTTTTGTCCCTTTTGTTTTGGGTATTATGGCGCGGATTTTCGGTATTAGACCTACGATTATTTTTTGGCAATACACAACCCTTGCTTGCGCTTTTGGGCAAAGCCGCCGTGTTTAATGGGATTTTCCCTGCCATTGTAGGCACTCTGTGGCTTGTTATCCTAAGTCTCTTACTCGCCATTGCGCCCGGAATTGGTTGCGGAATCTATCTTAGCTTTTATGCAAGTCCTTTTCAAAAATGGCTCTTAAACACAATGGTGGATATTCTCGCGGGGATTCCGTCTGTGATTATGGGGCTCTTTGGGTTTTTAAGCATTCTATGGCTCAAGAATCACTTTTTACCGGAGGCGAATAGTTGCCTACTGCTAGCGGCTGCTTGTCTCGCGTTGCTCGTCTTACCTACCTTGATTGCCACGACAAAAGAAGCACTCTTATCTGTCCCGCAAGATTTAATGCTCAATGCCCGCGCACTCGGCTTGCAAAAGGGCACGATTCTATGGTATTTCTTGCTTCCTGAAGCGAGGAATGGAATCCTAAGCGGCGCAATCTTGGCACTTGGCAGAGTCGCGGAAGATACGGCAGTAGTAATGTTTGTCGGAGCAGTTGCGAATGCGGGCTTGCCCAATGGATTGTTTGGGAGGTTTGAATCCCTCTCATTCTATATTTACTACAATTCGCAAAACTATCAAACGCAACTAGAATTACAAAACGCAATGGGAGCAAGTTTAGTGCTGCTTGGCTTGTGCGGATTCTTATTGCTTCTAGGAGTGTTTTTGAAAAGAATCTCAAAAAGGAAATTGAATGTCTTGCAGTCTCAAAATTGAAAATTTGGGCGTTGCTTTTGGGAAAAAGCAAATTTTCTCCGGGCTTAATTTAGAGATTCAACGATATGGAATCTTTACGCTTCTTGGGCATTCTGGTTGTGGCAAAAGCACATTTTTGCGCTGCATTAATCGCCTCGTAGAGGAAATGGGCGGGGAGATTTTAGGGGAGATTTATGCGGATTTGCCTCTTAAGGCAGAATCCCAAACGATGACGAATGTTAAAGGGATTCCTTTGGAGCTTTTGCGCAAAAACATTGGTATGCTTTTTCAAGCACCACAACCCTTTAATCTAAGCATTGAAAAGAATCTAAGCTTGCCTCTCTCACTCTTGACAAACCTAGACAAACACGGCATTGAAGAGCGTGTCTGCGCATCTTTGCAACAAGTGGGGCTTTGGGAGACTTTCAAGAATCGCTTAAGAGAAAATGCCCTGCGTCTCTCTGGGGGAGAGCAGCAAAGATTGCTTTTGGCACGCATTTTGAGCCTAGAGCCACAAATTTTACTTTTAGATGAGCCCACGAGCGCGCTAGATTTGCATTCCCAACGCGTGATTGAAGAGCTTTTCGTGGAGCTTGCACGCACGCACACCCTTGTGATGGTTTCGCACAACATTGACCAAGCCTTAAGAATCGCGGATTCTTTAGGAATTATGCAGGTTCAAGATGGCAGAGGCAGAATCCTAGAAATGCCAAAGGATAAAGAAACATTGGAATCCGCTTTAGAAGTTTCACTATAACTTCTTAAAGTCCGATATGATAGATTGCCACGATTCCGCAAGTGAAATCTCGCTTTGTTCTTGCGAGAAAATACAAAATTTTCGTGGCAATCCATAATGCAGAATCTCACAATTTCTCAATGAAAATAAAGCATAAAGACAAGCAACAAAAATAGTGGGGAAAAACCAAACTGCAAAAATTCTAAAACCTAAATAATCCCTCCTTATAACTCATTAATTAATTTATTAATTTTTAAAATTATTATGTGTAAAATACGCATTTTTTATCAAAATCCATAAGTTAAGGAGAGTTGGGAAAATGGGATTTTTAAACAATCTTAAACTGCAAACCAAATTAGTTGGTGCTGTGGGGACAATTTTCGTGATTAGTATTGTTGTTCTAAGCGTGATTGTTTCAATGCGTATCAGCGCAAACATAGAAAGAAACACTCAAGCAATCATCTCGCGTTCTGCCATTGGCGATATGCACTACATTGAGGGAATGCTAGAGGAATTGACTTCTGTTACACAAGCAGGCGCAAAAATCTTAAATGGTATGTTTGAAATGACAGATATTCAAGCAATGGATTTGCAAAGATTAGAGAATGTCTTAACAAGCATTTTTGATAGTTCCTTGTATGCGGATTATGGGTTTTTATATCTCCAAAATGCCCCTACATACTACAAAAACGACCCTATCTATCTCACAGAAAGTGGCGAATTTATGATGCTATTGTTTGATTCAGACACAGAAAAAATGGGTGGTGTCTCACGTAAAAAACCTAGAGATTCTATGATAACAGGAATGTCAAGCATTCAAAGACCACTTAAAGAGGGCAAATATGGAACTGATGAAGTTTTCTTTGGGAATGTGAGGGTTTATAAGATTGAACAAGACGAATTTGTCGGATTTGGTATCGGTGCGCCTATCTTTGACCGCCACAAAAGAGTGATTGGTGCATTCGGATTCGTCATTAATAGCCAACACTCTATACTTGGATTCCTCAACAACAAACAAGCAATCACTTATAAGGGAGAGCTCAAATTCTTAACAAGCTCTGATGGAACAATCATTGCCTGCCCAAGAGATGAATTACTACTCAAAAATCTTTCAGACGTCAATAAAAGCGAAGGGGCTCAAGCCGTCATTAGGGCAATCCAAAACAAACAATCTACCAACTTAGAATACACAACTACAACGGGAGTAGATACCTTTGCAAGCATACAGAGTTTCTCTTCTAAGGGTGGGTTTGCGGACTTTTCTCTAGTAGTAGCGATTCCAGAAGACACGATGCTTGCTCCTTTGCGTAATTTGCTCTTCACCATTGCGATTACTTCCTTAGTGTTGATTGCAATTGCAATGCTTTTGCTTTATATTTATGTCAAGAGAAACATTGGTGGTCGCTTGCCAATCCTTGTCAATACCCTCAACTCGTTCTTTAAATTCATCAACCACGAGAGCAAAGATGTTCATTTCATCAATATCAGAGCCAACGATGAATTAGGGATTATGGGTAGATTGATTAATGAAAATATCAAGCGCACACAAGAATCTCTAAAAATTGATGCAGAAGCAATTGAACAATCTGCTGAAACAGCCAAAGCAGTAAATAATGGTGATTTGACTGCAAGAATTGTTAAACAACCTGCCAACCCACAACTTGCAGAGCTCAAAGAAGTCTTGAATAATATGCTCAATGTGCTACAAGAAAAAATCGGAAGCAATATGAATGAGATTCATCGCGTCTTTGAATCTTATAAGGCTTTGGATTTCACAACAGAAGTTAAAGATGCAAAAGGAAGCGTAGAAGTAACGACGAACACTCTAGGAGAAGAGATTAAGAAAATGCTCAATGCAAGTGCGGGATTTGCAAAAGAACTTGCAGCACAATCTGCTGAACTAGAATCCTCTATGCAAAAACTAATGGAAGGCTCACAGGCTCAAGCAAGCTCCTTACAACAATCTGCCGCAGCAGTAGAGGAAATCAGCCAATCTATGGAAAATGTCAGCAATAAAACAAGCGATGCGACACGACAAGCAGAGGACATTAAAGGAATCGTGGGCGTGATTAAAGACATTGCAGACCAAACCAACTTGCTTGCGCTCAATGCCGCAATTGAAGCTGCAAGAGCTGGAGAACACGGAAGAGGATTCGCAGTTGTTGCCGATGAAGTTAGAAAACTAGCGGAACGAACAGGAAAATCACTCGGAGAAATTGAAGCCAATGTCAATGTGCTTGTCCAAAGCGTTAGCGAAATGAGTGAATCTATCAAAGAACAATCTCTAGGTATTTCACAAATCAATGAATCCATTGTCCAGCTAGAAGGCGTTACCAATGAAAATGTTGAAATCGCAAATGTTACCAATAACATTACAAAAAATGTCAATGGAATCACAAAAAACATCTTAGATGATGTGCATAAAAAGAAATTTTAATCCCTCCAAACTCTTTAGAATCGCAGCTTTGCGATTCTATCCTCCACAATACAAAGTCTTGTAAAAATTTTAGAAGTTATCGTTATGAGCAATCTTTCAAAATAAAAATCTCACCATTGCTTTGTGATTCTATTGTAGAATCTCATTGGTGTAAAATTATGGATTGCCATTCAAGTTTAAAGACTTGCTCGCAAGGACGATAGCCTCCCCTCCTTTAGCCCTTGATTCCTTGCAGAATCTCGCTTAAAGTGTCAATGGCTTGGGATTTTTCTGCTTCAAAGAGATATTGAGGCTTAGGACTCCAATGTCCAAATTTATCTAAATATCCACCCACATTTGGATAAGCCTCTAGCACACTAATTGATGATTCTAAGATTTTTTCCATTGTTTTTGGATTTGTTTCTCCAAACCATTGTCTTAAAATCTCAAAAGCTTTATCAGGCGTTCCATAAAGTCTCTCTGATTCTATTGTGGCTACTTTCCCTAAGCCTGCAAGAACCATAAGATTGCCTTTCAAATCCAAAATGTCCCAGAATCGTTGTAGGGATTCCTCTTGTACCTCTTTCTCCCCTATACCATTAGCTTGATTGCTTTGCATAGACAAAAGCATATCAAAGGAAGTTGCGTTTTCTTGTGGCTTTTGTATTGTTTGATATGCGAGAGAAGTTTCTCGCATAATGGGGTTTGTGCTGATTTGCATAGGAACTACTTAATATAAATACTTGTGCTCATTGTGGGACCAACTTCTTGTCATTTTCTCTTTGCCCTCTGTGGTATAGTTGCTATCTGTTGCAAATGCGATTCCGCAACTTAAAACACTTGCGAGTGCAAGACTGAATAATTTTCTTGTCATTTTGACTCTTAAAATTAAAATATGTAGAATCTCAAGCAAAAAGTATTCCTTATTATTGGTTGGATTTGCATTTGGTTAGGTTATGGATTGTTACAACTTGATAAATCAAGTCTAGCAATGACGACATTTAGCTTTTGTTGTTAGAGTTTGACGATTTTCGCGCCAAATCCTCCGGCTTTGGGTGGGGCATCTGTGAAATCAACCACTTTTGGGTGGGATTTGAGAAAATCTCTCACCACGACAGAGAGCCTGCCTGTGCCGATTCCGTGATAAATCAGCACTTCATCAAAGCCCGCAATGAGACTATTGGAGATAAACTCCTCTAGCTTTTCTATCGCCTCATCAGCCCTCAATCCGTGCAAGTCTAGCACAACATTCGCATTTTGGGGTGTTTGGATTTGAAGCTTGGTTTGTGGGGGTTTGGGCGCATTGCCATAGGGCTTAATCTCCTTTTTTGACACTTCTAGCTTGATTCCGTCTTCTAGCTCAATACGCACTTTGTCTTTATGCAGGCTCAAAATTGTCCCACGATGGTGGCGGTATTTGATAGGTTCGCCGACTTCAAAGGTTCGCGTTTCTTGTGTAGGTTGTGATGTGCTAGAGTTGATGTGTTGGGCTGCATTTAGTAGCTTGTTTGCAAAACTGATTTGGCGGTGAATGGCTTGCGGGGATTGCTCTTTGATTGCCGCTTTGGCGGCGTTAATTGCTTCTATATAAGCAGATTCTAACTCCTTTTGACGCTTTAAGAGTGCTTGTTCTAAGGCTTCTTCTCTATCTCTTAAGTGGGTAATCTTTTGTTCTAAAGTCGCGCTTTTTTGTTCGGCTCTTGCAATCTCGCTTTGTAGCTTCATCTCCAGCCTAGAAGAGTTTTCAATCAGCGCATTGAGTTTTTCTTTGTCCTCTCCATAGAGGGTTTTTGCCTCATTGACGAGGGATTTTGGGATTCCATAACGCAAGGCGGTTTCAAAGGCATAGGACTTGCCAATCGTTCCGCTTAGGAAGCTAAAGGTTGGCATTTCGCGTTCCTCATCAAAGAGGGCGGCGAGTAGTTGCACGCGAGAATCCCCAGCCATAAGGGCAGCAAGTCGTTTATGGTGTGTCGTGATGATGATTTTGCTTCCTCTTAGCATTAGATTCTCCAAGAGCACTTTAAACAAGCTTGCCGCCTCATCGCTATCCGTGCCAAGCTCTATTTCGTCTATGCCAATTAACCCTTCCTTTTCTCTAAGGATTTGGCTAAATTGTAGCATTCTACCGCCAAAAGTAGAAATGTCATTTTTGCTATTTTGTGGGTCTTCTAAGATGAGGTTTAAAGCCTTAAAATTGCCAATGCTAGATTTGTGGGCATTGATAGGCAGAGGGATTAAATGCTTTGCCAAAAAAGCCGCACTCAAAATAGATTTTAAAAGCATCGTTTTCCCGCCCGCATTGACACCTGTTATCATCAAGATTTGTTCTTTGAAGTTAAGACTAATGGATTTGGGATTCTTTAAGGCGGGGTGGCGAAATTCGTTTAAAATTATCGCAGAATCATTGGGCTTGGGGGATAAAAATTCCAAATCCTTAGAGCGAGCGAAGTTTAATCTTGCTTGATAGTTATCAAAGCGGTCAAACTCTTTGTTTAGAAACTTCAAAAATAAGAAATGTTTGTTAAAGAAGCTAGAGATTTCGCGTGCGATGTTGAAAAGCTGTTCTTCTTTTTTGTTATTGAGTTCATTATAGCGGTCTTTGAGATTGGCGATACTTTGGGGTAAGACATAAAAAAATCCACTCGCGGAACGTTGGAGAATCTGTCCTTTTAAAATATGGTGGAATCCCGCCTTTAAGAGCAAGCATTCCTCGTCATTGATTAAGTGGATTTGCCTATCCACTAGGTAAGGGTTTAGTTTGTTTTGGTTGAGAATTTGATTTAAGAGATGTGAAATTTCCTTTTTGATTCTCTCAATTCCCGCATTGATAGAATCTAGCTCCAAATAAATGCCACTTTTGAGATTGCCATTTTCTAAAAAGGATTTGGAGATTTCTAAAATCGTATCGGGAATTAGGATTTGGCTAAACCATTCTCCCAAAATCCCCTCGCACTTTAAGCTTTTTAGATAATGAAAATAGCGGATAATCTTTACAAATTCAAAGATTTCATCTAGCTTTAAATAGCCAAATTTTTTGAGAAGTGCAAGCTGTGAATCTAAGTTTTGGACGGGTTTTGGAGGAGTGAAATCAAGCGTTTCTAGTGCCTGAATGTAGCGTAAGTGGATTTTGCTATCTCCTTGTAAAAATAATTCCTTTGGACGCGCCAAAAAACCTTCAAAGATTCGGAAAAAATCCCCCAAATCTAATTGTTTAATAAGATTCTGCATTCTTTAACTTACAAGCCTTTAATGGAATCGTCTTGCGGTGGTAGTCGCTATTTTCTTTGCCCATTAAGGTAAGCGTGCCGCTGATGAAATTAAAAGAGTCTCTACTCGCTTCAATGCTTTGTGTGCCGACTTGACAAACAAGAACTTTGCCTTGTAAGAAAAACTGCGCTAAGTCATTGATTGTGTCCTCTCGCCTTTCTTGAAAAAATGTAAAGATTCCAATTCCCACTGCAACGATAAGAAGAAAAACCCCAAAATATACACGCGTTTTGCGGTGGATAATATCAAACTTAGAAAGAATTTGCGCCAAAAAGGCTAAGAGCGCAATCACTAAGATAAAGAGAATCCAAAAACGTACCATTAGATTCCGCCTCTTAGCGCATAGGTGAGATTGCCCGCATTGAAGCCGACAATGATTCCACTATCTAGGCATTCTAGGGTTTGATTATTTTGCTCTAATAAGAGCGTCCCTCCCTCGCGCACGATAGAATCTGCAAAGATAGGCTGGTATCTGGCAAAAAGATTTTTAAAGTCAATCGGGATTTCAGGTTCTCCTACTGCATAAACGGGCAAAATCACTAATTTATCCACCCCCTTAAAACACTCTACAAAGCCCTGTAAATTGTCTGCAATGCGTGAATATTTATGAGGCTGCCAAATCGCAGTGAGTGGCTGAATATGCGTGAGTTCTTGATATTTTTTCAAGGCTTTAATAGTGGCTGAAATTTCTGTGGGGTGGTGTGCGTAATCATCAATAATCACGCAAGGGTCTTGGGAGAGAATGTCAAATCTCTTTTTGATTCCACAATAGTCTTGAATATTCTTTGCAATCTCTTCTAAGGGGAGAATCTGTGCAGCGGCTAAGATAGCCAAAGACGCATCAATCGCAATGTGTTCGCCTAATCCATAAACGCTAAATTTACCATAATCTTTGTTTCCACATACAAGATGAAATCGTGTTTTGGGGATTCCTTGTTCGGTAACATAGCTGATTTCGCGTAAATCTTGGCTGGGATAAAATTTAATGCAAGGATTGCCTAGATTCTCTAAAGAGCCCAAAAAGGAATCCTCCGCATTAATCACACAGATTTTAGCAAGCTTTAAAAAATTCTCATAAGCTTGATGAAATTGTGTTAAGTCGTGGGCATAAGTCTCCATATGCTCTGGTTCTGCATTTGTAACAATGGCATAGGCGGGATTGCATTCTAGGAAGCTTTTATCGGATTCATCGGCTTCAAATACGACACGATTGCTTTTAAGCGCGCGCGTATTAGAGTGAAATTCTTTGCTTTCTGCGCCGATGAGTGCGCTTGCGTCTTTTAGAATCGCACTCAAAATAGCAGTCGTTGTGCTTTTGCCGTGTGCGCCTGCAATCGCAAAGACTTCTTTATCTCCTAAAATCATCTTAAGGGATTCCTTGCGAGAGAGCACAGGGATTCCTTGACGATGTGCTTCTTGCACCTCAATATTGTCGGGCTTGATGATTGCAGAATGAATCACCAAGTCTTGCCCACAAATCGCTTCTTTTGCGTGTGGAATGCTGACTTGGATTCCCATTTGCTTTAACTCTTTGGTTACGCAACCCTCTGCAATGTCTGAACCGCTTACCTCTGCGCCTTGTGCAAGCAAGAACTTCGCAAGCGCAGAGATTCCAATCCCGCCAATCCCGATAAAATGAATTTTTTTAACCCCTAAAGCCACTTTTGCAACCTTAAAAGCGCGTCTTTGATGATAGATTCCTCATAAACTAGAGCAAGGCGCACGAAATTCTTACCGGGATTCTCCCCTCTTTCATCTAGTCTTGATAAGAAGCTACCCGGCAAGACTAAAATGTTTTCTTTCTGGAGGAGATTCTTTGTCCATTCCAAATCATTGCCTACGGGCAGCCACACATAAAAAGTCTCGCTTGGAATGCGTAGATTTGGGATTTTAGCCCCTAGAATCTCTCGGGCTAATTGTAGGTTTTTAGCGTATTGCGTGCGCGAAAATTCTGTGTGTGTCTCCTCGCTCCAAGCAAACGTGGCGGCGGCTTGTAGGGGCAAGGGAGAGGCACACCCTACATAGGTGCGATATTGCGCGTAAGGCTTGAGGATTGTGGAATCCCCCGCGATAAATCCACTCCTTAAGCCCGGCGCGGAAGAGCGTTTGGAGATAGAATTAAGGGCTAATACATTTTTGAAGCTGGGATTCCCAACCTCTAAGCTAGCCTGCAAGACAGAAGCGGGTCTTTGATGGCTGTAAATCTCGCTATAACACTCATCGTTAAGGAGTAAAAAGTCGTATTCAAGAGCGTCTTTTACCCATTGCTTTAGCTCCTCTAGGCTCATCGTAGCCCCTGTGGGATTATTAGGGGAGTTGAGAATCACCAAATCGCAAGCGTGCATTTGCTCTTTTGTGAGGCTGGGCTTAAAGTCGTTTTGGGCGGTGAGATTCATATAAATGCTTCTTGCCCTTGAAGCAATCGCTGCTCCCTCATAAATCTGATAAAAAGGATTGGGGTGTGCTAGCGTGGGATTTTGTTTGTCAAAAAGATAGAATTGTGGGAAGTTAAAGAGCACTTCGCGCGTGCCAAAGGTTGGGATTAACTCATTAGGCTTTAATGCTACATTGAATCGACGTTTAAGAAAGCCTAGCATAGAATCTTTTAAGGATTCTTCCCCCGCAGTTTTGGGATATTTGTTTAGCGATTCCACATTTTCACACAAGGCTTGGCAAATGCTCTTTGGAGTGTCAAATTGTGGTTCGCCAATGGTTAGAGAAATGCGCTTACCACTCGTTGAGATTCCACAAATGAGCGAATTTAGCTTTTCAAAAGGATAGGGCTGAAACTCCATTTCTACTTCCTATTGTGATTTTTGGTGTTTTTGGATTTGGAATTTTTTGATGGTTTAACCGAGCGGCGATTTTTTTGTTGCGGTTTTTTATGTGATTCTTTATGAAATTCTTGAAAATTCCAATCCTCGTTATCCTGCTTGCTTCTTTGGCTTTTGGCAGAGGGATTCCAATGTTTGCCCCCACGCGATGGATTGTTTTTTGCATTATTTCTACTATTGGTTGATTTTTTGAATCCGCCCTCTAGCTGCATTTGTAGATTTTTGAGGTCATCTTTGTTTAGCCCGATTTTGTTTGGTCCTAAGACTTTGGAATCTTGTAGCACGATAGAGAGAAGCTTACAGACTAATTGCGTCATATCTGCGTGGGAGCGGATTTGCTCATAAAGGCGCAAAGCCTCATCGCTAATCGTGTGTTTTAGGATTCTATCTAGCAGATTGGAATCTTGTTTATCCATTGTGTCTTGAATGTCTGGAATCTCATAGAGTTCAATGCTTGCTTTGGTGTTTTCTTTGATTCTTCTAATTTCTTTAAACTCTAAGGGTGTAGCAAGTGTAATAGCGATTCCCTTTTTGCCCGCTCTGCCTGTGCGCCCAATGCGATGAACATAGGATTCTGGATTGAGCGGAATATGGAAATTAAACACGTGGCTTACTCCGCTAATATCCAAGCCGCGCGCGGCAATATCAGTAGCGACAAGGATATTAGTGCTAGCATTCTTGAAAGCATTGATAGACTTTACCCTCTCTCTTTGTTCCATATCTCCGTGTAATGCTCCGGCTTTGTAACCACGTGCAAGCAGACGCTCGGATAAAATGTCTGCTTCTTTTTTCATTCGCGTAAAAATAATCGCCTTGCTTGGCATTTCGCTATCAATCAAGCGCACAATCGCGTCTTCGCGTTCGCTCTCATTGATGATATAGTAACGTTGTGTAATGTCTTGATTGGTGGCATTTTCTGGTGTTACTTTGATGAGTTTTGGATTGTCAAGAATCTTTTGGGCTAAATGCTTAATCGGTGTGGGCATAGTCGCTGAAAATAGTAAAGTTTGGCGTGCATTAGAAAGATAAGTAAAAATCTCTTCTATGTCATCTAAGAATCCCATATCTAGCATTTCATCGGATTCGTCTAGCACGACAACGTTTGGAGAGAAGTTTTTGAGACGTTCGTTTCTTAAGTGGTCTAATAAACGACCGGGCGTTGCGATGATGATTTGAGGGGATTTCTCTAGCAATTCAAGCTGGCGGCGAATCGGTTGTCCGCCAAAAAGCGAGACGGTTTTGACTTTGCTGTATTTACCTAGCTTAAAGATTTCATCGCCAATTTGCATTGCAAGTTCTCGTGTAGGTGTTACGATTAATGCTTCAATCGTCCCATTATGTTTTAGGTTGTTGATTAAAGGCAAGCCAAAGGCGGCAGTTTTGCCTGTGCCTGTTTGTGCTTGGGCAATCACATCTAATCCATCTAAAATAATCGGAATTGTTTCTTGTTGGATTGGGCTAGGCTCGCTGAAACCGGCTTCTTTGATACCTCTTAGGAGGCTTTTTTTAAATCCAAAAGATTCAAACCCATTAGAATACCCCCAAGTATCGTTTGTATCTTGAGGAGCGAAGATTTTAGAATCCTTTGCTCTTCGTGTTTGTTTTTTGGTGGAAGATTTTTGTTGTTTTGTTGTTTTGTTCATTGCGTTACTTTTATGTAAATTCATTCGTGATTATAGCATTAAAACAAGTATATCACTCTAAAAAGCCGAAGCGATTCCCCGAAACATTCTTTGAAAGAATCTCAAAAGGTGTTTGCGCATTGGCTTTAAAGGCTTTTGCCTCTTTGATAAGCTCCTCTGGGTTTTCCCAAATATGTGTGCTATCAATATAGATTTTTTCAAAAGTGATTTCATTGATGAGCGAAAAATAGAGCGTGCGCTTATAGGCTGTTTTGACGGAATAAAGCTCATTTTCGCAGAGAATCTTAAGCTTGAGATTTGTGGATTCTTGCTCGTCTGTGGTTACGATGAGGAAATATTTTCTATGTTTTTTCTTGATTTTATCCACATAACGATAAAGCAGAGTGTCTAACTCGTTTAGGCGGTCTTTGTTGAGATGTTCTAAATATTGCTCAATAAAGTAAATCATTGTAGGCACGCGGTCATTGTTGGCACTTTTAAAAAAGTTTTTTTTCAGGGCTACGGATTTTAAAACTTTATGATAAATTTTTTCATTTAAAATCGTAATACAAATATCTAAACCGCTTTTGATTTTTTTGTAGATTCTTTCATAAGTTTTTTCATAAAGGTCTGTAAAGATTTTGAAGTAATATTCTTCAAATTGTTGTTTGAGTTGTAAAAGATGTTTGCAGAGATTGCTATTGTAGCTTTCAGTCTCTGTCATTTTTTGTAATTCTAGTCGCACTTTCTCTAGCTTTGCGGAGTTTTTTTCTAAATCTACTTTGGATTGGATTCTACGTTCAAGCAAGAGAATATCGTTTTTAAGCGCACTGATTCTTTTTTGACATAGATTGCTCGTGTCTTTTGCGTTGTTGATTGCTACAATCAAAGCTTGGTAGTGGCATTGTTGGGGCAAAAAATGCTCTTTGAATACATTTTCAATATTGACTTTTTGGTAACGCATAAGGTCAGAATAAGCAGATTCTAAACGCGTCATAATTCCGAGCTCTTCAATAAAATCATCTTTTGGAATTGTTTTGTCGCTATAAAGGAGATTGTCTAATGTCTTCGCGCTAAAACGTTTGAGATGTGCATAATCGTAGAGGTATTTATCTTTTGGCAAGTATAAGTCGTTTAAAAAGGCAATGGCGGAAAACTCTTGGTAAAAATATTTTTTTAGCGATTCCATAGGTTTTATATCCACGCGCACTTCTCTGATTTTTTGATAATCTGTTTGTTTGTAGATTTTTTGGACAATCGCATCGCGCTTGTTGCTTAGAAGCGTGTCTAGCTGTTCGTCTGTATCGTGATGCCAAAAGTCAGATTCTGAAATCATAGAATTGCTGAAGTCTTGAAATTTAGAGGCTTTGCAATCTGTAACCTGCCCTGCTTCATTGCAGCGAAACTCTACAAACATATCTACCGCTGGAATCACCTTTTTATCGTGCCAAGTCTCTTTGGTAAATTCAAAAAGTTTTCTTGATAAGTTAATGACCGCACCTTTGCCATTGCTGCTTAAATAACGAACGATTTTTCCGTGCATTGCTAACCTTTGGATTCTGTATAAAGAGTATTTTGAGATTCTAAATACATTTTAGAATATTCTGCTTGCATTTGTTCTTTTAGGGATTCAAACCATTGTTCTCCTTGTGGGGTAAAGGCGGGAAGATATTGAATGCTAAAAGGAGTGTTTTGAAATCTTAATGCGCCTACATCAAGGCATTTACGCGTGCCGCAAATGACAATAGGTTGGACTTTGAGATTGAAATGTTCAATCAAGAATTTTGCCCCACTTTTGAAGGGCAAAAACTTCTCCTCACCCTTGCTTCTTGTGCCTTCGGGAAAGATACACAAGGTGCGCCCACATTCTAGCCTATTTTTCGCTTCTTTTAGCAAAAATACAAGCTCCTTTTTGCTTTCGCGATTAATCAGAATCATTTTGGGGGCTTTGAGCGCGTGTCCATATAAAAAGGGCTTGCCAAGCTCTTTTTTGGCAATCCAACAAAGATTATTCGGGTGGATTGCCTCTAAATAAATCACGTCCATAAAACTTTGATGATTGAGTACTAAAATCTGCGCACTAGGGTCTAGCTCACCCTTAATATTTACCCGAACCCCAAAGAGTGCAAGGAAAATTTTTGCGGTGATTTGCCTTGCTTTGCGCTGTGCATTTTGGAAAAGATAAATAAACAAAATCATCAAAGGAATCACAAGGAGGGTATAAAGAATTGCGCTAAAGGCTCTAATTTTGGAGGTCATCACGTTTTACCCAGCCTATGCGGTCATCTTCTAAAAGCACTTTGTAGTAATTGCTTCTTTGTGCAAGAATCTCAACCCGCATTGGTTCTTGTGTTGTCAAAATAATTGTGGAATTAAAAGTCGGTTGGATTCTAAGAGAAACATTCGCTTTTAGGGTTGCGGAAGTTTTGAGTGTCAAGAAGTAAAGCAACATTCCAAGTGCAATCACGCCAAGCAACACAAAGATTAACTTTCTCTTGTAGAGATACAAGCCAAAAAATACAATGGCGAAAAAAACCATAGAGGCGATTTTGAAAAATTGATAATTATTTTTGGGCTTAATGTCGCTCTGTGTGCTCACTCTATCTTCAATCGCAATGTTTTCTACTTGTAATTCCGTGTATTTGGAGGTTTTGACATTAAAATAATCAAAACGAATCGTGTTCAAATCCTTTGGCACAATGGCATAATAAAACGCCACAGATTGTTTGTAGTCTCCACTTTTGCTTTCAATGCCTTGTTGTGTATAGGAAGCTAAATGAAAGTCAAATAAATTTCCCATTGTGCTTTGGAATTGAAAAACCGCCAAGTTGTTGTGCGTATCGTAGTTTGTGATTTTGGTATCCAAGATTCTTAAATCTTCGGCAAGCACTTGCGAAAAACTGCCTTTGCGGTCTAGCTTGATAGCGCGTCCGCTAATGCTTTGCGTGCTCTCTCCCGCCTCCCCCTCGCTTGTATTTACGCTGACTTTGACTTGAGGAATCGTATAGTTGGGCTGCTTGATTTTGAGGTAATAAGTGTTTCTTAAGCTAGAATCTTCCGCATTGAGACTCCAATTTTCGTTAGGGTTTAGAATCTCTACGCTTGCCTCTTGGACATTGTTTTCAAAGACAAATTCGGTTTTAATCGTAGAATAGTCCGTAAGCACGAGGAGTTTTAACTCTAAAGGAATGATTTGATGCACATATAAAATATCCAAAGGAGGATTGAGCATTTCTAAATAAACATTTTTTGCGAGGGAGTTGATAGGATAGGAATTTTCTGCTGGTTGGTCTAAAGTTTGGGATTCCGCACCTTGTGTTCCTATCAAAGTATTTTGTGTTGTAGGAGAATCTTGTGTCGTGAATGGATTAGCATTTGGGGTGTCATTAGGGTTGGATTGGTGTATTGGAGCAGGGTGAGGCTCTAGGGATTCCCCCTCCACATTTTCCTCTGCAATGGCATTGGGTAATGCTTGTTGGGAGGTTTCTAAATCTTGTGGATTGGAATACACTTCCATTGTTTCAGGGCTCTGTGGAAACATTCTTGTTTCACCACTGTGAGCGTCTTTCAAGCTTTCTTTGTCTGTATCTTGTGCGATTCCACAGATACACAATCCCAAGACGAATACTAATGGTGCAAAAATTTTCATAAAATTTCTAAAAATCCCTCTAGCATTTTTAAGCCAATGTCTTGCCCAAGTAGTTTTTCTATTGCGCGTTCGGGGTGGGGCATAAGTCCAAAAACATTTTTTTGTTTGTTGCAAATCCCCGCGATATTGCTTACCGAGCCATTGGGATTATGGACATATTCTAATAGAATTTGGTGCTGTGCCTTTAACTCTTGCAGCCCCACAGCGTCAATATAATAGTTTCCGTCCGCGTGGGCGATTGGAATCCTGACGATTTCATTTGGCTGGAATTTGCTCAAAAACACATTGTCATTATGAATGATTTTAAGGTCAGAATCTTTGGAGATGAAATGCAAGTTTTCATTGCGTTTCATTGCACCGGGCAATAATCCGCTCTCAAGCAGAATCTGGAATCCATTGCAGATTCCAAGCACATATCCTCCCTCTTTTGCAAAGTCTATTACCGCTTTCATAATCGGAGAGAATCGCGCAATCGCCCCGCTACGCAAATAATCCCCATAGCTAAATCCTCCGGGGATTACGACTAGCTTTGTCCCTTGCGGCAGGGAAGTTTCTTTGTGCCATACGATTTTGGTTGGCACATTAAGGAGCGAAAAGGCATATTCCATATCGTATTCGCAATTTGTTCCCAAAAATTGTAGAATCGCAACCATTTTATATCTTTATTGTATAATTTTCTATCACAGTGTTTGCTAGCAGAGTATCGCACATAGATTCTACTTCTTTTTGGATATTTGTTTTATCTTCTCCCGCAATTTCTAATGTAATGACTTTGCCTACTTGGACGCTTCCTATCCCTTGATAACCTAGCGATTCTAAGGCGTGGTGTATGGCTTTGCCTTGAGGGTCTAATACACCCTCTTTTAGTCCTACAATGACTTCTACTTTCATCACTTCCCCTAGCTTAAAATTCTTTTTAAAATTTCTTCATAAGCCATTTTGACATTACCTAAATCCTGTCTAAAGCGGTCTTTGTCTAGTTTTTCTTTGGTTTGCTTATCCCAAAATCTGCAAGAATCGGGTGTGATTTCATCAGCGACAAGAATCACCCCACTATTATCTACGCCAAACTCTAGCTTGAAATCTACCAAAATAAGATTCTTTTCGTCAAAAAACTTGCGTAAAACCTCATTGACTTTGCGTCCGATTTTGCGTAACTCATCTAACGTTTCTACGGATTTGACGCACTGAAGAATCAAGGCGTGTTCGTCATTGATGAGCGGGTCGCCAAGTGCATCGTCTTTGTAGTAAAACTCTACGAGTGTAAAGGGTAGAGGCTCTCCCTCTTTGATTCCTAGACGCTTGCTTAATGAGCCTGTGGCAACATTACGGACAACGACTTCAATAGGGACAATACGGACGCGTTTGCAGAGCATTAAATCTTCTCCTATCGTCTCTACATAGTGCGTTTTGATTCCGTTGCTTTCTAGCAGTTTAAAGATTTCGGTAGAGATTTTGCAATTAAGAATCCCTTTGCCTTGCTCGCTTCCTCTTTTTTCGGCATTAAAGGCGGTTAAATCGTCTTTAAATTGAGAAATGACTAAATTCTCATCACTTGTTTTATAGAGCTTTTTGCCTTTGCCCTCATACATCAATTCTTTTTGTGTTGCTTGCATTTTTACTCCTTTTATAGAACTTTAAAGACTTTTAGCACATCAATGGCACTTTTAAGCTGAATGTCTTGTAGCACTTGTTTGTGCGTAATGGTATTTTTGGAATCCTTTGCCTTTTTGTCTTTGCTCGTTTCAACCTTTGCGAGCTCGCCCTCTAGGTGTTTTTGCAAATCGGCTTCCTTGATACTAAATCCACTATTTTCGTCTGGCACGATACCCGGAGCGACTTCAATGTCTGGCGTTACGCCTACGGCTTGAATCGTACGCCCACTTGGCAAGTAATAGCGGGCAATCGTGAGGCGCAAAGCTTCTTTTTTTTCTGTGGGTAGAATCACCTGTACGCTTCCTTTGCCAAATGTGCCCTCACCGACTAATACACCGCGCTTATTGTCTTGAATTGCACCCGCGACAATCTCACTCGCGCTCGCGCTTCCGTTATTGACTAATACAACAAGCGGGATTGTGGCATAAGGCGTGCGGTTGGTCGCACGATAAACGATATTTTCGTCTTTGATTCTGCCTTTTTGGGAAACAATGATTCCTTGTTTGATAAACAAATCACTTAATTCTACGGCTTGATTTAGCAATCCGCCCGGATTGTTGCGCAAGTCTAATACGATTCCCTCAATATTTTTGAATTTCTTTAGCTCTTCCTCTACGCGTTTGCTGACATTTTTGTCAAAGGAAGTTACGCGCAAATAGACATAATTGCTCTCTTCAATGCCTTTTGCATAGACGGATTCTACTTTGATATTGTCGCGCACAATGTCAAATACAAGGGGTTTTGGCTCGTTTTTGCGCACAATAGTTAATTGGACTTTTGTATTGGGCTTGCCACGCATTCTATTGACAGCCTCATCAATGCTCATATTTAAGGTGCTTTCTTCATTGATTTTTAGGATAATATCACCGCTTTTTAAGCCTGCTCTATCGCCCGGTGTGCCTTCAATCGGGGCGATAATCGTCAATGCGCTGTCTTTTAGGGAGATTGTGATTCCAATCCCTCCAAACTGTCCATCGGTTTGGATTTTTAAGTCTTCAAACTTTTTTTCATCTAAATAAGCAGAGTGCGCGTCTAGGTTTGAGAGTAGCCCATCAATCGCCTTATCCACGATTTCGTTAAGACTTAATTCATCTACATAATATTTTTCTACCGTGCCAATAACTTTGCGTAATTTATTATAAGCATCTAGTCTTGATTCGTCTTCTGCGAGTGCAAGATTTTGAAAAATCGCAACAAGCAAGAAACCCGCAAGAAAATTCACCAAGGAAACAGGAAAGATTCTTTTAAATTGAAATTGTTTCATCAAACCAACCTAAAGTAAAGTTTAAATGCACAATTGTAGCGCATTCTTATTAAAGCCAGAATAAAATAAGTAAATCTCAATAAAATCTTTATTGTTGATTCCACTTGCGTCATTGCAAGACCAAAATCACAGGCTATCTAGTGGCTTTTAAAGGCTTGAAAAGTAGCTAAACCACAACTCGCCATAAAAATTAAACCAAAAGTATGCAAAAGGATATGCAGGCAGAAAAGAGTGTATTGAGAGCGTCTAAGTAACTCCAAAGATTCCATACTAAAGGAACTAAAAGTTGTAAAACCTCCCAAAAATCCCACAATCACAAAGAGTTTTAAGCTTTCATTTGCGTGATAATGAAGCAATAGAGAGCTTAGGAGTCCAATGCAATATCCCCCGATAAGATTGACACATAATGTGCCAAGTGATAAATTTTGGAAATAAGGAAATTGTTGTGATAAATATATAAAGATTTTTTGAATCAACCACCGCAAAGTTGTTCCCAATGCACCCCCGCTAGCGACTATTAAAAAGGAACACATCACACCTCCTTGATATATAGAATCTAAAGACTTATTGATTTTTATTGCGCAAATGGATATAGAGTTGCAAGACTTCCAAGCTTGCAGGCGTTACCCCGCTGATTTCGCTTGCTTCAAACAAGCTTTTGGGATTGAATTTTTTGAGTTTCTCTATCACTTCTAGGCTCAAGCCCGGAATCCCGTCAAACACAAAGTCTTGCGGAATCGCAATGCTTAGCATTTTGTCCATATTATTAATGAGGTTTTGTTGCTTTTGAATGTAGTTTGCGTATTTTGTCTCGACCAAAATTTCTTCTAATGCGCGTGTGGAATAATTTGCGAAAGGGGTTTTTGTGATTGCGTTGATTTTGAGTAGTTTTTGCAAATCAAAACTGCGGCGACTTACAATCGTGCTCCAAGTCGTTTTATTACTGATTTTTTCTTCCCCAATAGAATCTAAGAACTTCAAAATCTCTAGTGTGGGTGTGATAGGGGTTGATTGAAGCCATTCTATGCCCTCTTGAATGTGCTTTTTATCCTGCATTAGTTGCGTGAAATCCGATGTATCCATTAATCCTAATCTATGCGCTAGCTCGCCAAGTCTAAAGAGGGCGTTTCCCTCGCGCAAGAGTAAGCGATATTCTGCACGTGAGCTAAACATACGATAGGGTTCTTTCGTGCCTTTGGTAACCAAATCATCAACCATTACACCGATATAAGCCTCATTACGTTTGAGAGTGATTTCCTCTTTTCCTTGCGCACTCAAAGCCGCATTAATGCCCGCAAAAATGCCCTGTGCCCCTGCTTCTTCATAGCCTGTTGTGCCATTAATCTGTCCTGCGCAGTAGAGATTCTTGATTTTTTTAGTTTCTAATGTATGTCTAAGCTCGGTTGGATTGATATAGTCGTATTCAATCGCATAGCCATAGCGCACGATTTCCGCATTTTCTAATCCCTCAATGCTATGAATCATCGCCTCTTGCACATCAAAAGGAAGCGAGCTTGTCAAACCATTGATATAATATTCGTTCGCTTCTAGCGTCTGTGGCTCTAAGAAAAGTTGGTGTCGCTCTTTATCGGAGAAGCGATGCACTTTGTCTTCAATGCTTGGGCAATAGCGCGGTCCTATTCCCTCAATTTGTCCTGTAAATAAAGGTGCGCGGTGAAAGTTTGCGCGAATAATTGCGTGCGTTTTGGCATTGGTGTAGGTTACATAGCAAGGAAGCTGAATCGGATTAAATTCTTCCTCCCCAAGCTCTTTTTGCGTTCTTTGGCTGAAAAAGGGAGCGGGAGTATCGCCAATGTGTTTTTCTAGGTTTTCAAAGTGAATGCTGCTTGCTTTAATGCGTGCGCAAGTGCCGGTTTTTAATCTCCCAACTTCCATTCCAAGCGTGCGCAAATTTTCACCCAATGCAGAAGCGGGAGGCTCTCCTGCTCTCCCATTGCTAGAAGTGCTTTCTCCAATGTGGATTTTACCTCGCAAGAAAGTGCCGGTCGTCAAAATGATTTTTTTTGCGTAATACCTCTTGCCAATAGAGGTTACAAGCCCGATTACAGCGGTTTTATCGTCATTAAGTAGCAGGGATTCTACGATTTGTTGCGTAATTTCTAAATGTTTTGTATGGTAGCAAAGATTACGTGCAATGATTTTGTATCTGTCCATATCAATTTGCGCACGTGTTCCACGCACTGCTGGACCTTTGGAAGCGTTGAGGGTGCGGAATTGTATGCCGCTCTTGTCTGTAATATAGCCCATAACGCCACCGAGTGCGTCAATTTCCTTGACTAAATGCCCTTTCCCAAGCCCACCAATTGCAGGATTGCAGCTTGCCGCGCCAATTTGCTCCACAAGCATTGTGATAAGCAAGGTTTTGCAACCCATTTTTGCAGAGACCACAGAGGCTTCAATCCCTGCGTGTCCTCCACCCACTACAATGACATCATAATCCATTCTTTGCCTTATGAAATTTTTGCGCAATTATAGCCAATAATGACAAGTTTGTGTCTATTCGTGATTCCGCATTGCGGATTGCTTCATACTTGTAGTCCTCGCAATGACTGCTAGGATTTGTCCTTACAAGAATGCACAAGCATTTGTGGCAATTTATCATTACTTATCTCTCCATTGAATATTTTTAGGCAGCCAACATTATGGATTGCTTCGCTTCGCTCACAATGACAAAATGCCATACTTTATAGCCTCGGTGAGATTCCATATTGCAGATTTCTTAGTTATGTGCCTAAATTTCAAAATTTGCAAAACATATTCCAAAGAATCGCTCGCCCAAAGCCCCGGGCGAAATCAAAGTGCGAATCTTGGAACTCTGCGTCATATAATGCTCTAACCCAAAATGCTTAATATACCATTCGCACATTTTATCTAGCCCCATATCCACAAGTGCGCGATTCTGCACACAGAGGAAATATTCCCTCCCACCAGCACGCAAAAATGCCTCGCGCCAAAGGGCGAAATTCACATCATAAGTCAAATCCACTTTGCCAAACAATTTTAAGAGTTTAGAATCACAGATCTTGGAGGTCGGATTAAGAAAGAAATTTTGCGTTTGGTGCTGCGTATAAAGCCTCAAAGAAAAGGAATTTCTCGCATCAAGTGCGCCATAATCAAAGCCTAAAAAGAGCCATTTAGGCGCGACTTGGGAGAGACTTGCTACAAACTCAAATGCGCCAAGCGGAATCTCTCCGATAACAACATTAAACGCCCTAGCAAACTCTAAAATCTTGGCATTTGCTTCCTTAAAAACTAACTCCCCGCCCTCTACAAACGCCATTTCTCCTTTGAAAACTAGCTCACAGGCAAAAGCGTCCAAAAGCTCATTACTCACAAACAATGCAACCTCTAAACCCTTTAAATCCTCTAATTGCGTGGCAGTTTGTAACTCTGTCCCAAGCCTTTGGTAGAAATTATCTTTCTGAATGTCTTGCAAGCTTTTTAGAGGCTCTAGCGTCCAAAATTCTATATTTTCTTGCCCATATAAATGCAAAAACTCTGCAATATCTGCGATTAAATCACCCTGTTCACTGCCGATTTCTATGATTGCGATTCTGCCCTTTTGCACTTTAAGAATCCCCTGCAAATAAAATCCAAGTGTGAAGCCAAAAAACTTCCCCACACTGACATTGGTATAAAAATCCCCTGCCTTGCCTACGCGCACCTTACGATAATAACCCTCTTCACCATACAGCCATTCTTGCATCAATGCACCAAAACTTTGCGATTCCATTACAACATTCCGCCTCTTTTATTGATTGCCCAAACTTATAGACTTTTATATTAATTTGAGCTTAGAACTATCAAGTTTTTGATTTTTTATCCGATATTTAAGGTAAATGGCGAAAAGGAGCAAAAATGTCTATCCAATCCTTAGATGGCGTATATGTTACAGGTGCGGCTTATGATTATGTCAAAGCGCAAAATTTTGAACAAAGCAATGCCAATGAAGTCTTGAAAGATTTGTCTGCAAAATTTACAAACCTAAAAATCAATGGCGATAACAAGGGGCTAAACAACCTTACCATTGCCCCAAATATTTTGCAAGAAATGGCAACCAACAAAGAAGCAAGGGAAAAATATGAGGCACTCATCTATGATATAAACGAACTTGCTAAGAATCCTCAAACCACCACAATGACGGGAGGTAAAATCGCCGCAAGCGGATTTGTGATTAATGCCGATGGCTCGCTTAGTGGGTGGGCTGTATCTGAAAGTGGAGATAGCAAAGAGGAAAAAACAATATTAGAAAAGCTCCTTGAAAGCCTTGAAGAGAAGCGCAAAGAGCGGGAGCTTGAGGCAAAAAGGCAAGAAAACAAGGAGAATTTAACACAAATTAAAATGGAATCTTCGCTGAATATTGAGATTTAAAATAATCGGCAAAGCAAGTTTTGCGTCAAAGACTACTCATACACTGCACTTTCTAGCTTTGTGATTCCGTTTTCTCCACAAACGCGGCAGCTTGGATTGCGCTTAATGGCAATCTTGCGAAAGTCCATTGAACGAACATCGCAAGTCAGCAGTTTGTCAAAAAGTGGCTCTCCTACTCCTGTGATAATCTTTATCGCCTCTGTGGCTTCTAATACACCAAACAATCCCGCCACAGCCCCCAAGATTCCAACACTCGCCCCCGTTGGCATTTCCCCCTTTGGTGGAGCATCAAACAAGCAAGCATAGCACGCACTGACTTTGGGCTTGATACTCATCACTTGCCCGCTAAAGTGCAAGGCACTTGCGCGAACCAAAATCTTATGAGAAAGCACACACGCGTCATTGATGAGAAATTTAGAGTTAAAGGCATCTGTGGCTTCAATCACCAAATCATAACCTTTCAGAACTTCTTGGATATTTTCTACATTGAGCCGCTCCCTAAAAACGCGTAAATTGAGACTAGGATTGAGTGCCTTTAGCTTATCATAAGCAGAATCTGCTTTGTTTTTGCCCAAATCTTGCATATTATGCAGAATCTGTCGCTGCAAATTACTCAAGTCCGCTCTATCACCATCACAAATGCCAAGATTCCCTACTCCAGCAGCTGCAAGATAATAAAGTACCCCAGAGCCAAGTCCTCCTGCCCCTATCACAAGCACGCGCGCATTCTTAAGCTTCTCTTGTCCCTCGACTCCGATTCCGCTTAATAAAATATTGCGATTATATCTTTCTAATTCCTCTTTGTTTAATTCCATTGATTTTCCTTAAATTTTTGATACCACATTTCAAGCGCGAACAAACTCCATAGCATTTTTGCACGTTTTTCTCTAGGATATTTGTGCGGCGCATTGCAAAGAGATTCTAACATATTTTTAGGCAAAAACTCTTGTGCGATTTGGGGAGATTGCAAAGTGTCTAAAACAAGCTTCTTTAACTCTCCCTCTATCCAAGCACTAAGCGGCACTTCAAAGCCTCTTTTGGGAGCATTCACGACTGCTCTATCCAAATACTTTTGTGCCAACTTTCTAAGCAAAACTTTCGTTGTGATTCCGCGTACCTTTAAACTATCTGCCAAAGTAGGCGCAAACTCCGTTAAGCTTTTAGACAAAAAGGGCGAACGCGCCTCTAAAGAATGCGCCATTGTGGCAATATCCATTTTGGGCAACAAATCACACCAAAGCAAATTTTTAGCGTCTAAAAGCAACATTTGAGAGAGCGGGGAGTATTTGCCTTGAAAAACTGATTCTACCTCCGCTTGAAATTCTTTATCCTGCGCACTCTCAAAAGAATGGAATCCCATAAAAATATCCGTTGTGGCATAGAGATAGTATTGCGCTAGATTCTGTTTGTATGCGCTAGCCATTTGCAAAAGCCGATAGAAATAATTATAAAGGGATTGCTTGACACTAGGTTTGGGTAATTTTTCTTTCAAAATGCTTAGAGGTAGAATCTTGGGCAACAATAAATGTCCAACATAACGGCGATAGCCCCCAAATAACTCATCTGCTCCATCGCCATTAAGAATCACGCTCAAATGCTCTTTAGCCGCTTTTGCGACATAAAAGCTAGGAATCGCGGAGCTATCAAAGAATGGACGCCCATAGGATTGCAAGATTTTCGGCACATCTTGGATTAGATTTGTGCTTATGGTTAGGCTTTGGTGTCTTGTGCCAAACTTGCGCGCAGTCTGCTCGGCTAAATGCGATTCGTCAAACATTGCATTTTCAAAACGAATCGTAAAGGTGCGTAGATTGGGCTTAATCTGCGAGGCTAAAGCGACAATGAGAGAGCTATCAATCCCCCCGCTTAAAAAAGCCCCCACTTCTAAATCCGAAGATTCTATGCGATTTTGAATGCTTTGCTTTAACAAGATTTCGCAAGTCCTTAAGGCTTCTTGCTCATCTGTAATTTTGGGCAAGCGATAGCAGGATTCTAATGCGAAATAAGGCTTTAGCATAAATTGCAATGTGTTTAAATCCAAGATTCCATAACTTCCATTAGGAATCGCGAATACATTTTTATAGGGTGCTCCATCGTGATAAAAAAACCCACTTTGCAAATAGAAATTAATCGCCTCAAAGTCTATTTCCAAAGGCTCTTTGAGAATCTTTAAGATTCCACATAGGGTATTTAACTCACTTGCAAAAATAAATTGCGAATCTTGCTTATAATAAAAAAGCGGTTTTTTGCCCATTCTATCACGCGCAAAATAGACTTTTTGCTTCTTTTTATCATAGAGCACGAAAGCGAACATGCCATCTAAGTCGTTTAGGGATTCTAAAAACTTCTCGCCAAAATTGCTAAAAAGAGCTAGAATCGTCTCTGTATCGCTATGAGTTTGAAAGGCAAAATCCAATCCCTCACGCAATTTTAAATGATTATAAATCTCACCATTGAAAATAAGACACAAATCGCCACACGCCATTGGTTGGCACGCTAGAGTGCTCAAGTCTTGGATACTCAAACGCGCGTGAAAGAGCTGTAACAAGCCCTTTTGCGTCCAATCATAAAACGCTCCCCTATCGTCAGGTCCGCGATGACGCATTAATGTGTAAATGGCGTCCAAAGAAAGCTTAGGATAGTTTAACGCACCAGCGATTCCACACATTTTTACTCCTTAATGTAGCTGCAATATACGCACAATGCCTCCACTTGCGCTAATTTGAGCAGGATAATTGCCAAAAAGCAACATTTGAATCAGATTGCTTTTGAGATAATAAGAGTTTAGCAAAAGTGAATTTCTGCCAAAATTGATTTGCGTTAATGGCAAATTTACTCGCGTATCTGTGAGGCTTGTATAAAAATTATCGTAAAGATTCAATATTGTTTGGGGTTGGAAGTTTGGGGCATTTTGTGCGGAATCCCAAAAAACAAAAATACTTTCTTCTAATGGTTTGCCATTTTTTAAATCCACATTGGCGAAAGCATTAATGTTTGCCAATAATGGCAAAATGCGCAGAGGCAAAACCCAATAAACCTTTGCTCCATTGGATAGTTCTAAGGTTTGCGATTCTAACTCTAATGCATTCAAATACGCATCTGCATCTTGATTATGCGAAAGAATCTCAAAGATTTGATTCCATTGTTTAGGGGAAAGTGTTTGCATTGCCTGTGCAAGCTTTAAGGAAAAATGATAAAACAATGTAGGAGAGGGGCTAAGCAGAATCTTGGCAATAGGAAAATTCACAGCACCTGAATGCCTTGCGCCATTAAGCAACACTTGCGCTTTGGTAAAATAGCTTAACGCATATCCATAATCCCACCACGAAAATACAATGTCTTGCAGATTTAGCTTGGAATCCAAATCTCTAAATGCTTGAATTTCTGCCTGTGTGAGAATCGGGGGCGGAATCTTATACTGCAAATTTGCTATAAAAATTGCCACAGCAGTGCTACTAACAAATAGTGCGGGGATAGAGAATCGCTTCAAAACATTCAAAACACCAAAACCCAAAAAGGCAAGCCCCAATGCGATAATGGGGGTTAAAAAAAAACTAAAACGTGCGCCCAAAGGAATAGCCCCTAAACCCAACAGACAAAAGGGTAAGAGAAAAAGAAAAATTTCAAAAAGCCCTTTGAAAGGATTGCCATAATCTTTGGAATCCTCTTGCACGAGGGGGAGAGTTTTAGAATTAGATTCCAATAATCTACTAAAACACAGACATTTAGAATAAAGATGGAATCGCAAACAAATGCCAAAAATCCCAAAACACAAAAAACCCAAAAGCCCACAACCAAAAACCATAATCCCCCCGCTCCGTTCTATTAATGTAGCGAGGCTTATGGGCATTGTTTCTAGGATTCCATTGACGACAGAAGCATAAACATAAGCATTGGAATCCTGTGTTGAGCCGAAAAAATACGCATTGATTTGGGTTAAAAATGGATTGAAAAGCCCAAATGCAATGGCATACCCTAGACTAAAAAGCAATCCAATCCACAACCTAGAGAATCTCCCAATTCCAATTAAAAGCAAAATAAATGCCAACAAACAAACAGATGAGGGGGTAAGAATAATCAAAAAAACAGAAATGAGGGCTAGGGATTTGGGAGGAATCGTGCGGGCTTTTAAAAATTTGATAATCTCTAAAACAACAAAAAGCAAGAATCCCAAAAGCAATAGATTCTGGATACCCTTATGCCAAGCAATCGCCAAATAACCAAAAACTCCAAACAATGCAAGAAACTTAAAAGAGAGCTGGGGGGCATTTAAAAAGTGTAGTAAAAAGATGAATGCAAGCAGAGGAAAAACAAGCAAAAGCATATCGGTATCAAAATATCCTACGCCTACGCGTTGGTAAAAACTAGGTGAAAGAATCGCAACCAAACTCGCCAAAAATGCCAAAAATTGAATACAGGGCAGTGAAAATGTCCAGTTAAGCGTTTGTGTTGGCGATTCCGTTGCTTGTTTGTTTTGCCTTTGCAAGAGAGACAAAAGGCTTTGAATGATTTGCAAAAGAATCTGATAGCCCAATAAATACAGTGAGATTCCTGTGCTTATGCTTAAAATAACGCTGCTCCAAGTCAGCACAAAGGCTAAACTTGTCCATTTTGCAAGGATTCCACCAAGAAGCGCAAGTGGGTGCAAAGTAACAAATGCCTTGAATATCTCTAGTGTTTCTGAATCTCCACTTAGCAAGTTAAGAAAATCTCGCGTGCCTTTAGCATAGTAATAGGCATCCATTGAAGTGAGAATCAATGTCCCTTCAAAGAAATTTTCAGGTGCTTGCAAAAGTAGAAAATCTATCCAATGGAATCCCAAGTGAATCAAAACAAGCAAAAAAATAAAAAATAGATGAAAAAAGATAATTGAGAATTGTGGAATTTGGATACCAAAAAATTGTCGGCTTGTTTGAGGAAACATAAATGGAACAGATTGAAAAAGCAAGGCTTTCCAAAAACCCAAAAGGCTTTTAGAAATATAGAATCCCTGATTATCTTTTTGAGAATTGTGGGCTTCTTCTTGCTTTACGTTTTCCGTATTTTTTACGCTCTACCACTCTGGAATCACGAGTCAATAAGCCTTTGGGCTTAAGAATTGCTCTGAAATTAATATCATAAAGCGCTAAGGCTTTAGAGATTCCGTGTCTAAGAGCTTCTGCTTGTGCAGAATAGCCACTGCCAAAAGTAACCGCAACAATATCTACGCTTTTTTCTTGTTTAGTGAGAAGCAAAGGTTGCATTACTTTCATTTTGATTGCCTCGTGTCCGCCTAACCAATCGTTAAGATTTGTTTCATTGACACTTAATTTGCCACTTCCCGAAGTTAGCCATACCTTTGCAATAGCTGTTTTTCTTTTCCCTGTTGCATAAATTTTTGCCATTTGTTAATCCTTATTTTGATTCTTTGGAGACTTGCGCACTATGCGGATGATTTGCATCACAATAAACTTTTAACTTCTTAATCATTGCACGACCTAATTTTGTCTTAGGAAGCATACCGCGAACAGCTAGCTTATAGAGTTTCTCTGGGTGCTTTTCTAGCATTTCTTGGAGCGTTTTAGATTTGGTGCTACCAAAGTATCCCGAATGAGTGAAATACTCTTTATCCTCTAATTTCATTCCGCTAAACTTTGCTTTAGGCGCATTGACAACCACTACAAAATCGCCACAATCAACATTTGGAGTATAACAAGGTTTGTGTTTGCCCCTTAAAAGCGTAGCAATTTCAGTGATAAGGCGACCAAAAGTCTTGCCTTCAGCATCCAAAACAATCCAATCGCGTTTAATTTCATTGGCTTTTGCCATTTTGGTAATATTCATAGCTTTACCTCTCATAATAATTTACTTCTTAAAGTCCAAAATCGCTTCTGGAATAGAGGCAGAATTATAGCGCAATTTTATAAATATTTTCTTAAATTAAGTTATATTTTATATAATCCTCTTTCTCCTATTATATAAAATTTCGTACGATTTAGATTCCAAATTTATTTCCCCAATATTAGTTGTTTAGAGATTTTAAACTAGTTCCTTATAAAAATTTAAGAATTTTATTTTTATAATTACAATATATGAATAAATGTTCATATATTGTAATTAATTTAAAAGGAGTCGTTATGACAAAAACAGGCTTGATGTATTCGGAAACATTTGCAAACTACGAGGCAGGTGAGGGCTATCTTTGCCTCTCTGCGAGAAACAACCCTTGGATAAGCACTAGGGATTATTACGATACAGGAGAAAGAGTAGCTGAAGCCTATGAAATGCTTGGCAAAACAGGATTGTTAGAAAAACTTGTTGCCATACCCTCTTATAAAGTGGATAAGGAATCTCTTATTGGATTTCACTCAAAAGAATATATTGAAAAACTAGAGAAACTAAGCAATGAAAATGGCGGGGATGTTGGCGAACTTTGCCAAATAGGCAAAGGCGGACTTGATGTAATTAGAGAAGCAGTCGGTGGAGATTTTAATGCCCTAGATTCTATAATGTCTGGCAAAATTCAAAACGCATTTTGCTTGCAACGACCACCAGCAGCTCACGCTGAACGCGATAAAGGCTTTGGCTTTTGTGTCGTCAATAACTTTAATATACTCATTCATTATGCGAGACAGAAATATGGACTCAAACGCATTATGATTATTGACATTGACAATCACTACAAAAAAGGAATTGAGGATGCTTGGATTGATACAGATGAAGTCTTGTATGCTAAAATTCATCAAACGGGCGCAGTTGCAGAAAATAGTGCGGCGGATAGGAATGCTAATTGGATTGGAGAGGGTAAAGGAAAGGGATATAATGTCGTGATTCCAATGCCATAAGGAGCAGGAGATGCCGCAAATATATTTGACCCACTTTGCCGACAACAATTAACGGCTAATGGATATTATAAACCGACAAAAATGATTAAAGCCATTGCAGATAGAGACGCACAAGGTCATCTAATTGGAATCCTAGAGGGCGGCAAGGGTAATTATATGGCATTCTGTATCTTAAAAACAATTGAAGCGATGAGTGGAGAAAATACGGAAGTTAAGGATATTACCGAAGGGCTCATTGTCCGCAATTACTTAACCCAAGACCAACAAGCCGCAATTAAAGAAGTCAAAAAGAATCTTTCGCCCTATTGGAAATTATAAAAGCAATATTATCTTTAAAGAATCGGGATAAGCCGATTCTCGCATTATTCGTTTTAAATATTGTTTTGATTGCATACAAAAATCTTGTATTATATGAACCGCCACGCAAATTTAAAAATCTTCTCGCAAGAATGAAATATTTCTTTCTATTTCATCATTATGGATTGCCACAGCCTCTAATGAAGCTTCGCAATGACGCAATGGGAAATGTCCTTGCAAGATTCTGCCTGTGGAATCGTGGCAATCCTTACTGCAAAAATTAATCTCATAAAACAAAGGGGGGGATAAAAGTATTTGCAAAGATAGAATCTCTAATTGATTTTAAGGCAGGATTCTTTAAATATAATTCCTAAATTCTTGACTGACAAGACACTAAAACTATAACCCCTAAAACATATATTCTCTTTGCATTAACTTTTGATATTTTATCCTATCATCATTTCCCCAACATTAAACTTTTACACTTTAATACCTGTAAGAACAAAATAAAAACAATCCAAACCCCCCTTCTTAAAAACTAAAAACTTCCAAAGCAATAAGAAACTAGAACCATAGATACAAAGCAGAAAGATTTCATCAAGGCATAAAACAACCTTATAAGAAATAAATAAGTAATTAAACCCTCATTACCTCTAAACTTTCAAACAAACAATAAAAATACAATAACTATCAGGGAATTCTAAATAAAAGAGACCAACTCTATTGTCTTTTACACTCTCATCTCCGCACCGTCCTACTTTACCACTCTTGCAAAGAGCAGTATCATCAGCGAAGAAGAGCTTAACTGCTAGGTTCGGAA
>NZ_JAAVGY010000061.1 GCF_014799995.1 Helicobacter sp.
CTCATAGAACGATAAGCAAAATCCTCTCCCATTGTCGCTAAAAGTTGCTCTACACTTAAAGCCGCAACCAAGCTTCCCGCACCAAGTTTTAGAAATCTTCTCCTTTCTTTAAAAAATGCTTCTGGTGTTACATTTTGGTATTCGTTTGTGTCTGCTTTTTTATAATTCAAAAAATCCATTCCTTATTCCTTTAATGTTTTGGCTAAATTTCACGTTCATTTGTTGCATTTTTAGCAATCAAAACACCCTCTAACATAGAATCAATATCTCCATCTAAAATCGCCTCCACATTACTATATGCAAGATTAGAGCGTAAATCCTTCACCTGCTGATAGGGGGCTAGCACATAACTTCTAATCTGATGTCCCCAGCCAATCTCGCTTTTATCCTCGCTTGCGTTTTTTTCCTCACGTTTTTGAATCTCTTGCTCATAGAGCTTGGACTTTAGCATTTTTAATGCAGTGGCTTTATTTTTGTGCTGACTCCTATCGTTTTGACATTGCACCACAATGCCCGTAGGAATATGTGTAATGCGAATCGCGGATTCTGTTTTATTGACATGTTGCCCCCCTGCGCCCGAAGCGCGGTAAGTATCAATGCGCAAATCCTTTTCTTCAATCTCAATCTCAAGATTGTCATCAATCTCTGGACTCACTTGCACTGCGGTAAAACTCGTATGCCGTTTAGCATTAGAATCAAAGGGCGAAATGCGCACCAAACGATGGATTCCATTCTCTACCTTAGCATAACCATAGGCGTTTTCTCCCTTAATCATAAAGCTAACATCTTTTAAGCCCGCTTCCTCTCCCTCTTGATAATCTAACAATTCCACTTTGAAGCCTCTTCTCTCTGCCCACCGCAAATACATACGATAAAGCATACTCGCCCAATCTTGCGATTCTGTGCCACCCGCTCCGGGCGTAATTGTAAAGATTGCATTATTCGCGTCTAACTCACCACTTAGCATTACTTCAATTTCTGCATTTTTAATTTGCTCTTCAAGCTCTTTAGATTCGGCGAAAAGCAGCTCTAAGCTCTCCAAATCATCTTGAGAAATTTCAAACAATTCCTTTGCGTCATCTAGGGCAGACTTTGCCGTGTTGTATTTTTCTAATTGACGCTCACAACGTTTTTTTTCTTTTTGTAACTCCCCTGCTCTTTTGGTATCTTCCCAAAACTCCTTTGCCTGCTCCAAGCCCGCAATCTCTGAAATCCGCTCTTTAAGACGCGGGGGCTGCATAATTTTTTCTATATTTTGACGCTTGATTTCTAATTCTTTTAATAATTCGCTATATTCATAATTATCCAAATTTTTCCTTTATTTTAAATGATAAAATCTTGTGGCAAAATCCTGAATATCCGCAATGACTTGGGAAAGATTCTGATAGGAAATTGCGCAAAGATAAGATTCTTTTTTATAGACTTTGTCGTAATATTCTAGTAGCAAAATCTCCGCAGTGCGCATTAAATCTCTAGCATAAAAGGCACTTTTAGCCTCCCTCCAAAATTCCTTTTTCATAAAAGGCGCAATCTTTTGCATAGAATTTTCAAAAAATTGAGATGAAATTTTACCATATTGCGTTACGATTCTTTGCACTCTTTGTTCCAATGGTGCGACAATGAGAATCTTAGGGGCATTTTGATAAGATTGATAAAGTGGAGTAGGCAAAATAAGCCCGCCAAGCTTCTTACTCTCTCCCTCAACTAAAACAAAGGGGGCACTCTCCAACGCTCTAAGACGCGCAAAAAGCAAATTTTGAAACATTTTTACACTTGGCTGCTTCCCACAAATCGCACCGAAACTTGAGCCCAAATGATTTGCGATTCCCTCAATATCCAAAGAATCGCTAAAGTTGCGGATAATTTCACTCTTGCCACCCCCTGTTTGTCCCACAAGCGTAACAAAATGCTGCGCAGGAGAGCCCTCAAGAGACTTTAAAACTTCTTTACGATAAGATTTGTAGCCCCCCTCTAATAACACGACTTGATAACCAATATTCTGCAACACGATAAAAAACGCGTGGCTTCGCATACCACCGCGTGCGCAATAAATGCCAAAGGGTTTTTGCGGGCTTATCTTATCTTTCAAGACCAATAAATGCTTTGCGATATTTTGACTAACAAAACTCGCTCCTATCACCTTTGCTTTAAAAGAATCTTGACGATAAAGCGTGCCAATCTGCTGGTATTCTGTATCGTTTAACACGGGGAAATTCTGCGCCCCTACGATATGTGATTCTGCATATTCTCTTGGCGAGCGCACATCAATAATTAAAGATAAATCTGTGTTTAAAAACTCTCCAATTGGAATGGCTTTTGTCATTTGTCTCCTCTAAGCACTTAAGATAGAATCACAAAATTATCCAAAGATATTTTGTTTAAACTTTGTCTCTATAAAGAATCTTATAAACTCTAAGCAACGCAATAAATAGCGCGGTAATTGCGGGACCAAAGACAATACCCCAAAACCCAAAACTTGTAAGCCCTGCAAGAATGGCAAAGAAAATTAACATCTCGTTAATTTTAAGTGGAGTTTTGATTAATACGCGGTTAATAAAGCTGATAATCAAGGGCTTCACCCCATTATCCGCCAATGTTGCAATGATAATAATAGAATACAATGCGATAATGATTGCATAACTATAATTTCCCAAATATAATTCATATCCTGCAATGGGTAACCAAACCAAACTTCCACCCACCACAGGTACAAGTGAGGCAAAACCATAAAAAACACCCAACAAAAGAGCATTATATCCAAAAAAAGCCATTAAGACTCCAAACAATGTGCCCTGCAAAAGCATAGAAAAAATAGAGGAATAAAACACAACACTAATCACCGCACTGACTTCATTATAAAGCGACTTGATATAAGCTGTCTCCATAGGAATCAATCCTAAGAAATACTGCCCCAATGCACTTCCATAGTAATAAAAAAAGAATAAAAACACCAAAATAAATAATGTATCGCTCAAAAAATAAAAACTATTTTGAGAAATTTTTGCAACAATGCTTAAGCTTCTTTTTGCAACCTCACTCCAATCAATCGTAGAAAAATGCGCTAGCCAATCATTTACTTCTTTTTGCAACAACTCTGGCATATAGGCAAAGATTTCTTTGCCATATCCTCCTAAGCGCACTTGCAAATCGGATAAAAAATTCTGAAAATTCCCTAATTCTAAATTAGTCGCTAGGGTTAATAAGTTTAAAAGAATATAAAAAATAGGCAAAAAGCAAAGAACTACAAGCAAGAAAGTAAGCAAAAAAGTAGAAATCCATCGGGATTTTATGCGCCTTAAAATCGCATAATAAATATTTTGCGTTGCGATAAAGAGCAAGAACGCAATCAACAAATTCATTAAAAAGGGGGAATAGAGCTTAAATAGAGCAAATAATGTCAAAGCAAAAATAACAAGAAAAAAATAGATTCCAGCTTTCTGCATACTTTGCCTTTATAATAAACTTAAAAATCGCCAAGCTAAAAGCCTAGCGATTCTATCAATTTTACTGCAATGCTTTACTTGGTGGAAAGATAAATACACTTTTCCTAAAGACTTCAATCGGCTTTTCACTGCCTAGTGCATAAGCCTTGATATTCAATGGAATGTGCGTGTCTTTTTGTGCGTCTTGCGCTAGGTTTGCTTCAGTATAAAGCACGACAACTTGCTTAGATTTCTCTCCTGCTTCAATACGGAATGGCTTGCTTGGACGCTTGATTTTAATGTTTGCATTGTCTTCAATTTCGAAATAAAACTCATAGGTTTCTTTCTGGGTGTTTTGAAACAAGAAAACATAAGAGTTTTCTACGCGCCCATTTTCACGAATCGTATAAAGCTCTTGCCGATTGATATTTAAAAGCATATCCTCTTTTTTAGAGCTCATCATCAAAAGCCCTGAAAACACAACAACCATAGCAACAATATAACCAATTGTTTTGAAACGCATATAACGCACTTTTTGGCGGTCCTCAATACTTTGTGGGCTAGTCCAAGAAATTAAGGTTGCTTTGCCCAACTTACCCATTACTTTGGTGCAAGCGTCAGAACATTCAAGGCAGTTGATACACTCTAATTGCATACCTTTACGAATATCAATGTGTGTAGGACAAATTTTGACACAGGCTTCACAACCTGTGCATTCTGCATTGGGCACTTCTGGCTTTTTCCACAGCTTGATTCCTTTAGCGTCAAAAACCTCCCCACCTCGTTTATAATCATATACCGTCATAATGGTGTCATTATCATATAAAACACTCTGCACGCGGCTATAAGGACACATATAAATACAGAAGTTTTCTTTGATAAACACAACCACAGCAATTAATGCAATCGTGAATCCTAGCAAGAAAATAAACAAATATTTGTGTTCTAGCGGATTTTGAATATAGTTAAAGAAATCAGTCGGCGGAACGAAATACCACATCAAGTTAGACGCCGCTATCAATGACACAATAGCCCAAATTACAAGCGCGATAGCCTTTTTGATTTTATTAGCTCCTAAACTCATATCGGGTTCTAGTTGGCGATTCTCCATTCGTTTGCGCAAACCTAAAATCTTAGTTTCCAACAAATCACGATAAAGCACGCGGAAGATGGTTTGCGGACAAGCCCAACCACACCATACGCGTCCTGCAAGAGTTGTCATAAAGAAAATTGCCAAAAACATTAAAATCAACAAAAATGGCATTAGATATAACTCTTGCATATCAAAAGCAACACCCAACAAATGCAACTGCTTATGGTCAAAAGATAGCAAGAAAATCTGATTACCATTAATTTTAATAAAAGGAATACAGAATAATAAAATCGTAGTAATCCCATACATCACATAACGTCTCTTGAAATATAGGCGTTCCTTGACACTCATTTCATTCTCCTTAAGAATTTGATTTCTAGCAAAACTTAAATATTACCATAATAAAGGAAAAAATAAAATTATTCGCTTAATTCAAATACTGAATCATTTTCAATCAATTTTAGTTGATTCTTAAAGTTTTTACGTTAGAATCCGAAGCTTTTTATTAAAGCTAAATTTATACACAAAGGTGGTGATTTAGATGCCGGGAATTAAAGTCAGGGAAAACGAATCTTTTGATGACGCTTACAGGAAGTTCAAAAAACAAGCGGATAGAAACCTTGTTGTAACCGAAAGTCGCGCAAGAAGATTCTTTGAACCAAAAACTGAAAAGCGCAAAAAGCAAAAAATCAGCGCACGCAAAAAAATGCTCAAACGCTTATATATGCTTCGCCGCTACGAATCAAGGCTCTAAAGCAAGTAAGATTCCATTATGGAATCTTACAATCTTAATTAACTGCAAGATTTTTTCTCATTCGTTACATTAATGACAATAACTTTGAAGCAATGGTAATTTATATTATTGCTTTAGGATTCAAACTTTTGCAATAGCTTTTTGCTACTTTCCTTGTTTTTAGGATTAAAATTTTAATGATAGTCTTTTATATTTATGATAAAAAAATTATAAATTTTCTAAACACGGCTAAATTTAAAATTATGTTATAGAAATCTAAAAATTAAAAAATAACACTTTAAATTTATGCAAAAAGAATCCCCTAAGGGATTCTAAAAGATTTATTCCACTTCCGCGTCAATCACATCATCATCTTTTTTGTTTTGTGTGCCACCTTGCGCATTTTCATCTTTTTTATACATTGCTTCTGCGAGTTTATGGCTTGCTTCTGTCAGTGCCTTGACCTTTGCATCAATTTCTTCTTTGGTGGCATTTTCGTTTTTAAGTGTTTCTTGCAAAGCAGAGATTGCCGCTTGGATTTTCTCTGCCTCACTCGCGTCAATTTTATCTTTCATTTCATCTAGGCTTTTTTGTGATTGATACACTAGACTATCGGCTTGATTGCGCACTTCAATGATTTCTTTTTTCTTTTTATCTTCTTCTTTATTGAGTTCCGCGTCTTTGACCATTTTTTCAATTTCAGAATCGGACAATCCGCTAGAACCTGTGATTTTAATCTCTTGCTCTTTGCCTGTTGCTTTGTCTTTGGCACTCACGGTTAAGATTCCATTGGCGTCAATGTCAAAAGTAACTTCAATTTGTGGCACACCACGAGGAGCAGCAGGGATTCCGCTTAGTTCAAAGTTCCCAAGCATTTTATTATCACGTGCTAACTCACGTTCTCCTTGGAGCACTTGAATCGTAACAGCAGGTTGGTTATCCTCTGCGGTTGAAAACACTTGATTTTTCTTGGTTGGAATCGTTGTCCCACGTTCAATAATCCTTGTCATCACGCCACCTAAGGTTTCAATTCCCAAGCTTAAAGGCGTAACATCTAACAATAATACATCTTTGACATCACCCTTAAGCACACCACCTTGAATCGCAGCTCCCATAGAAACGACTTCATCGGGATTCACAGACTTATTCAATTCTTTGCCGATAAAGTCTTTGACTCTCTCTTGCACTTTTGGGATTCTAGTCGAACCACCTACCATTACGACTTCGTTAATTTCACTTTTGCCCAAGTCAGCGTCTTTAATAACATTTGCGATTTTGTCAATCGTTTGGTTAATGTATTGCTCAATGAGGCTTTCAAATTTCGCACGCGTAAGCTTTTTCACCAAGTGTTTAGGACCATTTGCGTCTGCGGTAATGAAAGGCAAGTTGATTTCAGTCTCTTGCGCACTGCTTAGCTCTTTTTTCGCATTTTCAGCGGCTTCTTTTAAACGTTGGAGAGCCATTACATCGCCTTTGAGATTGATTCCATTTTCGCTTTCAAACTCTGCTGCTGCCCAATCAATGATTGCATTATCAAAGTCATCTCCGCCCAAAAATGCGTCCCCACCTGTTGCTTTAACCTCTACAACATTGTCCCCTGTTTCAAGCACGGTAACATCAAATGTTCCTCCACCCAAGTCATAAACCACAATATTTTCCGAATGTTTTTTATCTAAACCATACGCTAAAGCCGCAGAAGTTGGCTCGTTGATGATTCTTAATACATTCAATCCTGCAATCGTTCCCGCTTCTTTGGTTGCCTTTCTTTGCGCATCATTGAAATATGCAGGCACGGTAATGACTGCCTCTGTAACTTCCTCACCTAAATAGCTCTCCGCGTCTGCCTTTAATTTCATCAAAATCTTTGCTGAAATTTCTTGTGGGGTATAAACTTTACCCGCAATCTCAATCGCACACGCACCATTTCTATCTACAACTTTATAAGGAAGACGTTTTTTGGCTTCTTGCGCTTTTTCTTCGTTAAACATCAATCCCATAATTCTTTTAATAGAATAAATTGTTTTTTCTGGATTTGTGATTGCCTGACGTTTTGCAGGGTCGCCAACTAATACCTCACCCTTATCTGTAAAAGCCACGATAGAAGGGGTCGTATTTTTACCCTCTTTGTTTGCAATAATCTTTGCCTCATTACCTTCAAATACTGCCATTGCAGAGTTTGTTGTTCCTAAATCAATTCCTAATACTTTTCCCATTGTTTATCCTTTATTTTGAATTTAATCTCTGCGATTCCTATGGCTACTTCGCAATGCTTACCATAGAGGGACGCAAAACCCTTTCTTTATATTTGTAACCTTTTTGCATTTCTGCAACAATCTCGCCTGACTGATGTTCCTCGCTCTGCACCTGCATAATTGCATCGTGGAAATTGGGGTCAAACCCTCCCTCTGTCAAGATGGGTTCGATTCCGTGCTTTGCTAGTGTTTTTAGCAAATTATCCAAAGTTAATGCGATTCCCTCTTCAATTTTGCTTAGAATCTCATTTTGATTTTCGCTTTTTTCTTTAGAATCGCAAATCGTTTTTAACGCAATTTCAAGCGTATCAAGACTTGGAAGCAAGTCTTTAGCGATTTTTTCATACGCATATTCTAATGCTTGGTCCTTATCACGAATCAAACGTTTTTTAGTATTTTCAAAATCCGCATAAGCCCGCATATATTGGTCTTTTAGCTCATTGATTTGCAACTGCAATGCTTCTTTAGAATCTGCTTCTTCTATTGTTTCTTCTTGTAATTCACTTTTTTCTTGCGAATCGTCAAAAGATTGATTTTCGTTTTGCTCTTCTTGCACTTTCGCTCCTTATTTTGATTTTGAATAACTTAAAAATTGAATTTTAGCAATTATTTATCTAAATTTCAAGCAAAATTATATAACTTTAGTCTATTATTGTCAAGTTAAATTAACAAAATAAACTAAACTTTCTTAAAAATTTATGCGCAATCTATTCCGAATGATAAATTTTTGTGTTAAAAGTTTGAGGAATTTTATTCCTCATCTCATTTTGATTTTAAGCAAAACTCTGTTATTCTTAAACTTTTTATACTTTAATTCTAAGGTTAAACTCCAATGATGATTCTAAAATCCCCTAAAACAACATTCCAAAAATTATTGGTTTTGGTTTTTATGGTTTTCAATACTCAATTTTTGGCGCAAGATTCCACTTCTACACCTACAACCTTTCAAGTAGAAAATGGCAAAACGATTATTCTATCTACCAAAACGCAAAATCCAAAACCTATTAAAATCAACCAAAAAACTTACTCTTGGATTCCACACCCAACAGATAAATCCCAAAAAATCGCGATTCTTTCTATTCCTTATCGCACTCCTGCTTCTACGATTCCATTAGAAAATGGCGCATCTATCCAAGTGATTGCGGGAAATTACACCAAAGAGCAAATCCAAGCAAGCCCTAATAAAGTCAAACCCAATCCCAAAAATCAAGAAAGAATCAAACAAGAGCGAGAAGAGGCAAATAAGATTTATAGCAATTATAGCCAAGCAAGACTTTGGGATTCTGTGTTTATTTATCCTATGCAAAGCGTGATTACAAGCCCCTTTGGAAGTGCGCGTGTATTTAATAACGAATTAAAAAGTTATCATAGCGGTACAGACTTTAGGGCAAAAATTGGCACAGAAATTTATGCAAGCAATCGGGGTAAAGTTGTGATTGCCAAAAATCGTTTTTTGGCGGGTGGCTCTGTCGTCTTAGACCACGGGGAAGGAATCTTTAGTATGTATTATCATTGTAGCGAATTAAAAGTAGAAGTAGGACAAATTGTAGAAAAGGGAGATTTGATTGCGCTTAGCGGGGCGACAGGGCGCGTTAGCGGACCGCATTTGCATTTTGGGATTCTTGTTCGTGGAGCACAAGTAGATCCACTAGACTTTATCACGCAAGCCAATGCACTTTTTACAAACCCTTAAGGAAACAAAATGGATTCTATGCTAGACAAACAAGTCTTACAAAATCTTAAAACGATTTCCCTCTCTATGTTTCGCAAAAACTTCTTTGGAATCTTTCACGGCTCTATTTCCACAAAATTAGAAGAGGGGCACTTTCTCATCAACAAAAAAGACGCGATTTTTGATGATTTAGATGAAGATTCCCTCATTACACTCTATCACAAGAGAGACTATCGCTGGAATGATGCAAGTATGGACGCTTTTATCCATTCTTTGCTATATCAAAATATCCCAAATGCTAAATACATTGCTTATGTAATGCCGCCTTTCAGCGTCTCTTATACTCTAACGCATAATAAAATTATCCCTAAAGACTACTTTGGCTACAAAGTTCTTGGAACGCTTGATGTGTATGACCCCAAAGACTTTGATAGTTGGTATGAGCGCGCCGATGTAGAAATCAATCGGTATTTTAAAGAAAGTGGTAAAAAAATTATGGTGATTCGTGGTTATGGAGTCTATGCTTATCATCGTGATTTACAAGTTTTATCTAAGCTTTTCGCCCTCCTAGAAAACACATGCAGAATCTTGCATTTTAGCAGTTTGCTTGAGGGGAGTAAGCAAACGCAAGATTTATTTGATATTTAGAAAGATTCATATTTGCTTCTCATACTCCCTACAATAATGCAATAGTCCAATCTCTTCCCCTCCACATAAATTTGGCATTCCAAAAGAATAGAATCTTAAAATACCTCCTCTCTATACCAATTAGAAAGCAAAAAGAATAAACAAGATTCCAATCTTTAAACAATGAAATTGTTTGAGTGGTTTGGATTTTCCCCCCTTAGAATCTAACTAAATACACCATTAGCAAAAGAACAATAGAATAGGTTCTCTTCAAATGATTATGTATTATCATTTTATTTCTTTTTATGCTATAACCTTTTTAATCCATTTGGCAGAATGGATTAAAAAGGTTGCAGACCTTATTATGTGAAATATGCTCAATCCTCTTGGGATTGGGCTTTTTTTTTGATTATTTAGTTGGGTACGTGGGAGGATTTCACATAATAAGGAATCCATAATGCTGGAACTTCTAAACTTCTGCATTGCAATCCTTACAATCTTGGTTACTCTATTTTCTAAGGAAATAAGAGAATGGCTAAGACTTGAATGATTGCCTCTCTGCAATTTTCCACAAGGAATTTGCCACCCTTGTGGTTTCTAGGAATCTCCCACCCATCACATACGTTTCCTCTTTTCTACTTCTAAATCAATCTATATTCTTGTTTGTAGCACAAAAAGGAATAGTAAAATGCAATAAGGGCTTGCATGTTTTAAGCAAGCTTTGATACTTGAGGTAATAGGAGAGAATTTAGATAGAAATTCCTAGTTGTTTGCACAACTAAAAAAATCACACTAAAAGGATATAGCATAGCAGAAAGCCTTTATTTACATTATACCCAAATTTAAAGTTTTGACATAAACTCTGAAATAAGGATTAAAAAAAATCTTTTCTAAGATTTTCAACAAAAAACCGATATGCTTCAATATATAATTTTAGCTTTTAAAAACAAGGGTAAGGAATGCAAAATTTCCAAAATATAACACCAACGAGACAAACAAAGTGCCAAGAATATACAAAAAGGTGATAAATACGAAGAGTTTGTCGCAAAACATTATAGAGACAAGGGCTATATTGCCTTTAAAATAGCCTCTTAGGAACAACAAGATGGCGAGATTGATTTGATTGTTTTCCATTCAACCCATACTTTGTTAATACAATGCAAAAATTATGCAAAAAATACTCCCTATAAGCTCAAAAAAGAAAATATAGAAAGTATCATTAAAGCCTTGATGAGTCAAGAAAAATCATCTCTTTTACCATCTTGCAAATTATAAAATTAAGTTTGTTCTTACTGTTGCTTCGCATTGTGTAGAAACAGAGGCTTATCGTACCTACAATAGAAAACAAATCAAAATTGTCTTGCTACCCATATCAGATAATGGGGAATTTATTAAGGAAAGAGAAAAAATCAATAAGGATTCAAAAAACAATCATTATAGTTTTTTGTGTTTAATTTATCTTTTACTTGATTTCCACATTCCATAAAGAAAATGGACATTTTGCGGATTCTTTTTTATGATTCCATAATGCCAATGAGCAAAGGCTTCTTTAGATAATCAAATTCTCTCTTTGATGAAATCCGAATAAGATTTTACTTTCAAATATTCAAAATTATAAAAAACATTTGCAAGCATAACTCACACAATTAGGTTTAACACAAATTTAACTTGCTCTTGAAAATTTCTTTTACTTCCGCCTTGATAGTCGCGCTTTTGTCTTGCAATTCTAATATTGCATAAGGAGTAAGTTCGGCTAAATGCTTGATTCTTTTGCCATTGCTTAGAGCACAAACATAACCATTTTTTTGATAATTTTCAGGATTTTTGGCATTTAATTGTGTTTTAAACAACTCTAATTGCATAGACTTTGTAGCTAAAAATTGCTGGGCTTTTAAATGAATCTGAAAGCTTGGATTCTGCAACTTTAATGCACACAAGGAAATTTTATGCTGGATTGCTTGCTCTAAAAGCAAAGAAAAATTATCCAAATTTTGTTTTGTCTGTTCTATTTTGTTGAAAAACAAATTTTTCTCTAATAAAAATGCGCTCTCTTGAAGTTTGCTAGATTTTTTTTGTATCATCTTCATCAATTTTTCATTGAGCATATTTTGCATTGCGTCCAAATTTAATAGCCATTCATTCTTATCAGGCAATAAAGATTCCATTGCTGCTGAAGGAGTTGGAGCGCGCAAATCCGCGACAAAATCACTTAGAGTAACATCTGGTTCGTGCCCAATAGCCGAGACAATAGGAGTTTTTGCCTTGAAAATACTCTCAATCACTAAAGACTCATTGAAAGCCCACAAATCCTCTAAACTTCCTCCACCGCGAGCCAATACAATGCAATCTACTCCTAAACTATCTGCAATTTGGATATTATTCGCAATGCTTTCTTTTGCCCCCTCCCCTTGCACAAGCGTATCAAGTAAAACAAATTCTACAAGATTCCACCGCTTCTGCGCAACTCTTAACATATCGTGCAGAACCGCCCCTGTGCTAGAAGTGAGCAAGGCGATTTTTTGAGGAAATTTTGGCAATGGTTTTTTATTATCAAAATAACCTTTATTCTTATAGGATTCTTTTAATTGTTCAAAGGCTAATGTTAATTCTCCGATTCCACTTGGCAGTACGCTAACGCAATTTAACTGATACTCGCCTCGTGGAAGATAGACGCTAATCGCACCCTGAAGCACGAGATTCATACCCTCTTGAATTTGGAATCTTAAACGCGCAGCATTTCCCCGAAACATTACGCACTTTAGGCTAGAATCTTTGTCTTTTAATGTAAAATAAAGATGCCCACTTGAATGGTGTGTAAAATTGCTCACCTCTCCGCTGACACTTACATACAAAAAAGTAGATTCAAGCAAACTCTTTATCTGTGCATTCAGCTCGCTAACGCTTAAAGATTTCATTATTCTACAAGCATAATCGCAAGATTTGCACTGATTTGCTGTCCCTCTTTGGCATAGATTTCTTTAATTTCTCCGCCAATCGTTGCCAAAACTTGATTTTCCATTTTCATTGCTTCCACGATAGCCAAGACATCGCCCTCTTTGATTTTATCCCCTACGCGCACTTTTAACTTAGTTAAATTACCCGGCATTGGTGAAATAATATGTCCCGGAAGATTCGCCTGCGGCAAGGAATCAGATTTTTTATTGGTTACCTTATTTGAAGAATCTTTATCGTGAGATTCTATTAAAACTTCTTTCAAATCCCCATCAACACGTACGAAAAATGGTCGCACATTTTCATCTTTTGCACCACTTCCTTCAATTTTGATATTATAAGTCTCGCCGTGCAGATTAATCGTAAATTCTCTTGGCATTGGAGCATTAACCCCCTCAAAAGTCGTGAGAGCCTCTGGGCTTAGGCGATTTTCATTTCTCTCACACAAGAATTTCTTCGCAATGCCGCCAAACATTGCATAAGAAATAATATCTGTCTCACTTTTGGCAAAGCTCTGGGATTCTTCACTTGCTTTTTGTAACTCTGGCTCTAACTTGTCTGCTGGACGCCCGACAATCATCTCCTCCCCCTCTGCCTGAATACGTTCAATCAATTCTTTAGCAATAGGAGCTGGGGTCTTGCCATAATAACCCTTAATAATATTCTTAGATTCTGTTGTAAGCGTCTTGTAACGCGTTTGCGCTAGGACATTCAACACTGCCTGTGTGCCGACAATTTGACTAGAAGGCGTAACAAGAGGAGGATAACCGAAGTCCTTACGCACATTGGGAATCTCTTGTAACACTTCGTCCATTTTATCTAGTGCGTTTTGTTCTTTGAGTTGGTTTGCCATATTAGAAATCATACCACCGGGAATTTGATTCACCAAAACGCGAGTATCAATTTGATTATATTCAGATTCAAATTTCTTATATTTTCGGCGATTTCTTTTCAAGATTTCAGCGGCTTTTTCCATTATTTCCAAATCAAGTTTTGTATCCCATTGTGTGCCTTGCAAAGCCGCTACGATAGACTGCGTGCAAGGATGGCTTGTGCCTTCAGCCAAAGCAGAATTAGCAACATCCACAATATCCACCCCTGCTTCAATCGCCTTTAAATGTGAGCCAAAGGCAAATCCGGCAGTAGAGTGCGTATGCAATGCCAAAGGCAAATCAATCTCATTTTTTAAGGCTTTCACAAGTTCAAAGGTTGCATTAGGAGTAATCAGCCCCGCCATATCTTTAATTGCCAAAGAATCGCAACCGCGTCTTGCTAATTCTTTGCCATATTCTACAAAATTTTTGATTGTATGCACGGGTGAAGTAGTATAGCAGATTGCACCCTGTGCGTGTTTGCCTTGCTTTTTAACCTCTTGTATAGAAACTTCTAGATTGCGAATATCATTGAGTGCATCAAAGATTCTAAAAATATCTACCCCATTTTGAGCAGAGAGCCTAACAAATTCACGCACTACATCATCAGCATAATGCCGATAACCAATGAGATTCTGCCCGCGCAAGAGCATTTGTATTGGAGTTTTTTTGAAAATTTCTTTAAAAATTGCCAAACGTTCAAAAGGGTCTTCTTTCAAATACCGCAAACAAGTATCATAAGTCGCCCCGCCCCATACTTCTACGCTATGAAATCCTACTTGTTCAAAAAGCTGTGCCGCCTCTACCATATCTTCTGTGCGCATACGCGTTGCGAGCAACGATTGGTGTCCATCTCTTAAGCTATTTTCAGTAATTTTTATCATTATAAACTCCAAATTTAAATTTTTGAGTTTATATTATAACAACAAATTGCAATGTTTTCGGTAGATTGTGAGAATTCTGCATTAAATTTATCCATAATGATTATTTTCGTATCACATAAATTTTAGAATCCAAACCGAAATAATTTTAAATTTTGTACTGAATATCTTTATGTGCAAGATTATGGATTGCCCCGATTCCTTGCGGAATCTCACAATGACGACAAGCCAACCACTGCGTCATTGCGAGGAGTGTAACGACGAAGCAATCCATAATCTAAAATCCCACTTTAGAGATTCCATTGCAATAATTAATTTAATCCAACATTATAGATTGCCGCGCAAGTTTTGCGAACTTGCTCGCAATGACAATTTACTACGGTCATTGTAAATCTCGTGAAACACTTTATAAATCCCTCATTTCTTGCTTATTCTTTAGAATACAGAATCATTAACTTTTCATTTTGTTCTGTGCTACTCAAGTGAATCGCATTGCAATGCTCATCTTTTTTATCTTGGTTTGCCTGTTTATTGGCTTCTAATTCCACTACTTCAAAAAAACTACAAAAACTAAGTCCCTCATCAAGAAATTCCATTTTTTACTCCTTATATTTGACTTACCAAATATAAAGCAAATTACATTCCTCTTTTGAGATTATCTTGAAATCCTAATAAGATTCCGTCAATAAATTGATAATATTAATTTATTTTTGTTTTTAAGAAGCAGACCAATATATGTTTAAGAAAAATTTATTAGGCAAGCGATTTAAACTTGTATCAATAAAACTTTGATAAATTGACTATTGCGCTTGCGTATTTAGCAATTCAACTTCTGCAACATCTTGAGATTCTGTGACATTATTTTCAAGATTGGCAGGCATTTCGTTTTTAACATCTACAAGCCAATAAAATTTTGCAACTTCATCTGAAGCAGGTTTGACAATAGCAATCTGATAACCTTGTTGTAACTCAACTTCTTCTACCACACCGACTAAAATGCCAGAATAAAAAATATTATCATAACCACTCGTTCGCACAATTGCTCCTACTTCAACTTTTGGATGTAGGGGAATGAAATCTACAACAAAACCTCTATTAATGTCATATTTTGCGATTCCTTGTGATTTTTCATTGCCCACCATTACACTATAACTACATTTTTCATCACCATTCAAAAATCCCTCTAAACGATGATTTTGCAAAATCGCAATTCCTGCTACTTTATTATCGTTAATAAGACCGAAAATAGTGCCATTTTGATATGCTTTGCTATTTTTATACTCTAACCAAATCTTTTTATAGTCATTCATACGCACAAATGAAAGCATACGCACAAATGAAAGTTCTGGGAGATTCAAACGCAGAGGAGAATTAATAGACTCCAATAAATCATTGTATTCAACTTTTAAAGCCTCTAACAAATATTCTATCTGCTGTTTATCTCTCAAAGAATCTGAAAGCTGTTTAATCTGCTCTGCTTGATAAAAATGACGTTGAATTGCATTTAACATATTGCTATTAAGATTTAAGAAGCCTCTCTTAATATTATCACTAAAGAATAATATTTTACTTTGCACTTCGGTAGAAATTTTCATAGAAATAAACAATGCAACAAATACAAAGATAATCCACAGCAAAACTTTTTTCACTTATTTTTTCACCCTCGCCATTTTTTGCATTGTTTTTATCTTAAAAAACCCTATCCCTTGAAATTATTCATAAGAAAGCTGCTGCAAAACATCAATCTCTTCTAAGGCTTTACCTGTTCCTTTTGCAACACACAATAAGGGTTCTTCACCCACATATACAGGGAGTTTTACAACATCGGACAAGTATTTATCAAGCCCACGAATCAGTGCCCCACCGCCTGTAAGGACGATTCCATTTTCTACAATATCTCCAGCCAAATCTGGTGGCATTTGCTCTAAAACATCTTTTAAGGCATTGGAAATTTCTTTCAAGGGCTCTTTCATTGCTTCCCGCACATCTTCGCTCGTGAGTTCAATAGTATTTAGTAATCCACTGACTTGGTCGCGCCCTTTAACTTGCATTACAAGCGGCTCATCAAGACTAACCGCAGAACCAATTTGGATTTTAATCTCTTCTCCTGTGCGCTCACCAATGAGCAAGCTATATTTCCTACGCACATAATCCACTACGGCTAAATCAAGTTTATCACCCGCAACGCGCAAAGACTTTGAAATCACTAATCCGCCTAAAGAAATCACGCCAATTTCTGTTGTTCCCCCGCCAATATCCACAACCAAACTTCCCTTAGGTTCTTTGACAGGTAAGCCTGCACCAATTGCAGCCGCCATTGGCTCTTCAATCAAAAACACTTCTCTTGCTCCCGCACTAATGGCGGATTCTCTAACGGCTTTGCGCTCAACACCTGTTAATCCATAAGGCACACAAACAATAATTCTAGGGCGCATTAAAGCTTTTCTTCTATGTGCTTTTTCAATAAAATAACGAATCATCTTCTCTGTCATATCAAAGTCCGCAATGACACCATCTTTCATTGGACGTACCGCCAAAATACTCCCCGGCGTCTTACCCACCATATCTTTTGCTTCGTGTCCTACTGCTAGAATCTTATTTTTACCATAACGATCATTTTGCACAGCTACAACAGAAGGTTCATTAATAATAATGCCCTGCCCTTTTACTAAAACAATCGTATTTGCCGTCCCAAGGTCAATTGAAATATCGTGTGAAAACCATCCAACCACTCTATCTAATACCATATTCTCTCTCTTTCTTTATCGTGGATTCAAGCACTCTTTTTGCTTGTTTTTTTCTGTTTTACTAGCATAGGTTTTGCCTGCTTTAAAACCGCCTCCTTAGTGATAACCACCTCATAACCTCTCAATTCTGGTAATTCATACATAATATCTAACATAATTTCCTCCATAATTGAGCGCAACCCTCTTGCACCTGTCTTTCGTGCAATAGCAAGATTCGCAATTTCCTCTAATGCCTCCTCTTTGAAAGTTAAACTCACTCCATCAAAAGCAAAGAGTTTCTTATATTGCTTTGTCAAGGCATTTTTTGGCTTTTGCAGAATCTCAATCATTGCTTCTTTGGTAATTTCTTCTAAAGTTGCAATCATATGCAAGCGTCCAATCAATTCTGGAATCAAACCAAAACTGACTAAATCATCTGGCTCTACTTGCTCTAAAATATTCTCTTGGGCGACTTTTTCATTCACCTTATGATGAAACCCCAAGCTATTCCCTCCGATTCTGCGCTCAATAATATCCTTTAGCCCATCAAATGCTCCCCCGCAGATAAATAAAATATCCTTGGTGTCAATTTGGATAAACTCTTGATTGGGGTGTTTTCTGCCACCCTTTGGAGGAACATTAACAACACTACCCTCTATAATCTTCAACAATGCTTGTTGCACACCCTCTCCTGACACATCACGCGTAATGGAGCGGTTCTCTGAAAGTCTTGAAATCTTGTCAATCTCATCAATAAATACAATGCCTTTTTGCGCCTTTTGTGCATCACCATTTGCCTCTTGAAGCAAACGCGTCAGGATATTCTCCACATCTTCACCCACATAACCTGCCTCTGTCAAGCTTGTCGCATCGCAAATCGCAATAGGAATATTCAGAAATTTCGCCAATGTCTGTGCCATTAATGTTTTTCCGCTTCCTGTTGGACCAATGAGCAAAATATTAGATTTCGCAATCTCTGTCTCTTCCTCCTCTTGCCCTTTGGATTGCAACACACGCTTGTAATGATTATACACTGCTACACTAAAGACTTTTTTAGCTCTTTCTTGACCAATGACATATTCATCTAATACCGCCTTGAGCTCTTTAGGGGGGACGATATTTAATTCTTCGCTTTTGAGAGATTCTGATTCTTCATCAAAATGCTGCTCACCTCCAACAAGCAAACTATACGAAGCAATAATACAATTTTTACAAATACAAACATTATTTCCCGCAATCAATGGATTCTTTTGAGACTCTTTAGATTTGCAAAAATCACAAACTTTTTCACTCATTATTTTTCCTTGTAAAAGGGATTCCCCTCGTGGATTGAATAATAAATTCACACATCTTTTGGACATTAGAATCTTTTACGCCCTCATCAAGAATCTCTTTTGCGATTTCTTTAATGGGAGCATTACCAAAAAAAAGACGTTTATAAGCATTATGAATCTTATCTACTTGATGATGCTCGAAGTTTTTACGCAAACGATGCAAGTTCAACCCTCTCACGACTGCACGATTCCCCTCTGCCATACAAAAAGGAGGAATATCTTGTGAAAGCGCACTTGCCCCCGCAATCATCGCATAATCTCCCACTTTTACAAATTGATGAATCGGGGTTAAACCCCCAATATTGATATAATTGCCTAATACAATATGCCCCCCAAGCGTTGCACCATTTGCCAAAATGCAAGAATCTCCAATAATACAATCGTGTGCAATATGCACATACGCCATTAGCAAATTATTACTTCCAATGATTGTTTTGCCGCCCCCGCCCTCCGTTCCGGGATTTATCATCGTAAATTCTCGTATTTTATTATAATTACCGAAAATAAGTTCATTGGGTTCATCGTGGTATTTTAAATCTTGTGGTTTTGTGCCCAAAGTCGCATTAGGAAAAATCTCATTCCCCTCCCCTAAAGTCGTATTGCCAAGAATCGTTACATTATTATAAAGTTTGCAATCTTTACCAATCTTCACATCTTTACCAATGACGCAATAATGCCCAATCTCTACATTTTCACCAATCACTGCACCCTCTTCAATGATAGCAGTTTGTGCGATTTTTGCTGATGTTGCGATACTCACTTTTGCGCCTTTTTTTCCGTGTTATCTACTACCATTGCTTTCAATTCTGCTTCAGCGACTAATTTGTCCTCTACATAGGCATAGCCTTGTAATACCCAAATTCCGCCTTTATGCTTCAAAACTTCCAACTTATAAACAAGTCTATCACCGGGAACAACAGGATTCCTAAATTTTGCTTTATCAATACTCATAAAATACACGATTTTATCGCCTGTATTTTGTGCATTATCCCCAAACATACTCACAAAGGCTAATACACCTCCTGCTTGTGCCATACCCTCAATAATATATACACCGGGATAAATGGGTTGTATAGGAAAATGTCCATTGAAGACTTCCTCATTAATTGTAACATTTTTATATGCCTCAATTTTTTCATTGGGCGACAAAGAAATAATCCTATCTACGAGCAGTAAAGGATAGCGGTGTGGTAGAATCTCACGAATTTTTTGCACATCATAAATCATACGAAATCCTTAAAACTAAAATTAAATTTTAACATAAAATAAATTAACCCAAATAATTCCCATTTTATTATAATGCCATTTTTCCCGGATTCAAAATATTATTAGGGTCAAAGGCTTTTTTAATTGAGCGAAATAAATCCATTTCCTCTTGACTAAAAGCCAAGTGCATAAAAGGTGCTTTTGAGATTCCGATTCCGTGTTCTCCACTCAATGTGCCACCGAGTTCCACAGTAATTTTAAAAATCTCTTCTATTGCCTGATGTCCCCTCTCTAATTCTTCTTGCTTACTCCCATCTACCATAACATTTGTATGCACATTGCCATCGCCTGTGTGCCCAAAACACGGAATCACAACATCATACTTTTTAGAAACTTCTGCAATCCTTTCTAATAATTGGGGCAATTTAGAACGTGGAACCGTAATATCCTCATTTAATTTTTTGCTTCCATAAATCGTAATGCTTGGGCTTGCATTTTTACGCGCAAACCACAAATCCGCCGCTTCTTGTTCATTATTTGCCTTGATAAATTGACTTGCCCCATTTTCAAGAAATTTTTCCTCTATTTTATCAATTTGATATGTAATTTCTTCTGGCAAATTCCCATCTACCTCCGTAATCAAAATCGCTCCTGCTTCTTTAGGCAAGCCCTTATGGAATTTCTCCTCTACCGCTCTAATGCTAAGATTATCCAAAAACTCCATTGCCACAGGAGAGATTCCACTTGCCATTGTTTTATACACAGCATTCATCGCCGCTTGAATGCTAGGAAAAACACCCATTGCGCTTTGCTTATATTTCGGCTTGCTAAGTAATTTAAGTGTGATTTCCGTAATCACAGCCAATGTCCCCTCACTTGCAATCAGAATCCCGGCGACATTATAGCCCGCTACATCTTTAATCGTTTTTTTGCCTGCTCGGATAATGTCTCCATTGGGCAACACTGCACGCAACGCCATTACAAAGTCTTTTGTGATTCCATATTTTGCCGCACGCATTCCCCCTGCATTCTCACTTACATTTCCACCCAAAGTAGAATAATGTTCGCTTGCGGGATCCGGTGGATAGAACAAACTCACTGCTTCTGCCGCCTTTTGTAGTTGCATATTTACAACGCCGGGCTGCACTCTAGCCACCATATTTTCCATATCAATTTCTAAAATCTGATTCATATGTTTTTCTAGTGCCAAAATCACCCCACCCTGCACCGCAAGCGCACCTCCTGTAAATCCACTTCCCGCACCACGTGGAATAATCGGAATCAAATGCTCATTGCAGTATTTCAATACACGACTCACTTCTTCTTCATTGTGGGGAAATACTACACATTCAGGATATTTTCTTTCTTTGGTTGCATCATAACAATAAGCAGCCAAATGCGCTTTATCACTAAAGCATTCACCCTCCCCTACAATTGCTTTTAAATCCCTGATATTTTGTTCTGTCATTTTAAGTCCTTAAAAAATATCTTTAATACCATTAAGGAAATAATTTGTAATTCTTCCAAAAAATGTTGCATCTTCATCACGAATCTCACCTTTAACCAACGCATCAAAATAAATATAATAATCTTGTGTTTTCACATCATTAAAAAGATAAGAGAACCACGCTTGATTATTGCTTCCAATACGCGAAAAAAACGGCAGCATACGCTCTTCTATCGGGGCGCGCCCCGTAATGTAGTCTTTTTTTATAGCACTAAAGGTCTGACAATCCAATGCTTGCCCCTCATTCAAATTCACTAGATAAACAATCCCTATCGCATACTGCGCACATACCTTACGAAAATCTCCCTTTACAGGTGCAGTATGCCCTACTTCCATTAAATAAGCTGCAAACAAATCTGGATGCAGCCAAGTAACCTCTGGATATGCGGCTTTAATTTTCTCATAAATATCTTGCGTTGGGGCAATCAAAAGAGCACGGTCATTAAAACTGCGGAAAATCACTTCATCATTTTTTTGCGGCATTAAAATGGGCGTTGGAAATGCACTTTGTTCCAATCCTACAAAGGGTTCAAAGGCAATCTTTGCAAGATTCTCTCGAATCTCTATCACTGCAGCTTTCGCTACAATGCCAGAATGCTCTCTATCAAACCAACGAATAATCTCTCCACTCTCGCCGACTTTCAAATCAAATGCTGGCACATACGCATAATGCTCCGAATCTTTATCCATTTCTACAATAGGGACAATAATCTTATTGCCAAAGGGGGAAGCAAAGAGAAATGTGCTGAAAAAACAGAAAAACACATAGAATCTAAAAAGCCTTAAATCTTTCATCGCAAAACAAACCTTAAATTAATTGATATTCAATAAAAAATCTTAAATATTAAAAAATTCTGAAATTATAATTTATTTTTGCTTAAAGCGCAGCAAGATTTTATGGAATTTGTGCAAAATTTTTATAAATTTTTATCCGATACTTTTGCACCTATCTAAAAAGTTGGAATCCTTTTTGCTTAGAGATCTGCGATCTTTAATTTCAAAACTCAACTTCAGGACTTGAAAGGATTTTGTTTTACGATGATTATCAATCAAAATTTAAATTCTTTGGGTGGAATCTATAATGAAGCAAATCGCCTCCTTAGCGAGAATGTGCAATCCACAAACAAAACACAAAGTAAAGAGCTACAAGAACAAGAGAAAGAAAGTTTTGGCGCAGAACGCATCACCTATGGTATGATTAGTTTGGAGCTTATGAATGATGAGCAATACAAAGCTTTCGAGAGAGTAACTGCTGGTATGTCGCCTAATGAAAAAATCTCTGTTGCACAAATGCTCACGAGGGCGGGTAATCTAAGTGCAAGCGTGGAACGCGTAGAACAGCGCGAAAAGGAATCCAAAGATTCTGACACAGAAGAAAGTGAACTCGGATTCCTGGGCATTACCAAAAATGGCTGGCAAGAGGTAGCAAAAGAATTTCAAGAAAGCTTAAATCATTTAGAGGGGCTTTATACTAAAAACTATAATGGGAATCTGACGAGTAACTACAATGATATTTTGCGCAAAAATACTGAAGCCAAGACCCAAAGAATCTTAAGAGAATTTAGTCACGCCATTTATAGCGGTAATGTGCAAATTGATACGATAAGCTAAAAGATAAGGCTGTTAAAGTCGTTTTAAACAAGTTTGTCCATAATTAATAAATTAAGCAAAAGAATATCAAAAGATTTGATATTTAAAAAAAATATTTTAGAATTAATTATTCCTGCTTACCTTATTATTGTATGGTAAGGATTCCATATAGCAATAATATTCAATCATAAAATTTAATGGTTGATGAGGGCATAGATTATTTTACATCAAACTTATCCCTACAAAAAGCAAAGAAAAATAATTCAGTTTAAGAACATCTATTTTTATATCTCTCCAAAGCTTTGATAGTTAAATTTTCAAACAGAGCTTTTTCTTCTTTGATATTGCCCTGAATAGCAACTTGGAGATATTTTATAAACATATTCTCTTCCATTTCTTCAAAAATAGGACTATATAATTCTTTACTAATCAAACTTAAAGCTAAAAGATTAATGAGTTTTGTAGATTTTATCAGTGGAATATTTGTGATAATATTCTCCAAATCCTTAATATCTAGTTCTCCATATTGCTCATTCAGTGTCGCACTTTTCTGCTTCATTTGCAATTCTTTTAAAGATCTATCAAGGGTTTTTAAAATATTTTGATATTCAAATTCTAAAGGATTTTTCTCATCTTTTTGACTTGAAAAACCATTATCTATTTTTTCTTCTATAAAAGCATAATCCACTTTATTTTCAATTAATTCTTTTATATTTTCTTTTTCCTTAAAATCAAATTGAATCTTGCCTCTAGGCTTTAAAAGTTCCTCACTTGTGTCATTATGTTTTTCAATATCCTTAAAAGCCTCCTTATCTTTTAGAAAATCCTCATTGATTTCTTTGTAATCTACAAAACGAAATCTGATATTTGCGATTCTAAAAGTATCACCTTTGTTAATAATAGTCTCAAAGCCGCCTTGCATTTTAGAAAAAGATTCATTATAAAAAACAATGGCATTTTTCCACAGGCGCAATCGTGAAGAATCCCTCTTCAAAACCTATCTTAAGTGCCTGCTTTGTATTTGATTTTCTCTATCTTGAACATAAAAAGAACACTGTGAATCACTCCCTATAAATCCCCCCTCTTTATCAAAAATATATGCCTTATCTTTAGTTAAGATTTCATCTAAATTTTCAATGATGATTCCAATTTTCTCCTCATTATCCACCATTAATTTCCTCCTGCTATGATACGTTCTACGATTTTTATTTGTTAGAGTGTGTTTTGTATCTGGTGAGCTTCTGAAATACCATTCACCAATTTAAAATCAAAATATAATTTCTCGTTATTATTAAAAATTACGCTATACGCACCATTATTTTGGTTTTCTTTCAAGAATCTATACCCAAGCCCATTCGCCACTATATGTTTTTTGATAACTCAAACTTGAATTATGATAATCAAAAGCTGTTAAAGTCAAATTCGTATTGTCATTAAATTGTTCCCCTATAATCTGTAAAGTAGAATTTAAGGTGTGATCATATTTGAGATGATGAGAATTGTATTGCAATTCTATAAAAGAAAAATCCGCACTTAAGTCAAGACTTTGCAAGGTAAAATTAACTTTTATATTATCATTTGAATTCAACATCAAATTTGAAAAATTTTTAGCCTCTCTCATAAAATCTAAAAATTGCTTAGAAAAATTTATTTTTACATCTAATTGAGTATTCATAGAATAAATGTCTTTTTTCTTTACAAGCACAGACCTTAAATATTTATTATAAAATTTATTCAAAGTTCCATTCTTGCCAAAAAATCCCTTAAAGGAATCCATACTTAATTCTTGCGTGCTTTCATCATTAAAGGGGTAAAAAGGAGCAATATCATTCATAAAAGGAGTATAGACTTCATTAAACCAAGCCGTGTTAAACAAAGAGATTCCGTGAGATTCTATAAGATTCCAAGCATACAAATAAACTTTTGCATAATATTTCTCTAATTCAATCGGAAGATTTTTAATATCATTAGAAAAAATCATAAAAGGATCATCTTGCTCTTTTGCATAATTTAGCGCATAAGCTATCTTATTTTCAATACTTTGTGTATTGTTTGTGCTAAACTCTGCAATCTTTGTTTGAATATTTTTGATGTCTAAACCAAGGATCTCCATAATATCAATCTCTGTCTCATTATTGATATTAAAACCAACAGCTGAAGCCCTAGAGCTCAAAAAAGAACCTTGCTCTGCGATTCTATGATAAGAGCTAAAAAAGTTGGTAATGCTTATAAAATGTGTTTTAATTTCATTGGCGTTTAAACCCATATTATAGGCTTCTCTAAGCAAAAAGACATCATTCAAATTGGTATTTGCGCTAACAATTTTGATTAACGCCAATACGGGATTATCTTTTTTAGAAAGAATATTCAGTTCATTCAATGTAGATTCTTTAGAATGATATTGTCTTGGCTCAAGAGAAAAAAGTAAATCCTCCCATTGATTCTGGTATTCTATTAAATACAATTTAAGTATATCCGTAGAGACTATGGCTTTATTGTTTTCTGCCTCATCTCCCATATTTTCAAGCATCCAAGATTCTATATTCATTATATTATTGATATTTTGATTAAGATTTTGCAAAAACTCTACCATTCCATTTTTCGTATAAATTTTATCTATGGAATTAATCTTACTTGACTCTGCGAAAACATTATTTGCAGCAAAACCCAACTCCTCTTTAATGCGATAAATTGCTTTTTGCTTATTGCTTGTCAAAAAACTAAGTAAAATATACAATCTTTGGGGTCTTGTCGTTGTTTTTTGCAGTGTTTTAATTGCCAATCCAATGCTTTCTGTATTTTTATGAATATTCTCTATGTACAATTTTTTAATTAAAATATATCCTCAAATCTCTTGCTTTAGCAAATATTTACTCATAAGTTTTGCATTGCTATCTTTATTTTTTATTTTATATTGCTTTATTGTTCCGCATTTTAAAGCATATTTTTTGCTATTGGATATTTTAGTGATAATATTAAATTATATTGTAATATTGCATAAGATTTATAAGATTCAGCAAAAAAAGCATAAAATATTAATGTTTTTATTAAGCATTATAAGCGTATGTGGATTATTATTGATTTATTATAATATAACAATATTGTATTTTTCTATCATTTTAGGATTTGAATAGGCTGCAAAGAGTATAATAACATCCTGTAATTTATTCAAGTATCCTCTAACTCCCTTGAAAATGAGATTGAACCCAAAGGACATAAAAATAGTAATGGATTGTATCAAGAAACACTACTAAAAACTATGCAGCTTATAAAGTTTCTAATTGAACACGACATAGAAGCATACCGAAATTATGCCAAAGGCGAACCACAGAGCACTATTAGAAATTTTATAGTAAAAATCAAAGAAGAAAACATTAAAATCTATCCCAATAATAAAATCACTAAGTGGGAGAAATAAGATGAAAACAATGTATTATCATATAATAAAATATATCTTGCTTTTGCTTATTAATATTATATATGCTGATGGTAGTGTGTATTACACACATTTTCAAGAAATGTTATCTAATCAAACTTCTCATACTAGCACTCTACATAAAGACAAAGAAACGGAAGATAGGATATATTATCAAGGAACGATAGCATTAAGCGGAGTACTAGAATGGCAAATGTATCAAGATGAAGTAGATTTTTATTGGCGTTTGGTATTTTTCCCCGATGCACCAAGTGTCTTACCTAGACTTTTTGCAAATGATAATCAAGCAATATTTTTAAATGATACACTTAAAAAGAATGCTGAATCCCAAAAAAGTAGTTTTTTGCAAATTTATAATATTTTGCAAAATAAATTAAGTCAAGCAGATGAATACATCTTAGGTGGAATAGCAATGCGCGCAACGCTAACTTTAAAAGATTATTATATTAATAAATATTTAGAGAATGAAGCCGATACACGATATTATGCAACTATTTATAAAAATTTAACAATCTTAAGTGATATAAGAAAATGGTATATCAATAAAAAATCTCTCCCTGGTGAATATATATTATCCTACGCCTCCAAAGACCCCTTTATCAATCTTAGAGAATCTCCAAATGGAAAGATTCTAACACAAATTCAAAAAACTGATATGCTAGAATCTTGTCAATTCCAAGATGACAAAGGCTTGCTTTTGCATCTTGGAGAAGATTCTACCAATCCCCAATGGCTAAAAGTAGCTTATATCACACCAGAAGCAAAAGATACAAGTAAAGCAATCTATGGAGTAATCCACGAAAGTCAAGTGAGTTGGGAATGTGGAAAGAATTAAAAGCAAAAGAATCTCAAGAGACTTTTAGTAATAATGGAAACTTCACAATCTATTTAGCAAGAAGAACACACTAAACAAGAAATTCAAGCAATGCAATTTAAAAAAATAGATTTTGAAGAATATCATAAAATTAGGAATCTCCTTTTAATTGGAGCTGAAAATAATAAAGAAGAAGTTTATAAAGATTCTCAAGGTATAGCTACCATAGGCATAGGAATCAATCTAGGAGAAAAGAATCTTAAAGGCTTATGGTTAAGACTTGTTTTATATTATCTCTTTGATTTAGTAAAAAAGCCTCAAGAGATTCCTTTTAAAAAATTTGATTCACTAGATTCTTTAAGCAATGTCATCAAAGACACACAAAGCGATAAATCTAAAGAATATAAGAATCTCATTGATAAGATTGCAGATAGAATGCTAGAAACTCTACAACAAGATATTCATATTACAACTTCTACTTTAAATCACATTATAAGAGAGGAAATAGAATCGTATCTTAAAACCACTCAAACTTTAAATCCAGAACAACGACAAAAAAGGCTTAAGGAAACAGATTTGAAGAGAGATTCTAGCAATCCTAAGAATCCTAAGTATTTAGAACTTAGATTAAACGAAGAACAAGCAAAAGAACTCTTTGATATTATGGCAATAAATTACGAAATAGATACCTTAAGACTTTTGAATCAAAAAGAGATTCTTCACTTTAATACAATCAAGGAAAAAGATGAAAGTAAAAGGGAATATTATAAAGAGTTTATTCCTTTAGTAAGTGCCACTTATCAATCCCCCAATATCATACAAAAGAATTCTTTGATTCAAAGGGCTTTCACATTCCAAAGCAGATTCTTACTTTGGGCTGTGATAAGATATACTTTAGGTAATGAGATTAGGAGAAGAATCTTACAATCTAGTATTTTTAACTTCAATGGAAAATTGGCAAATC
>NZ_JAAVGY010000062.1 GCF_014799995.1 Helicobacter sp.
TCTTTAGGATAAAAAATAATGAAAAAGCCTACTTTATGGGCTTAAAAAGAGGAGATTAAAAGTTATTTTTGGGATTTTAAAGTATAATAATGCAGGGTAATTGCCACAGGTCGTTACCCCTGTGGCAAAATCTATGCCCCAAAAGGAGCTAAGATGAAGCCTCTAAAATTCATCTTGGTTGCGATTATACTACTTTGTATCATCGCTGTCAAGGCTTATTAGTCTAAGCTTGAGCCAAGCTCTTGGCTTGGTCCAAGATGAGTTTAACCTGTGATTTCTACTTTTCTTTTGCGATCATCAATCTCTTTTCAATAATTTTTAATTAATGATTTACCATTGGTTGTTTTTTATTGTTATATAATTTCAAAGTTTAAATTTTAATTTTAAAGGATTTTCAATGAAAAAGTTTCTCTTAATCTCTAGTTTCGTAGCAGCCCTTAGCTTCCCCGCACTTGCAGTGCCTTATACGCTTAATCCTGCAAAGTCCAAAGTGGATTTTTCAGTGTCTCACTTGAAACTCACACAAGTAGATGGCAAATTCAACCGATTCAATGCAACTATTGATTATGATAATGCCTCCAACTCACTCAAAGTGCTAGAGGGCGAAATAGATATTACTTCGGTAGATACTGCAAATGCTAAAAGAGACGCACATTTGCAAGCCCCGGATATGTTTGATGCTAAAACATATCCCAAAATGACTTTTAAAATGACAAAATTTGAAGCAGGTAAAATCTATGGCGATTTAACGATTCGTTCTACAACTAAGCCCATTGTGCTTGACGCAATTATCCAACACAATGGCAAACAACTTGATATTGACGCAACAACTAAGATTCTAAGAAGTGATTTTGATGTTTCTTGGAGCAATATATTCCAAGATAATGCTGTGGGCGATGAAGTAAAAATCTCATTGAAACTCCAAGCAAACGCACAATAACCTAATTCTTTGCAATGACACTCACCTTAAAGTGTCATTGGCAAGAATTGATAAAGTTTTATGAATCTACTTAGTAGAGATAGATTGCTTCGTTCTTTCGTCCTTAAAAATCAAGCTATCCTTGTGTGATTCTGCAAGAATCGCAACCCCTCCACAAACAATTTAATGTATTCTTAAAAAAAATATTGTAATATTGCTTTCATCTTTGAATATTAAGGATTTTTCAATGAAAAAACATTTTTTAGCTATCTCTTTAGCATGTGGAATTTTTGCTAGCCATCTTTGCTCTGGAGAAGTAAAAATCGGTGTAGTTCTGCCTGTAAGTGGCGCAGTAGGAGGGTTTGGAGAGCTTGGAAAACGTGGGATTGATTTGGCTTACAAAGCACAAAGCAAAACGAAAAATGGTGATGATATTAAGATTGTCTTCATTGACAATAAAAGCGACAAAATAGAATCCGCTAACGCAATGCAAAGACTGGTTTCAAGCGATAAAGTTAGCGTTGTCATTGGTCCAATGATTTCTACTAATGCGCTTGCAATGACAAAAATTGCGGACGACAACAAAGTTCCACTCATCGCCCCTGTGGCGACAAACGACCGCGTAACAAAAGGCAAAAACTTCGTTTCTCGTGTCTCTTTTGCGGATAGCTTTCAAGGATTGATTGCAGCAAATTTAGCCTTTAAAGATTTAGGAGCAAAAAAAGCGGCGATTCTATTTGATAACAGCAGTGATTATTCTATCGGGCTAACACGTGCATTTAGAAACCAATTCAAAGCATTAGGAGGAGAAATCATCATTGAAGCCAATGCCCAAGCGGGAACTAAAGATTTCAAAGCACAAATTTCAAGCATCAAAGCCAAGAATCCCGATGTCTTGTATTTGCCAATTTATTATAACGAGGGCGCACTCATCGCAGTGCAAGCACAACAACTAGGGCTTAATGTTCCAACAATTGGGGGAGATGGTTTAGTTTCTAATAAAATCTTCTTTGATGTCGCAAAAGAAGCGGGTGAAGGCTATATGGTAACAGATTATTATTCTATAAATTCCAAGCAAACACCTAAGGGTGAGAAATTTATCAAAGCCTATGAAAAAACCTACAAAGAACCTATCAGCTCTTTTAGCGTTATGCTAGCGGACGCGTATGGACTTGCTGTGGCTGCGATTGAAGAGTGTGGCGCAGAAGACCGTGTGTGCATTAATGACAAAATCCGCAATGCTAAAGATTATGAGGGCATTAGTGGCAAATTCTCTTTGCAAAATGGAGAATCTATCCGCAGTGCAGTTATTAATCAAGTGCAAGGTGGTAATTTGGTTTATAAAACCACCATTGAACCCTAATTCAATATTCACAAACTTTATGGATTTTAAGGTTTAACGCTTGGATTTTTTGACTTTTTTGCAGCAGTGTATCAATGGCTTGAGTTTAGGCAGTATGTATGCTCTCATCGCCATTGGTTACACAATGGTTTATGGCTGTTTGCGCCTGATTAACTTTGCCCACGCAGACATTATGATGGTGGGCGCATTTTTGGTCTTTTTTGCGATTGGCTCTTTTGATTTGCCTTTCTATGCTTCAGCAATTCTTGCAATTGCTCTATGTGGAATCTTGGGAGTAACGATTGATAAAATTGCCTATACGCCTTTACGAAATGCCCCTAGAATCTCTATGCTCATTACAGCAATCGGTGTAAGTTTCTTTTTGGAAAATCTTTTCAATGTTCTCTTTGGTTCTACGCCTAGATTTTTCAATGCTCCGAAGTTTTTCTCACAATCTTTAGAGATTTTCGGTGTCAGCCTTACGATGATTACACTAATAATTCCGCTCGTTACTCTCTTGCTTTTAGGGGTACTTTTACGATTTCTTTACTACACTAAGCAAGGAATGGCAATTCGTGCGAGTGCATTTGATATTAATACCGTGCGTTTAATGGGAATCAATGTCAATCACATTATCGCACTTGTTTTCGCCATTGGTAGCACACTTGCAGGAATTGGAGGGATTTTTTATGCAATCTCCTATCCTACGATTGACCCATTAATGGGCGTGCTTATCGGGTTAAAAGCCTTTGCCGCTGCGGTATTAGGCGGAATCGGAAGTGTTGGCGGAGCAGTGCTTGGAGGCTTTATCTTAGGCTTTACAGAAGTAATGGCAGTTGCAGCCTTTCCGGAGCTTGGAGGCTACAAAGACGCCTTTGCGTTTTTGTTTCTGATTCTCGTCTTGTTATTTCGTCCCGTTGGCATTATGGGCGATTGGCGTCTAGAAAAAAGTCGTTTTTAGGTTGTGCAAATGTTTAAAAATTTTTATGTAAATCACCCCACCACAGCGACTTTGGGATTCCATTTTAGCCTCTATTTGATTGCAATTTGCGTCCTTTTTGTCTCACAAAGTTTGCTAGGGGATTATGCCTTAAGAATCTTTAATAATATTCTCATTTTTGTCATTCTAGCTGTCAGCTACAACCTCATCAATGGCGTTACGGGGCAACTCTCTTTAGAGCCTAACGGGTTTGTCGCAATTGGCGCATATATCACCGCATTAATGTTGCTAGATTCTGATTTGAAATGGGGAATGTTCCAGCTCGCAGACCCGCACCCCTTTGTTTTAGGTATGTCTAGTGAATTGTTACCCGCTTTGTTTTGCAGTGGAATCGTAGCGGCTATCATTGCGATTCTGCTTTCTTTCCCTGTGTTTCGTGTGCGTGGGGATTATCTCGCAATCGTAACACTTGGCTTTGGCTTCATTATCAAAATCCTAGCTATTAATAATCCAGAATGGACAAATGGAGCGATTGGCTTAAATGAGATTCCAAACAACCACGATTCTATCGTCAAGCAAATAGAAAATATGCTCTTAAGCCTTAGTCAGAGTGATTCTCCTCTCAAAGAGTTTTTTGGCTTTCTCTACACGCACGCATTTAGCAATGGAGCAAATATCACGGTCTTTTTTTGGAGTGGGATTTTTGCTACTGCTTCGGTAATTTTGATTCTGCAAATCGTATATTCCAAATATGGACGCGCGATGAAAGCTGTGCGAGACGATGAAGATGCGGCAATCGCAATGGGAGTTAATACTTTCAAAATCAAAACTTTTGCTTTCTCCACAAGCGCATTTTTAGAGGGCGTTGGGGGCGGACTTATGGCGGTTTGGCTCACTACAATTGACCCTAAAATCTTTGGCTTTGAACTCACTTTCCAGCTCTTAATCATCATTGTTCTTGGAGGCTTAGGTAGTACAAGTGGTGCGATTTTGGGTGCGATTCTAGTCATCGGCGGAGGAGAATGGCTTAGATTCTTAGACCAGCCTCTAGTCTTTTTTGGAACTGATTTTGGCTCATACCCCGGACTTAGAATGGTGTTTTTCTCACTGATTCTACTTGTGATTATGCTTTTTGCCAGAGAAGGCATTATGGGCAAACGCGAAATTTGGGATTTGAATCCTAAAAATTTACACTTCTTTAAAAAGGCGCAATAATGGCAATTTTAGAATTAGAAAATGTCAGTATTGCCTTTGGTGGATTAAAGGCGATTGATAATGTAAGCTTCAACGTGCAAGAAAAGCAAATCTTTGGGTTGATTGGTCCTAATGGTGCGGGCAAAACCACGATGTTTAATATCATCACTGCTAACTATAAACCAGGTAGCGGAAAAGTGCATTTCTTGGGTAAAAATATCTCCAAATATAAGCCCAACACGATTGTTAGATTAGGAATCGCACGCACTTTTCAGAATATTCGTCTTTTTACTTCTATGAATGTCCTAGATAATGTGCTTATCGGCTTGCACAATGACGCAAAATATAGCTTTTTTGAAGCCGCTTTTCGCGTAGGAAGATATTTCAAAGAAGAAAAACGTATCAAAGAGAGAGCGCGATGGATTTTGGATTATATTGGATTAGGCAACCAATGGAATGTCAATGCAAGTGCATTAAGCTATGGCAACAGCCGTAAAGTAGAAATCGCAAGGGCTCTAGCAACGAATCCGAAGCTTTTATTGCTAGATGAGCCCGCCGCAGGAATGAATCCTAAAGAAACACAAGAGCTCTGCGAATTGATTTTAAAAATGCAAAAAGACTTTGATTTGAGCATTCTACTCATTGAACACGATATGCCTTTCGTCAATCAGCTTTGCGAACAGGTTTTGGTGCTAGACTATGGCAAAAAGCTCTTTAGCGGCACGCCGCACGAAGCAATCAATAATCCAGAAGTGATTGCCGCATACTTGGGAGATTTCTATGCTACAAATTGAGAATCTACAAGTCAATTATGGCTTGATTGCGGGCTTAAGAGGAATCAACTTCCATATTGAGGAACACGAGATTATCACTTTGATTGGAAGCAATGGTGCGGGCAAAACTTCCACCCTTAATGGAATCGTGCATAGCGTCAAAACAAAAGGCAAAGTTCGATTCTTTGGCGCAAATATTTCTAAGATTCCAACACACAAGATTATCCGACGCGGAATCGCACTTGTGCCAGAGGGACGGCGCGTTTTTACTAATCTTAGTGTAGATGAAAATTTGCGAATGGGCGCATATCACAATGATGAGAACTTTGAAGTTATGCGTGAAAAAATGTATCGGCTTTTCCCACGCCTAAAAGAGCGTCAAAAGCAAATGGCAGGGACAATGAGCGGCGGGGAACAACAAATGCTCGCCATTGCAAGAGCCTTAATGAGTGAGCCTAAATTACTTATGCTAGATGAACCGAGTCTAGGGCTTGCACCCAAAGTCGTAGGAGAACTTTTTGAGATTATTTTGAGCCTACGCGAAAATGGCATTACGATTCTGCTTGTAGAACAAAATGCCTTTGCAGCCCTCAAAGTCGCTAATCGTGCGTATGTGCTAGAAAATGGCAGAATCGTAATGGAGGATTTGGCTAAGAATCTCTTAGAGGACAAAGAAATCAAGAAGCGGTATTTAGGCGGATAGAATCACAAAATAAACTTTTCACTGCGTTATTGCAGGAAAGTTTGCAAATTTTTGTGGCATTCTATATTTTGTTTATCCAAAGACATTTTAGATTCCAAAAAACGCCTTTAAAATTTTATTGTAGAATCTCATTTGCGCAAGGTAATAGATTGCTTCGTTGCGACTTACGTGCGCCCCAATGACGCTAATTGAGAAACCATAACAATGCAATGAAATCTTGCCCTAGCGCAAACTTTCTATGCGTTCCTTATAATTTCCACTAAAAACATAGCTCCCCGCTACAACAATGTCAGCCCCAGCATTTTTAAGGGATTCTATATTGGAATCGCACACGCCTCCATCTACTTCAATCAAACAATTTGGATTATGCAATTCTATTTTATCCTTTAAGTCTTGAATCTTTTTTAGCACATTGGGGATAAATTTCTGTCCGCCAAAGCCGGGATTAACACTCATCAATAAAACCATATCCACAAATTCCAATAAATACTCTATGGAATCTAAATGCGTGTGAGGATTCAACACGATTGCGGGTTTAATCCCATATTCACGAATTTTTTGCGCTAAACGATTCGCGTGTTTTTCTTCCTCAATATGAAAAGAAATAAATTCCGGCTTAAAAGGTGCGAAAAGTTCCACAAAAAAGCTATTATTCTGCACCATTAGATGAATATCTAACGGCTTACTTGCGACCTTTGCGACAGATTGCACCACTACTGGACCAAGCGTGAGATTGGGCACAAAGTGTCCGTCCATCACATCAATATGCACGAAATCACAACCCGCCTCACAAATCGCCTTGATTTCTGATTCTAACTTCCCAAAATCCGCAGAAAGAATACTTGGCGCAACAAGCATTAAATCTCCTTACAAACAAAATAAGCCAAAATTGTAGCAAAAAACTATAAATATTGCCCAAAAATCACTACTAATATCATAAAATTAGGCTATAATAAGCAAATTTTTGTTATTGGCTCTACTTAAAAGGAATAAACAAATGATTGCAAACGCAGATTTAACGCGTGATTTAGAGTTAATCTTGGCACGGATTCAACGCGCGAGTTTGCCTATTTATGAAGTATTGAAACAAAGTTTAGGGGAATATACACAAAATACCAATGCCACAGGAGACACGCAATTAGAAGCCGATGTCAAGGCAGATGAAATTTTGCAAGTTGCCTTTAAAGATTTAGAAATCGTAAAACAAATTTGCAGCGAGGAGCAAGAAAACGCAATCAAGCTGCACGACAAGGGCATTTATAGTATTGCGTATGACCCTTTAGATGGCTCTTCTCTTATGGGTGCAAACCTTAGCGTAGGAAGTATCTTTGGAATCTATCGTGGAGAATTTTTGCCACAGAATCTCGTCGCAAGCGCGTATATCATCTATGGTATGGTGATAGGAATCGGATTTGCCTCTATCCTCAAAGAGGGGGTGGATTATTTTGTGTATAATGGCGAGGAATTTACTTTACAAAAATGCTTCAAGCTTGCTCATAAAGGCAAATTAAACGCGACAGGTGGCACGCAAAAAAATTGGAGCTCCTCACACAAGGCAAAGATAGAATCCCTCTTTAATACAGGCTATCGTTTGCGATATAGTGGGGGAATGGTGCCAGATTTGCACCATATTTTAGTCAAAGGTGGTGGGATTTTTTCTTATCCTAGCACGAGTGATGCGCCACAAGGCAAACTTAGAATGCTCTTTGAGGTTTTCCCTTTTGCCTTTATTTTTGAAAGAGCGGGCGGTGGTGCAGTATGCGTGAATGAAAAATCACACACAAGAGAATCGCAACGACTTTTAACCTTAACACCTAAGCATTTACACGACACGACACCTTGCTTCTTTGGTAGTTTGGAGGAAATAGAATTTGTCAGCAAATGAAATAGAATCCGCATTAAAAGAAATAAAAGACTGCCAAAGTAAGCATAATACAGCAAGTTGTATTTTTTGCAAAAACATAGCAGATTGCACCCAAAAAGATGCGTTTGAGCAAAAGACGCAAGAAAACTTGACGCAAAAACAAAACGAGTTGCAATTATGTCAAAATAATAAAGGATTCTCAAGCTGCATAAACTGTGCAGAACTACTAGAATGTGGTGTGCGCAATGCGTATGTAGCGGCAGTTTATTTGAGTATGAACAAAGGAAATGGAGGCAGTTTTGAATTCTAAATTTTATATTACATCTCCGATTTACTATGTCAATGATATTCCCCATATCGGACACGCTTATACAACTATTATTGTAGATACACTTGCGCGTTTTGCGAGACTACAAGGTAAAGAAGTCTATTGCCTAACAGGCACAGACGAACACGGACAAAAGATTGAACAATCCGCACAAAAAAGAGGTAGAAGCCCTCAAGAATATGTAGATGAGATTGCACAGAGATTCAAAAATCTTTGGGACGAATTTGGAATCAGCTATGACCATTTTATCCGCACGACAGAGGATTATCATATCAAAACTGCTCAAGCGGCTTTTCTCAAAATGTTTGAAAAAGGCGATATTTATAAAGGCAATTATGAGGGGCATTATTGCATTTCTTGCGAAACCTTTTTTACCAAATTCCAATTAGTCAATGAAAAATATTGTCCAGATTGTGGTAAAGAAACAAGTCTATTGCAAGAAGAAAGTTATTTCTTTAGGCTTAGTGCTTATGAAAAGAAACTCTTACAATTCTATGAAGAGAATCCCGATTTTATCTTGCCAAAATTTCGCCGCAACGAAGTGATAAATTTCGTCAAAGCCGGCTTGGAGGATTTGTCTATCACGCGCACCACTTTTGATTGGGGCATTAAACTCCCTCAAACCCTCATTGACAAAGACCCAAAAAATGCAAAACATGTAATGTATGTATGGCTAGACGCTCTGATAAACTATCTAAGTGCGCTCGGATTCTGCAATGATTTAGAAAACAAAATGGATTTTTGGGCAGCAGACTATCATATCGTGGGAAAAGATATTTTGCGATTCCACGCAATCTATTGGCCCGCGTTTTTAATGAGCTTAGATTTGCCCTTGCCCCACCATATCGCGGCACACGGCTGGTGGACAAAAGACGGAGAAAAAATGAGCAAAAGTGTCGGAAATGTCGTCAATCCAAAAGAAGTGGTAGAAGCTTATGGGTTGGATTGCTTCCGATATTTTGTCTTGCGCGAAATGTCTTTTGGACAAGATGGAGATTTCTCACAAAAATCCCTTATTGAGCGGATTAATGCCGATTTGGGCAACGATTTGGGCAACCTGCTTAATCGCTTGTTGGGTATGAGTGCAAAATATTTTGATAATCATTTAAAAATGGATTTAGCAAAACTTGCGGAGCATTATCATTCAGAACTCTCCCAAATCAATCATACCTTAAATCATTTAGAAAATGATATGAATACTGTGCAAACCAATCACTATTTAGAGGAACTTTGGACGCTCTTTAGTTTAGGGAATGGAATCATCGCTAAAAAAGAGCCTTGGAAACTCATCAAAGAAGGCAGAAATGAAGAGGTTGCGGAACTGCTTGTTTTTATCGCCAATCTCTTGATAAAAGGCGCGATTTGCCTTTCTCCTTGTATGCCAAAGAGTGCAGAATCTATCCTTGATGTCTTTGGGCTCAAAGCCGATTCTCAAAACTATCAACATTTCATTATCCATAATGAGCTTTTGGGCGAAATGCAACTCAAACCGATTGGTGTGCTGTTTCCAAAGATAGAATCTGCATTACTAGAGGATAAGCCAAAATCCTCACAAGATTCTCCTGCAAACTCTCCTTTGGAGATTGCCAATCCAATCCACAAAGAGGACTTCTCAAAAATTGAAATTAAAATAGGAACAATCATTAGTGCGGAAGTCTTGCCAAAAAGTGAAAAGCTCTTGAAACTACAAGTAGATTTAGGGGAGGCAAGAGCGCGTCAAATTCTTGCAGGAATCAAATCCTACTATACGCCGCAAAGCCTGATAGGCAAACAAGTCTGCGTGCTTGCAAACCTAAAACCTGCCAAACTAATGGGCGAGTTAAGCGAGGGAATGATTCTAGCAGCAAAAGACACAAAAGGCTTGACGCTTATTGCTCCACAAAATCCTAAAGAGAATGGGAGTCTAATCAGCTAAGGAGAAAAATAATGAGGAGAAAAGAAATACAAATCAGTGTCAATGAGATAGTAGAAATTGCATTTGGGACTTTATTAAATCAACCGAGTATTTCTTTTTTTAATTCAATTTGTGATGAAGTGAGTGATGTGAGACAAGGAGACTTGTTTGTAGCACACTCCAAAAAATCCTCCAAAGAAATCCAACAAGAGATTGAAGAAGCCGTGCAAAAAGGCGCATTTGGGATTCTCTTTAGTGGCAATATTGCGATGAGCGACCCAGAAGTTGCTTGGATTAGTGTAGAGGATTTGGAGCAATCTCTCGTGCGCATCGCGCGTCATTATCTCATTATTGGAAACAAAATTCTATTCTTGTTAAGCTCTGATGAATATCAAATTGCTTCACAAATCATTATTCCCAAAAAAAATCTAGGTTGTTATTGTGGCTCACTGACAAAGCTCGTGCATTATATTCTGACAACCGATGTCGCTTATATTTTGTATTGCAATGCACAAATCAATCTCAATCCTTTGCCCAAAAATCAACAAGAAATCAAGCTTTTACCTCAAGAAAAAATTGAGGGCGAAGTTTTGCCTTTTGCGGTTAATTCCTATTCGCTTTTTGGCATTAAGATATTTTATAATACTTTTGACTATGAGATTCCACTACCCAAGCTATTTATTCAGCCTCTTGCGCGAGTGGTAAGATTCTGTGAGGAATACTCTTTGGGCGTGCAAATGGAGCATTTAGAGAGAATCTCTAGCTTTAGACCCTTGTATTTAGACGAACGCGGATTCATCTCCAAACCCGGAGCTACAAATAAAGTTTTACTTGCCTGTATGGACATTAAGCTTTATGAACAATATTTAGCATATTTTACAATGTATGCAAAGTGGGCTCGTTTAATACTTTTTGTTCCACAGATTTATCAAGAGATTTATATGCCTTATGCAGAAGTACGTTGCTTTGAAAATCATCAAGAATTGTTTGAACAATTAATCCACGAGAAATACAATTTTGCATTAATCTTTGGCGTGGAGACAGAACGATTTGAAGAAAAATTCGTCAATAATGCACAAGAGCAAAACTTGTTTGAATATGCTCATTTAGACGACATAGAATCGTAAAAACAAAAATAAAGGAATGAAATGAAAATTGCTGTACCTGTTTATGATGAGAGTTTAAGAATCTTTGGCAATACAGGACATACACCCTTTTTTGCGGTATTTGAGCAAAAGGGAGCAGGAATGTTTAAGAAAATTGATTTGGTAGAATTGCGCAAGAATCCACGCGGCAACTTAGAAGCAAGTGAGGGCTGCTCCCACAAAGATAGTGAAATGAGCGAAGAAGAACAAATCGTACATAGGGAAGAGCATAATATACTAGGAGAGATTATTAGCGATTGTGCGGTCGTGCTTGTCAAAAAAGCCTGTCCAAATACTGCGCGTGTTTTCAATGAAAGAGGAATCAAAGTTTGCAAAATGGACACAAATTGTCAAAATGCGCAAGATTCCTTTAGATTCATCAAATTCTAATTTCGCTCCCTTGCTTAAATTAAATTGCAGGCAAATTAACCCTCTATACTTAAAATAAAGGGATTCCACTTTTCCTTTTGGCGATTCCATTTCAGAATCTTTAGCTATTTTCGTGCTTGTTCAATCTTAAATAAAAGTGTTCTTGGCTTGACAAGGGTTTCTTGTTTATCCAATCGTCAGCACTCCTCTTGTTTGGGCTGCAGAGGGGATAGATTCAGTGGGCTTGGAATAGTCTTGACAATAATCACAAGATTGGTAAAAGTCTCGCGTGTAAAATTCCAAATTTTTGCTAATCATACCAAAATTTACGAATCCAATGCGTTTTTTGCTTCTTTGATAATACGCTCATCACTTCCTAAATTCACCCAATGAAATTGCCTACCGCTTTGCACTTCTCCGCTTAATAAATCTCCGCTATTGCGATATTCCAAATCCATTTGTGCGATTTCAAATCCATTTTGGGTTTGGCAAAATCTCCTTAATCTCTCGGTTTCCTTTTGTTTTGTAAATAAAAAGCAATAGCCCCTCAAGCCATTGCGGCTCACTCTCCCACGCAATTGATGTAAAGTCGCTAGCCCTAATCGTTCCGCGCCCACGATGACAATCGTGCTCAAATTTGGCAAGGAGATTCCCACTTCAATTACCGTAGTTGCAAGCAAAATATTGCCACATTCCCGAAATTCCTCCAAAACCTGCTCTTTATTCTTATCCTTGCCGTGTGTGCTATATACATTCTCAAAATTCTTTCTCCAAAACTCCTCACCCTCTTTTAATGCGGTATAATTAGAGTTTTCACTCTCCTCTACTAAGGGATACACAATGATAATTTGATGCTTTTGTTGAATTTCTGCTTTGATGTGCTCTAATAAGTTTTTAAAATCGTTTTTATAGATAACCTTAGTTGTAATGTCTTTTTTAAAAGGTAAATCTCTAATGAAACTAAAATCTAAAAAATTAGATTCTATCATTGCTTGCGTGCGTGGAATCGGCGTTGCAGAAAATTGCAAAATATGCGCACGCCTAGAATCGCAAGCAAACATTTTCTCTAAGGCATTTCTCTGTGCTGTACCAAAGCGATGCTGCTCATCTATCATCACAAGTGCGCAATGACTCAAATCTTGATAAAGCAATGCGTGCGTGCCAATGACAAAATCACTTTGTGCCAAATCCCCGCTTCTATCATTTTGCGTCAGAAGTGCGACTTTTAAGGATTTGGGTAAAAGATTCTTCGCTTCATTGAAAAGCTGCTTTGCCAAAATAGAAGTAGGAGCCATCAGTACGCTACGATGAGGATAAGCAATCATTACACTTGCCAGAATCACAAGGGTTTTCCCACAACCCACATCACCGACAATCACTCTTCTTGCCGATTGATTGCTTTTTAGTGATTCTTGAATCTCACGGATTGCATTGCTTTGTCCTTTTGTAAGCTTAAAAGGCAAGGTTTGTATCCAAGATTCTATTTCTCCATTCAAGGAAGCAAGACTAGGAAAATGCAGTTTCTTTGACCGCAAAATACGCATATATTCATAAATTTCAACAAATTTAATCGCCTCTAAACTTTTGCCAAAGAATCCGTGATTTCTAGTGAAATCTTGCACAAATTTTTCATTTGGATGATAAATTTCCACGAGAGATTCCAAAATCCACAAGGGCACTTGGGAGTAAAATTCTTGCAAAGATTCCAAAGTAATCTCTGCGGCAAATTCCCTTAAACTCTTTTCTTTTACGCCTTTAAAGCCAAAGTTTAGCACAATCCCATCTGTATTTTTTAGCACTTTAGGTTGTAGCAAAGTATAGAATCCCGCCGCATTTTTTTGGAGCTTTCCGCCAACAATGAGTTCAGAATCTATTTTAAAAATGCTCTTATGGTAAGGTTTGGCGTGAAAGATTAACATTTCAATTTCACAATGGAACTTTGGAACAAAGCACAAAGCGCGTGCTGTTGTCTTGAGATTCTTATAATCTCGCACCTCTACTTCCAAAACTACATTTTGATTCAACTCCAAAAATTGGCTTAAAAAAGTATTTGTATAGCCTTTTGGCAAATGGTGCAAAATAGCTTCAAAGGGTGTTTTTCCAAGCTTATCTGAAATCAATCTTAACTCTAGTTAATCTTCTGCACTCACAATAGCAAAACTAAGCTTTTGAATCTCTTTGTGCGTCTTAATGTAATGATTGACTTCTTTTAAAGTGAGTTTTGAAATCTCTTCTAGGACTTTTTTGTTAAAATCCAATGGCAAACCATTATAATAATTATGGAAAGCCGCACCTAGTCTCTGCGAGAGTGTTTCATTGCGCAAAGGCTCACTGCCCAATAAATAATGTTTAGCTTCTTGTAGCTCTTTCTCTGTGATTCCATTTTTGACAAATTCATCTACCACTTCTTGCACAATCTTTTGCGCTTCTTGCTCGTTTTTCAAGCTTGTTTGTAGATACCCTTGCGCCCAAGCTTGCGTACGTGTCGCATTCAATCGCATTACAGCAGAATACGCAAGCCCGCGTTTGACGCGCACTTCCTCTAGCATACGACTACCAAACCCACTTCCACCAAGCACAAAAGACGCTACTTTAAGCAATGCGGATTCTTTCTCCAAATTTGCGACTTCAAGCGGAGCACCAAAATAAATATAAGCTTGCTGCGTCTCCTTTAATAAGCGTTTTGTTTGCATAGAATCGTGCGCAACAATGGGTGTTAATGTGGTAGGCTTCCCTTGAGGTAATTGCTTTAACGCACTTTCTAATTCCTTTGCAACATTCGCAAATTCCATATCTCCGCCCACAATAAGAATCAAAGAGCTTAAATTAATATGTTGCTGGTAGAATTTCTCTATTTCTTTTAGGGTAATTTTGGCAATAGAATCCCGCGTGCCACTTAGAGGAAACTCTAACGCACTCCCTTTAAAAAGTATGGATTTCAAGACGCGACTTGCCTGATAATCATAATCGTTTTCTCTCTCTAAAATCGCCACTAATGAGCTTTCTTTGACTTTTTCCAATGCTTTTTGTGTGAAATTTGGACTATGGAGTAATTCTTTTAAAAGAGAGATTCCGTCCTTTTGCATTGCACTCATTCCGCTTAATGTGAAGCTTAAAGTCTCTAATCCACTCCCTACATTTAATGCAAGAGCTTTTTCCTCTAGTTTTTTAGAAAATCTCGTAACGCCCAATTCCTTCGTTCCCTCATTCAGTAAAGAGCTCGTAATATCGGATAAGCCTAGACTTTTGCCGTTACTTACTCCCCCTGCCCCTTTAAAAATGAGCTGAATATAAAACAAAGGTAACTGCGTGCTTCGCTCATAAATTACAGGAATTTCTACGCCATTTATATGCAAATTTTTTATCTCAATTGCCATCAAACTTCCTTTCAAAAGCCAAAAGCCAAAAAAGATTACGAAAAACTTTTTCACTTTAAAACTGCTCTAAAATATTATATGCTGTGTCGCGTTTGGCTGGAATTTCTCCAATATCACGAATCAACGAAATCATCTCGGCTTGATTCATAGAATTACTAGCCCCTGCTGCTGCGACTACATTTTCTTCCATCATTGTGCTTCCTAAGTCATTTGCTCCAAAGAGTAGCGCGAGCTGCCCAATATGCGAGCCTTGTGTAACCCAACTGCTTTGAATATTTTGAAAATTATCCAAAAAAATCCTACTACACGCAAGAAGTCTTAGATAGCGATTTGATGAGGCTTTGTGCAGATTGGGAAATTCTTTTTGCAATGGAGTAAAAGCAGGTTGAAAACTCCACAAAATAAACGCCCTAAAGCCATTGGTTAAATCCTGCAAATCTCGGATTCTCTCCCAATGTTCTACAATATCTTCATTGCTTTCTACGCTTCCAAACATCATCGTAGCTGTGCTTTTTATCCCTAATTTATGCGCCTCTTTATGCACTTCTATCCATTGGCTACTATCCAATTTTTTAGGTGCAATAATATCACGCACTTTATCACTTAGAATCTCTGCCCCTGCGCCAGGAATAGACGCTAGACCACATTTTTGCAAACGTTCTAACACCTCACGAATAGAAATTTTAGAAATTTTAGAAATGTAATCAATCTCAATAGCAGAGAATCCGTGCAAAGTAATCTGCGGATATTTCTGTGCAATATGCTTCACCAAGTCCTCATACCATTCAATCTTTAAACTTGGATGCACCCCCCCTTGAAAAAGAATCTGTGTGCCACCGATTTCTAACAATTCATCAATTTTTCTATCAATTTCTTCAAAGCTCAAAATATAGGTTTCACTTTCGTTAATGCGCCTTTTAAAGGCGCAAAACTTACAATCCACCCAACAAATATTTGTATAATTAATATTTCTATCCACGACAAAAGTTGTAAGATTATCCGAATGCAATTGCTTTTTGATTCCTAAAGCGCGTTCCCCTAGCTCTTTGAGCGAAGCATTTTGCATTAAATCCAAAATTTCCTCTCTACTGACACGAGGCAATCTCACTTTCACTAATGTATTGGCTTCTTGTGCGTTTTTCGCAAAAACCGCCTGCATTTCTTTTTTGTCATGATGATTAAGTGATTTCATAGGATTCATTAAAATCTCTGCCCCATTGTAAATTCAAACGAGGAAGTATCATCGCCGGGTTTATCATCTAATGCGCGAGGGAATAAGAAGTTGATTGCACCAAGAGGAGAAATCCACTCAATACCCACGCCCACAGAACTACGTCTAATATCATTAATATTATTTTGTCCAATCATTCCAAAATCATAAAATACAAGAAAACGCATCTGCACGGTTTCAAACATGCCATAACTCATTTCTGCTGTATTATAAAACATTTGTTTTCCACCGATTCTCAAGCCATCACGATCGCGTGGAGTAATGGAACGGTTTTGGAATCCTCGCACACTATTGACACCACCCAAATAGAATTTTTCATTGATTGGTAAAAATCCTTCATCTTGTGCATATCCTGCCCGCGCGCGGTATCTAAAAATCAAATCCAAATCCGTCCAATCCTCAATGGATTGATAAAAATTAAATGTCCCATAATACTTAATAAACTCCGCATCGCCTCCGATTCCGGCAAATTCAGTACTACCTGTCAATTTAATTCCACTCTTGGGGAAAAAATAAGCATCTGTGCTATCATAGCTAAGCCCCGGAATCACAGAAGATTTCGCATATCTATCCCCTCTATAATATCTAGTGTAAAGATCGCGAAAATAGGCATTATCAAAGTTAGAAAGTTTAGTTTCTTGGTAAGTGTAACCCAAAGTTAAATCCAACTGATTCCAAATCCTGCGTCCCCCGACTATATTAAAACCTGTCATCATTTCAGTATAATCATAATCATCGTATTCTATTTGATAAATATCTGTTGCAAGTGAATAATCACTATCTAATACTGCGGGATTATAAAGATTCACACGATAAGAATTTGAAACTTCACTTTTATCCAAATAAACACCTGCTGTCAAACCTGTACCAAAAATATTTCGGTCTTTGACAGACACACTCCCCATCAATCCATCGTAGCTTCCATATCCAATACCGAAAGTAAATTCTCCTGTTTTACCCTCTTTGACATTTACAAGCAAATTCACACGTTCTTCATCTATACGTTCTTCTTCAATCTCCACGCTATCAAAGCCACCTGTGCGCATAATAGCATTTTTAGAAAGAGTGATCTTACTCATCTCATATTCATCACCTGGAGACAATAAAACATTGCGACGAATGACGCGATCAAGCGTCCTATTGTTTCCCGAAATTAACACATCGTTAATGGTTACCTTTTTGCCGGGTTGCACATAATACACGATTCTTACTTCGCCATTTTCTTTGTCTTTATCTAAATCTGGCGTTACCCTTGTGAAAGCATAACCCAAATCCCCTATTGCATAGCGAATCGCTTCTGCATCTTTGCGCATAATATCAATGTTAAACTTTTTGCCCTTTTTGGCTTTAATGACATCATATAACTTTTTTATCTCAATCACATCTTCTTCTAATACAATTTCTATTTCGGAAACTTTATATAGCTCCCCTTCGTCAATATAAAAATTAAGCTCTGCCTCATAAGTTGTAAAATCTGTCTTCAAAAAAGGTATGCTAACCTCGGCATCTAAATAGCCTTTTTGCATATACAAATCACGAATCCTATGGCTATCTGTCTCAATCTCATTGACACGTAGCTTTCCATTATTGAATCCCCACATCCAACCAAGAAATTCTCTTTCTTTATTGGCGGTAGCCGCTTCAATGCGTGAGACTTTTAGATTCTCTCTACCATAATAATTGGCTTTTTGAATAATGATTTCTTTTCCTTTATTGATTTCTAGTGTAACTTTCAAGGCGTTAGGAGAAATCTCTTCTGTTTTTGCTTCAACAATCGTATCATAATACCCTTGCGTTTCTAGCAAATCAATGATTTTTTTGCGCACATTAGCAATTTTAGGCTCATCATAAACATCACCCTTTTTAAGTCCAATTTCCTTATCAATCACCTCTTGCTCTTTTCCTGCACCATAACCACTAATAATCAAACTCGCAATCACGGGTTTTTCTACGAAATGATAGGTTAAAATTCCCTCTTCTTCTGTTACCCAAATATCCTTGAAATAACCTTGCGCATAGAAACTATGGATAGAAGCATCTATTTGATTAATATCTAAGGGTGCATTAAGATGAATTTGGGCAATCTCATTAGCAATCAGAGGAGAAATGTAATTTAGTCCAACATAGCGCACTTCTTTGATAATTGGTAATTTTGCCTCTGCAAAGACATAAATTGGGGACAATAAAGTTGCAAAAAATAAAAAAGTTTTAGAAAAAAAACGCATTCTTTAAAAACCTCTTAAGGAAATAATTTTATAAATTTTGCGATTATACCTTTTAGTAGATTAAATAACGCAACTAAAGCTAAAAAAATATATAATTTTGCAAAATTTTGAAATGGACAACTTTATGCAAGTAGGTATTATTGGAATCGGATTAATCGGTGGCTCATTGGGATTGGCATTAAAAGAAACCGGAATGTTTAAAAGAATCGTTGGATTGGATAACAATCCTTTGCACCTCCAACAAGCACTCTCTTTAGGGCTCATAGATGAAAGTGCAGAGCTAGAAGAAATTAAACTCTGTGATGTTATTTTTCTTGCGACACCTGTCGAAGCGATTTTACAAATCTTGCCTAACCTAATTGGCGTTGCACCCCATTGCACGATTATTGATTTAGGAAGCACGAAGCATTTGATTTCTACGAGTATTCCACCAGAGATTCGCAAAAACTTCGTCTGCGCCCACCCAATGAGTGGGACAGAGAATTTCGGACCCAAAGCGGCTTTTAAAGATCTCTTACCACACCATATTTTAGTTTTAACCGACTTAGAGCAAAGCGGGGAATTACAAGTTGCAATGGCTAAGGAAATCTTTGTTGCCTTGAAAATGAATATTATCAAAATGGATTCCAAATCTCACGACAATCACGCCGCTTTCATTAGCCATTTGCCCCACATTATCAGCTATGCACTAGCAAACACCGTGCTTTCACAACAAAACCCAAATGATATTTTAGCTCTTGCAGGTGGAGGATTCAAAGATATGGTTCGGATTGCGAAAAGCTCGCCTAGAATGTGGAGTGATATTTCCAAACAAAATCGCGAAGAGATTTTAAAGTCTTTTGATTTTTTCCAAAAAGAAATCCATTATGCGCAAACGCTCATTCAAGATAAAAAATGGGACGAACTTGAACAATGGATGGCGAAAGCAAACTCATTATATGAAATTTTTTAAAGCCTAAATCAAATTTACTCTAAGCAACACGATTCGGCTTTATCAAAGCATTTCTAAAGCCTTTTTGAAATAGAATAAAGCATTTCTAAAGCCTTTTGAAATAATCAAACAGATAAAATTAGGAGTTTTTATGCAATTAAATGGTTCAGAAATGGTGATTCACGCTCTTAAAAATGAGGGTGTAAAAATCGTCTTTGGCTACCCGGGCGGAGCAGCCTTAAACATTTATGATGAAATTTACAAACAAAAGTTTTTTAAACACATTCTCGCACGACACGAACAAGCTGCCGTGCATGCAGCCGATGGCTATGCAAGAGCAAGTGGAGAAGTGGGCGTTGCTATTGTAACGAGCGGTCCGGGATTCACAAACACAGTAACAAGCATCGCAACTGCCTATGCAGATTCTATTCCCTTAGTCATTATTAGTGCGCAAGTCCCCACAAGCCTCATCGGCACAGATGCGTTTCAAGAAATTGATGCGGTTGGGATTTCGCGTCCTTGCACGAAGCACAATTACCTAGTTAAAACGATTGAAGAGTTGCCCCGCATTCTAAAAGAAGTATTTTATATTGCGCGTAGCGGGCGTCCCGGTCCTGTGCATATTGATATTCCAAAAGACATTACCGCGACACTTGGCACATTTGATTACCCAAAAGAGATTAAATTGCCCACTTATAAACCAACCTATAAGGGCAATCCGCGCCAAATCAAAAAGGTAGCCCAAGCCATTATGGAAGCCCAAAAGCCCCTCTTATACTTGGGTGGAGGTTGCATTGCTTCAGAATCTACCCGATGGATTCGGGAACTCTGTGAGATTACGCATATTCCTGCGGTAAATACCTTTATGGCTTTTGGAATCCTTGATACAAAGAATCCAGATTTCTTAGGTATGGTTGGAATGCACGGAAGCTATGTTGCCAATATGGCGATGAGTGAAGCTGACCTTATCATCGCTCTTGGAGCACGTTTTGACGATAGGGTAACGTGCAAGTTAAGCGAATTTGGGAAATATGCACAAATTATTCATATAGATATTGACCCGAGCAGCATTAGCAAAATCGTAGAAGCCAACTTCCCTATTGTGGGCGATATTAGCAGTGTTTTAGAGGATCTCTTACCTCTCTTGCGCGAAAGCTACACACCGCAAAATATCCTAGCTTGGCGCGAACGTTTAGCACAATATAACAAATTACACCCTTTAAGCTACGAGGATTCCACTTCCCCTCTTAAGCCGCAATGGGTTATTGAAAAAATTGGAGATATTTTAGGCGAAGAGGCGTTCATAAGCACTGATGTAGGACAACACCAAATGTGGACGGCACAATTTTATCCCTTTAGCTTCCCACGCCAATTCATTAGCAGCGGAGGGCTTGGCACAATGGGGTTTGGCTTACCTGCGGCAATGGGTGTCAAATGCGCATTTCCTCAAAAAGTCTCCATTAATATTAGTGGCGATGGTTCTATTTTGATGAATATCCAAGAGCTAATGACTTGTGCCGTGTATGGAATCCCTGTAATTAATATTGTGCTAAATAACAATTATTTGGGTATGGTGCGCCAATGGCAAACATTTTTTTATGACAAGCATTATTCAGAAACCGATTTAAAACAACAACCCGATTTTGTAAAATTGGTAGAATCGTTCGGGGGAGTGGGCTATGTTTGCCAAACAAAAGAGGAATTTATAAATGCCTTGAATGCGGCAATAAAGTCTCAAAAGCCCGCGCTTTTAGATGTGCGGATTGACCGTATGGAAAATGTCTTACCTATGGTGCCCACAGGGGACGCATTATCTAATATGATGTTGGATTATAAGGAGTAAGCAATGGAAATTAGACGCACGATTGCCGTTACCGTTTTGAACGAACACGGTGTTTTGTCCCGCATTAGTGGATTGTTTTCAGGCAGAGGATACAATATAGAATCCCTAACGGTTGCACCGATTTTGGATTCCAATCTCTCACGCATTACGATTGCCACAAAAGGTGATAATAAAGTGCTAGAGCAAATCATTAAACAACTGCACAAGTTAATTCCTGTGCTTAAAGTGCTAGAGAATGAACAAATGATTGAGCAAGAATCTCTGTTGGTAAAGTTCGGATTAGAAAGCAATCTAAGCGAGATTCATACGATTTTTAATGCTTTTAATGGGCGGATTTTAGAGGTTAATGACAAATGTGCTATTTTTGTTGCGTGCGATACACACGCACGCATTAATACGCTCTTAAATGCACTCAAGATTCATAAACCAAAAGACATTACACGAAGCGGAATCCTAGCGATTGAGACTAGCAACTAAGGCAAAATATGAAACTTAAAGACATTGTTGCAATCCTAAGAAAAAACGACATACTAGAATGTGTTTTGCAGTATAATGGCAAGGAATGGGCAGAGATTTCTGACATTTCAGATTCCATTGGGATTTGCGATTTGGAATCCCCTCAAGAAGCCACGAAAGATTCTTTATCATTTTTGGAAAAAGAACAATACTTTGAGCAAGTTTCGCAAAGTTTAGCCAAAGCAATTTTGGTGCGCAAAGCCCATTTGCACACGATTCCACATTCTGCATTTGCTATCCTTTGCGAGAATCCCTATCTTGCAATGGCATATCTCACAGAATACTTCGCCAAACCACTTTTTAGCTCCCAAGAACCGCCCAAAATCAAAGAATCCGCAAAGATTTCCCCCAATGCAGCAATTGGCAATGGTAGTGAGATTGGCGAAAACTGCATTATAATGTCTGGAGTAACGATTGGAGAGAATGTCAAAATCGGCTCAAATTGCGTTTTATTTCCTGGTGTGTGTATTTATAATGACTGCGAAATTGGCAACAATGTCAGAATCCACGCAAATAGCGTCATTGGAAGTGATGGATTCGGCTATGCACATACCAAAGACGGAAAGCATATCAAAATCTACCACAATGGCAAAGCCGTGCTTGAAAATGATGTAGAAATCGGTGCAAATACGACAATTGATAGAGCGGTTTTTGGACAAACAAGAATCAAACAAGGAACAAAAATAGATAATTTGGTGCAAATTGGGCATAATTGTAACATAGGTGAATATTCTATCATCGTTTCACAAGCTGGAATTTCTGGCTCTACCACAACAGGACGCAATGTCGTATTGGGGGGACAAAGTGGCAGTGCGGGGCATTTGCATATCGGCGATTTTACGCAAGTAGGCGCACGAGGCGCAATCAGTAAGAGCTTACCGGCATTTGGGAAATTTTCAGGACACCCGCTCCTACCGATTCAAGATTGGTTAAAACTTCAAGCTCTACTGAAACGAATGCTGAAAAAATAGGGGGGGGGGGGGGCAGAATATTTAATAATACTTTAAATTAATGATTATATAATGTTTATTGCAAAAATTATTTGATGGAGGTCAATTTATGAAAGAAACAGCAGTCTATAAGACAATTCCCTTAAAAGAAAGCAAAGGCGGAACATTAAATTTCGCAGTGATTGAAGAGCCGTATGGCGAAGGAAGCAAACCCGTTGTGAGTATTTGCGTAACATTAAATGAAAAAGAAAGCTGGAAAGTACATATTCCTTTAAGCCAAATCAAAGAAGTGCGCCAAGCTCTAAAAGAAGCGAAAAAAACTCGCAAAAAAGAAAAAAGCAAGGCAAAGAGCAAAGACAAAGAGGTTAAAAAAGCCAAAAAGGCAAAAAATAGCAAAACTGCAACAAAAGAAACAAAAACTACCAAAAAACAAGCACAATGAAACAAAAAATCAAAAAGGTATCTTACACGATTCCATTGCGCGGGGAGCTAGTAAAGAATGGGAGTATCATCGTTTCATTGTTTGATATTCCCAATAAAAAAGATAAAAAATATCAAGCAGTCTCTATTGCAGTGGAATTAGAAAGTGAGGATACACAAGATTCTATGCCAAATAAATGGGAAATTGTTGTTCCTAGAAGTCAAGTCAAAGAACTTCGTCAAGCACTTAAAAAAGTCTGCAAATAGCTTAGATTCTATAATTGAAACCACTAGAAACTTAACTCTATTCTATTAAAGGGCTGCTAAACAAGAGTTATTCTCTTATAGAAGCACAAGAGATTCCACTCATAGAGGACGCAAGGCTGCATTTAAGTCAATATGACAATAGCCTTGTGGATTCTTGGCAAGATATTTTTGATGATAAGATTCTGCGGGATAGAAGTTTTTTAAGATTCCAATTTCTGTAACAATTTTGTCAGGCATTTCTTGCTGATAAGATTCTACAAATTTTTGGATTGTTTCTAGCGTCTTAGAATCTTTAGCATAAATGCCGCTTCGGTATTGTGTGCCAACATCGTTGCCTTGATAATTTAAGGCAAAAGGGTCAATAATGCTAAAAAATCGCGCAAGTATTTCATTAAGGCTTAATACCGCCTCTTCAAACACGAGTTCTAATGTCTCTACTGCACAGGTTGCGCCACTACAAACTTCTTCATAGCTTGGAGATTCTCTCTTAGAATTTGCATAACCCACTTGAGATTCTATCACGCCGCAAAGTTTATCAAAATAAGCTTGCACGCCCCAAAAACAACCGCCCGCCAAATAAATCGTCCGCCACATTGAAACTCCCTAATGAAATTTGTAATATTGACTTAATAAAAATTAATATAGACTAAAAGGAGAAAAATTTAGATTCAAGGCATTGGGCAATTTTAAATCCAATGGATTTAATTTCTTTTGAGGCGCGACAACCAGAGCATACCCACCTTTCTTATCTCTATCCCAGATACTAAAAAACTGCCTTTTAGAGCTAATATACTCCCCGAAACTTGGGTCAAACACTTGTAAATAATTGCCATTGTAGTTAATAATTACCACAAAATGCGGGTATCTTGGGTCATTTTCAATTTTTACCAATATTGGAATATGGAGAAATTTATCCAAAAGCTCTCTTTGGATAAGATAGGCATTGCTGCTAAACCCCAACTTTTGCACTGCTTCACCCAAATCTGCAAAGCTTACCCTATCGGTATTCATCTTGCTTTCGCTCATTAGTTTTATCATTTCTAACTCGTTGAAGTTTTTATCCTCAAGTAGATTCAAAAGCGTAGCCAATCCTGCCGCACCACAGGATTCCCCATAAGTTTGCCTTACCACCCTTTGATTTTTAATCTCTTGGTAAGATTTAGCGATAAATTCAGCTTGCGCCACATTTAATAATAGACAAAAGATAAAGCAAATCCTGCTGAAATTTTCTTGCATATTTTTGCACCAAACTCCTATAATTTTGAATTGTGAAAGCTTACAATTAAATCAAATCTCTATATCTAGTTTTCCTAAATTCGCTTTGCTCTTCACCTAAAGATTCACCAAAATCTTATTTTATAGAATCCTTAATTGATTATCATTGTAAGTCTTTAGGCATTCATATCAAAATTTTTGATATTTTGCGCTTTCTTTCTAATTCCTCAAGGCTTAGCTTTTGTTGCTCTTGCAATTCTTCAAAAAACATTTGTAAAGGGTCTTTATAGTTTTTTACATACTCTTCCCATTCTTTATCTGCTCTAAGACTTTCTTCGCTTCTTTTAATTTTAAGAGGTCGCGGTCCTGTAACATAAAATTCTCCTTTAGTGCTTGTTTGGTCTTTTGAAGCATCATAATTGATAATTTCTATATAAGACATTGACTTATCATACCCTTGGGATTTACCATTTGCAGTTGCCTCACCCTCTCTTGTATGGAGATTTGCATTGATAACGCCAATTAGCAATCCACCCTTTGTGATAGAGCCATCGGGATTTGTGTATTTGTCCCTTGTCATATCGAAATGCACATTGCTTGTCGCACCACCATTTGCATTATTAAAAACATCTGTGGTGGGATTTGTAGGTGAGCTATTATAAAATAGGCTACTAATATTCATTCTATCAGGTCGTCCGCCTATTGGAGTACTCCAATACATAGAATGGTTGGTAAAATCTACAATATTGCTATAAACTTCGCTTACTTGCATAGTTTGCGTATCAAACTTATATCCCTGCGGAAATTTGGCAATCTCTTCAGCACTAAAGCTATCTTTGGAATTTAGCACATTTTCACCTACAACTTGCAAGAGAATCTTATAAGCATTCCCAACTGTTTTTGCTATATCAAGATTCCTATAAATTCTCATAGGGTTTTTTGTCTTATCTGTCATTGTATTTACCAAACTCTCCATTGTGCTTGAATGGATTTTATAATCACTTGGGATTCCAGCTGCTTTATTAAATTCCTCTGTGAAATATCCATCTTTATCCACCGCATAGCCTAAAACCTGATTGGTGGAGATTTTAAACAAATCCTTGCTAGAAACCAAATCAGTATTTAAGTTTTGATTAGAGGAATGATGATTTTCTTGCTTTATGCGCACGCTATTCTTTAAATTGATTAGAGGGTTATTATAACTTGAGTTGATAGAATTTATCATTTTAACCTCCTAATGTCATTTATGATAGTATCGTCCGTTCTAACGAAAAGTAAAGATTTGCGTCAAGGATTTCCTATAAAATTGGAATAAAAATTGCTGCCTTGTTACAATTATAGAATATTTTAGATTTGGAAGATTGCAATGTTTAAGAAAATATTGTTAGGGATTTTGGCTTGTGCTTTGCCGCTTTTGGCTTCAGATGAATTAAATATTGATAGTCTCTTAATAAAGAAAATTGGACTTAGAAGTATCACTAATGTTTCTCTTCTAAGCTCTGGGAATGCGAACTCTTATTCCTTGTATCCCAATCTAAGCATTACAGGAGACCCAACGGTTTGAAATGATACGAAGCAACTAAGTTAAACCAAACCTTTATCTATACCTTACACCCGAAATTTGACTTGCTTGTTGCGGGCAATGGAAGCTATGCGAGACAAGAATTTACAAACTTTTTCACAGGTGATTATTCGCATACCGATAAAACAATCTTCAATTCTTTGTGATTGGGATTTATTTATACCGCGGATAGCATTGCGGATTTTGTGCCACAAATCACCTTTCAAACCTCAATTATCCAACGAGAAGCATTTATTAGAGAGGATAAAAATTTTTATCTCAAATCCCAAAATTTGCAAGCGACTTTGAGAGGATACAGTGACCCTGTGGTTTATGGAATCTATGGAGGATTTGGCTATAACGCAAAGAGGAAGTTTGAGTTCGCAAGGGTAGAATATGGAAACAGCTTTTATGTGGGCGGGGATTTGTCTATTATTTTAAGCCCCAAGATTACTTTAGACTTGGGAGCAGAGCAGAGATTCCAAACCGAACAAAAGATTAATGGATACCAAAATTCCGAACTCCGCTCTATCCCTACCCTAAGCGTTGGCTCAACTTATAGCGTCAATTCGGACACCGCTGTTTCTGTGAGTGCAAGCTTCGGCGGAAGTTCTGCCGCCCCTGATGCAATCTTTGGTGTGAGTTTGTGGAAAAAGTTTTAAGCTAAGCAAATGTATTTGCAATAAGAATCCCCCCCAAAAAAACCCTTAAGTGAGAATGTGGATTCTACACATTTGCACGTCAATTTATCTTAATAAACATATAAAAATTATCATTTTAAATCTATTTGCAGTATAATATTAAGAATATCTAAACACAAACAAAGGCTCATCTTATGAAAAATAGAATCGTTGTCGCAACAGACTTTTCACAAAGCAGTTTGACTGCGCTTACTAAAGCAATGTTTTTAGCCAAAAAACAAAAATTTACGCTTGATGTCGTGCATGTCGTAGAGTATTCCATTTTCCACGACCCCAAAAAAGACAAAAAGGTAGGCAAAGAAGCACTTGCGAAATTTATTGCGGATAATTTCCCAACTCCTGAAGTAGAAATCTCGCAATTTTGCTATGTCGGCACAATCCATAAAGAAATCAACAAACACGCCAAAAGTCGCGAATGTCGTTTGTTGTTCGTTGGTGCGACAGGTGAAACTCAATATTTAACAGAAGTTTTACTTGGTTCAGTAACCAAAAAAATTATCCGAAATTCCAAACTTCCTGTCCTTGTAGTCAAAAATGAGGCACTTCCAGACTATGTGAATATTTTTTCACCCACAGACTTTTCTGATGATTCCTTAAAAGTTGCCAAAACTGCAAGAAAAATCTTCCCAGAAGCTAATTTGGTCTTCTATCATATGATTTCTCGCCCATTTGAATTGCGTTTAGGACGTTATGGCGCAGACGATGACCAGATTTCTAAATTTAACAAAAGCGCAGAAGAAAAAGCAAGGGAATATTCCAAAGAATTTTTAAGTCATTTCACAGGCAAAAACGAAATGGTGCTAGATAGCGGTATTCTTTCCTATACGCGCCTTTTAAGTGTAGCAGAATCCAAAAATGTTTCACTCATCGCACTGCCAACAAATGGAAAAGTTAGCTTTTTTGCACTAGATGTATTGCAAAACGCCCACGTAGATGTGCTAATTTGGAAATTCTAACTACCTCTTAGCAAAATGCAAAGGAGATAGCCAAATTCCCTAAACCTCTTGCGTGCTTAGAGTGCGTTTAGCTTGTAGTGGAATTATAATATAGAATCGCAAAGGGGATTATGGATTCCACCTGCAAGGGCGTATCAATGCAAAACCTTTCACCACCTTTGTTTTTCAATTTAAAAGAGCGTCTAATTTTTACTCTCTTTTTATGTCTGGTTTTGGGTTGCACGCTTGGTTTTAAATTCTATCAATTCCATACCCTAAAATCTCAACAAAATCCCCAAATCACCGCACAAGTCCTCTTGCAATATTTAAAAAGCAAAGACGATAAAACTTATTTTGTATTGAAGCTAAAAAGTGATTTTGGTGTTTTTTATACCACTTCACGCGAAGATTTGCAAGACTTAAAATACCGCTTCCTTTCCTTGCGCATTATGCTAGATAAAGTTTCTTTTGGGGAATTTCTACACAGATTCTATGCCCCGAGTTTCAATCTCGTTTTGCTCCCCAATCAAGACTTCAAAACACCCTTGAGAGAGGCGATTCTAAATCAGCATGACACGCAACTAATGGGCGAGTATTACTTGGCACTTTTTCTATCAGATAGCTTGCCACAGGCTTGGCGCACTTTGGCTCAAAGCTATGGAATCTCGCATATATTCGCTATTTCTGGATTCCACACGGGCATTTTAAGTGCTGTGGGATTTCTCCTTTTGGGATTCCTTTATAAACCCTTTCATCGGAGATTCTTTCCTTATCGCAATGCCTTTTTTGATATGGGATTCTTAGTGCTTTTAGGGCTAATTGCATATTATTTTTTACTCACACAATCTCCCTCATATTTGCGTGCTCTGACAATGAGTTGTGTAACATTTTTTCTATTATGGCGCGGATTAGATGTGTTGCGTTTAGAATCTTTTGCGTGGTGTGTTCTCTCCTTGCTTGCATTTTTCCCGCAACTGATTTTTTCTGTGGGGTTTTATTTCTCTAGCTTGGGGGTTTTATATATCTTTTTGTTTTTCAAATACTTTAAAATTCCTAAAAACTTGATTGGCAGATTCCTTTATGGCGCGCTCTTAAACGCTTCAACTTTTTTCTTAATGGGGATTGTGGTGTATTATTTTTTCCCTTATTTCTCCCCCCTATCTCTTTTCTCACTCCTCATTACACCGCTTTTTATCCTTTACTATCCCTTAGAATTACTGCTCCATTTGTTTGGTATGGGTGGGATTCTGGATTCCCTTTTGCTTGCGTGGGTAAATTTCAAAACGTACACTATTATCTTACAACCCGACCTCATAACATTTGCATTGTGCAATCTATTGACGCTTTTAGGAGTTTTTTATCTCCGTGCCTTTCTCGCTCTTTTGATTCTTAATTTGGCGTATTATGGCTATGGAATCTATTTGTATTTTTATGGATTTTAAGCTAAAATGCAAAGATTATTTAAATTTTAAGGTTAATGCGTGAATCAAATCATCTCCAAAGTCAGCAAAGGTTTGCTTGCGATTCTACCCTTTTTATTGCTCTTTTGGATTTTCTCTTTTGTCTATGAATTTTGTGCTAAAATCTTTTATTTTATTTTTGGAATCACAAACGCCAATCTTTTTGTTACCCTTTTAATCTTTGCTTCAAGCCTCGCTCTACTCTATTACATTGGAGTTTTAATAGAAAAAAACAAAGAAGTTTTAGGGATTAAAATCACCGAAATCATTATCGCAAAGATTCCTTTTGTCAAAAGCGTTTATTCTGGAATCAAGGAAGTTTTAAACATCTTTTTGGGCAAAAATGAAGAAGGTTATTTGGGGGTTGCCTACATTGATGTCGGCAATATGGAGCTTATAGGCTTTATTACTAAAGAGGAGGGAGAAAAGTTTTATGTCTTCGTGCCAACGACTCCCAATCCTACTTCAGGTTTTCTACTAAAGCTTCCAAAAAGTCAAGTCAGGCTTTCGGATTTATCTGTCAGTGATGGATTCAAAAAAATCATTTCTCTAGGCGTAAAATAAACAATGCAAATCCAACAAAAACTAAAAGACTTAAGCGAACTTGTAATGTTTCAGCATAGCGTGTTTTCTATGCCCTTTATTTTCATCGCTATGCTTGTAGCGGCAAATGGTTGGTTTGGTTGGAAATTATTTATTTTTGGCGTGATTGCAACGATTAGTGCGCGTAATTTTGCAATGGCATTTAACCGCTATGCAGACCGCAAATTTGACCGCACCAACCCACGCACCAAGAATCGCCCAAGCGTAGATGGCAGAATCTCCCCCCATACAATGCTTATTTTTATCTGCGTTAATGCAATCATCTTCGTCCTTATGGGTTACTGTATCAATGATTTATGCTTCTATCTCTCTGTCCCTATTCTCATTATCCTTGCAAGCTATTCACTCATCAAACGTTTTTCAAGTCTAGCACACTTAGTTCTTGGGCTCTCTTTGGGGCTAGCTCCCATTGCGGGTGTCGCTGCCACAAGCGGAGAGATTCCACTATGGAGCATTTATTTATGTGCGGGAGTGCTGTTTTGGGTTGCGGGATTTGATTTACTCTACGCCCTACAAGACATTGAACACGATAAAAAGGAGGGATTATACTCCATTCCTAGCGTCTTTGGCATTACGAAAACACTATGGTTTTCAAGACTTTTTCACCTGATGACGCTTGTCTTTTGGGGATTATTCATCATAGAATCTCATCGCAACTTTTGGATGTGGGTTGGGCTTGGGATTGCAGTTATTGCCCTATTTTTTGAACAATATCTAGTCTCTAAAAACTTCCAAAACATTCCGCGTGCGTTTTTTACGATTAATGCCTATCTTGGAATCGCATTGTTGGGGTTTTGCATCTTAGATTTGATTTTAGGATAAGTCGTGGAAAATTTTGCCAAAAGTCGCCTAATCCATACTGCCTTAAAGATTGAATTTGACAAAGCGCATACCAATGCAGAATCCTACGCGCTAGAGTTTAATAAGCTTACACAAAGCGATGAAGACCCTATTGGCGAATGGTTGCGCCTAATGCGCGCCAAAAGGGGAAATTTAGAGGGTGAAAATGCAGTGATTCTGGAGCTTTTGGTAGAAATCTACCGCAAGATAGAATCATTAGAATCTCGCATAGAGGGCAACACGAAAGCCTATGTGCCGCTAGGAAATCAAGGCTTGATTGATACGATTGGACACGGCTGCTTCGCTCTTTTAGATACAAACCTTTTAGAAAATACGCTTTATTATGGTAGAATAGAGCTTCCAACTTTCCCTACTCGTATTGTGCCTGTTTATTTTGTCTATCATTCAGAGCTTGCTTGGATTGAACAAATCCACGCAAGAGACGAAATAGAATGGGACGGCTATGTCGCAGGAAAAGAACGTGCGTTAATTCGCTCACTTAAACTCAACAAAAAGGCAAGTGATGATAAATGATGCAAATCTACTACTTTGGGGCGGAATCGGGATTGCCGTAGTCTTTGTTTTACTGATTATATATTTATATCTCAAAGAGGGAGAAAACGCCAAACGCGCACGTCGCTATGAAAAATCCATTGAAGAACTCAACAAAGAAGTCTATCGCTTGCAAAAAAGAATCAAAGAACAAGGAAGTGAGCTAGAACACTTCAAAACCAGCATTAAAGCACAAATTTATCAAGACACACGCTTAGAAATGAAAAATCTCCTAGATTCTAATCTCCACACACAAATTATGCCCATTAAAGTAGAAATGGAATCCCTCAAAACACAATGGAATGAATGCAAAAATAACCTAGACAATACAGAAGAATTAGAAAACAAGATTTTTCGCTTAGAAGAAAGATTAAAAGAGTTTGTTTATACTCCAAGCAATCCTACAAATATTGATGAGGGACGCATTATTTCAATGTTTAAAGATGGTTGGAGCATAGATTCCATTGCCAAAGAATTGCGCATTGGCAAGGGTGAAGTAGAATTTACGCTTAAATTCGCAAATCTAAAATAAAGGAATACAATGGAGTTTCGCGTGCCTGCAACAAGTGCGAACTTGGGACCGGGCTTTGATAGTTTGGGGCTTGCTTTGGGGCTTTATAATCGCTTCAGCCTAAAGCCCTCCAAATTCACTTCTATTCAGATTCACGGAGAGGGCGCAAAGAATCCCAAACTACGCGTGGATAATGTGTTTGTCAGAATCTTTAACGAGCAGCTTAAAAAGCTAACAGGCAAAACCTTGCATTTCAAATTTACCTTTGATAATTCTATTCCAATTTCACGCGGTTTAGGGAGTAGTTCGGCGGTGATTATCGGGGCAATTAGCGCGGCTTTTAAGGTGGCAAATGTTCCGCTAGATAAACAAAAGATTTTAAATCTAGCCCTCAATTATGAATCCCACCCAGATAATATTACGCCTGCTTGTATGGGAGGATTTAATGTGTGTATGCTTACGCAACAAAATCAAGAAGTGCGCTTTATCCGCGCTTCCTTACCCGATTCTATCCAAGCGGTTGTCGTTATTCCCAATCAATCTATTTCAACCCATTTGTCGCGCCAAACTTTGCCCAAAAAATACAACCAAAAAGACGCTGTCTTTAATCTCTCCCACTCAAGCGTTCTTGCAAGTGCCTTTATCACGCAAAGTTTTGAGCTATTGCGTGAAGCAAGTATGGATAGATTCCACCAATATTATCGTATGAAACAGATTCCATTGCTCTTTGAGGTGCAAAAATGCGCCCTCTCTTCTGGTGCGCTGATGAGCACACTCTCGGGGAGCGGTTCAACCTTTTTTAACCTCTGTTATAAAGAAGATAGTGCGAGATTGTATGAAATCTTAAGCAAAAAATTCTCAAAACTTAAAGTTCTAACGCTAAATTTTGACAATCTTGGCGTTGTTTTTGATGATGAATTTAAGTTTTAGCTTGTTATAATTAAAGTCTATGTCTAATCCAATTAGAATGTGTGTCGTATGTAGAGGACGCTTTCCACAAGCACAATTAATCCGCTTGCAATACAAAGACTCTGTATTAATACGCTTTCAAGGCAAAGGTAGAAGTTTTTATCTTTGTCCTCATTGCAAAGAAACGCCCAAAACTAGCGATTGCATCGCAAAAATTTGTAAATTAGATAAAAAACACAAAGAAACCATTAAATTTGCATTAAAGGAGATTTTTCTATATGGATAAAATCCGTATTAGTGAGATTGCTAAAGAGCTAGGTAAAACCAGCAAAGAAGTGCTACAAAAAGCCCAAGAACTAGGTTTTGAATCCAAAACTGCTTCCAGTAGTGTTACCACAGAGCAAGCGGAAATATTGTATAACTATATCCTCTATGGAGTCAGTCCCGTTGCGGAATCCAAAACAAAAGATTCCAAAGAAAGCAAAAAAACAAAAACCAAAAAGGCAGCCGAAGAAACCAAAGACAAAACACAAAAAAAAGCCCAAGAGAAAACAAAAGCTACCACCAAAACCGCGAGCAAGACCCCCAAAACACAAAAAGAATCCAAAACAACAAAAACCAAAAAAGATTCCGCTAAAACAAGCCTAGAATCAGACCAAGCAATCCAAGAAGATGTGCAAAAAGTCATTCAAGAATTTCAAGATTTTTTAGAAACACCTCTCCGCGCAAGTGATACCTTTCAAGAAGCCCCAGCAGAAACCGAAACGAAATCCAAAAAGCTAGAGTCTGACGCAGACAAAAGCAGACTGCAAACCCAAGCCCCCAAAGAAAATCCGGCAATCAAGCGCACCGGCTTAAGAATCGTCAAGAAACGTGATGTGCGCGAAAGTTATGAAGAAGCACCCAAACAAGAGATACACAAAGAATCTCCACGCACTTTGCAAGATTTATTAGGCAACCTAGAAGAACACCAAGTGCGCAATAAAGACAAAAAAAAGAAAAAAGAAAAACCCAGCATTCATACAAGCAAGAATCTAGGGCAGCAGAAAATAGATTTGTTGGATAATAGAGAGTTTTATAGCTCTCACGATGATGAGGAAGAAGATATTATCTTGTTTGATTTGAGTGTGCAAGATGAGCGCAATATGGAAGAAGAAGACAATGAGCGCAAAGCTACCACAGAACGTATTAAAATCCAACGACATAATCCCTTTATGGAACAAGGTAGCACGCGTAGATTTAGTCGCAAAAAAACCCCTAAGGTGCAAAAAGTGCAGGAAGTCATCAGCGGCATAGTAAAAATCCCTGAAGAAATCCGCGCTTATGAATTTGCTGAAAAAGTCGGGAGAAACACCGGAGAAGTGATTAAGGTGCTCTTTAGTCTTGGTATGATGGTAACCAAAAACGATTTTTTAGAAAAAGACGCGATTGAGATTCTAGCGGAGGAATTTGGAATCCAAATTGAGATTATCAGCAATGCCGAAGAGTTAGATTACACCCATTTAGACGCAAGTGATGAAAACGAAAAAGACTTGATAACGCGTGCGCCTGTCGTTACAATTATGGGGCACGTAGACCACGGGAAAACTTCCTTGCTAGATTATATTAGAAATACCAAAATAGCGCACGGAGAAGCAGGCGGAATCACGCAACATATCGGTGCTTACACGATTCACAAAAACGACAAACAAATTACCTTTATTGACACTCCCGGACACGAAGCATTTAGCGAAATGCGTGCAAGAGGAGCACAAGTAACTGACATTGCAATTATCGTCATCGCCGCAGATGATGGCGTCAAGCCTCAAACGATTGAGGCTCTCAACCACGCTAAAGCTGCCAATGCACCTATTATCATTGCGGTAAATAAAATTGACAAACCCGAAGCAAACCCCGATAAACTTAAAGCAGAAGCTGCGGAACTTGGCTTCACTCCATTAGAATGGGGCGGAGAATATGAATTTGTTCCTATTTCAGCTAAGACGGGCGAGGGAATTAACGACTTACTAGAAACGATTCTATTGCAAGCGGAGATTTTAGAACTCAAAGCCAATCCAAACAAATCTGCACGCGCTATCGTGATTGAAAGTAGTCTTGAAAAAGGCAAAGGACCTGTTGCAACTCTCATCGTCCAAAACGGAACTTTGCGCATAGGGGATAGTATCATTGCCGACACTGCGTTTGGACGCGTGCGTGCAATTAGTGATGATATGGGCAAATCTATCACAAAAATTTCTCCATCAGGCGTAGGAGTGATTACGGGGCTAAACGAAGTGCCACCTGCTGGCTCTGTTTTACTCGCAGTAGAAAACGACAATATTGCGAGAGATTATGCGCAAAAACGCGCAGCACACTTGCGACAAAAAGAGCTTTCTCACTCTACAAAAGTATCCTTTGATGAGCTTAGCTCTATGGTGGCACAAGGGCAACTCAAAAGCCTGCCCGTGATTATCAAAGCAGACGCGCAAGGAAGCTTAGAAGCAATTCGTGGAAGCCTAGAAAAACTCCAAAATGAGGAAGTCAAAGTCAATATTATCCACAAAGGAGTGGGTGGCATCACAGAGAGTGATTTAGCCCTTGCGGGTGCAAGTGCGAATTGTGTGATTTTAGGATTCAATGTGCGCCCGACAGGAAGTGTCAAAAACAAAGCAAAAGAATTAGGAGTGCAAATCAAAACTTATTCTATCATCTATGCACTTCTTGATGACATTAAAGCCTTGCTTGGTGGTCTGCTCTCTCCTGTGTTAGAAGAAGAGAATACAGGACAAGCCGAAGTGCGTGAGACATTTAATATCGCCAAAGTCGGAACGATTGCGGGTTGCTTCGTAACCGATGGCGTCATTCAAAGAGGAATCAAGGTGCGCCTTATCCGCAATGGCGTCGTAATCCATAATGGCAATATTGCTTCCTTAAAACGTTTCAAAGATGACGCGCGCGAAGTGGCAAAAGGCTTTGAATGCGGCATTATGTTAGAGGATTATAACGACATTCAAATCGGCGATGTCTTTGAGACTTATAAAGAAGTGGAAAAACAAAGGACGTTTTAATGCAAGACATTAAGCTTGCCCGCACACAATCTTTACTAAAAGAGATTCTGCCTAGTGCATTGGCAAATCTCAAGGATACGCGTTTAAATTCTCTGAATATTGTAGATGTGAAATGCTCACGTGGCAAATATTCCGCTGAAGTCTTTTTAAATGCCCCTTTTGCAAACGAGCAAGAAAAAAGAGAAATTCTTACGCAACTCAAAAAGGCACACGGAATCATCAAGGAATATTGCCTAGAAGAAACGGGCTGGTTTCGTTGTCCAAACTTCAAATTCAGCTTTGATATGACATTAGAGCAAGAAAATCGTTTAGATGCAATCTTCCAAACAATCCAAAAAGAGCGCGAAAGCAAACAAAAGGAGCATTTATGACGCTCTCACCTGCCCTAGAAAGTCAGATTCAGCAGTTAATAGAAAGTTTGGGCTTCGCACTTTATGACATTATTGCGCTTAAAGAAAACGAAAACCAAATCCTACGCGTTTGCATTACCAAACCAAACCCACAAGAAACCCACAAGATTACCCTTGAGGATTGCCAAGAAGTCAGCCTCGCCCTCTCACCCTTATTAGATGTTGAAATGCCTGATTCTAAAAAGTATTTCCTAGAAGTCAGCTCGCCGGGCATTGAGCGCACACTCAAGACGCAAATGCACTATCAAAGTGCCATAGGCGAGCTTGTAAAAGTGCGAACAATAGACAAAAAAGAGTTCAAGGGCAAACTCTTGCAGGTGAATGAAAACGCTCTTATTTTGGAGAATCACCAAAGCATTCCAATAGATTCTATTAAAAAAGCACAAACTTATTTTGAATGGTAGAAATTGCACCACACAAACGCAGATGAATTTTATTTAAACCTTTGCCTGCAAAGTGCGTGGCAAAACCAACTTATCTCCTTGCCCAATCCCGCTGTTGGCGCGCTCGTGCTAGACCAATATGGTGCAATCCTTAGCATAGAATCCCACCAAGAATGTGGCAAGCCACACGCGGAGGTGCTTGCATTCCAAAAAGCCTATGCTGCCTTAAGCGGTGATAATGCAATCTTATCTTTAAGTGATTCTGCACAAATTCATAACTATCTATTAAATTCCGCAAAGAGTCTCTTTTGTGATTCTACCCTCTATGTCTCCTTAGAGCCTTGTAGCAGCGCAAAAAATGGTAAAACTCCCTCGTGTGCGGAGCTTCTAAAATTCCTTAAACCCAAGCGCATTGTGATTGCCTCAAAAGACATAAATCCAAATGCTCAAGGTGGTGCAGAAGAGCTAGAACAATGCGGAATCTCTATCACCAAAGCTTGGGAAACAGAGAGTCTGCATTCCATTCATCAACGCGCCAATGCCCTCTTGGCACCTTTTGAATCCTTACAGACAAAGGGGCGATTCTTGCTTTATAAATATGCTTGCAGGCTAGATGGCAGTATCAATGGCGGGCAAATAAGCTCCAAAGCAGCACAAGCACAAATGCACAACTATCGCGCCAAAGCAGACTTTTTGCTCGTTTCTGGCAAAACGATAAGAGAGGATACACCAACGCTTGATTCTAGGTTCGCGACTTTAGAATCCAAACGCGCACCCAATGTATTGATTCTCACACGAGAGAGAAACTTCTCTACCGATGCGCCACTTATGAATGTGCCAAATAGAGAGGTAAGGATAATCCACTCACTAGATTCTGCATTGCAAGGCACAAGCGGCTTCATTCTGTGCGAAGGAGGAGCAAGGCTTTTTGAAACATTGCAACCCCACATTGATATGCTTCTTGTGATTCTTAACCCAAGTTTCTATGCAGATTCCACCCTCACAATGCGCTTAAACCAATCATTTCACCTCGTCCATAGTATGCAAATAGGAGACGATTCATTCCTTTGGCTGTTGCCAAAATAACCAAATCTTCTTGTATAGAATCTTTACGAAATTTCGTAAAGAATCGCGATAACCCTTGCTATTGCGGGAATACGCGATATTTGCGACACGCGTCATCGCGAGACGCACAAAGCGCAACGAAGCAATTCCATAATCAAAATTTCACCAATTGCTTTGCGATTCCATTGCTTAAATTGACTAAAGCTTAATATTATAGATTGCCACGACAATCTAAAGATTTTCTCGCAATAACGCATTAGAAAGATTACTATGCAAGTTTTGCAAAATGCCCGCAAGCACTAGAGGCAGAATCACAAACAGATAACCAAGCCTCGTAATAAATACAAAAACATCAGGATTCCACTTTTTAGAATCCCATTTAAGAGCTTTTATTTAGCTAAATTTAAATAATTTTTCAGTATTATATCTGCCTTTTGATTTTATCAAAACTCGCACACGCTAATCCTAGTTAGGTTGCGCAATTTGCGTTAAGGAGCGTGGAGGGAAAACCAAAACAACAAATAGGAGAACACTATGGTAACAATGAAAGACCTTTTAGAATGTGGGGTGCATTTTGGACACCAAACAAGACGTTGGAATCCAAAAATGAAAAAGTATATTTTTGGCGTGCGCAAAAATATACATATTATTGATTTACAAAAGACTTTGCGTTATTTTCGTTATACTTATAATATCGTGCGTGATGCAGCAGCAGAGGGCAAGGTAATAATGTTTGTTGGCACGAAAAAACAAGCAAGCGAAACTCTCAAACAATACGCAGAAAGCATTAATGCTCCTTATGTAAATTATCGTTGGTTGGGCGGAATGCTGACAAACTTCGCAACGATTAAAAAGTCTATCCGCAAACTTGAAATCATTGAAGAAATGGAATCTAGCGGGCAAATTGACTTGCTAACCAAAAAAGAAAAATTGATGATTCAACGCAAAAAAGAGAAATTAACGCGTTATTTAGGTGGCGTGCGTCATCTTAAAAAAGCTCCAGATATGATTTTTGTCATTGACGCGGCAAAAGAAAAAATCGCCGTAGCAGAAGCAAGAAGACTTGGAATCCCTGTGGTTGCACCATTAGATACAAACTGCGACCCAGATATGGTGGATTATCCGATTCCGGGCAATGACGATGCGATTCGTTCTATTCAGCTATTTTGCAAGGAAATGGCGGAAGCAATTACAGAGGGACGCGCCATTGCAGGCGGTGAAGCACCAACACAACAAGTAGAGCCTACTCCTGCGAGTGAAGAGGAAAAACAAGAAGTGATGGAAGAAATTATGAGCGAAGAAGATTTCGCAAAAAGTGTAGAGTAAGGAGAGATAATGGCAGAAATTAGTGCGCAACTTGTAAAACAACTCCGCGATATGACAGATGCAGGAATGATGGATTGCAAAAAGGCTTTGGTAGAAGTGGGTGGTGATTTAGAAAAAGCCGTAGAATACTTAAGAGAAAAAGGATTGAGCAAGGCTGCTAAAAAAGCCGATAGGGTTGCGGCAGAAGGAAGCATTGCGATAAAAGTTTCCAATGACTTCAAAAAGGTAAGTATGGCAGAAATCAACTCCGAAACAGACTTCGTAGCCAAAAATGATGGTTTTAAAGAATTAAGTGCGAAAACTATCGCAATGGTGCAAGATTCTAATGTTTCAAGTGTAGAAGAATTGAATACTTTGGATTTTGAAGGCGTGAAATTTGAGGAATACCTTAAATCTCAAATTGCAAAAATTGGTGAAAACATTGTCGTCAGAAGAATCGCAAAGGTTGAAGCCAAAGGAAGCGGAATCGTGAATGCCTATGTGCATTCTAATGGGCGCGTAGGCGTGATTATCGCATTGAAATGCCAAAAGGAATCCAATGCAAGCAAGTTAGCGGATTTTACCAAAAATTTATGTATGCACGCTGCGGCAATGAAGCCACAAGTGATTAGCTACCATTCCTTTGATTTGGACTTCATCAAAAGCGAAAAAACAGCCATTATTGCCGAACTTGAAAAGGAAAATGAAGAGTTAAAACGACTTGGGAAGCCTTTGCATAAGATTCCGCAATACATTAGCCAATTAGAACTTACCGATGAAATCTTGAAACAACAAGAGGAGAAGCTAAAAGCAGAATTAAAGGCACAAGGCAAGCCAGAACAAATTTGGGATAAGATTCTGCCGGGACAATTAGAACGTTTCAAGGCGGATTCTACAATTTTAGACCAAAGATTGACATTGCTTGGACAATTTTTTGTAATGGACGACAAAAAAACGATTGCACAAATCTTAGCAGATAAATCCAAAGAGCTTGACGATAGCATTGAAGTAGTGGATTATGTGCGTTTTGAGCTTGGAGAGGGAATCACAAAACAAGTCGCTAGCTTTGCTGATGAAGTAGCGGCGCAATTAGGCTAATTTTAGGGGCTTTACTTGGCTTCTTTGGTAGCTGAAAATCTTTCTTTTGGCTATGATTCTCCTATTTTAGAAAATGTAACTTTTAGCCTCAATGCGGGCGAGACACTTTCTATTATGGGAGTTAGTGGAAGCGGTAAAAGCACGCTTTTGCATATCTTATCTAGTTTTCTAAAACCACAAAGTGGCAGAGTGAAACTTTTAGACAAAGATATTTATCAGCTCCCACAAGACGAATTGCTTGCTTTAAGACGTGATGAAATCGGAATCATCTTTCAGTCTCATTATTTATTTTTAGGGTTTAATGCAGAAGAAAATTTAGAGGTTGCCTCCTTGTTGAGCGGTCAAAAGATTGACGAGGAACTCTTGAGTTTGTTTGGAATCTTGGAGGTTTTGCCTTTAAATATCGGCTCTTTAAGCGGCGGGCAGCAGCAACGTCTCTCCATTGCTAGGATTCTAACTAAAAAGCCCAAAATTATTTTTGCAGACGAACCCACAGGAAATTTGGACAGAGAAACTGCTTTTAATGTAATGGAACTTTTGTTTGATTATGTGAAATTTACGCAATCTTCTCTTGTTTTTGTTACGCACGACCCTATTTTAGCTCATAAGGCTCTGCACGCTTATCGCTTGGAGAAAACACAACTAATACCTTTAAGATAACTTGAGATAGTGCATTGGAACAGCTTAAAACGAGCACGATATACCGCAATATCCTTTTGCTTATGCTTGGACAAGGCTTAAGTGGCTCTCTTGTTTCGTTATTGACGCTTGCTACACCACTTTGTGCACAAAACCTCATTGCCTCATCGCAAGCCTTATCCCAAAACCTTGTAACCCTGCCTGTTTCTGCAACAGTGTTGGGAGCATTTTTGATGATATATAATGCCTCAATTTTTATGGCAAAATGGGGTAGAAAAAAAGCATTCATATTTGCTTCTACCTTAGGAATGTTTGCCTCAATTCTTGCAATGATAGCCATTATCTTACATTCTTTTTGGCTTTTTTGCATAGCAACGCTCTTACTCGGTGGCTTTAGTGCTTTCAATCAGTATTACCGCTTCGCTGCTTCGGAAGCTTTTTTGGATTCTCGTATTAATGATATTCATGCCAAAAATAAAGCAACGGCGTTAGTTGTTGGTGGTGGAATTTTAGGTGCAATCTTGGGTCCATTTCTGGCAAGTTTTGGAGCAAATTTCTTTATAACGCCACCTTTTGATGTTGCATTTTTTGGCTCATTTTTCTTTGCATTTCTACTCTGTTTTTGTGCCCTTATTAGTTCCATTTTTCTTGAACTTGCTTCAATACAAACAACAAAACGAGAAACAAAAAAAGATACCCAAAACATATTATGGATTCTTTTAAAGGATAAAAGCTTTGTGCTGGGCACTCTAGCTTGTGCCTTTGGCTTTAGCTTCATGACACTTTTGATGAACGCTGCACCACTTGCCATGCACCATACACATTTTGATTTAAATGAAAATCAAACAGTGCTTCAATGGCATTTTATTGCAATGTATTTACCATCTATTTTTTTAGGATTTTGGCTCAACAAAAGCACACCACAATGTATCATTTTCTATGGAATCCTTGCCTATATTCTTAGTATTGTTATTGCTATCACAGGAGTTGGATTCTATTCTTTTTTCTTTGCGCTTTTGTTTCTAGGAATTGGCTGGGCTTTTGTATTTAATGGTGGAACATTTTTACTCAATGCCATGCCAACATCTGCCTACAAACTTAAGGCACAAGGGTTAAATTCATTCTTAACCTACCTCTGTAATTTTATTGCTTCTATGTCTGTGGGTTTTGTGTTACATTCTTCCGAAGGCTGGGTCATATTAAATCTGATTGGCGCAGCAGCCCTTGCTTGTTTTGTTGTTATTTTTATTTATCTACAAAGAAGCATTATGCAATCTTATCTCAACCCCTTAAACATTTTTAAATGGACAAAATGGCACAATACACGCAATGGACGCAAAAGGTAAATAATGGAACTCCTAGCTTATTTGACAGAGGGTAATGTCGCAAACTTTCTACTCTTGCTACTGCGATTTGCCGGGATTATCGCCTTTTTTCCTTTTTTTGAAAACCAAATGATTAATAATTCCATTAAAGGCGCATTGATTTTTTGGCTCACGATTGTATTTATTCCTCTTTTAGATGTTGTACCTCCGGCGAATTGGACAATTTTGCGCTTTATTGTCGCAGGACTTTCTGAAGTTATGCTTGGATTCCTTGCTTCTGTGGCACTTCAAATCGTATTGGGTATGGTTTCGTTTGGAGGAGAATTAATGTCTTTTGCAATGGGATTAACCATTGCGAATGCCTATGACCCAATCACAGGAGCACAAAAGCCAATCGTTGGGCAATTACTGACACTCCTTGCCCTGTTGATTGCTTTAGGGCTTGATTATCATCACCTCTTTTTTTATTTTGTAGCAGAGAGCATTCAAGAGATTCCATTAGGCGGCTTTATGTTTGCTCCAAACTATATTGAATACATTGTCAAATCCTTTGCGAATCTTTTTGTCATCGGGCTTACAATGTCTTTTCCTATCATTGCTCTGATTCTCTTATCGGATATTATCTTTGGTATGATTATGAAAGCGCACCCACAATTTAACTTGCTAGCGATTGGTTTTCCTGTGAAGATTGCAGTCGCGTTTGCGGTGCTAGTCGTGATTGTTCCTGCGATTATACTGCATTTCAAACGAGAATTTTTGAGTGCCTTTGATGCGCTCACGATTCTGTTTCAAACAAGTTTCTAGCACAACTTTCTAAAGTAGCAAAAGTTAATAAGTGTTTTAATAAATTTTAATTTTTTAAGCCCTATAATCATTTTTAAAATTACTCGGGATTTTTTATGCGACAAGTTTCTTCTTATCAAGGCTTTGCAAAGGCTAAACTCATTTTTATTTTGGCTTTTATGTCAAGTTTAGCACCCTTAACGACAGATATGTATTTGCCTGCACTTGGGGAGGTGCAGGCGACTTTTGCTACCACACCCTTTTATGTGCAACTCTCTCTTGCTGTCTTTTTTGTCGCTTTCGCGCTTGGGCAGTTACTCTATGGACCTTTGAGTGATATTTATGGCAGAAAAAAGCCTCTTTATGTTGGAATCACACTTTTTATTGTCGCAAGCCTTGCGTGCATTAGCTTTGATTCTGTGGATAGCTTCATTACTTTTCGTTTTTTGCAGGCACTCGGGGGCTGCGCTGGTGTCGTGATTGCGCGCGCAATCATTAATGATAATTTTGAACTCAAAGAAGCCGCAAGTGCGTTTGCTTTGATGATGGTTGTCTCTAGCCTAGCACCGATGCTTGCTCCCGTGTTTGGAAGTTTTTTGTTGGATTATTTCTCGTGGAAAAGCATTTTTGCCACACTCTTTGCGCTTGGGATTCTACTTTTTGTGCTGATTGTGTTTGGAATCCAAGAAAAAAACCCAAGCAGAGGGGAGAAGTTGGATTTAAAGAATATTTTATCTAACTACAAATGTATCTTGAAAGATAGGAGATTCCGCATTTATGTTTTGTCTGCAAGCTTTGTTATGGCGACAATTTTTGCTTATATTACAGGCTCATCGTTTATTTTTCGTGAATATTTTGGCTTGAGTGAAAAGGCTTATGGAATCTTGTTTGGTGTGAATGCCATTAGTTTTATGATTTTTGCAAACATTAATGCAAGAATCGTGCGCAAATATTCACCCTATGCGGTGTTGCCCTATGCGTTTGTTGTGATGTTTGGAATCGCATTGGTGTTGATTGTCGTGGGGTGGTTGGACTTGGGATTTTTGCCTTTTGAGATTCTTTTGTTTTTAATGCTTGGAATGAATGGCTTTATCGTGCCTAATACTACCACACTTGCGATGGCGCGGTTTAAACAAATCTCCGGGAGTGCTTCGGCGATTTTAGGCACAGCACAATTTGCCTTTGCTGGTGCGATTTCCTTTATCGTAGGTGCAGTGGGGGCAAATACTCCTTTTCCCTTAGCCTTAGTCATCGCGTGTTGCTTGCTTTTGGCGTGTGGAATCTATTTCTCACTCAATGCAAGAGAAGTGAGAAATTATAAACGCAAGTTTTTGAAATTTATGTAATTTCGGTAGTTTAGTTTTGCGATTCTTTGGCAATATAATCTTGAATTGCTTGTTTGATTGCAGGATTAATCTTGATTTCCAAATGCAAAATAGAGAGTGGCAAGCCAAATTCCTCAAGTTTTGTTGCGTCTTTTGGTGTAACTAAAAGAGAAGTGGCATTGAATTGTGCATATTGTTCTAATATTTTTGTTTTGTCAAAAAAAGAATGATCTTTTAAAAGAATCTTGCCCACGACATTTGGCAGATATTTATCCAAGCGCGAGGGATTCGCAATAGCGGTAAGAAGCAGCATTCTCTCCGTAGGATAGAGTAATTGCACTTCGCGCGCATAGTCTATGCCCTCTTGAGCCAAAATATCCGCGACTTTGTAAGCACTTTTATGCTCGCGATATGCGCCACTAGGGATACAAAAGTCAAAGTAGGGTTCAAGCTTTGGTTTGAGTAAGATATTTAGTTTCTTGAAATTGAAGCGGAATCCATCGTCTAAAAAGATGACTTTAGCCCCTAGTTCTTTGGCTTTTAAAATAGCATTTTTACGATTTTCGCTGACAATGACGCTAGAGGTTTTTAGGGTTTTTGCTAGCATTATGGCTTCATCGCCAGCGGTTTGCACATCGGTTTGGAGGTTTCCTTGAATGCTGACGATTTTTAACCCTTTGCTTTTTCTCCCAAATCCGCGCAAAATCACGCAAGAGTCTTGATAGTCTTTGGCAATTTCTAGGATAAAGGGAGACTTGCCACTCCCGCCTAAAACAAGATTCCCCACACTGATAATGGGAATCCCAAAATCATAAAAAGGCGCGAATTTTCGCTTGAGGGTTGCGATGAGGCAATAAATCAAGCTAAAAGGCAAAAGGCAAAAGGCAAGAAGTTTTTGTAATGTGCTAGGGGCAAAGAAATATCGTTCAATCTTACGCATTAGACGCGCTCGCTTGCAAGGCGCAAAACTTGTTTGCAAACATAGTCTATGTCGTCTTTTTGCATTGCACTATAAATAGGCAAACTTAGAATCTGCTGGTAGTTTTTAAGTGAGATTGGGAAATCGCTAATCTTATATTTATATTTGTTTTTATAATAGCTTAGCAAATGCAATGGCACGAAGTGAAGCGCAGTTTCTATGCCACAATCTTTTAATTCACGCGCGAAATGGTCGCGATTCTTATCTACTTTAATAATAAAGTGAAAAAAAATGTGTTCGCGCTTGACGCTTGGCATAAAGAGGTGGGGAGCGTCTTGCAGGGTTTGAATATAGTGCTTAGCAATCTCTTGACGCTTTTTGATGATGTAATCAATGCGTTTGAGTTGGCTTAGACAAAGTGCGGTATCAAGGAGGCTGATATTGTATTTATTGCCAATTCCTACGACATCATAGAGATATTGCGGGCGCGTGCTTGTTATGCGTTCGCTTACGATTCCGTGATAGCGGAGCAGCATTGCTTGTGAAGCAAGCTCATCGTCTTGTGTTGTGAGCATTCCTGCTTGTGCAACAGGATTTGAGGAATCTAACACGATACTAAAAATGCTTGCAAAGCTACGATGAGAGCCGATTTTCAAACCATTGTGTGTTAATCCTAATGCCATCGTGGCATCTTCAATGATTTTGATATTATGCTCTTCGGCTAAATGGTAAAAAGGCTCTATATCGCAGTTTTGCCCTGCAATATGACTAATAATAATTGCACGCAGTTTCTTGCTGCCGATTCTTTCTAGGGTTTCTTTGCATTTTTGTAATGAAATCAAAAAGGTATCTTCTTCAATATCTACAAAGATGGGTTCGGCGTCAAAATGCCGAATCATTTCTGGAAACATTGGGTGGCAATTCACAGGGCATAGAATCTTATCTCCGCGCTTCAAGTCCATAGCAAAAAGGCATAAATGAAAAGCGGCTGTCCCGCTAACTGCCGAAATTGCGTGTTTGATGCCAATGTATTTTTTAAATTCTTCTTCAAGTTCTAATACGATATTATGACTTGGATTTTCTAATACACTAAGAATCGCATCTCTTTCTGCTTCGGTAATATCGGGGATAAAGTAGGGAATGTTTCGCATAGGTTTCCTTTAAATTTGCGCAATTTCTGGCATTTTACGTTTGAAGTCAAAGCGTGCGATTCTCTCTTGGACTAATTCCAATGCCGCTTTAGGTAAATTTTGCTTTAGAATCTCGCTTTCGTCTGCGCCTTTTTCTAATAGTAACATAATTCTATCCAAGATTGCATAAGAGAATCCTAGCTCTTTTTCATCGCTTTGCCCCTCATATAAATCTGCGCTTGGTGCTTTTTCTATGATATTTTTTGGAATCTCTAGGAGATGTGCTAGTGTGTAAATTTCTGTCTTGTAAAGGTTGCCAATGGGGTTAATGGCGCAAGCTAAATCACCAAAGATTGTTCCATAACCGAGCAAAAGCTCGCTTTTATTGCTTGTGCCAACAACTAGGGCGCGGTGTGCAAAGGCATAATCATATAAACAAATCATTCGCAATCTTGCACAAAGATTTCCTATGCGTGCAGAATCCAAGCCTTGTAAAGTCTCTTCCAATGCACTTTGGGGCTGATTTAGGCGGAGAATTTGATAAAAGATTCCAAATTGCTGACACAATTCTAATGCGTCATCTAAACTTGCTTTAGAAGATTGTTTGGAGGGCATTAAAAGTGCTTGGTGGCTTTGGGGGAAAGCAAGCTGACAAAGGCGTGCAACGACTGCAGAATCAATACCGCCACTAAGCCCAAATACGACAGATTGGAAACCCCTTGCCTGCACTTTGGTTGCAATAAATTGGACAAGATTTTGTTTAATGATTTCAAAATCTCTCATTTTAATTGCCTTTATATGGATAAATTTTACATTGAAATTAAAAATTAAATACAAAATTTCAATAAAATTTATATTATAGCCAAATTTTTAGATATAATATAAACTTTATATTGCTTAAGGAGAAAACATGAAAAAAGTTCTTGCGCTTTCATTGGTATTAAGTGGCTCACTTTTTGCGGCGAATAATTTATTTGAAATTACTCCGCAAGTGGGGGGCACTTTTCATATTAAAAATGATCGCTATAAAAATACTGCGGAGTTAAGCTATGGTTTGAAATTTGCGAGTCGTGTCGCACCAACCGTGCTTACAGAAATTGGTTACGAACGTGCAGATAGTGCAAAAGGTAGCCAACCAAGACAATCTACGGATATTAATCGTTACTATGTGAATCTTGTCAAAGAATTTGAAGTATGGGAAAAAACCTCTCCTTATATTTTAGGGGGTGTTGGTTATGAGGACTTGACTCGTAATTTCCAAAATATGGATAGTGATTTCTTTGTGCAATATGGTATAGGATTGCGCCACGAGATTGCAGAGTATCTTCACTTAAAAACTGAAGTTCGTCATTTGGCTAGCTTTGATGGACGCAGTGATGTGATTGCAATGGTTGGCTTTAGCATTCCGTTTGGAACTTATGCACAAGCAGAAGCTCCAGAACCTACACCAGCTCCAGCATTGTCTCATATCCATACTTTCTCTGTGCAGTTCCCATTTGATTCTTCAAATGTTGCACCAGAATACAATGCAGAAATTGTAGATTTTGCAGAGTATATGAAACAAAATCCAAACCAAACAGCAATCATCAATGGGCATACAGATTCCACAGGAAATCCAGCCTACAATCAACAATTGTCTGAACGTCGTGCAACAGCAGTTAAAAATAAAATTATAGAAGAAGGAATCTCTGCGGAAAGATTAGAAGCAAAAGGTTATGGTGAAACAAGACCAATTGCGGATAATGCGACAAAAGAAGGCAGACAGAAAAACCGAAGAGTTGAGGCAGAAGTTTATACTAAATAAATTTTAGAGGTTTGAGGAATTGAGACCAGTCATCAAACAAGATGTAGCTATTTACGCGCCAAATGTATGTTTGGAAATGAAAGAAGCCAAAGAAATCTGCGGTGTGCTCGTTTCTAATAGCGCGACAATTCGTTCGCTTGCATTGAAAGCAGTTTATTTTTCATTTGAGCACATTGCGCGATTTGATGAGGGGGCTGCGATTCTTATCGCAAAGGCTCTGCTTGCAATGCAAAATAAAGTAAGCATTGCCGTAGCCTTTGTCGGTTATAATGATAGCCAATTTCCCAAATTAAAATCCCTCTTTCCTAACAAAAGCTTGCCGCTCTTTCGCACAGAATATATGGCAAGTCTTTTGCTCGGGCTTAAAACCCCTCCATTGCATCAAAGCATTATTTATCACGATAGTGATGGAATGATGCAAACACTCATTTCCCAAGAATTAACCGCAAAAGGATATGAAGTAATATGTGTCAATAGTGGTGAAGAGTTTATGGATAAACGTCGCCAATATCTTGACAAGGCAATTTATCTTTATGATATATATTTTGATGTAACCAATAACTTCATTCCCGTTACAATTAATAGCGGAATCGTCATTTATACACTTTATAAAAAAGTAGATAAAAATATTTCGCTTTTTTTCAATATTCAAGCACATAATTCGCGTTTAAGAGAGGGTTACAAAGTTTTTATTTTTGATGCAAGCGATACAAAAGACTTTAATCTTGCAGTGCTTGATTTTATTATGTCTTTAGCTCTTAATAATACGAAGTTTGGGGCTTGTATCGCGATTTGTGGGCTCAAAACCCCTTTAGACCATAGCAAACAAGAACTTTGTGCGCGTAGCAATATTTTGTTTTTTGATAATATAGAGAAGTGTAGAAATGACCCAAAAATCAAAGAGCTTGCTAAAGCGCATCAAGCCTCACAGCAAAAAAGCAAAGGATTAACCAAACATTTGGTTGCACAATTACCTGTGTTTGTTAATGCTGCAATTGAAACTCTTTCTTCTTTGACGGGAGGAGAGGCGAAACGCACGGATTATAAGGTAACCAAATATAATAAAAGCAATGAAGCGGATATTATGGGGGCAACGATTACCTTTGAGGGAGATGTTAATGGAATCGTGGCACTTTTATTTACTAAAACACTTGTAAAAGAGGCTTCTATGATGCTTTTGGGGGAAGAATCCCAAAGTGATGAAGAGTTGCTAGACGTGATTTCGGAATTTACTAACATTATCGCGGGTCGCTCTAAAGCTGTGCTCGCGGAAAATAGCGTTTCTATCGGGATTTCGTTACCGAAAGCCTTTAAAAACGAAGACGAAATCTATCGGGTGCTTACAGGCAAGCAAGGTGTGCAAATTAACCTACTTCTCAATAATAAGTCTCTGATTTTATTCTTGGCACATTAGCCAATCTTACAAAATTAAGCAAATCCTTAATGTATTATGGATTGTCATAAATTACTCTTGCAATGGTGAAAAATCTCGCTATTTGTATTTATAAATTTTAAGGTTTTTTATTATAGCAGATGGATTCTAAATCAAGAGTGCTCCAACTCCTATTTACTAAGGGTTTACCTCGTAAAAACTTTAATAATGCTTGTTTTTTAGTCATTGAGAAAACAGAGGTACGCACGAAACTCCCGCTAAGGAAACTAATGCAAATTGCAATGTCTCTTTTGCAACATTCTTTGAAAGTTCGCTCATCAAAGGTTTCATTTTTAAACTCTTTTGCAAAAAAGATTAATTTTCTCCCAAGATAATCCACTTCTTTATCTAAGAAAAATGCTAGATTGGAAGCGATTCCAGCCCCTTTGCTGTGAAATGCTTGCAGATTACAATTCCCAAAGATACAGAAAGGAGAATCCTGTTGGCTAGGGATATAGATTTTTTCATTCTTATAAATGGTAGTTCCTAAAGCCTTAAAATGCGCATTGTCTGGGCTAAATTCTGTGGTAGCTTGGAGATATTCTGCAAGGGTTTGTGCGGTTAATCTTGCACCTTCAGAGGAAATATAGTGTCCTTTAGCAAATAAATGCGTTGCGGAATCCTTTTTATGTCGCATAAAAACAGGAAAAATATCCACGACTTCCACATCATTTTTTAGGAGTTCCAAAGTCATTTGTCTAAATTGTGGCAGGGTGGAAGCACCTTTTAGGAAAGTGGAATCTTGAGCAACTAATTCGGGATAAACGCTAAGTTTGAGAGGGAGAGAGACATAAATCAAACGTGTTTGGAATCTTTTGAGGGCTTGGCTTAGTTCAACAATATGATTTACAGGGCTTTTCGCCCCCCCCCCAACTTTTTCGCTTAAAGGTAAAAGGAGCAAAGTAAGCCGCGATATGGTGGTCTAGTTTATCTTGGGATTGGATTTTTGTAACCTTATGGCTGACAAATTTATCTAAAAATCTCCAACGATAAAAAGGGCGCAAAGCCTCCCTAAAAGCTTTGAGGTTTTTAAATTGACTCTTAAAATCTCCAAATTGCTCTATTTCTTGCAAAAGTGAGTGGATTTGTTTTTGGCGATATTCTTGTATTGCGTTTTCATTGCTTTTTATCATCATTTTTTCCTTTAAGATTTTATCGTGGAATATTACCTGAATTTTCCAAATATCTTTCTAAAATCACGAGGGCTGCGAGAGAGTCTAAACTCCCATCTCTGCTGTTTGCCTTTTTGCGAGATTTCTTATCCTCTAGCTTTTGTAGTGCCTCAAGGGAGCTAAAGCTTTCATCAAAGAAAATGACTTCAAGATGAGGTGGAATCGCAAGTAGGCTGACAAAATGCCGAATCCTCCGTTGCATTTCCAAGATAGGATTAGAATCCTCTAGGGAATCGGATTTGAGATTCATAGGGATTCCAACAATGAGCAGGTTAGCTTTGGATTCTAAGAGAAGTTGGCTCACTTCTTTGGCAGCTTGATTGCGATTTTTGCGTAAAATTGGCGGGAGGGGTAGAGCGATGTTTTGGATTGCTTTTGCGACTCCGATTCGCTTTAGCCCTATATCTAGTGCGAGTATGATACGTTGTGTGGAGTTTTCCATATTTTTCCTTGATTAGCCGACAAAGAGGGCAATTGCATCGCCCAAAAAATAATCCTGCGCATAAACCCTCTTATCGCATTTCCTTACTTTTCCTGCTTCTAATAGAATCGCTAGATTTTGTGCGTTAGGGATTCTTTCTATTGCTACACCCACACAGGAGCGGAATCCTAGAAACAAATGCTCTAAAAGCTGGTCTTGTGGGCTCAAGATTTCCTCCTCCTCGCTAAAGCCTAGCAAGAATTTTTCAATGCTTTTTGGCATTGTTGTGCGCACTCCCGCAAGAGTGCCAACTGCCCCCGCCCCAATGCCCAAATAACCCTTGCCACTCCAATATCCAAGATTGTGTAATGAGGGCTTGTGTTTTGTGTAATTGCTGACTTCGTATTGCGCAAATCCCGCCTCTTGCAAATAGGAGCTGACAAAATGCCCAATGCTCAAAAATCCCTCAAATTCTTTGTCAGAATCTTTGATAAGGGAATTTCCAAATTTCTTTTGCTGTTTCTGATAGAATCGGCTTCCCTCATCTAGGCTTAAATGATAAGCCGAAATATGACTAAGAGGCAAAGCGCAAGCAAGCTTTAATTCGCTCTCTAAGAGGTTTGCACTGCATAAAGGCGTGCCATAGATGAAATCTATATTGAGATTCTCTAGTCCGACTCGGAATGCCATTTCTACCGCACGATAGACGGAATCTTTTTTATGGTCGCGTTCCAAAAAGGCAAGCTTAGTGTCATCAAAGCTTTGCACGCCCAAGCTTAAACGATTCACGCCCAAGCTTTTAAGGGTATTGAGCCATTCTAGGCTTAACGAATTGGGATTGGCTTCAATGCTGATTTCCGCTTGTGGTTGCAAGAAAGAGGAAAATTCCGCAAACACCAGTGCGTATGCGCTAAAATCTATGAGATTCGGAGTTCCGCCGCCAATATAGACAGAGGTGATTTCAAGACATTTATATTTATCTACAAGATTTTTGAGTTTATAGGAAACATATTTGGCTAAAGCTTCCATATAGGACGTTTTGAGATGATTTTTGTCGGTTTGAGAGTTAAAGGCACAATATCCGCATTTGCTATTGCAAAAAGGAATATGCAGATAAAGAGAGATTTCCAGAGGTTTGCTTTGCGATTCCACAATTTAATCTAAACTCGCATTACAACAACTGCTCTATTCTATCTTTTTTCGGCGCAATTTCAGTGATTTGGATACCGAAGTTTCCATCTACAATGACAACTTCGCCTTTGGCGATGACTTTGTCATCTACAAGCACTTCTAAGGGGTCATTTGCGAGTTGGTTGAGCTCTACAACGCTTCCAATATCCATTGCAATCACATCTTTAAGGAGCATTTTTTTCTGTCCGATTCGCACCTTTACTTGTAAGCGCACATCTAAAAGCATCGCCATATTTTTCATTTCAGAGTTACTCAAATCTACTTTGGCTTGTGCCTCACTATTTCCCCCTGCGGATTCTACACTTGGAGCAGCTTCTTGTGTGCTTGGATTGAAATGATTTTCAAATGCGCTAGAAAAGGCAAAGTATAGGGAATCTTGGATTGAGCCAATATGAAACGCAAAAGTATAGAATCCGCTAAATTGCGAAAGCCCCAAATCTCCATCGGCTAAGAAGTTGATATTTTCAAGGGTAAAGCTAAGTTTGGGTAATTCCTTTTGTCCTCCAAGCGAAGTAGAGATAGCCCCAAAAATATTAGAAGCAATTTCTTTTGTAGCGTCCAAATCGTCCGCTTCCATAGAATCTCTGCTCTCTCCTTCTCCTCCTAACATCATATCCGCAAGAGCAGTTGCGACTTTAGGAGAGATAAAAAGGGCAAGGGTTGCGCCATCTTCTGTCTTAATATCAATTTTTGCCATAGGAGGTTTGATAGAATCGCTTTTGCCATCTTGTGCTTCAATGTGGCTCACTTCTGGCGCACTCCCAAGCAAACCTTCAATGGTCGCGGTTGTTTCTTGGATAATGAGTTTTAAAAAATCCTTTAGCATATTCCCTCCTAGTCTTCTTCAATTTCGTTTGCTCTGGACTTGCGTTGCGCTTCAAGCATTTCAATGATTTCTTTGACTTGGTCTTTTTCTGTTTTTATCATCTCTTTGACTTCAATCGTCTTGCGGTAGCGGTGCAAACCAATGCCCGCAAGGAATTTCTCACGTCCATCTACATTGATGATGACGGTGTCATCTGCTGGGCGGTCAAGCCGCACAATGTCCCCGATTTCTAAATCTAATATCTCGTGTATATTGAGTTTAGTCTCCCCAAGCATTGCTGCGACATTGACTTTTGCCCCACCCAAAAGAGCTTGCAATTCTTTGTTACGTGATTTTTTGGAGCTTGTTTCACTCAACATAATATCCCGACTAGCCAAACGTGAGAGCACGGATTCTAGCGAAATAACCGGATAGCAAAGGTTCATCATTCCACTACTATGCCCAATGATGATTTCCATTACCACCATAATAACGATTTCATTTTGTGCAACGATTTGCACGACATTGGGGCTAGATTCCTTGACATCTACTGTGGGAAAAATTTCTGTAACAGGTGCCCAAGCGTCTTTGAGATTCTGCATCATTTGACGCAAGATTGTGTCTAGCAAATTAAGCTCAATATCGCTAAATTCACGCGTGGATTCGTAAGGGTCTCCTTTGCCTCCAAGCAGCCTGTCAATCATTGGGAATGCAATGCTTGGGTTGATTTCTAAAACCCCCGTACCATCAAGTGGCTTCATAGAGAAAACATTGAAGCTTGTAGGGCTTGGCAAACTCATCAAAAATTCCCCATAAGTCATTTGGTCTACACTATGGAGTTGAATCTCTACAATAGAACGCATAATCGCCGAGATTTGAGAGGATAAAGCCCGCGCCATTTTGTCGTGGATTCCACGAAATGCACGTAATTGCTCTTTACTAACGCGGTTTGGACGCTTGAAGTCATAAAGTGTAATTTGGTGCTGATGGACGACAGAGGGCTTTTCCGCGATTTCGGGCTCTGCACTACTATCATCATCTACAACTTCTAACAACGCATCAATTTCTTCTTGACTTAATATATCAGCCATTTAATCCCCTTTCCCCGAGGTATTGTCGGATTTTACGAATCACGGCTTTATGCAGTTGGGAAACCCTTGATTCTGTAATCTCCATTACCTCGCTAATTTCTTTAAAGCTCAATTCCTCAAAATAATAAAGTTGAATCACAAGCTGTTCGTTTTGTGTTGCTTGCTCTAAAATCTGTTCTATGATTTCAACCAACTCTTCCTTTTCTATATGCTCTAATGTCGTTTCACTCTCTGTGCCTAATTGGTCTTCTAAAGGCATTACGCCATAGATTTCGCTTGCGATTCTTGCTTCTTTGATTTTCTCTTCTTCCTCACCTAACAATTCGCTTAGATAAGCATTGTCTGGCTCTTCTTGATGTTCGTTATAATAAGCCGCAATGGCTTTATCAATGCGCTTGATTAGAGTGCGCGTTTGGCGCGAAATATTATCTAGGCTTCGTAAATAATCTAGCATTGCTCCTTGCACACGAGGTTTTGCATAACCCCAAAACGAATCACTAATCGTGCTATCATATCTGCGTGCGATTTTGATAAGCTCTTCTGTGCCAATAGATACCAAATCAGAAAAATCCACACTAGCAGGCAAACGTTCTTTGAGGCGAAATGCCATTGCTTTAAGTGCTGGAAGATAATCAAGCGCAAGAGAATCTTGCGATTGTTTTAGTGCGGTTTGGTAGCCATTAGAAGTCGTCAGCATAATTATTTTTCTCTACCTCTTGTTTTTTAGTTTTGCTTACGCGTGCTTCCTCCTCCTCATCTTCGCGCATTGTTTTTTCCATTGTGCGTAAGAATCCACGAATTTTATTCGTGATTTTCTCGCGCTTATCAAACTCCTCAATGTATTCCTCTAGCAAATCATTATAAGCAGGTCTTTTAATTGTGTGCTCTTGATTACTTAAGAATCGCACAAACAATGAAACACTCACCAAAGTAATCAGATAGAATCCAACCGTGGAGATGAGTGTCCCTGCTACAATCATTTCGGGTTCATCAAATTTCAAAAAGGATAATAAGAGTCCGATAAAAAATCCATTTACAATCGCAAAACTTAGAAAATTATCCATTTTTAAAGACATTTTGTTTCCTTATATTTCCTAAAAATGACCTAAAATCTTTTTTAAGAATCTACCAAATCTTTTATCTTCTTGCACTAGCACATTTCGTTCCATTTTTTTGGCTAGTGTGCGTGCAATCTCTTCAATTTCCAAAGAAGAGGTAGAGTTGGGCTCTTCTTTCACAAAGATTCCGCGATTCTTGCTATAATGATTAATGAGGGTTGTTTTGGTTAGCTCCCCGATTAATTCAAGTCGGATATTGTTGATGTTTGCCTGTGCGATTTTTTGCACTTTTTGAAAAATCATCTGCGCTTCTGCGTGGTTTTTGGTCATATTAATGAGCATAAAGGTGCGTTCTTTGAAGCTTGCCGCAAGCTTGATTGTCGCATAAGCATCTGTAATGGCGGCAGGGTCTGGAATCGTAATCACAATGACTTCATCACTATTTTTTAAAAAAGTCTGCGTGTATTCGCCAATGCCCGCACCTGTATCAATGATGACGAAATCTAAATTGTCCAAAAATGCAGAATCCTCTATCAAGGTTTCAAACATAAATTCGCTTTTGTATCTGAAAATATCCGTGCCAGAATCTCCGGGTATGAGGTATAAATTTCTCTCTATGGGCACGATAATGTCTTTAAGCTTGGCTTGGTTTTTTAAGACGTGCAAGAGATTCTTTTCACAACGCACGCCAAACATAATATCCAAATTCGCAAGCCCAATGTCGGCATCAAAGATTCCGACTTTGAAGCCTAATTGCCAGAGTTTATAAGCGAGATTCGCACTAAAGGTAGATTTGCCCACGCCGCCTTTTCCACTTGTAATTGTAATGAATTTTGTGTTAGAGGTTTTAGGCGCATTGAGAAGCAATTCTAAATTTGCTGCTTGATTTTTCATTTTAGCCCTTAATGAGTCCATCAAGCAAGCAATCAATCAGAAAATCACTTGTTGCGACATTCAAGTCATTAGGCACTTCTTGCCCCACAGAAAAGTAGCTCACGGGCTTTTTGGTATCATAAATCAAAGAAAAAATATTCCCATAGCTGTGGGTTTCGTCTAGTTTAGTAAAAAGCAAAGTATCAATTCCTAATGTAGAGAAAGTATGATAAATATCTTTTAAGTCTTCGTATTTGGTGGTTGCACTCATTACCAAGCTGACATCAATTTTGCTATTTGGGTCTGCATTGACGAAGCTTTTGAGGGATTCTAGTTTGGCTCTATCGTGTTGTGAGCTGCCCACCGTGTCAATAAGGATATAATCGCAATATTTTAAAGAATCCAAGGCATTGACAAATTCTTCCGTATCTACCACTGTATCAATGCTTAGTTTCATTTTCTTGGCATAAAACATTAATTGATCTACCGCGCCGATTCTATAAGTGTCTAAGGTGATGATTCCTACTTTGTAATTTTTATTCAGAAGCCTTGAATAACGCGCAGCAAGTTTGGCTAGTGTCGTTGTTTTGCCCACGCCTGTTGGTCCAACGAGCATCATAATGTTTTTAGCATTACTGCTTAGATTTTCTGCTCTTGCATAAACCATTTTGCGCAAAACTTCCCTAAAGTATCGTTTGATAAGCACAGAATTTTCGCGCATTTTAATTGGCATTAATTCTAGGGTTAATTGCATAATTTTTTCTAAATGCTCTTTGGACATTCCGCTTGCTTTGGTGATTCTGTAAATTTCTGCAAATTCGTGCGGGATAATCAATCCATCACGTTTTGGTCCGCGCTCTTCCCAAAACATATTTTGAATAAGTTTGAGCTTGTCGTTTAGTCTGTCAATCTCACTGCGAATCAGGCGCAAATCGTTGCTTTCTGAAGCGGGAGATTCTTTCTTTTTAGCTTCAGCTTGAGATTCTTTATCCTTTGGCGGTTTTTTTGGTTTTTCCTCTTCTTTGTTTGGATTTTGGTTAGAGTCGAATTCCTTTGGAATCAGTGGCGTTGGATAGGGAGATTTGGGAGGGATTTTAGTCGCAACGCCTGCAAGTTGTGAGATTTGGCGTACTGCATCAGATAATTGCAAAGAAACATCATCAGGAAGCGTATTTTGCAAGTTTTGCGCCATACGTTTTTTTTCTAATTCTTTTTGTGCAATGCGTTCCAAGCGGTCAGCAATGTTATTGCTTTTTGTGGCAAGCGCATCGTTTTTTTGTTTTTCTTGCTCGGCTTTGGCTTGGGCATCTTTTAAATCCTCCTCGCTAATGGCGACAGAGATTTCATAACTCCCATCACTTAGCTTTTTTTGCGAGATGATTGAAAATTCATCGCCAAGCTCTTGCTTGGCTTGTGCTAATGCTAGGGTTGAACTTTCTCCCGTGTAAGTAAATAGTTTCATACTCTCCTCTCCAATAATGGAATCCTAACGCTTGCGCGTAAAGACCAAGCAATGTGTGGAATCTGTAAGTGCTTGAGACGTAAGCATTGGTTTTTAAACCCGATAATATCAATATCCAAAGTGCGCGGAGCGTTTTTGAAAGGACGTTTGCGCTGCCTCCCAAAAACGCGTTCCAAATACGCACAGAAACTCCAAAACTCCACATAACCAAGCTTGGTTTTAATCCATACAATCGCATTGTAAAAATCCGCTTGTGCCCTAAAGCCAAAAGCTGGATTTTTCAAAATAGATGAAATAGCAATTATAGCATTTTTATTTTTTAACCTTTTAAAAAGCTTCCAAAATGTTACCAAACATTCGCCACAATTTGCCCCAATGCCTAGAATCGTATAATGCTTAAGTTTGTGATAGGCTTTAAAGTGGCGATAGGGATTCTCTGGGCGCACGGAGCAAAATCGTGGAATCTTGGATTGCACGGCTAAGGGCTTGGCTTTAATGGGAGGGATTGCATAAATAAAACGTGTCATTTCGGCGTTGAGGTTGATTTGTCGGTAAGTTTTGATTCCAAAGTAATGCGAGCTTTTTTGTGATTTGTTTTTTGTGCAATAGAATCTTTGATAGGACTTTGTCGGATTGGTTTTGTCGTGTGCAAGGGATTTCATTTAGATTCCAAGCACGCGTGCGCCTTTGGCTTCTAGCACGACTAAATCTTCAATGCGAACGCCATAATGGTTGGGGATATAAATTCCGGGTTCGATAGAGAATACCATACCCTCTTGCAAGGTTGTCTGTGATTTTGACGCAATGATTGGCAGCTCGTGAATGTCTAGCCCGATTCCGTGTCCGGTAGAATGCACGAAATATTTGCCAAATCCCGCCTTTTCAATCACATTGCGTGCCAACGCATCTACTTCACAGGCTAGCATACCGGGTTTTGCGCCTTTGATTGCACATTCTTGAGCTTTTAGGACAATATCATAAATTTTTTGCAGTTGCGTATTTTTGAATTTTTGCTCTTTGGAGAATCGGATTCCGTTTTTGCCAAAATATCCTGTGCGCGTCATATCGGAACAATAACGTTTGTACTTTAGCCCTGCGTCAAAAAGCAATAAATCACCCTTTTGCAATTTATCTTTAGAGGGTAGAGCGTGAGGCTTTGCTGCATTTTTATTGATTCCTACAATGGGATTGAAGCTTAAGTCCAATGCGCCTTTATCGCTCAAGAATCCTTGTGATTTGAAATGCAAATAAGATTCCGCGCAATTTACGCCCTTTTGGCTAAGGAATTTTGCAAATTTGGCAAAGGCTTTAAAATTGAGTTTTTGGGATTCGTGGATTAGTGCAATCTCCGCTTCACTTTTGATGATACGTTTTTCTTGATGAAAATTTGGCTTGGGTAAGAAGTTGATTTTGAGGTTTTCTGTGAGTTTCTCAAAGGCAAAAACCGAAAATTCTTGCGGATTATAAACAAGGGTAGAATTTTCGTGTTTTTTCAGAATCGTACGTGCCGTTTGGATAAGCTCGCGTGAAATGAGAATTTCTACTGCGTATTTGTCGTGTTGGATAAATTCTTTCGCCTCTGTTTCATAACGTCCATCGGTGATAAAATAGCCTTGTTCCCCAAAGGCTAAAAACAAGGCATTATCGCAACTATAACCCACTTCAAAGTAAAGGGCATTTTCGTCTTTGATGATAAAGTTTTCCATTTGCCCTCCTTTAAGATGATTTATTGTTGTTGCGCGTTGGCTGCTGCTTGTTGTTTGCGTGCTTCTTTAATCGCATTAAGTTCTGTTAGAATCTGAACCAAGCCCTGTAATGCGAGATGATAGCCCATAGGACCAAATCCAGCAATCACACCTGCGCAAACAGCGGCGGTTAAGCTTTTATGTCGGAAGTCCTCCCTTGCGTGAATATTGCTAATATGCACTTCAATCGTTGGGAGATTCACAGCAGAAATCGCATCACGAATCGCAACGGAAGTATGGGAATAGGCGGCAGGATTGATAATGATTCCGTCATACTGCCCTAAGCATTCTTGGATTTTATCCACAATTTCACCTTCAAAATTGCTTTGAAAAAAATCTACTTCCAATCCGACTTGTTCCGCGTGTTGTTTGATATTTTGGTGGATTGTTTCAAGTTTTGCAGCTCCATAAACGCGAGGTTCTCGGATTCCTAACATATTGAGGTTGGGACCTTGGATTACCATTACTTTCATTTTTGCTCCTTTTAAAATTTTTAAATTATAGCAAAAAAGATTCTAAATGCAAGAATTTTGCGCTTGGCTTAGATAAAAAATCTTAAAATTAGCAAAGATTCCGCTATAATTGATAAATTATTTTGCAAGGAAATCTTAGATGAAAATCGCACTAATTTGTGATTCTTTGTTGCTAGACCGCAGTTTGGAAATGTATTTAAAAGAGCATTTGACAAGTTATAAGCTTTGTGATTTCGTGGTAGCGACACAGATGATAGAATCGCAAAAGCCTGTGTTCTTGATTGGAGACTTTGAGGGAGCGAACCTTAAGATTCCTTTCACGCGGGAGATTTTATTCCAAGAGCTTGAAACTTTTGAGAGAAAGCTAAGAAGCAAAGCAATGCAAGAAACCAAAAGCCAAGAATTTGGGATTTTAGAGACGACAAATTCACCTTTTTTGAATGCAGAATCGCAACCCAATATGCAAGCTTTGGGTTCTCGCGCGAGCGATTCTACATTGCGCACTAAAATAGAAGAAGTTTTGCAACGTTATGCAAACGAAATTGAAGCAATTATCCAAGAGCATTATAGAGACAAAAATGTCTAAAAGCTTAAAGAATCCCAAAAAGCCCAACAAACAAACTTCTAAGCCACAGGCTAAGATTCCTACAAAAACTCCCAATAAATTAGCGAAATCCACCCTTAAGATATTAGGAGGAATCTACAAGGGGCGCACTCTGCAAATGGCTTCTTTAGAAACCACACGTTCTTCTAAGGCGATTTTGAAAGAATCCTTTTTCAATACATTAAGTTGTGGTATTTTGGGGGTAAATTTTGTGGAGTTTTTCGCAGGGAGTGGTAGCATTGGGATTGAAGCATTAAGTCGTGGCGCGAAATCCGCATTGTTTTTTGAATGCAATCAAGCGGCGTATGAGACTTTGAAGCTTAATTTGCAAACCATTTGCCAAAAAGGCGAGAGGTATCGCATCATCTTGGGGGATACTTTTTGTCATTATCCTCTTGCCTTAAAAGAATTGGAATCCCCTAGTATTGCTTACATTGACCCGCCCTTTTGTTTGCGTAAAGGAATGCAAGATATTTATCAAAAATGTTATCAGATGATAAGCCATTTGGATAAAAGTCTCTTTCGCCTCATCGTGCTAGAGCATATCTCCTCTTTGGAGATTCCACGAGAAATTGGAGATTTTACTTTGATAAAAAGCAGGAAATTTTGCAGGAGTGCTTTAAGTTATTTTGAATGAGGGGTGCAAATGAGAATCAGGGATTTAGAAATATTTTTGGATTTGCTAAAAAGCAAAAGCCCAACACAAACAGCCGAGCGGTTTTCTACCACGCAACCCAATGTTTCAATGGTGGTGAAGCGATTAGAGAATCTCGCAGGCTCACCACTTTTTGAACGCATTGGCAAGAAGCTTTTGCCTACTTCTAGGGCGTTGTTTCTAGGTGGAATGTGGCTTGAAGTGGTGCAGGGCTATTATGCAAGCCTTGAAAGCTTGGACAGAACAGATTTGCAGGAGATTACAGGGGAATTAAACATTGCCGCAACGCATACGATAAGCGAATATTTTTTGCCTAGAATTCTTTTTGAGTTTGCAAAAACGCATAAAAAAGTGCGGTTAAAATTGCAAACTTGTAATGCCCAAGAGTGCCTTAATTGCATTAAAAGTGGTAAGGTGGATTTGGCATTATTAGAGGGTGAAATCTCTGCACAATACGCAAAGACTGAAAGGCTCATTAGCGAAATGCTCTATACAGATTCTTTAATCGTGGCAAGCAATGATTTCATTTTGGCTTCGCGCACAAGAAGCCTAAAAAGCCTGCTTGATAAAACTTGGATTTTGTGCGAATATGGTTCAGGACAGCGGGAGCAATTTGTAAATGCGTTAGCCAAGCAAGGAGTAGAGATTCCTATTTTGCTTGAATTGAGTTCCATAGCGGCGATTAAGGATTTGGTAATTCACAAAGGCGCACTTTCTATCTTTTCTGAAATTACCATAAAAGAGGAATTAGAAAATAAAGTTTTATTCCCCATTAAGATTAAAGATTTGCCCTTAGAACATCATTTCTATTCTCTCAAGCGTCAGAGCCAGCTATATAATGAAGTTTTGGTAAAATTTGAAGAATATGTATTGGAGTGGAGCAAGCAATAACCTTGCAAGCACAGACAAGGCAATCCAAGCGAATTTGGAATCCCATTTCTTGTCCTTGCGAGATTCCATAATAATGTAGCACAAAGTAGATTTGGCATCTGTTCTTGCAAGCAAGTTTGCAAAACTTGCGTGGCAATCTATAATATCAAACTTTAGTTAATTCAAGCAATGGAATCGCAAAGCGATTGGCGAGATTTTGGATTATGGATTGCTTCGCTTCGCTCGTAATAACGCAAGAGGAATCGCAAGAATGCACGTTTTAGATTGTTGCATCAGCTATTTCTTTAGAAAGAACAGGAAGCCAAAATGTTCTTGTAATTTATTAAGGAGAGATTCTAAACCCTCTGGCGCAAGAAGCTAAAAGGCGGGAGTGGAAAAGGCAGGATAAACGCGTTTTCATTGCCACTATGGATAGATTCTAATTCCTTGCCATTAACGAGTAGAATCTTAAAAAGGCGCAGGTATTTTTTGCCGTCTTTTTCAAAGATTTCACCCCTCTCATTTTTTCCTAAGAGAATAGAATCCAAGTGCGCACTCACGATTTCTTTAGGCTCATTGGGGCGAATCGTATGCCGACAAAATGCTGTTTTGCCATCTTCACTCACTTCCGCATTAACTTGGTAGCTCCCCTCACTAATTGCGCTCCAATGATTCTGCGTATTAAGCTTTTCAAAAGGACGATGAATCAAATAACCCTCGCTAAATCCGCGATTTTTTAATGTTTCTAGCTCATTTTTATAACGCGATTCCACAAAATCACCTTGCGCATAATCCTCAAGAGCGCGCCGATAAGCCAATGCGGTAATGCCCGCATAATAGCTAGATTTCGTGCGCCCCTCAATCTTTAACGAATCTATCACACCACTTTCTAAAATCGTTGGAATATGCGAAATAAGATTCAAATCTTTGGCATTAAAGATATGCGTTCCTACACCCGCTTCTTCCTCTAAACGCATTGTAACGCCATTGTCTGGATTGCGCGCATAAATCTCTTTGCCGCTAAAACGCACTAATGCGTCGTTGGATTCATCGCGCACATAATATTCATAATCAAACCGACAATCATTCGCGCAACTTCCGCGATTGGGCACGCGACCATTTTGCAAGGCAGAAATCAAACAACGTCCTGAAAAAGCAAAGCACATAGAGCCATGCACAAAAATTTCTAATTCCAAATCCGGCAGGGATTTTTTAATCTCTATTGCGTCTTTGAGGCTCAACTCTCTTGCGGCAATAATCCGCTTCACGCCCAACTCGTAAAAAACTTGGGCATCTAGCACATTTAGAACATTTGCTTGCGTAGAAAGATGAATCGGAATCTCGGGGGCGATTTGGCGCGATAGTTTAATCACGCCCGGAGTGGCAACGATAAAGCCATCGGGTTTTAAACTCGCCATTTTTTGGATATGCGATTCTAATAATTTTAATTGCGAATTAAAGGGGAAGCCATTAATCGTTACATAAATCTTTTTGCCCCGTGCGTGCGTGTATTCCACTCCCTCTTGAAAGGATTCAAAGTCAAATTCCTTTCCTGAACGATTGCGCAAGGAAAAATGGCTCACACCGCCATAAACAGCGTCCGCTCCATACTCTAAGGCGATTTTTAGTTTTTTAAGATTTCCCGCTGGGGAGAGGAGTTCTGGAATCTTGGAGGAATTGGGGTTATGCACTTGCATAAATTATTTGCCAAAGTTTGCAATCAAAGCTTCAATATCATTTTCATTGACGACATTTTCAGTTTTATCTCCTTGAATATGCACCGCAGAGCTTACGCGTTTGCTATCATCAATTTTGCCCTCAAAGAGTGAGCTCATATATCTTGCGAGTGCGCGCATAATGTTAATGACGCGTTCAATTTTTTGACGATGAATATCTTGGTATTGCATAGCCTCCATAGCCTCTAAGGAAATATTGGCGATTTCTTGCAACGAATCGGATACTTTTTGCACATTGGATTTTACTTTTGTTGCTGTCTCTAATTGCTCACTAAAAGTATGAAAATCCGGGAATTTGGTGTGGAGTTTTTGCAATAATTCTTCTTGGGAGGTGATAAACTGCTGAATCTCACTAAACGCGTCTTCAATGTCTGCGTCTAGGTTGTTAATCTTTTCTAGTTTATCAAACATTTCTGTGGCTTTGATTTCAGAATCACGCGTAACATCGTCTAGTTGATGCACAACTTTGTGTTCTGCGGTTGGCGGTGGAGGAGGCCAGCTTATGTCTTGCTCAATAGAAAAATCATCTGCTTTTGCTTCACTCTTAATCGTTGGGTCTTCTAAACTAGAATCTTCGGATTCTTCTCCCTCTTCTTGATTCTCTTGTGTTACATCATCCATATCACTACCCAATAACGATTCCAATTCCTCTTGTGTCATTCTTAAACCTTGAAATAGTTGAAAATTTACTTGTAATTATACGATTAATTTTTATAATTTTGTTTAAACGTAAGCAATTCCTTAAAAAAGTGGCTTATCCATTTCCTTTGGAATCGCGATTCCCATAAGCTTTAAAATACTTGGTGCAATATTATTCAATCCTCCATTTTGCACAGATTGGACACCCTCTGCCATTACAAAGCACCACACATCACCAATAGTATGGTTTGTTAAAGGCTCGCCTTGTGCGTCTTTCATTTCTTCACAATTTCCGTGGTCGCTTGTAATGAGCAATCCATAATTCTTTTCTTTTGCCTTTGCATAGATTCTCCCAAGCTCACTATCTACTGCCTCAACCGCTTGAATCGCGGCTTCGTAATTCCCTGTATGCCCCACCATATCACCATTGGCAAAATTGACTACCACAAACTCATAACCCTCCTCCATTGCCATTAAAACCGCATCGCCGACTTCCCTAGCACTCATCTGTGGCTGCAAATCATAAGTAGCAACCTTTGGCGAAGGCACTAAGAGACGCGTTTCATTAGGATAAGGCTCTTCAATCCCGCCATTAAAGAAAAAAGTTACATGGGCGTATTTTTCAGTTTCTGCTGTATGGAATTGCCGCAAGTGATGATTTGAAATCACTTCGGCTAGAGTGTTTTGGATATTTTCTTTGGGAAAAAGAATCGGAAAAGGGAATGATTTATCATAGGTTGTCATCGTAACGAGCGGAATCTCCACAAAGTTCTTGCGTGCAAATCCGCTAAAATCTGCCTTTCCTAATGCACTGACAATTTCTCTTGCCCTATCACTGCGAAAATTTACAAAAATCAATCCATCTCCTGCTTGGATTCTATTAGGAGAATCCTCTGTGAAACCCGCACAAAAACTCGCCGGCAAGATAAATTCATCAAAAATCTCTTGCTTAAACTGCGATTCTAAATATTCTTGCGGCGTAATCGTTTGCATATTTTCACCCAATGCGATAGAGTTGTAAGCCTTTTCCACACGCTCCCAACGATTGTCCCTATCCATTGCATAATAGCGTCCGCTAAGACTTGCAATCCGAATCCTTTTGCCCGCAATTTGCGATTCTACCTCTCTTAAAAACCTTGTCGCACTCTTAGGAGACACATCACGTCCATCGGTGATTAAATGCAATAACACTTCGTATTGGGATTCCAATCCTAGCGCGAGGGCTAAAATATGATTCCAATGCGAATGCACCCCCCCATCACTCAATAATCCCACCAAATGCACGCGCTTACAATCTTTAAGGCAATTTAACGCGGGATTCCGCATCAAAGTCCCCTCTGCAATTGCCTTATTAATCTTGACAAGGTCTTGATATAAAATCCTCCCACTCCCTAAACTCATATGCCCCACTTCAGAATTTCCCATTTGCCCTTCTGGCAAACCAACCGACAATCCATAGGTGTGAATCATTCCAAAAGGTACTTCTTGGAATAACTTGTCATAAGTTGGCTTTTTTGCCGCAAAAAACGCATTATACTCTTGCTTCTTGCTATATCCTATCCCATCTGTAATGACTAAAACGACTTTCATTCAAATTTTCCCAATCTTTAAAGTTATTTTGGGTAGAATCCTACCCAATTTTTTCCTAAAATTTCATTTAGTAAGATTGGCTTATGTTATATTATCTTTACTCTTTGCTAGATATTAATATTTTTCAATATATCACTGTGCGTTCTGCGATTGCTTTCTTTGTAGCCTTTCTTCTCACGATTTTTGCGCTACCTTATTACATTTTATGGGCGAGAAACAAGCACGCCAATCAACCTATTTCAGAGTTTGCCCCTAAAAATCACAAACAAAAAGCCAATACGCCGACTATGGGCGGAATCGTCTTTGTGGGTACAACTTTACTTGCCACCTTGCTTTGTGCCAAAATCAATCATATCTATGTGCTGCTTGGAATCGCGACTTTACTTAGCTTTGCAATGCTGGGTATCAGCGATGACTATTCTAAAATAATGCAACACAAAAATGCCGGAATGAGCGCAAAAACAAAATTTCTGTTACAGATTCTCATTAGCCTTATCCTATCGTGCGGATTATACTTTGTCGGTTTAAATTCAGAGTTTTATTTGCCCTTTTTCAAAAACCCCCTCTTTGATTGGAGTTTCTTTGGAATCTTGTTTTGGACGCTTGTTTTTATCGCCACAAGCAATGCGGTCAATCTCACCGATGGCTTGGATGGGCTCGTTGCGATTCCGTCTATTTATGCGCTGACTTCGCTCACGGCTTTTGTCTATGTTGCTGGACATTCGGGCTTAAGTGCCTATTTGCTTTATCCCAAAGTGCTAGATAGTGGAGAGCTTGCGATTCTCTCCTCCGCACTCATTGGCGCATTGATTGGATTCCTTTGGTATAATTGCCACCCCGCACAAGTTTTTATGGGAGATAGCGGAAGTTTGAGCTTGGGAGGAGTGATTGCTTATCTTGCCATTGTCTCAAAAAACGAAATTCTGCTTTTTTTAATTGGCTTTATCTTCGTGATAGAAGCACTTTCAGTCATTTTGCAAATTAGTAGCTACAAAACACGAGGCAAAAAGATTTTTTTAATGGCACCCCTGCACCACCACTTTGAAGAAAAAGGCTTAAGCGAAAGCAAAATCATCGTGCGATTCTGGATTGTCGCCCTTATGAGCAACCTCATCGCGCTTTTAAGCCTCAAAATACGTTAAGGATTTTTTATGTTGATACTTTTAGGTTTTGGAGGAACGAATCGTGCGATTGCCGAACGCTTTGCGCCTTGCATTGTGCTAGACGATAGCTTTAAGCAAGAAAGTCAAGGGGATTTAGGAAACACTTTACTTCCAAGTGCCGCTATAAACGAGGTTTTAGCAAACTATCCACAGGCGACAATTGTTACAAGTCCCGGGATTCCGCCCCATAATCCTATGATTCAAACCGCGCTTGATTTTGTTGCCACACATCAAGAATCGCAACTCTTAAGCGAATATGATTTTTTTGCCACTCAACCCCAAAAAATGCCCCCCTCCGTATGGATTAGTGGCACAAATGGCAAAACAACCACTACACAAATGCTCACGCATTTACTGCAACCCTATGGGGCGCAAAGTGGTGGTAATATCGGCACTCCTTTGGCTAAACTCAACCAAGAATCGCCCCTTTGGATACTAGAAACGAGTTCCTTTACACTCCATTATACACAAATCGCCAAACCGATTCTCTATTTGCTTTTGCCTATCACGCAAGACCATATTAGCTGGCACGGAAACTATGAAAACTATATTGCGGATAAACTGAAGCCAATTCTGTCCTTACGTGATAAAGAAATCGCGATTCTGCCTTGCGCATTAGAATCGCACCCCCTTTGTAAGCAATCTCGTGCCAATCTTATTTTTTACGATAATGCCCAAGATTTAGCCAACCAATTCCACTTAAGATTAGATAAGATAGCTTTTAAAGAGCCTTTTTTGCTAGACGCAACGCTCGCAATGAGTGCGTGCGAGATTCTGTTTTCGGTGCAAAATTACGAACTCCTAAATGCCTTTAAAATTGGTGCGCATAAAATAGAGGAATTTTATGATAAGGCGGGAAATCTTTGGGTAGATGATAGCAAGGGAACGAATCTTGACGCGACAATGGAGGCAATCAAACGTTATCAAGACGCGCAGATTTTGCTTATTCTTGGGGGAGATGATAAGGGGGCAGACTTGACGCCACTCTTTCATCTTATTGCGCAGTGCAAAATAGAGATTTTTGCGATTGGGAGCAATACCGATAAGCTCTGCGCCCTCGCAAAATCGGTAAATACGCCTTGCAATACCTGCTACACGCTTGAAGTTGCTGTGCGCCAAATCAAAGAATCTTTCTTCAAGCAAAGCCTAAGCGATTCGCAACACAAGAACCTAAATTGTGTCGCGCTACTTTCTCCAGCCGCAGCGAGTTTAGACCAATTTAGCTCCTATAAAGAAAGGGGAGAGAAATTTAAAGCTTACGCGCTAGAATAGTTGCACATTTGCGTTTTGAGTCAAACGATTCTCCAATCTTACACCAAGCAATGAGAATCGTAAGGGGGATTTTTGATTTGTGTGGCAATCCATAATTAGACTTTACTATCCTCTTGCATACAAGATTCTTTGGCTTTTACTTGGAATGTTTTTTGCTTTCCTTTTAAAAACCTAAAAAGGATTCCAATGCTCTTAAGTCAAGACTTCTTACCAAACTCCCCTTTTGCAACCCCCCTTTATAAAGCCTCACAAAATCCTATCCAAAGCACTCCTGCTTCGGAATCCCAAGATGACTTTGATACGCTTTTATCCTTTCATCATCAAACCAACACACAAGAACAAGAATCATATATACCGCTAAATGAAATTGCGGTGGATATTTCTTTGGCTTTGGGCTTAGAATCACAAAATCCTAAAGAGGATTTGAGATTCTCTACTTTCTTTCGCTCTAGCGAGTTTCTTAAATCATTGGACAAAGAAATGCAAGAGGAGCTAAACCCCCTCTCTTATCCGCGTAGTCTTTCTGTCATTGGCGAATTAATGAATGAGAAGCTAGAGGAATTTTACGCGACAACAAAAGACCCAAACGACCCCAAATTACACTTACTGCTAAGCTATAAGGAACAATTGATTCATCTTGATTCCACAATGCAAGAGCTAAAAGACACTTTAACCAATAAAGCAGAGTTGCTCACCTGCCTTCACCCTTATAGCATAGAGCAAAAAAGTGATTTGTTTTTAGACCGCGCACAAGAAGTGCAAAAGAGCGCAAGCAATTTCAAAGCAGCGGCTCAAGAGGGCGTCGCTTGGATTCGTGCGTTTTTTTCTGAATTTGAAGCGGATTTGAGCCAAAGAGAAAAAGACCTTATTTTCAAACACGCCAAGATTATCCAAACCCATTGGCATCTCCAAACAGGCGGAGAAGATGGCAAGATTACACTAGAAAATGGAATGGTTTATCAAGAATATTTAGAAATGTCTGGCTTCACACTCACAACACAGAATTTGATTTATGCCTACACAGAAAAAACCTTGAAAGACGGCACAACACAAGTTATCTTACAAATCTACGAAAAGGCAACTGACGACGATACAGATTCCAATATCTTTAACCAAAAAACGCAAAAACCAAAGACTTTTCAAGGGCAAAACCTCAAGCTCATCGGTGAAGCAAGCCGCATTGAAAAGAGAACTTAAAAACTATCAAGATTTCAAGTTTTGAAATCTTGTTGGAAAAACAATCAAAACTTGAAATTCAATCTTTATCTCCGCATTCTGCGCATTTTTAATCGCTGGATCAATGGAGTAAAAAGAATGATAATCTTGTAGCTTGGGTTGTTTTGGCTGCCAAGAAATTTTATATCCATTCACTTCCATTGCATTAGGTTGGGAATAAAACGACAGCACCTTAGCGATAGAATCCGTTATTACTTCTTGCTCTTGCGGGAGAAGTGTATCAGTGGCAAAGAAATTAAATCCTATCAGCTTGATTTTGTCGCTTCTGTATGTATTGATATTTTGTTCTATTTCTTTTAAGCATTTGACTTCTATTTCACCATTTTTCACGGAATCCTTAAGGGTTTTTGGCAGAGCGAACAAATAATGATGCAATAGATTTTCTAAATCTTGTGATTCTGTCTGCACACCATATTCTAGCAAAGTCTCCACGATTCTTAACTCTTCGTCGCTCAAGGCAAGATTCTTGCTCAAATTTTCTTTCTTTGCATAGAATTGATAGGTTTTATCCATTATTTCTTTAATCTGTTTTGAATGCCCTTGATAGAGATTCCATACCCGCTTGTCCATTTGCAAATAAAGAAACTTTTGTGCCTCTTGCGCCTCCTGTTGCGTAGTGTGGCAATACGCATTGCGTCTTAATTTCGCCTCTATTTGTTCTACAAATCGCGGATTTTGTTGGATTGCCCTAAAATCTCTAATACACCGCTTATGCCGACAAAATTGGCTAAATTGTGAAATTTCTTTCAAAATTTTTTCATTCTTGGATTCTTTGCTAGGAGGATTCCTGATTGCAGGGCTTGACTTGGGTACGGGATTTGCACATTTAAGATTAGATTGGAAGAGCATTGTTTGCAAAAGCCAATCCATTGCGTTTTTATCCACCAAAACACTAGGGGATTTTTCTGTTTTTTTGGGATTTCCTAAGGGTTCTTTGATAGGATTTTGCAAATAATTATCATTTGTAAAGAAATCAAAAGTTCGCACCTTTTGCCTTTTGTCTGTTCCTTACAAAGTTTTACTTCCTGTCTTAATTATTAGAGAAGCAAATTCCATACCATAATTTATTAAGGGACAAACTCTCCGCTATAACCTGTCGTTGCAACGGCTTCTAAAAGATTCTCTTTAGCGACATTTTCTTCGCATTCTACCCGAGCAATTTTATCCTTTAGGCTTGCCTTAGCACTCTTGACCCCCTCTACTTTCAGAAGTGCTTTTCGCACCATTGCCGTGCAAAGCGGGCAGTGCATTCCCTCTACATAGATTTTATATTCTTGTCCAAATGACAATCCACTACACAAAACAAACATTAACAAAATTTTACGCATAAAACCAACCTAATATCTCTGGATAAAACAAAATACAAAGCAAGACAAACAACCACAAAAATCCGCTAATGCCTCTCTTTCTCTTGCAAGACTTTGTGCAATCACATCGCAAGATTCCAAAGTAAAAATACAAGATAAAACAGAGTAAAGATAACAGACTTAAAATCAAACGATAAGGAGCAAGAATCTCTACTCCTGCGATTCCAAAAGAAAACCCAAAAAGCAAAAAGAGAAGTGCGGGCAAGCAGCAAAGGCTCGCCGCTACTCCCACGCAAAACGAAAGAATTAAGCCCAATTTAGCTTTCATTATTTTTCAACAGAGGTATAGGAGTAAGAAAACCCTTTTGCATCATAATAATCTAACACATTATCTTCCACTTCTCCATAAGGATAGCCAAAGTTGTTTAAGGGCGTCTCTGCTGGTGTAGGCGTAAGGATAAAGTCTCTTGCAGTGTTATACCCAAGCCAACACATTTCCCAACTTCCAAAAAGATACTCGCGCAAACTCCTGATTTTTGTATCGTCATCGCCTAGTTTTTCGCTCAATTTAACTTTTGCCACATCGCCCGGGTCGCAAGGAATCCATCCATAGCCTCGGACATAAAATTCCGCGCGGCAATGTTGCCCTCCTGTAATATTTGCAACTTTGTCTTTCGCGCTCCCCATTGCATTTGAGAAGCGAGATTGCCCAAGCCGAATCCCAAAAATCTCCCTTGCTGGAATCCCTACACTTCTACAAAGTGCGACAAAAACCGAGCTAATATCGGTACATTTGCCATAAAGCTTTTTAGATTCCAAAATCGCTTTGGCGTCTCCTGTTCCACAGCCTAAAATGCTTTCATCACGTTGCATATTCCTTGCAACCCATTCAAAAATCGCCTTTGCTTTTTGGCAATCATTGGCATTTTGCACATTGGCATTTTTGAGGATTTCTTTTGCAGTTGTTTTGACGATTCCATCGGTTTGAATATGTTCCGTTGCCGCTAGATAAGGCTTGACTTCCTGTGGAATCTTGGCATTTTTATTAAATTTCGCTTGCACTTCTTTAAAATCTGTCGTGCGCTCATAAGTCGTAATGTCAAATTGGATTTCCAAACTAGGATTCTTAACCTTGTCAAATTCCGCAAAGAGTGTCGGAATCTGCGTATTGCTAATATACGCATTAGAATAATTCCCGCTCAAAGCGAGATTGCTTGTCAAAAACTGATAAGGCGTAGAGGACGGGAGAGGAATCCAGAGTCTGCATTTCCCAGATTCTAAAATATTGTGTTTCAAGCTCACAGAAAATTCTCTTTTTTTAGAATGTGCTTGACCCGCTTTAGTATTTTGGGATTCTTTCGCCACTAGTGGCATTGCAAGCCCCAAAGCACCAATTCCTGCCAATTTAAAAAGAGTGCGTCTTTTCATTTTGTTCCTTTATTTTTGAAATTTAGGGTTTAATTATATGGCAAAAATCCTGAAAAATAAAAAATATTTTACTTTCTCCCATTCTGTTTTTTATCCTTGAGAATGTGGGGGCATTTGTGGCAATAAGATTGAACTTCAACAAAACCAAGAAATGGATTCTAGTCATTGCGAGTAAGTCGTAAAACTTGCGCGGCAATCCATAAATCACATCAAGCAATCTTGACAATGGAATCTTAAAGTCCAATGGCAAAATTCTTTTATTTAGATTACTTCGTAAAGACACAATGCGATTCTAAATTTTCTTTGCTTTCAAATACGCGCGTCTAGGGGCAGGATAGCCCTCAATCGTCTGCTCTCCATTGGGAGTTAAAAAATCTTCTAACGATTCTCCACTGCTCCATTGCGTCTTACGCTGCTCCTCAAAGGCGGTTTTCAGTGTCGCAATATGCACAATCTCTTTAAATCCGCATTTCTCTAACCAATTGCAAAAAGTGCGGAGTGTCGGGATAAAATACACATTTGGCATTTTAGCATAACGTCCTTTGGGACAAAGTGCGATTTCCTCTTCTCCCTCAAGGATTAGACTATCAAACACCGCTTCTCCGCCATTTTTTAAAGCATTATAAATTAATTTGATTGCCTCAAGTGGGCTTTTGCGATGATACAAAACCCCAAGGCACAATAAGACATCAAATTGTGTCTCAAAGTAGGACAATTCCTCAATGCCGAGCAGCTCAAATCGTAAGTGATTTTGTTGTGCGAAAAATTGCAAAAACTGATATTGTAAAAAACACAAAGGCGCAGGATCAAACCCTATGATTTGCGCGGGATTCTGCGTTGAGCCTCGAAACATATAATAACCATTATTGCACCCAATGTCGCCTACGATTTTGTCTTGCAAATGCAAATGAGGTGCAAGCAAGTTATATTTGATTGCGCTATTCCATTCGCTTTGTATTTCTAAAGCATTGATTCTAAAAGGACCTTTGCGCCAAGGGATTAGAGCTCTTGCTATCTCGCAAATAAGCGCGAAAGATTCTGTGCTAAGATTGGGAAGCCAAATCTCAATTAAGTCCCCATAGGAAATTTTTGCCCCCTCAAGTTCAGATTTAGGAATCGTATGGAGACTCTCTATCTGTGCAGAGAGTGGGAGAATATTTTTAAAGCCTAAAGCGCGATGATGTTCTGCTCTTTTTTGTTCTAAGCCTTCGTCTTGCAATCTTAAAAACTCGCTAAATTAAGATTCTTTGCTTAAAAATCTAGCGCATCTTGCTCTTGCTGCTGCAAGGCTTTTTCAGTATAAATCAAATTATCAGGACATTTCTCGTGATAATTTCCTTGCGCATCGTAATAATAGCTCTTCTCGTCCCAATAAGACGAGGAGATTCCACAAGCATTTTGATAACAGCCACTATAAAGCACAACTCCACACAACAAAAGACTTAATTTAAAAATTCTTAACACTTCAATCATTTCCCAAATAATAAATTTAAGATGAAATTATACTCTAAAACATTGCTTTCTCCAAACAATCCATTCAGGGTTTCTCATCATAAAACATCAAACGACAATTTAAAAATAACTTATGTTAATGTCCGTTCTCATAGAGCATAAATTGGAATCTTTGGGCAATCATCTGCGCTCTTTGCAAAATTTCCTCCGCCACTACATCACAAAAAACTTGCTTCAAACTCTCCTCAAATAATCTTAACCAAATATCAAAAAATTCGCGCGGAAAGGGTGGTAAATCTAAATGAGCCTTTAAGGGCTGCCCGCTATAATCTCCAATGTTAAGAAGCATTCCTTGCCAAAAATTAGCAATCTTTAACTTATGTTGTTCCCACTCTGCATCACTTGTGCCGATTTTATCATTAAAAATCTTTCCCACACCGCTTTTATCTACGCGAATCTTGGCATAAAAAATATCCATTAGTTTTTGGATTCCCTCCGTGCAAATCGTGTTGTATTTTTCCATTCTAACTCCTTATTGATAAAATGCAAGTTTGGCTAAAATGACGATGATAACCCCTAAAGTCAAAGCAAGCGGGTGGATTATTTTTCTTAGAGGGCTTGGCTTTTTGAGCAGATAATAAAAACCAAGAGAAATGACAATCATCAATGCAATTCCCAATGCCAAAATGCTCTTAAAAACCAAAAATTTCTGTAAAGTCGTGCCAAAATAGCCTAATTCTGTTCCAATATATTGAGAAATCATCGCCATACCTGTTACAATAAGTAACAAAAAGCACAAGGGCATCCACTGCGTTCTCTTGCCTATTGCGCAAGACATTTTATCTGCAAATTCATCACCCAGAAACTTGCGCACTTGGCTAAACAGAAAGACATCACAAAAGAGATAGCCCAAAAATATAATGGCGCAAAACAAATGAATTAACAAAAAATAAGGATACATTAGATTCATATTTTCCTTTCATTTTATCTTAGTAGATTGATTTTTCACGAATACTATCTAAAATTTTTCACAAAAAAGTTGATAATTGTTAATGCTTTTGTTAAAATACATTCACACTTTAATTCAAGTTAAAGGAATCCAAATGCAAGACTGCTTCAAAATGTTATCGTCATTGGGCTATAAACGTTTTTATCGTAAAGACGAAATTTTGTTTTTTGAGGGAGAGATTCCCAAACAACTCTTCGTGCTTTTAAGTGGCAAAGTAAGGATTTACAAAACTATAGAAGAAACTCCAAAAACCAAGAGAAAAACGACAAAGCAAACGAGCAAAGAACAAACCCTACACCAAATCTGTGCCCCAGATTTCATCGCTGAAATGCCAAGCTTCCTTGACCAGCCATTTCCCGCAAGCGCGGTTTGTGAAGAGGAATGCGAGATTTTAGAAATTGCCCTAACAACATTCCAAAAACAATGTATGGAAAATCCCTCTTTTTGTCGTAACTTTATCGCCTCACTCTGCAATAAAATTAGAATGCTAGAATCGCATATCACCCAAAACTCTATGGGCTTAAAGGAACGATTAATCAAGTTTTTGCAAGAAAATGAAGCAGAACTCCCCAATCTCACCCAACGACAAATCGCCCAAAGACTCAACACGAGTGCGGAATCCCTCTCGCGCATTTTAAGAGAACTCAAAGCGCAAAGGGTTTTAAGCACACAAAAAGGAAAGATTATTTTGAAAGCCTAGATATTAGGATTCAAAATTTCGGTAAAATCTTGGTATGATTTTGACAGAAGGGCAGAGATGAAAAAACTAGCAATCTTTGGTGCTGGTGGGCACGGTGCGGTGGTTGCGGATATTTTAGAATCCCAAAACTTATCCTTTACGATTCTCATTGATGACAACCCGCACGGTAAAGCACTCAATGGAATTTCTGCTATCACGAGGGCAGAATTTCTTAATCTAAGCAATGCAAAGGAATTTGGCATTGTTTTAGCGATTGGCAACAATCTAGTGCGGCAGAATCTTTATCATTTCTTTTCTCAAAATGGATTTGATTTGCCTTTTGTCGCTCACTCTAGTGCTATCATTTCAAAATCGGCTCAAATTGCTAGCGGAACCGTGATTATGCCTAGTGCAATCATCAATGCGCGCGCGCAAATTGGCACAGGTGCGATTCTCAATAGCGGAAGCATTGTAGAGCACGATTGCAAAATTGGCAATTTCTCGCATATCGCTCCGAGTGCAACACTCTGTGGCAATGTGCATATCGGCGACTTCTCACATATCGGAGCAAAAAGCGTTATCATTGAGGGAAAAACTATCGGGGAGGATTGTTTAATCGGTGCGGGAAGTGTCGTGATTTGCGATATAAAATCACACCAAAAAGTCGTTGGCAATCCAGCTAAAAAGAATCTAAACTAAGGAAAGATTATGGGATTTAGGATTTTTTTATCCCCTCCACAGATGAGCGGCAAAGAACAAGACTATGTCAATGAGGCTTTTGCGAGCAATTATATCGCTCCACTTGGTGCATTTGTCAATCGCCTAGAAGAAGAAATGAAACTTTATACAAAATCGCCTTACGCACTCGCACTCAATTCCGGCACAGCGGCATTGCATTTGGCTCTGCGCGTCAGCGGAATCACGCAAGGCGATTATGTGCTTGCGAGCAGTTTTACTTTCATCGGTTCCATTGATGCGATTCTTTATCAAGGCGCAATTCCAATCTTTATTGATAGTGATTTAGAATCTTGGAATCTAAATCCAAAACTCTTAATTTGCGCCATAGAATCCTCACCCAAAAAACCAAAAGCCCTGATTGTTACCCATTTGTATGGACAATGCGCCAAGATTGCGGAGATTGCGGAGATTTGCGCGCAATACAAAATCCTGCTCATTGAAGATGCGGCAGAATCACTCGGGGCATTTTATGCAGGAAAACATAGCGGAAGCTTCGGTGAATATGGCGTTTTGTCTTTTAATGGAAACAAAATTATCACGACAAGTGGCGGAGGGTTGCTGCTTGGCCAAGACAAAGAAAAAATAGAAAAGGCGCGTTACTATTCCACTCAAGCGCGTGAAAATTTACCTTTTTATGAGCATTTAGACTATGGATACAATTACCGCTTAAGTAATATTTGCGCCGCCATTGGCGTGGGGCAATTAGAACAAATTGAAGCCAAAGTCGCCAAACGGCGCGAAATTTTTGCTTGGTATTGTGAAGCCTTAAAAGACGAAGTGGAATCTCAAAGTATAGAATTTATGCCCGAGATTCCAAACTCAAGAGGGAATCGCTGGCTAACAACCTTGCGCTTTTTAGAGCCCGCAAACCCCCTAACACTCGTGGATTTACTCGCCAAAGAGGGCATAGAATCGCGTCCTTTATGGAAGCCTATGCACTTGCAGCCACTCTTTAAAGACTCACTTGCCTTTGTAGATGGCACAAGTCAAAGACTTTTTGAAAGTGGAATCTGTTTGCCAAGCGGCGGTGCGTTAGAAAAACGCGACATTGATGAGATTGCAAGTCTGATTCAAAAGTTTTTAAAGAATCGCTAGTGCTACAATCTGCCTTATTTCGCCCAAGCAATGCCAAACGCATTATCTTTTTTGTCTGCATAGACTTACTTCTTTCCTATTTCACATTAGCCCTCTCTTATAATTTGCGCTTTAGCTTTCAAGTACCCTTAGAATTTAATTTCGCAGTAGTGCTTGTCTTTGTCGTCTTGCTTTCTTTAAAGATTCTGCTTCTAAGCCTCTTTAAAATCTACCTTGTGCCGTGGCGATTCTTTGGCTTGCTAGAGGCACTCAAAATCTTTTACGCGCACATTCTTGCGTATGGAATCTTTTGCGTCCTTGCGCTTTGGGGAGGGGTATTTGGCAATTTTCCTTTAAGCGTGATTGGCATTGACTTCGTTATTTCTAGTATTTTCATCGGGGCAATTAGAATCTCTAAACGCATTTACTTAGAGAACTCTCCGAAAAACTCCCCCAAACCCGCAATTATCTTTGGTGCAAACACACAGAGTGCCACACTGATTAAAGCTGCACTCAATAGCGAGATTCCCTTTTATCCTCTTGCCATTATTGAAAACGATGAAAAAACGATTGGCAATTATATTTCTAATCTCAAAATCTATCCAAAATCCGCACTCAAAGAACTCATACAAAAGCACAAAATCCAATCCGCAATCCTCACGCGCTCCTTTGCCAAGCCGCCACTAGAGGGAATCTTCAACGAGCTTATGCAATTAGGCATAGAGGAAATTAAAATCGCCAACCTCTTAAAAGACGACACGCAAAAACTCGTAGAACCACTGAAAAACATCTCCATTGAAGACTTGCTTTCGCGTCCAAGCAAAGATTTGGACAAAGAAGTCATTGGTGCATTCTTAAAAGACAAAAAAATCCTCATCACAGGGGCTGGAGGGAGTATCGGAAGCGAGATTGTGCGGCAATGTGTAGAATTTGGAGCAAAACGCATTGTGTTAGTGGAGCATAGCGAATTTAATCTCTATGCAATCTTGGAAGAATTAAACCAAAACTATCCACAACAAACAATGGATAATTGCGCATTATTCCGCCCTTGCCTATTAAGTATTTTAGAAAAGAATCGCCTAAGCGCATTAATCCAAGAAGAACAACCCGACATTATCGTACATGCTGCAGCTTACAAGCACGTGCCTCTTTGTGAATACAATCAAAAAAGCGCGATTGAAAACAATATCATCGGAAGCAAAAATGTACTAGACAGCGCGATTAGCGCAAATGTGCCAAAGGTCGTTGTCATCTCCACAGACAAAGCCGTGCGCCCTACTAATGTAATGGGCGCAACCAAACGCGTTGTAGAATTATACGCACAGAATGTAGAATCTAGGACGAGTGAGATTGTCGCCGTGAGGTTTGGCAATGTGCTAGGCAGTAGCGGCTCGGTCGTGCCAAAATTCAAGGCGCAAATAGAAATGGGCGGTCCCATCACGGTTACGCACCCAGAAATTACGCGTTATTTTATGCTCATTCCCGAAGCGTGTCGGCTTGTGCTGCAAGCAGGCGCGATTGCCAAAGGGGGAGAAATTTTTATTTTGGATATGGGAGAGCCTGTTAAAATCGTAGATTTAGCCAAAAATATGCTAAGGCTTTATGGCAAAGAGAACGAAATTTCTATTGAATTTAGCGGATTGCGTCCGGGTGAAAAACTCTATGAAGAACTATTGCTTGATGAGAGCGAAGAAAAAACAAAATATCCCTCCATACAAGTTGCGCGTCCGACAAAATACGATATTAACAAACTCAATGCGGATATTTCGGAACTCTTAGAATGTAAAGACGCGCAAGAACGGATTGCAAAACTCAAGGAGATTGTGGTAGAGTTTAACCACAACGCCTAAAAGACAGATAATCTAAAATGAATACTTCCAAGCGCAAAACTCTAGCAATCGTCATTTCCTCTCTTAAAATGGGGGGAGCAGAACGCGTGGCAAGTATTTTAGCAAACGAATTAGCGCACCGATATAGAATCTTGCTATTTGTATGGAGTGAGGAAGAAAAGTTTTACCCATTGGATTTTCAAATCAAAGTCAAAGTCATCACGACTAAAAAATGTGGAATACTTGGCAATCTTATGCGCATTCTCTTGCTTTGGAGAGCCTTTAAATCCGAGCGGGTAGATTTAAGCATTGGATTCATTCACCAAACCAACATTCTAACTATTCTTGCTTCCAAAATGGCTAGGATTCCGTGTATCGCGACAGAACATAGCGTTTTTGACGCGCTAGAATCCAAATTTTGGCGACTTGGGCGCACCCTCACTTATCCCCTAGCAAACTGCGTTACCACGCTGACACAACAAGACTTAAAGCATTATCATTTTGTCAAAAACATCTGTGTTTTGCCCAATCCTGTGGAAATAAACAAGGACTTAGGCACACCCTCCCAGCAAAAATTCATAGAATCCTGCAAGCCCTATATTTTAAGCGCAGGAAGAATGATTGCTTCCAAAGGATTTGGGGAACTCCTTGAGGCATTTAGAATCTTTAGTGCCAAGTTTCCGCAATATACTCTATTGCTCGCAGGCGATGGAATCCAAAGAGAGGCATTAGAAATGCAAGCAGCGGGATTGAAATGCAAGTTTTTAGGCAAGGTAAAATCCCTCGCCCCCTATTATGCTTCTGCGGAATTTTTCGCTCTTGCAAGCCATAGAGAAGCCTTGAGCAATGTTTTAATAGAATCCCTTTTGTGCGGCACGCCCGTTGTGAGCTATGATTGCCCCTATGGACCAAAAGAAATTATCCTTAGCGATTCTGCCAAACAGAACGGAATCTTAGTAGAAATGAATGAAAAAAGAATAGAATCGCTTGCGGCTGCGTTTGTTACAATGTCGCAAAACAGGGAGGATTATGCCAAAAACACTTCAGAGATTCGGGAATGTTTTGCGCGTGAAATTGTGCTAGAAAAATGGCAAAGGCTAATCTGTCAATCATTGGAATCTTAAGATTTTAGAATGGCTGCCAAAAATAAAAACTCTTAAATTTATTTCTAAAAAATTATAAAATATTTTGCAAACAAACAATAAAGAATTTGTTAAAACTAAGATTGTATTGATTTCTAATCTGTTTTAGTTGAGATTCTTAAGATAGCCAAAAAAACAAGAAGTGGCGGAGCGGACGGGGCTCGAACCCGCGACCCCCTGCGTGACAGGCAGGTATTCTAACCAGCTGAACTACCGCTCCATAGTATAAATGGTGGTCGCTATAAGACTCGAACTTATGACATCCACCTTGTAAGGGTGGCGCTCTACCAACTGAGCTAAGCGACCATTAGGGAAAGAAGTTAAATAAAAGTGGTGACTCCTAGGGGATTCGAACCCCTGTAGCCACCGTGAAAGGGTGGTATCCTAACCGTTAGATGAAGGAGCCACTTTTATTTATACCACAATAATAAAAGAGTGGTGACCCGCGTTGGATTCGAACCAACGGCCCATTCCTTAAAAGGGAATTGCTCTACCAACTGAGCTAGCGGGTCAAATAAAAAATTAGGAAATGGAATCATACAGAGATTTCATATAAAAGTCAATAGTCAGAGAAAAAAATCCTTAAAAAAAGCAAATAGGCATACAATGTAGCCTGCTCTTGAATATAATTTCTATCACCTTTAAAATGCAAACGTTCAATGATTTCTACACCTTTTCTACTCTTTGCGCCAATAAACACCGTGCCAATGGGCTTATTGATACTTCCGCCACTCGGTCCTGCGATTCCACTTGTCGCAAGGGCAAAATCTGCTCCAGATAACTTCAACGCACCCTCTAGCATCTCACGCACGACTGCCTCGCTCACTGCTCCAAAGCTCTCTAAATGCTCACTTGAAACCTCAAGCCAAGATTCTTTAATCGCATTTGCATAACTAATCACGCCTCCATCAAACACCGCACTTGCGCCGCTTTCTTTTGTCAGCCAATAGGCAATCAGCCCACCTGTGCAACTCTCCGCCGTAGTTAGCTTAAGCCCACGCTCTGTAAGCAAAGAAATCACGTTTTGAGCAAGATTAAAGCTAGGGAAAATCTTATGAGTAAAAGTCAATTGGATAATCTTTGCAAATTCCTTTAAAGAGGCTTCATTGCCTGTTGCACTTAGAATCTCCAAGTTAGAATCTGTATTTAAAATCTCCAAATCTATCTCAAAATCCTTTGCGATTCCACAAAGAAGCATTTTCGCACTCGCGGCATCTAATCCCAAAAGATACAAAAACATCTTGTGTACGTTTTTACTTCCTTCAAATTGTGCGCTTATAAAGGATTGCGCATTGGCTTGGGATTCTGTTTGATTGGTGAAAATACATTCCAAATCTAGTAACCAAACTCTGCGGGTTTCGCCATTGATTGCATATTCTAATCTCTTTACTCGTTCCTCACCAATCATTACAGGAGTTTTGGTAAGCGATTCTATCTTTTGTGTCTTTTGGATAACCTCTAGGCACTGATTAAAGTCGCTTTTGGGAGCTAAGATAAGGAGATTTGTGGCGCAATCCAAGCAAAACTTCAAAGTAGAATCCCTATTGCTTTCGGATTCCAAAGAATCACAAAAAACCATTTGATAAATGACGCCAAGATACTCTTTTGCGAACCTTTGCGCAAATTGGTTGAGTGGGTTAAAATCACGATAATTTCTACCGATACAAAACAAAATATTCAAAATCTTACCTTTTTGTTGCAATTTTTAATACTTTAATGGTAAAATATTTTATCTATTTTAAAGCTTATTTTGGAGGTAAATATGGGTAAAGTTTTAGTCGTGCGCCCAGAGGACGAAAAACCGGGAGAAGTCTATAATAGCAAAGGCAAGCTAAATAACAAATTCTACGAAAAAGAAATCGTGAAATTGCAAATTGAGCTCATCAAATTACAAAACTGGGTAAAAAAACATAACAAAAAAATCATTATTATCTTGGAAGGACGCGATGCAGCAGGCAAAGGAGGCACAATCAAAGCCTTACGCGAGCATTTGAACCCGCGCGGTTGTCGTAGTGTAGCATTGGCAAAACCAAGTGATGTAGAAGCAACACAATGGTATTTTCAACGTTATATTGATGAATTGCCTAATGGCGGTGAAATCGTATTTTTTGACCGCAGCTGGTATAATCGCGCAGGGGTTGAAAGAGTAATGAATTTCTGCACCAACGAGCAATACAAAGAGTTTATTATTCAAGTCTCACACTTAGAACAAATGCTGATTGAAAGTGGCTACATTCTCTTTAAATTCTTCCTAGATGTTGGACGAGAGGAGCAAAAAAAGCGCATTGAAAGCCGTAAAGACGAACCACTTAAACGTTGGAAACTAAGTCCGATTGATGAGCTATCCTTGAATCTTTGGGACGAATACACAGAAGCGTTTGAAAAAATGTTTTCACGCACGCATACACCTTTTGCCCCTTGGCTTATCGTAGATTCTAATGACAAAAAACGCGCGCGTATCAATGTTGCTAGAATTATGCTTTCTAAAATTGACTATGAGGATAAAGACGCTGAAAATGTCTGCTTGCTAGCTGACCCGGGTATCGTAACCACTTATTCTAGCGTCAGAGCATTCTCTCAAGAGAGTGAAATCTCCAAGAAAAAGAAAGATAAAGAAAAAGAGAAAAAGAAAGAAAAGAAATAACCAAATGCGATTCTGCTTCTAAGTGGAATCGTGTGATTCTTTAAACTTGAATGCTTTGCAGAATCTCGGACAAATTTACACTTTCTCCATTACTCAAATATCCGCTCACTCTTTCATTGCACAATGCAAAGATTACTACATTAGCCATTCTCAAATCTCTTGTGAATCCGATTCTAAGCTACTTTGTAAAATGCTCGTAAGGATGCAGTAGCAAAACTTTAAGCCTTTGTCCTTACGAAGAAAACAGAATCCCATTTGGGATTCTGCGCTAAGGTTTCTTGATGAGATAACGAATCGTAGCTCCCATTTGCTCTACTGCCAAAACCTCATATCCGTGATTTTTCGCATCAATAGGAATATTATTAATGCTTTGGGGACAATCACTCAATACTTCCAAAATATCCCCTTTTTGTAATTCTGGCAAAACCTCTAATGTCCGAATCGCAGGATAAGGGCAAGGTTCACCCTGCAAATCTAGTCTAAAATTCGGAATAATTTCTTGTTGCATTTTCACTCCTTTTATGCGCGTTCAAATCGTTTGCTTTTGGCGAAATATCGTCTTTCAATCCATAGCACAAAAGCCAAAAAGGCAAAGAGTAGAATATAACTCACAACCAAACCACCATAATTTCCGAAAGTCTCCAAAAGGTTTATTCTAGGGAAGCTTGTCGCGAGTGGCTCGGCATAATAATCCCAAGTTGCCGCAAGAAGCGTAGAGCCGATGACATTACCAAGCCCTACAATCCAATAATGCACTTGTCCCTCCACCGCGCGATACATCCAACCGCATTCACAACCTCCTGCAATCACGATTCCAAAGCCAAAGAGCAGCCCACCAATCACAGCATTGGGCGCAGCCCACATAATTTTAGGAGGCAATCCCAACATAATATAGCTAAATACGCCAATGGTTGAAACCATCATTCCCACAATTACCGCTTGTGCCATATATCCGCGTCCTGTGATAAACAAATCCCTAAAGGCTGAAGTAAAGCAGATTTGAGCGCGTGAAATTGTGAATCCAAAGCCCACGCCAAAGACTACCGCGATTGCCAAAACAGGAATCCTCTTGCCCTCTGGAATCACTCCATAAGCCATTAAATAGGCAACCCAAATCCCCACAGCAACCAAAACCAAAACACCCAATATAAAAAGCATTTTTGCCTTGCCCTCATCGTGAGCAATTTGTTTTTGCGCATTGACTTTGATTAATTTTGTATGCGAACGAAAAATTGGCAAAAAGACGACTTTTGTCCCTAACCATACGCCAACCAAAGTCATAATGGTAAAGAACCACGCGTGCAAACTAAACTGCGGAATCCCTGTAAAAAAGCTTGCCAAGTTACAACCCATTCCGATTCTTGCTCCAAAGCCCGCAATGATTCCACCAATGAGAGCTTGAGCTATCCGAATCTTGCTTTGAGGCAAACGGAATTTTACATTATTTGCCATCGCAGCAGCTGCAAATGCCCCGGCAAACATTCCAATAATCATCACGCCATCAATTCTGTCTAGCGGAGTGCCCGCAAGCCCTATAATCTTGAAATACCCCCAAGTGCTCGTATCTACGCCTAAGAGATTCATTATATGCCCTCCCCAACGCGTAAATTCACCTGTTACCGCCCAATAAGTCCCAGTCAAACCAAAATAATAAGCCGCCATTACACCCAAAGCAATAATTGCAGGCATAGGAGACCAAAATTTGACCAAGAACCTTTGTTTAAAGTCTTGAAACATATTTTGTCCTTAAAAATGAAATGAATTTAGAGAAATTTTCTAGCAAATTGTGAAGAAAAAGTAGTCTAAATTATGAATGCTTTATCCAAAAGCCAAATAAGATTGTGGTGTCCTCGATGCGATTCGAACGCATGACCTCACGATTAGGAATCGTGTGCTCTATCCTACTGAGCTACGGGGACAATAGCGAAGTAGTTTTGAGAAAATCGCCCAACGAAGAGTTGGGCTTTAAGAAAGGGTTATTTTTTGCCTTTTTTAGCAGCGGCTACCGCGTCTTTAAGACCTTTTCCAGCTTTAAATTTAGGCACGAATTTATCGCTTGTTTTGTATTTTTTAGTTGTTCCGGGGACAACACCTTCTTTACCTTTTTGAAGCACAGTTTCAAATTTACCAAAGCCTACAAGCTCAATGCTTTCTTTTTTAGCAAGTGCTTTGCTAACTGCTGCTGTGAAAGTGCTGATTGCTCTTTCAGCTTCTTTTTTAGTCTCATACTCTCCGACTTGTTTTACCAAGTCAACAAATTCTGATTTGTTCATTTTGGAAACCTCCATAAAAAGTTTAAAACGCGTTATTGTAGCACAGAATTTGCGAATTTCAAGCTTTTTGTAAGAAAAATAATCATTTTATCCTATTTTCTATCCGCTAAAAGCATAAATCCAACCATAATATTTACTATTAAGGAAGTTTTAAATAATATGGAGATTTTAATTTATCATCGCTTGAAAAACAAGGAGAATCAATGGCTTTAAAAGTTGCAGTCAATGGAACAGGTAGAATCGGTTTGTGTGTATGCAAAATCCTAAGTGAGCGTGAGGATTTAGAGCTTGTCGCGCTCAATACTACAATGCCCATTGACACGCTGATTCATTTGCTCAAATACGATTCTGTGCAAAAAAATAGCGAGGTTGAAAAACTAAGCGAAACGAGTATCAGAATCGGCAAACAAAAAAATATCCAAATTGTCAGCACGCGGGAGATTAAAGAATTGAATTTCGGAAAATTTGGTGCAAAGCTTGTGATAGAATGCACAGGGGCTTTTAATGACTTGAACAAAGCAAGTGCGCATCTTTATGGAGGGATTGAACGCGTGGTAATCTCTGCACCTGCTACCGATGCGCCTACTTTTGTTTATGGCGTCAATCACACGAGCTATCAAGGAGAACAAGTCGTTTCTAATGCGAGTTGCACCACCAATGCACTTGCGCCAATTGCAAAAGTCTTGCACGATAACTTTACGATTTTAAGCGGATTAATGACGACAATCCATAGTTACACCAACGACCAAAACCTTTTGGATTCCAAGCATAAAGACTTGCGCCGCGCACGCGCAGCAGCTTTAAATATGATTCCAACTTCCACTGGAGCAGCCAAAGCCATAGGGCTTGTAATGCCAGAATTAAAGGGCAAACTCAATGGCTTTGCCATTCGCGTGCCAACTCCAGATGTGAGTGTCGTAGATTTGACTTGTGTTACCAAGCAGCCCGTTAGCAAAGAATCCATTAACGCCACCTTTGAAAAAGCTGCGCAAGGGGACTTTAAGAATTTTATTTTGGTGGATAATGAAAAACGCGTTTCGGGCGACTTCATCGGAAGCACTTATAGCAGTATTTTTATCCCCGATTGCACGGTAGTTGTAGGTGAAAATCAACTCAAAGTTGTCGCGTGGTATGATAATGAATGGGGCTATTCTACGCGTTTAGTAGATATGGCAAGCTTTGTCGGCTCTAGCATTTAGCACCTTTGGATTCCTATGTTAAATCTAACCAATACCTATGTGCGCTTTTTGCAGGATTATCCCAATCTTTTTGCCAAAGAAAATTTGGATTTGTTTTTCCAAAAAGTGCTTGTGGAACGCAATAGTCAGCTTAGCGGATATTATGACCTCCCATTTGCCAAAAACGAAGCAATCTTTGATTATGTTGCACGCAATAAGCATTTTTTAAACTCCATCTCCAATGTCATCATTGTAGGGATTGGGGGTAGCTCTCTTGGGACAAAAGCGATTGACGCACTTCTTTCGCACCAAAACAATCGCAAAAAAATCAAATTACGATTCCTAGAACACACCGACCCCATTATCATTAGAAAAGACTTACAACGCGTCAAATGCGAAGATACTCTCTTTATCATCATTTCAAAATCCGGACTCACGATTGAAACCACTTCACTTTTCAAATATATCTTGGCGCGATTCTCTCTACTCAAACACAAAAAACACCTCCTCACTATCACGGACGAGGATTCGCCACTTTTCCATTGGAGTAAAAGTGAGGGGATAGAATCCGTAACAATTAAACCAAACATTGGCGGGAGATTCTCGGTATTAAGCGCGGTAGGCTTATTACCCCTTGCGATTTTGGGTTATGATATAGAAGCCATTTTAAAAGGCGCGAGCATTGTAAGTAACAGATTCTTTAAAGAACGCAAAGACAATGTCCTAAAAAAAGCATTATTCCTCGCAAGAAACGAAAATAACTTCCCAATCAATGTGCTGTTTTCTTACTCTAGCGTCTTTCGTCATTTTAATGCTTGGTATGTGCAACTATGGGGAGAATCCTTGGGCAAGCTTGATATGTATGAGCAAAGACGCGGATTGACACCTATCGCGCTTATTGGCAGCATTGACCAGCATTCCTTTTTACAACTCATTATGCAAGGACCAGCAAACAAAACCGTAACATTCCTAAGTGTTAAAAACCTCTCGCAAAAGCCTCTTTACATTCCAAATATTAGCCTACAAGGATTAGAATCTACCAACTTCGTCAATCAAACTTCTTTCAATCAACTCTTGAAGCTACAATGTATCTCAACAAAAGAAAGCATTATTTCGCAAAATGTGCCGGTAGATTCTATCGTGCTAGACTCTCTTAATGAGCAAAGCGTAGGCGCACTCGTGCTTTATTATGAATTGCTGACTTCTTGTGTAGGGATTCTCTTACAAATTGATACCTATAACCAACCCGGTGTAGAATTTGGTAAAAAGATATTAAGGGAAAAATTTACACACTCATAAAATTTTTTACACTTTTTTATCAAGTTTATACACTACTTAGCCTAAAAAATCTTAAAATAGCTGAAATCTTATATTGAAAGGGTGAATATGGATTTCATTCAAATAGTTAAAGAAAAGGCTAAAGCCAACTTACAAACAATCGTCTTGCCAGAAACAAGTGATATGCGCACTTTAAAAGCCGCTCATACCGCGTTACAAGAAAAACTTGCAAAGATTATTTTAATTGGTGAAGAAACAGAAATCAAACAACGTGCAAAAGAACATAATTTGAATTTAGAAAACGCAGAATTTATCAATCCCTCAAGCTGCGATGCGCTAGAGTCCTATGTAGAATTATTTGTCAAGTTGCGCGGGCATAAAGGCTTAAGCGAAAAGTCCGCACGCGCCCTTTTGCTTGAGAATCCGCTCTATTTTGGCGTGGCACTCGTCAAATCCAAAAAAGCCGATGGTATGGTTGCAGGCGCAATTCACGCTACGGCTGATGTATTGCGTGCTTCATTGCAAATTCTAGGTACGAAGCCAGATTCCAAACTCGTTTCCGCATTTTTCTTAATGGTTGTCCCTAATTGCACTTATGGTGAGAATGGAATCTTTATTTTTGCAGATAGTGGCTTAGTACAAAACCCAAATGCGCAAGAGCTCGCCTCTATCGCGATAGATTCCGCTAAAAGCTTTGAAGCCTTAGTGGGCAAAAAAGCCGTAGTGGCTATGCTCTCGCACTCTACAAAGGGCAGTGCGAAGCACTCCGATGTGGATAAAGTAGTAGAAGCGACAAAAATTGCGCAAGCAGAAGCACCAGAGATTGCCCTAGATGGTGAGTTCCAACTTGACGCGGCGATTGTTCCAAGTATTGGAAAATCCAAAGCCCCCAATAGCCCGATTGCAGGACAAGCAAATGTGCTTGTTTTCCCTGATTTAGACGCGGGCAATATTGGCTATAAATTAGTGCAAAGATTGGCAAAGGCGGAAGCTTATGGACCAATCACACAAGGAATCGGCGGTGCAGTCAATGACCTTTCAAGAGGTTGCAGCAGCGAAGATATTGTCGGCGTGATTGCGATTACCGCTCTCCAAGCACAACAAAACAAGGAGTAAATATGGATATTTTGGTTATTAATTGCGGGAGCTCCTCCCTCAAATATCAGTTGATTAACACCAACACAGAGGAGGTTTTGGCGTCAGGGCTATGCGATAGAATCGGCATTGCCAATGGGCAGTTTAGCTATAAACCCAAAGGGGCAGAAAAAATTACGCAAAATGTAGAAATGAAAGACCACGAAGTTGCGATTGGGCTTGTGCTTGAAGCACTAATCAATCCACAAAACGGCATTATCAAATCCTTAAATGAAATCAAAGCCATTGGGCATAGAATCGTGCATGGGGGCGAGCATTTCACCCATTCTGCACTCATCAATGAAGAAGTCATCACGCATATTGAAGAATGTTCCGATTTAGCTCCTTTGCACAATCCCGCACACCTACTAGGAATCCGCGCCTGCAAGCATTTAATGCCAAAAGTGCCTATGGTAGCGGTATTTGATACTGCATTCCACCAAAGTATGCCACCGCACGCCTATATTTATGGTTTGCCCTATGAATATTATGAGAAATACAAGATTCGCCGCTACGGATTCCACGGCACAAGCCATAGTTATGTTTCCAAGCGCACCGCAGAATTTCTAGGGATTCCACTAGAAAATTCCCGCATTATCACTTGCCACTTGGGCAATGGTTCTAGCATTTGCGCAATCAAAAATGGTAAAAGCATTGATACAAGTATGGGCTTAACTCCGCTTGAAGGCTTGGTAATGGGCACGCGTAGCGGGGATTTAGACCCTGCAATTATTGACTATATCGCCCAAAAAGAAAATCTAAGCACCAAAGAAGTCCTAAATCTCCTAAACAAAAAATCCGGTGTGCTTGGAATCTCTGGGATTTCTAGCGACTTTAGGGATTTGCTCGCAGCCGATGAAGAGGGCAACCTCAAGGCGCGATTCGCTAGAGAAGTTTTCGCTTATCGTGTGGCAAAATACATCGGTGCTTACACTGCGGCACTCGTGGGTGTAGATGCGATTGCGTTTTGTGCGGGTGTGGGAGAAAACGCTAAATTCATTCGCGGCAAAATCGTTTCACATTTGCATTTCTTGGGAATCAACCTTGATGAATCCGCTAATCTTGAAACCGTGGGCAAAGAGGGCGTCATTTCTACGCCTGATTCCAAAGTCAAAGTCTGCGTGATTCCTACCAACGAAGAGCTAATGATTGCGAGAGATACGCGCGAAATTGTTTTGAAGTCTCAAGAACATTAATTCCCCGCTACGTCATTGCAAGATTCCGCAAGGAATCGTGGCAATCTATAATGTCTCATAAAGTGGATTCTGCACTTGCGTCATTGCGAAGCCTTTGGTAAAGGCTGTGGCAATCCATAATTTATAAAAGCAAGAATCTCAAAAGCAAGATTAAAGTTATAGATTGCTTCGTCGCTTCGCTTCTCGCAATGACGGGAAACCAATGCGCGCCCTCTCACTCCATTAAAAATCCATATTCATAGACTTTGGGTGTGATTCTTTTTGCGAGATTCAAAAGTGCGGCATTCAAAGCACCAATAGAATTTTTATAATAAGAATCCTGCGCTTTTATGGGCGGATTCATCTTGCCCTTGTCGTTAAATCCTTGAAAATGCGCCTTAATGTCATAAAGTGAAGCATTTGGATTATAGGGTTTCTCCTTGTCTTTAAACTCTTGAGAATGATAATATTTCCAAAGCTCTAATCCTGCGACAAAGACTGCTTGTGCCTCCGCACTAAACTCTAGCGGTTTTGTGGGAATGAGGGATTGGATATAAAAAGTCTCATCTGTAAAGCCTTTCTGTCTTCCTTTTTTCTCTGCTTTGTCTTGTATTTGAGAGTCTTGCTTGATTCTACCTCTGATAAACTCGTGTATGAAATGACTTTGAAAGGCTTCTTTGCTCCCCACTTCCTTTTCGCTAAAGGGGATAAAGTGATTCACTCCCTCTTTGCTTGTAATGCGATTCTGTCCGTGAAAGAGCGTGAAAGCCAAACAATCATTTTGAAAAATAGAATCTTCCTGCCATTTATCATTAGGATAAAGGAATTGGTCGCGGTCATTAAGCCAAGTTGCAAGGATACAATGCCGCACTGCGAAATAGATAGAAGCAATGATGAGATTGTTCGCACAGATTTTAAAAAAATTAAAATGTTCAATACCTTGTCTTTGAGAAACATAAAGTTGGCTGCTGTGTTGAAAGTCTGGGGCTGGATTCCCCATAAATGCGAGTTCTACAATCTGCTTATCATCGTATTGTTTTATCCATTGATTGATGCTTCGTGTATTGCTATTTTTAGCATAAAACCTCTTTACCCCTAAAAATTCCCCATTTCTATCAAAAACATCAAGTTCTATGGCTTTCATTTGTCTTTTAATCTCTCAAAAACTGCTTTATTTTCTGGCTTCTTTAAGTCTTGTAGCATAGATTCACGCAAATACTGAAAATCATCTGTTTTTTCTATGCTTAATTTTGCTTTTACCTTTTTTGATTTTTGTTTTTTGCTTATTTTTTTAATCTTAAGTTCTGGTCTAAACGCTTTTAAACACTTAATCACTCGCAAAGTTGCAGAATCTACATTTTTAAGCGTTAAAGTCATTTTTTGCTCCTTTAGATATTTTTATGTGATTTGAAAAAATCGTTTGCTAGATTTTCGTATTTTTGCATTTTTGTGCTCTTATAAGCATTTTGTCTGTTTGTAACACTTAAAATTACTATGATGCCATTTTCATCTTCATAATAAGTAATGAAAATTGCCCGAATATCCAAGCTTAAGCGATATTTATAAACATCAGAATTTTGAATCTTTTCTACATTCTTTGTTTGGATAACGCTTTCATAGTTTTCGGCAAAATAGGCAAGTTTTTCAATGATTTGTTCTTGTGTTTTTCTGTCGAAATCTTTTTGGATTTCTTTAAGTGCGGGAGCTTGAATCTCTAGCTGCATTCTATGCCTAAAATTTCTTTTCTAGCCTCATCAAGTGTATAGCCTCTGGGTTTGCCCTTTGCTTCCCATTCTTGCAGTCTCATCTTTGCAATTTGCAAATCTACAAAATCACTATAAAGTGCATCTACTTGCTTAACTAATTCTTGTTGTTCTTGATTCAAAGAGCGCATAAAGCTTTCCCTGTCTAAGGAGATTTGCCTTTTCATTTGTGATTCCTTTTTCTTTGTGTTTTTGTATTATAGCCTATTCCTTGCAGCTTTTGCCTAAATCCCATACCAAAAAGCCAATGGGAAACTGCCCCTTGACATTATCAAAGGTATCGGCTGGACACATAAAACCTTGCAGAAATTTTGCCTTAAAAGTCTCTCGAAATTTTACAAAATTGCTAGAATTGATGTATTTAAGTGTAGAGAACGCGGCAAGCTTGCAGTGTGGAATCTCTAGGAAAATACGCATAAAAAACTGCGCAAAGATTTCATTGCTTGCCTTGCCTAGATAGTCTTTAGATTCTATATTAATGCCCTCTACCTTTCCTTTGCCTGTAAGGATTTGATAAATCGCATTGTCTGTGGCAACTTTGGGCTTATTTGCCCCTGTGCCTGCCGGTGTCGTGCCTGAAGTAGCCTCCGCATACGGCGGGTTAATAAAAATAATTAGTTTTCTGCGCCTTGTCTCCTCTTTTAAAATTTCTTGCAGGGATTTTGGGAGTTTGGAGGCTTGGCAGTCTTTACAAGTAGAATCTAACTTGTCTTTATGTCTCTCACAAGGCTTATCAAGCAAACTATCGTTTAAAAAATCAAATTGGAATATATGGTTTTGCAAAAGCGGCAAATGCTGATTTTTTGCAAGTTCTTTCATAATCTTAACATCTGCCTTATCAAGTGTGGAGGCATAGAAATTGTGCGACTCGGTAAGGTTTGCGAAGAGATTCCCTGTCCCTGCGGCACAATCCCACACATAAGATTCGCTCTGCCAATCCTCCCCTAAGGCTTTGGCAAGATAAACTTGTGCCTTTTGCACCCAAATTTGCGGAGTGAAAAACGCTCCCTTACGCTCTCGTATGTCGCTAGGCACAAGCAAATCGCGTCTGTCTATAATATAATCCCAATATTCTTGTCTTGGCGGACGCTCATAGAGATTCCAAAACTCATTATGGGCTTTTTGATTGTCTCTAAAAGTCGCTGTGTCCTTTTGCTCTGAACCCATAAAAGTAATAGTTTTGTTAAACTCATACTGCGTTTTTTTAAGCACGACAAAAAGCTTGTCTAGCAGGCTTTGATTCTCACTACTTAGCAAATCTGCTAGATAAAAGTCAGCGTCCAAAATCCCCGCATTTTTGGCAAGATTCCAATCAATGCTGATAGAATCTTTGACTTTTGTAAGCCATTTTTGATAGACATTTGTGAAATTATTCTTTGTGATTTGGATTTTGTGTAGCTGCTTATTGGCAAGCGTGAAATTGTCTTTGATAAAGCCTTGCAATTCCTTAGAATCACTCTTGAAGTAAAAAAGTAATTTCTTAGATTCTAAAAGCCCCCCACTCATTTGGTAGAGTTGTTTAAATTCCTTTGAGTTGTGATTGCTTGGCGCGACATTCCAATTAAAATCATTTTGGGCAAATATATCCATAATCTCATAATAGGGAATAAAAGCGATTTTCTCACAATCTAGCGCACCCAAGAAAAGCGGCGGGAGTTCGTTTTCAAAGGTGCGTTCCTTACCAATGGTTAAGATAAGCTGCACAAAGGATTCTATAATATCGTTTTTGTTGCCCTTTTTCGCCTCCGCCCAAAGGAAGTTAATGGTTTGGAACAAGGTTTTTGCGTGATAGGAGACGCAAAAATCAATTTTGCCCAGAATCCGCGTGCTATCAAAACTGCCAAAAAAGTCGTGCGCCACTTTGTTTTTCAAGTCTTCTTCTAAAATATTTAAAGGATACATTCTGCCTCTTTTACAATCAAACTTTTGTAATTATAATCTTAAGCCCTGCAAAAAAACTGAAAGTGTTTTTATTTTGAAATTTTTATATGTTTTGGCTACAATAAAATTTTAATTTTTTAGGAGAAAAAATGGCTTTGGACGAAAACAAACGAAAAGCAATTGAGCTTGCCATTAAGCAAATTGATAAAGCCTTTGGAAAGGGCGCATTAATCAGGCTTGGCGACAAACCGGTAGAAAAAATTGACGCCATTAGCACGGGTTCTCTTGGGCTTGATATTGCGCTTGGCATTGGGGGAGTGCCTAAGGGACGCATTATTGAAGTCTATGGACCGGAGAGTTCGGGTAAGACGACTTTGGCATTACAAATTGTCGCAGAATGTCAGAAAAAGGGTGGAATCTGTGCTTTTATCGACGCAGAACACGCATTAGATGTTACTTATGCTAAGCGATTGGGTGTAGATGTAGAGAATCTACTTGTTTCCCAGCCGGATTTTGGGGAGCAGGCACTGGAAATCCTAGAAACGCTTACAAGAAGCGGTGGCGTGGATTTAATCGTGATTGACTCTGTCGCAGCCCTCACGCCCAAAAGCGAGATTGACGGGGATATGGGAGACCAGCACGTAGGCTTACAAGCGCGTTTGATGAGCCAAGCATTACGAAAAGTAACAGGCGTGATTCACAAGATGAATACCACGGTGATTTTCATCAATCAGATTCGTATGAAAATCGGTATGATGGGCTATGGTAGTCCAGAAACCACCACAGGGGGAAATGCGCTTAAATTCTATGCGAGTGTTAGAATTGATGTGCGCAGAATTGCGACTTTAAAACAAGGCGAACAAAACATCGGCAATCGCGTCAAGGCAAAAGTAGTCAAAAACAAAGTTGCGCCGCCCTTTAGAGGAGCGGAATTTGACATTATGTTTGGCGAGGGAATCAGCCAAGAGGGCGAGCTCATTGACTATGGCGTCAAGTTAGATATTGTGGATAAAAGCGGTGCGTGGCTAAGTTATAAAGACAAGAAACTCGGGCAAGGCAAAGAAAATGCAAAGGCTTTTTTGAAAGAAAATCCAGAAATCGCCCAAGAGATTGGAGAGAAAATCAAAGCCTCTATTTCTATCTCTGATGATTTGTCTAGTGGCGATGATACAAGCGAAATTGAATAAAGGCGAGGTGCGAGCAAATGCAAAAGATGATTTTAAAATTAAGCTTTATTGCGATTCTTTTTGGTTTAGGCAATCCAATCTTGGCAGAAGATAAATCTTGCTGTATGGTGGTAGGCGCAGAAAAATTTACTTTAAGCGAAGAGGATAAAGCTTCCTTGCAAGAAGAAAAAGAATCTAAAGATTCTAAAACTTCCAAAGAAACAGACCAATCAAAGGAGAAATAATGATTTACATTGATGAAGTGAGTGCGCAAGAAGTCTTAGATAGTCGAGGGAATCCAACGGTGAAAGCCACGATTCTCTTAAGTGATGGCAGTGTGGCAAGCGCAATCGTCCCAAGTGGCGCAAGCACAGGCAAAAGAGAGGCTTTAGAATTGCGTGATAATACGGAACGATTCTTGGGTAAAGGCGTTTTAAAGGCGTGCGAAAACATTAACACAACAATTTGCGATTCCATCACAGGATTAAGCCCATTTGACCAAAGTGCGATTGACAATCTCCTAATAGAACTTGATGGCACAGAAAATTTTTCAAACTTGGGAGCAAATGCGACTTTAGGCGTCTCTATGGCGGTTGCGCGTGCGGCAGCAAAAAGCCTAAATCTCCCACTTTATCGCTACTTGGGTGGCGCAAATGCTCTGACTTTACCTATTCCAATGCTCAATATCATCAATGGTGGAAGCCACGCGGATAACACGGTGGATTTTCAAGAATATATGATTATGCCGGTGGGCTTTGAATGCTTTAGTGAATCTTTGCGCGCAAGTGCAGAAATTTACCAACACCTTAAAAAACTCCTCAAAGATTCTAAACACATTACAAGCATTGGCGATGAGGGCGGGTTTGCTCCCAATCTCAAAACCAATGAAGAACCAATCCAAATTATCTTAGAAGCCGTCAAAAAAGCAGGCTACGAAGAGGGAGAACAAATCGCCATTGCGCTTGATGTCGCAAGCAGTGAGTTTGTCAATGATGAGGGGATTTACTGCCTCAAAGGCGAGGGCAAAAACCTAAGCAGTGAAGAACTCATTGAATATTACGAAAAACTCATCGCAAAATATCCTATTGTCTCTATTGAAGACGGCTTGAGTGAGGACGATTGGGAGGGTTGGAGCAAGCTCACCCAAAAACTCGGCAATAAGGTGCAACTTGTGGGAGATGATTTGTTTGTAACCAATGCAAAAATCCTAGAAGAAGGAATCACGAAAAAAATCGCAAATGCCGTGCTTATCAAGCCTAATCAAATCGGCACAGTAAGCCAAACAATGCAAACCGTTCGTCTAGCCCAACGCAACAACTATCGTTGCATTATGAGTCATCGCAGCGGAGAGAGTGAGGATAGCTTCATCGCCGATTTTGCTGTGGCATTAAACACAGGTGAAATCAAAACAGGTTCAACCGCCAGAAGTGAGCGTATGGCAAAATACAATCGCTTATTAGCCATTGAAAGCGAATTGGGATTCCCTATTTATTTAGGCAAAAAACTTTTTGCTAAGTAATGGAATCTACGACATTTAAAAAGGGTGGATTCTATAAACTCCTGCCCTTTTTAAGCCTTGTTTTGTTGGTTTGCCTCTTAGGAGTTTATTTTGGGAATCTACTCTTTGGCAATAACTCTTTAAGCGTGCTTTTGGACATTAAAGACAAAGAATCCCAAATGCGCGAAGAAGTCAATCGCCTAATGCACGAAAATGCAAATCTGCAAAAAGAACTTTTTGAATTGAAAGGACTTGAACCCAAATGAGAAGTTTTAAATTATTTTGTAGTGCTATAATCCTCTCTAGTGCGGTATTTGCACAGAACAATGAGCCAGAGGCTTTACCCGAAATCCCAACTCTAAGCATTGATGCGCAAAAACAAAAGAATCCAGAAACCCCGCCCGCAAATCTCCCCAATGCAGAAGCACAAAATACACTAACACCCCAAAGCGCACTGCTAGATTCCACCCAAAATACCCCAGCAAGCCAAATGCCTACACAAAATACAGAGGAATCCAACAAGCCCTTTTTAAGCGAAAATCAAGAGGACAATAATTCCACTAAGAGAAGCCGAGACCCTTTTACGCCCATCATTACACCCAAAGAAAGTGGGCAAATCACCAATGCTCCACAACTAGATTTATTCACCAAAACAGAGCTGATTTTGCCCTCCACTGCTAGAAAAATCAAAAAAATTATTTTAGAATATCAAAACCTTAATGGTTCTATTACTAGCCTTGAACAGAATCTTGAGGGCGACATTGATTGGCACTTTCCGCTTATTTTAAGCCAAGAAGTGCAGCCCAAAGCCCCCAATGTATTGGACAAACAAAATTTCGTTTTGGGTAATTTATTTGATTTTGAAATCTCAAGACAAAAGATTCAACTCAAAGCCCCGCTTCGGCTATTGCGTGATTTTACGCTTGCCTCTCCTACGCGTTTAATTTTGGACTTCAAAGTGCCCAATAAAACACCACTTCAAGAAATCTTTGACACACAGATTCCTACGATTCCAAAAGTTTCTTTGAGCACCCACCTAGACTTTTATCGCATTACTTTCACTCTTGATGGGCAATACAAATACACTCTTGTGCAAAAAACAACAGGAAATTATGAAATTGAACTCCACTAATTGCGTCCTTATTGGCTTTATGGGTAGTGGTAAAAGCACAATCGCTAAGGCTCTACATAAAGCCAAGCAAGCTTGGATTTTGGATAGCGATTCTCTCATTGAAGCCAATGAAGGTTTGAGTATCAAAGCAATCTTCGCAACCTATGGCGAAGCATATTTCCGAGATTTAGAACGTAAATTCTGCCAATTTGTCGCGCATAATGTCCAGAATGCCATTATTTCCACAGGGGGCGGAATGCCTTTGTTTTGCGATGTCCAATCTATGGGAAAGGTTTTTTTCTTGCATTTAGAATTTGAAGCCATTTTAGCGCGTCTTGATGCAGAGGAACGGAGCAAACGCCCTTTGTTTGAGAATCGCGATTCTGCTTTCAAACTCTATCAAGAGCGGCTTCAATCCTACCGCTCTTGCGCGCATTATGTGATTAATGCCAATCAGAGCATTGAGACGATTACACGTGAGGTTTTAGATAGATTATGAATCTAATTTTTGTCCGATTTAAAAGTTCTCAAGTTGGTGGAGCAGAAAAATACCTTAGGCGGTTAAAAGAATCTTTAATATCACGAAACACAACTCAAGATTCAGGACAAATCTACTCCAAAATTGAAGTATTTTCTAGTGGAGACTATGGGCAATCTGCGGAAATGCACATTGCTTTGCCAACATTATTACCCTCGTTTTTAAAATTTCTTTATTTTCTTTTTGCTTATGATAAATACCACAAGCAACACCGCAACGCGATTTATTTCAGCCTAGAACGTGTTTTTGATTGCGATATTTATCGCGCAGGTGATGGAATCCACAAAGAATGGCTTGCGATAAAAACTAGAAACAACCTTTGGCTTAAAATCAAGAGTTATTTTAACCCTATGAATTGGATTTATACTTTTATAGAATCGCATTTATTTTTGAACGCCAAAATTATCATTGCTAACTCAAAAATGATCCAAACCTCTTTAATAGAAAAATTTAAAGTCCCTCCTGAAAAAATTCGTGTTGTCTATAATGGCATTCCTCTACCCGAATCTTTTGACAAAACCTCTGCTAAAAACAGGCTTTACAAAGATTTTTCATTTCTTAAAGATAAAATACTTCTACTTTTTGTTGGTAGTGGCTATGCGCGCAAGGGACTACAAGAAGCACTTCTTATGCTCTCCAAGATTCCACATAAAAATTGGCATTTTTTGATTATTGGAAAGGAAAAAAAACAAAAACATTATGAACAACTTGCAAAAAGATTCAATATTCTTGACAATACACTCTTTTTAGGAGCTCAAACCGAAGTTTCGCATTTTTATGCTGCAAGTGATATTTTCTTATTCCCAACGATTTATGAACCCTGCTCTAATGCCACACTAGAAGCTGCAAGCTTTGAAAATGCAATCATTACAACCAAACAAAATGGTGCGGGAGAATTATTCAATCCAATGTTTTTATTGGATACTCCACAGGCTATTACACAAGGTAGTGAAATTCTAATGAAGCTATTAGAAAGTCCCGAATTTCTAAGAGAAACGCAAAAAAATTGTGCAGCAGCCGTTAGTTCTTTGAATGTGGAGAATAATCTACAACAAACCCTACAAATCCTAAATGAGATTCGATGAACATTCTTATTAGAATCCCAAATTGGCTAGGAGACGCTGTAATGGCGACTTACGCACTAGAGATTCTGTTTTCACGTTTCCCTAAGGCACATTTTTATTTGATTGGAAGTGCCGCAAGTATAGCACTTTTTGCACATTATCCTCAAGTGAGCATTATAGAGGATAAAAGCAAAAAGGCAAAATTTAGAATCTTAAATCTCTACTATCTTGCGAAATCTATCCCGCCTTGCGATTTGGGCTTTACCTTTCAAAACAACCTCCTCTCTGCGCTTTTGCTATTTCTTAATGGCGCAAAATTTCGTGCAGGATTTAACACGGAAATGCGCGCTCTTTTGCTCACATTCCGCCCTAAAAAGCCCAAAAACATTCACGAGGCTTTGCGTTTCTCTACCCTTGTAGAATCTGCGCTTCATTTGCCACAACTTCAGGACCTACAAGTACAAAATCCTAATCAAAATCCCCCGCCAGCCCCCAAGCTCTACCTTAAGCAACCCGCCTTAGAAGTGGCTTTACCTCAACACTTCAAAGATTCTAAGATTATCGGAATCAATGCGGGCGCAGCATTTGGAGCGGCTAAACGTTGGGAGGAATCCTATTTTGCGCAAGTGATAGAATCCTTACTACAACAAAATTACAAGATTATCCTCTTTGGCGTTGCGAGTGAGAACGCAATTAACAACAAGATTTTAGAGCATTTGCACGCAATGCCCCATTGGAAAGATTTGCGAGAAAATGTCCTCAATTTGAGCGGAAAAACCACGATTGAAAGCCTAATGGCGTATTTTGCTAAACTGCATTTTCTGCTCACCAATGACAGCGGTCCTATGCACATTGCAAGTGCATTTGAGATTCCAACTCTCGCCCTCTTTGGTCCTACTAATGCTAAAGAAACTTGCCCCTTTAATGCCAAAAATTCGCATATCATTTCGCTTGAGACTTTGGGGAAACCTCTTGCGTGTGCGCCTTGTATGCAACGCACTTGCCCGCTTCCTAAGGATTCTGCAACCTTTCACGCTTGTATGCGTCATCTCACGCCCAACCTCGTCCTCTCCAAGATTCAATCCATTATAAGCGAAGTTGAAATAAAATCCACCCCAAAATTCATAAGTGAGCCACAATGAGAACTTTAACCCTAGGGCATTCGCCAGATGCGGACGATTTGTTTATGTATTATGCTATCCACTTTGGTTGGGTTAGCAATCCTGAAATTTGCTTTGAATCCTGCGCGCTAGATATTGAAACACTCAATGTCAAAGCCTTAAAGGGCGAGTTGGATATTTCTGCAATTTCTTTTGGCGTTTATCCGCTTCTAGCCCTTGAGCAATGTTTGCTAAGAACAGGCGTGAGCTTTGGCGCGGGTTATGGACCTAAACTCATCAAACCCAAAGCTAAGAAGCTTAGAAAAAATTTCAAAGTCGCCTTGAGTGGGGCACACACGACTAATGCAATGCTCTTTAGAATCTCCTATCCAGAAGCGAGAATCGTTTATAAAAACTTCCTTGAAATTGAAAATGCCGTGCTTAGCGGGGAAGTAGATGCGGGAGTGCTAATCCACGAATCCATTTTGCAATTTGATGAAAAACTAGAAGTAGAACGCGAGATTTGGGACATTTGGTGCGAATTAAATCAAGCCAATCTTCCCCTGCCGCTAGGCGGAATGTGTTTGCGCCGCTCCTTGCCTTTAAGTGTTGCAATTACTTGTGAGGAAATGCTGACAAAAGCCGTCAAAGTCGCATTGCAAAACAAGCCATTACTTTCGCAAATGCTTCAAGAGAGGAATCTCATTCGTGTCAATGCGCAACAATTAGAAACTTATCTCAATCTCTATGCTAATGAGGATTCTGTAAGCCTTAGCCTAAAACAACTAGAGGCGATTAACGCGCTCTTTAAAATCGGCTATGATTCTAAGATTTACTCACAAATCTTAGAGGTTGAGGATTGCCTGATTCCAATGGAATACAAAGATTTTCGCAATAGCTAAGAATCACACGAGCCCCATTTTTTCTTTGGCTTCTTTATAAGTTGCGGTTGCAATTTGGCGCGCTCGGGATTCTCCCTCTTGCAAAATAGAATGCAAATAATCCTTTTCATTGATAAGCTTTTCGTAGGATTCACGAATCGGGCGCAAGGATTCAATCACGACTTCAGCCACCCTTGTCTTTAACACTCCATAGCCTTGCCCCGCAAACTCTGCTTCAATTTGGGCTTGTGTTTGCTTCGTAAAACATTGATAAATCGTGAGCAAATTATAAACTCCTGCGCGATTCTTATCAAATGCGATGATTCCCTCGCTATCTGTCGTTGCCTTTTTGAATTTTTTGACAATCGCCTCTGGCGTGTCAATCAAGGCAATCAAATGATTAGGCTTGTCGCCCGAGCTTTTGCTCATTTTCTTTGTCGGGTCATCTAAGCCCATAATGCGTGCGCCACTTTTAAGAATCAGAGGTTCGGGCACGACAAATGTTTCGCCAAAATCACGATTGAATCGTATCGCCGTATCCCTTGCTAACTCAATATGCTGCTTTTGGTCTTCTCCTACGGGGACAAAGTTGCTTTTGTAGAGTAAAATATCCGCACTCATTAGATTGGGATAATTAAAAAGCCCGGCAAAAATATTTTTGGGATTCTTTTGACTCTTGTCTTTAAATTGCGTCATACGACTTAAATCACCCATTGGCGTAATACAAGTGAGCAACCAAGCCAAAGAAGTGTGTTCTTGGATTTGCGATTGGATAAAGAGTATAGATTGGCTAGGATTAATCCCACAAGCAAGTAGCATTGCACACAAATCATAGGTTTTTTGACGCAAAACACTTGGTTCTTGCGGAATCGTAATAGCGTGAGAATTGACGACACAAAAGATATTTTCATATTTTTCTTGATTTTCTACCCAATTTTTCACCGCACCCAAATAATTGCCCAAATGAATATTGCCTGTGGGTTGAATGCCAGAAAACACGCGCGACTTTTGCATAAGAATCCTTAACAAGTTTAAATCAAGCCGCAATTATAGCCAAAACTTAGACTTAAAATAAAATTTGCTAAGATTTTGCAAACAAAAGGAAACAAAATGAGCAAAGACACATTGGCAAAGAGAATCATTCCGTGTTTGGATATTAAAAACGGACGCGTGGTTAAGGGAGTGAATTTCGTAGGGCTTCAAGATGCAGGGAATCCCATAGAAGTCGCAAGACGTTACAACGATGAGGGCGCAGATGAAATTACCTTTTTGGATATTACCGCTACGATTGAGGCGCGCAATACCACGATTGAAATGGTACGCGCTGTGGCGAAAGAAGTCTTTATCCCCCTCACCGTCGGAGGAGGGATTAATAGCCTAGAACACATTTATGATTTACTCAACGCAGGTTGTGATAAAGTCAGCCTCAATTCCTCCGCAATCAAGAATCCTGATTTGATTACACAGAGTGCCAAACGTTTTGGCTCACAATGTATCGTTGTCGCCATAGACGCCAAAGAACGCCCTAATCGTGAGGGCTGGGAAGTTTATACACACGGCGGACGTCATAACACGAATATAGACTTGTTACAATGGGCTAAAGAAGCCTACAATCGCGGAGCGGGCGAGATTCTACTTACAAGTATGGATTGCGATGGCACAAAGGCAGGCTATGACTTAAAACAGCTCAACTTGATTGCGCATAGTGTAGGGATTCCACTCATCGCAAGCGGGGGAGCGGGAAATATGCAGCACATTTTAGAGGCTTTTTTAAATGGGGCAGACGCCGCACTTGCCGCCTCAATTTTTCATTATCAAGAAATTAACATTATGGATTTGAAGCATTATTTAAAGGCACAAGGAATCGCGGTTAGGATTTAGCGAACCTTTGCGCATTTTATATCATAAGAACACGGAGAATGAATTGCAAGAAAAATTCAAATGGGGTAAGTTTATTTTAGATTGTTTGTTGTGTTTTGTAATTTTAATAATATCTCCATTTGTGTTTTTTTATCCTATACAATGGTTTTTTGGCTTATATCCTATACAATGGATTGTTAATTCATATCCTATACAATGGTTTTTTGGCTTATATCCTATACAATGGTTTTTTGATATATATTGGATTGAACCGCAGATTATTTTTTGGTTTGCTTTAGAAAGTGCAATTGCACTTTCTATAATTAATTACTTTTATAAAATACACAAGTTGAGTTTATTGTTATCGTTGGTTTTTGTGATATACTATGGTATATTTGCGTGTTATTTTTTTAGTCACGGAAGATAGGAGTTTTTATGCCATACTTCATAACCCTATACATAGAACCTATGAAACCAAAATTAGATAAAATACCTGTTTCAATCCCTCACGCCTTTTTAGGACTTACTAAAGAAAAAACTCCCGATAAATTAGATGAGATAGATAAAGAATTAAGAGACGAAAAACTTAAAAATAAAGATTGGAAAGATTTTGATAAAAAGTGGTATGAAAGTTTAGAAACCAATGAATTTAATGATGGCTTTTATGGCTTTGCTCCTGTGGAATCTGATGTTAGCCATTGGGGTAAAGTGTTTGAAAATAATCAATATGTGCTAGAGGAAATATGATGAGGAAAAAAGAAATATTCAATTATAATTTACTCACTCAAACATCTGATAAAATTTCTTATATCATTATAATGAATTTCGTAAGCATTGCGTTTAGTGTTGGTATTATTTGGTTGTTTTTTATGATTAAAAATCATATTGTTGTAAATTTATTTCCTTTGTGTAGCAATTTCTTTGAAGTTTCTACAAGCATATGTTTAACTGCCTTATGTATTTTTGTCTGTGTTTTATTTTTAGGTGTAAATTTTTTGAGAGCTAGTTTATCCTTATTTTTATGGCTCATTTTCATTTTAATTTATGGCTATCTTTCTCCATTTTTGGATTTTGGTTTTGAGTGGGGTTGGTTTTTAGTATGGTTTGGTTGGGTTTTAATAATACTTCCTAGTATTTTGTTGGTTTTTGAAAAAATTCCCTTAAATATCTTTGTTTGGAATGCAATTTTGATTAATTTTATTACATTTGGTGTTAATATATTGACTTATGGGAGTTGGCATAAATGAAATACTACGCAACGATTTATATCAAAACTATGCAAGTACCATCATTAGTTCCACATACTTTTTTGGGATTAACAAAAGAGAATCCTAATAAGTTAGGTAAGCAAGAAATAGAAATACAAAAATATAAAGACGACTATTTAATTGGGGGACAATTTTTGGTTAAAACTAAAGGAGAATGGTATGAAAATATCTATCCTAGTATCTTAAGTGATGACTTTCAGGGGGAGGGCTTTTGGGGATTTGGACCAGAATCTAAGGTATGGAAGTCAGGTAAAGTTTTTGAGAATAATCAATATAATCACGAACCATACGAAAATATTGAGCAGCTTAACGATAATTCATACAAAAAGACAGACATACGCAGTTCATCTACCTTTCAAAGTAATAATCGTTGCGTATTTGAAATCTCAAAAGAGCAGTATGAAACATTATTAGAGCTAATTAAGCAAGATGTCTTAAGCACTTTGTATATTAATAAAAATTCCGATGTTCCAGTTACTCAAGAATTAAAATATGACCTTACAAGCAACAACTGCACCACTTGGGTTTTGCACAAACTAGATTCTATTGGCATAGAAGTAATAGACTTAAAAGAATGGATACCCGATATAGTGCCTAATTCAAATCCCGCCTATCAAATAAGCAAATACTTTTTAAAACAAGCATTTGATATAGAATTTAATCTTATTGATACCCTTAAAGATTCCTTGCAAGATTTAGCGTATTATCATCTTGTCCTTAATAAATTCCAAAGTGTTGATGAGGATTTAGAATCCATTAAAGGGGCAAAAGCTTTTAGGGAGTGGGCTAGAGGAATGATAAATAATCGCTTTGTGTGTGTCTTAGAGCCAAATTATAATCGTTTATCTAAATATGACATCAAGTGTTCTAGCCAAGAAGAGGATTTCATCGCTATATTGAAAAAATGGAAAGAAAACTTACAACACAAAAGAAAGCAATTAAGATATGTCTATACAATGCTTGATAGGATTCTTAGCTCTCAAATAAAAAAGGCAAATGATTTGCAAGGAAGCTTTACTTTTATAAGCTACAACAAGGAAACAAAGAAAATACAACTAAGCAATAAACAAAGCAACTATGAACCTTATGATGAAAACGAATTAGACCCAAATATTCCTGCTAATAATTGGAGTCTTAATCAGCTCTCGCCTTATATTCTTATCCCCAAAGACAAAACAATTTCAAGGATTCTATATCATAAATACGATTATGGAAAAATTAGCGATTCTTATATAGAGGCTATTAATCAGAGCTATTTAGGAATCTTGAGTGATAATGATAACTTGGCATATTGGAGCAAAGCTTTACATAAATTAAGAAAGTCTCAAGTAGTATATGAGGAGATAGAAAATGTCTGAAACAAATAACACAACCAAAACAAAAGAAACAATCTTTGCTTATGATAATCAAATAATTGATATAGAGGAATTAGCATCCAAAAACATAGACACTCTAAACTCTAAATTATATTTTATGGGCATAGAACTCACAGGAGGCACAGAATCTTCTAATCCTCTCTCTGCATACTTCTTTGGAGAATTAGATTCTAAATCCAGCATAGGATTAGATGAATCTCTCCCTATCTATTACTTCTCCCCTAAAGATGAAGAAAATAATCTAGGCACACTCCTTATCTTTTTAAATGCTTCTACTCTTACTCTTTTAAATTATTCTCTCTTAGATTCTAGTTTAAATATTAAACTAGAA